>JAQTPK010000068.1:5441-10281 GCA_028712885.1 Syntrophales bacterium | reverse complement strand
AGATTGCGAATTTTTGTTGATCGGACCTTATTCAATAATAAAGTCGATAGAATTAAAATTCTTAAGACCTGCATACTTAAGCGCCCATCTGCTGAACTCCAGAAAGGATTCTGGTGGCATATAGGCAATGTAAAAGAGTTGGATGACAACGGCGCTTCTTTTGCGATAGGGAGAACGACGAAGTCTAAATTAGAAATATACGATCCAAAAACAAAAGATTTCATAATCAATGAACATCCCGAATCACCTTATACTCAGGTTTATATAGATTTTCCTTTCCAAATCATAGCAATTGCATACAAGCCCAAATTGTCTCAATATACAAAGTCCATTGCTCAGCAGCTTGAAAGAATTCTGAACCTGCAGGATTTATTTATAAATCAACATGCTACTGCTAATATTGCTGCTTTGAAAGATCCAAAAGATTTCATAACTCATTTGAAAGAGGCTGCCGTAGTTCAGAGCTTTTCAGCGGAATTTTCGTTGCCCAATCTATTTGATTCCGAGGAAGATTTTGAAAAACCGTTCCAGAGATTAATACAGGAGTCTGAGGGTAATAAAGGCAAGGCAATTATTAGTGGCAGCAATCTCAACAGGGCTGTGATCGAGGATCTTGCAAGATCATGTGCTGCTTCAGGCAATGAAGCTTCAGCAAAAATGAAAGATACGGAACAGAGTCGATTAAGAACAAGAAAACTGAAACGAAGCACGGTTATACTGGACTATGATGAGGAAGATCCAACAGAATCACCTGAGGAATTTTTGAAAGCCATTCGAGATACATATAATTCAATTAGAAGTGATCAAGAAAATGATTGAATTCTGGACATGGTTCTTCAGAGGAACCAGCACTGAACATCACGAATCCTTTAGTCCTGAAGGGAATGTGAAAGAACATGGCAAAGCCGGAGTGCTAAAATATTTTGATAAGTGGCTTTTTTTACACTTATTCACAGGATTACTATTGATGCTTATTGTGCCCGTAAAGTTGAATGATGCAGCAAAATCCATTCTTTTTCCACTTGCCGGAATATTTATTGGACTCACATTTGCGTGGGGAGGAAATGCCGTATCCTTAATGCAATCTGAAGAAATCAATTTATTGGCTGATCATCACCCAGGAGGCTTAAAAGAGTATGTATACAAATTTCAATCTGCCATTTTGATATTGCTAATTACAATTATATTATGGGGATTTGGAGGATTGAATGTTTTTGAATTTCTCTATGCGCACCCAAGAGTTGCTTTTTTTCATAACATAATAGAAGCGTTGCTTTATTCTCTGGTCAGTATGTCTTTACGCGAATGTTGGCATGTAGTTATTGGGGCCCAGACAATGGTCTTATATAGGCGCTCAATAAAGAAGATACTCGATAACGAACGGCAGAGTAATAGGATTGAGTAGGGACATTGTTAACATTTTATTTACCAAACGGACGTGAATTCAGCCATCCTGACCGAAACTCATTTTACAGCGGCAATCTCCCTTCAGATACTACTTTAGGAGAAAGAGAATTTTCTCCGTTGAAAAAAGGGGAAAGGCCAAAATACGTTTAGATTCGCCACGGAGACGCAGCTTGTCTGCTGCAGTAGCCCCTATTTTGATCGGATTGAAAGCGCCCAGCACCACCTTTTTTAGAACCTTGACAAACAATTAAAAAATCGCATAGATGAAGTACATCCAACATACATCTTTTCACATTGTCAAGTATCACATTAATTCACCCCCCTGGGAGTAGAGGGTGAAGTTTTTGGTTTGAGAATCCGTCTATACGAGTCTCCTTCGGTGATGACCAAGTGATGAGCGTTATGGGCCAGTCTGTCGAGGGCGGAATTGGCCATGACAGGATCGGGAAAAAGGGGCAGCCAGTCCTGGGGCGGCCTGTTGCTTGTAATGATGATGGAAGACCGGAGATAGCGCTCCGAGATTATCTCGTAGAAGTCTTCCGCCTGAAGCGGGTTCAGAGCGGACAGACCGAAATCGTCGATGATGAGCAAATCAGGAGCGAGGTATTTTTTCATTCGCTTCTCCCAGGACTGATCGGCCCGTCCTGCCAGCAGGAAGCGCAAGAGCTTCACAGCCTTTGTAAACAGGACATCATAGCCGAGGCGGCAGGCATGGTGACCGATGACCTGGGAGATGTGAGTTTTTCCAATGCCGGAGGGGCCGCACAGAAGCACGTGCTCGTGCTTTTCGATAAAAGTGCACCGGCACAAGTCCCGGACCACCTTGGCGCTGATCCTGGGGTTGAAGGAGAAATCGAACCCTTCAAGAGTCTTTTCTTCTTCGAAACAGGCCCGGGAAATGCGCAGATTGAGCTTTTTGGCCTCCCGGCGTTCCACCTCGTCCTGCAGGAGAAGTTGGAGGAACTCCAGATATCCCAGGGAGTCCTTTTGGGCCTGCTGAAGTCTCAGATCGAGGCTCTCGAGAAAGCCGCTCAGGCGCAGCGTTCGCAGCTGTTCCTTGAGTTGGTGGTCGAGGTTCATGGGATCACCTCCGCGATCCAGTCTCTATGAGGCGCGATCAGGGCCCGCGCCGGCGTTGTCCTCGAAAAATAAGCATCCCCAACCGTCTGGAGTCTCAGTGCAAGCTCCTCCTCGGGGGGAAAGGGGGCTCCCCGTGCCACGCCGGTCATTTGAGCGAGCCGGATATACTTGCGCACGGTGTTGCGGTCAAATCCCAGGGAGCGCCTGATCTGTTTGAAACCGGCGCCCTGATGCCACTGAAAAATCATCTCGACAATCTCGTTCATTGTAACCTGCCTCCTGGACACCGATACCATCCTCCTTGTCTGTACGTGAAAAATCGACGGCAGGATATATCGGCCTTTGGTTTGTCTCTACCCGGATGCAGGGGGGTGAATTACTTGATACTGGGGGGTGAAATGAGATGATACTGAACCCCTTTAGGGGGGTGACTTATCATGATACTCGACAACTTCGGTACCACTCCGGCGATGTCATACTTCGACAAGCTCAGTATGACATCTTTTTCACCCTCTCAGCTTCTCAACTTCTATCTTTACATCCCGATTGCATTCTTCATCATTCAGCCCTATCCTTAAGAAAAGCGTCAACTGGAGTTCCCGGAATTCGGCTCTGAATCGAGCCGTTCACGTCCCGATCCCCGCTTCCTTATTTCCTCTGCTTTTCTTCCCTGCATTTCTTCCGATCTTCTTTTTCGCGGCCGAATGACGGAACACGAAAACCGGAAAGGAGGTGGCGGAATGTATTTCATGATGATTTGCACCTGGGAACCGAAGGACGAGAAGGAAGTCAGAACGCGAAAGGCCAACTGGGACTGGCCGGAAGACGTCAAGGTGATTTTCGAATTCTACGATCTCCAGGGATGCAGGACCGTTTACGCCGTCGATACGGATGCCAAGGGACTGATTGCCGCCCGGGCAGCCTGGATCGATGTCCTTAAATTCGAGATATTTCCCGTCTATCCGGTAGGGGTTTCCAAGGAACAGCTGAAAGCATAGAAAGGGGGGAGGGCCATGCCCGGCTTTGAATTGACAGCGGAAGAGCAGCAGACCCTTCTGGAGATTCTCGAAAGATACCATCCCGACATCCGCCGCGAGATCGCAAACACGGATGATCGGGAATACAGGCGTCACCTGAAAAAAAAAGAGGCCTTCATGAAGGATCTGCTGGAAAGACTGAAAAAGCAGATGGGGTCAGGTCTTTAGGGCCTGTTGCCCAAACAGTCCAGCGGTTTTCCGGAAATTTTCGGTGCGCGGGTGGGGCCGGGAGGAATCCGACCCGACCGCCGGACATTGAAAGTATAAATGAGTTTATTTGAGCAACAGGCCCTTTAATTTTGACATTCGTCATAGCGGAAATGCGGTTGAAAGTTTGTCTCATCCAGCTTGCTTCAACTGGTCAAACCGGCACTGCCTTGGGGATTTATCGTGCCGCCACCTCATGAACTTCGTCCCGTGGCGGAAACGGCCGCCGGTGAAGTGATCGTACTGGACCTCCACGACCAGCTCCGGCTTGAGCGGAACCCAGTCGCCCGTTCTGTGCGATGCCCATCTGCTGGGGCCCCCCGGCGAGCGGCCGGTAAAGCCGGGCGGCTGCCGCAAGGCCTCGAGTTTTCCGGTCAGGCTTTTCCTATCGGCATCCTTGATGGATGACGTATATCCCACGTGATGCAGGAGGCCGTCGTCTCCGTACAGGCCCAGGAGCAGGGAGCCGACCAGATTCGATCCCTCCAGGTACCTGAATCCTCCCACCACGCAATCCGCGCTCCGGATATTCTTGAATTTCACCATTCCCGTCCGGTCGCCCGATCGATAGCCGGCGTTCAGCCGCTTGGCCACGATGCCGTCCAGGTTCGTTCCGGATTCCCCGAGCCAGCCGAGCGCCGCCGCCCTGTCCGCCGTGGCGGGCGACAGTTGAATCCTTTCCTTGCCTTTGGCGAAGCGCCGGACAAAATGCTCCAGGGTTTTCCGGCGGTCCTCCAGCGGCGTCCTGACGAGGGATCTGCCCTTATCGTCGACAAGGATATCGAAAACGATCATCACCGCCGGATGCTCGTCAGCGAGTTTCCTGACGCGGCTTGCCGCCGGATGGAGACGGAGCTGAAGGTCCTCGAAAGAGAATTCGCCGTTTACCGGGATAACCAGCTCGGAGTCCAGAACGAAAGTCGGCGCCTTGACAGATTTCAGCAGGTCGGCAATATCCGGGAAATAGCGGGTGAGTGATCTGGTTGATTTCGCCTGGAGCTCGATCTCATCGTGATCGCGGAAGGCCAGGCAGCGGAAGCCGTCCCACTTGGGCTCGTACTGCCAGCCGGGCTCTGCGGGAAGCTCCCGGACGGGCTCCGCGTCCATGA
>JAQTPK010000068.1:0-5341 GCA_028712885.1 Syntrophales bacterium | reverse complement strand
AGGCGGAAGTCTTCAAGGCGGAACCCTTTTTTGACCTCGGCCCAGGTCACCGGCGCCGATACCGTCGCCCGCGGCTTCGGCCGCACGGAATAGACCGAGGCGAGCGTACGCCCCCAGGCGTTCTGGTTATAGTCCACCAGCACGCGGCCGGCGGGTCGCTTCCCGACGCGGTACTCGGCCGTGATGATATCGGGATAGAGCTGCTCAAGGCTTTTGGCCATCGCCTTGGCGAAAGTCCAGACCTCCTTCTGGATAGGACCGCGCACGATGGGCACATAGACGTGCATGCCTTTGGAGCCGGACGTTTTGGCCAGGTTGGGCATGCGGAGGTCGTCGAGTGACCGGTGCAGGATCATGGCCGCTTCCAGAATCCTGTCGAAACCGGCCGGCTCGACGGGGTCCAGATCGAAATGGAGGTAATCCGGGCGCTGGAGGTCGTCGCAACGGGCATACCAGGGATTCAGGTCGATGCATCCGAGGTTGATAATCCAGAGAAGCGAGGGGAGATCGCGCACAACGGGAAAGTCGATGATATTGCCCGAGGCGTGCTCAATACTGCATATTTCTATCCACTGATTTCAGCAACTTAAAATTAGGGACACTCCCCCTATTTCTCAGTCACGCCAACAAATCCTCTTTCTTCTTGAAAAACCGAACAGATACACATGAGAACGGGCAGTTTTGCGAAGCGTAAGAATATAGCAGTGCCGGGCGAACGAAAAAATCCGGAATAAATACTGAATTTGTACCGAATAGTACAGGATTATGAGAAATATGGGAAGTGTCCCTATTTTTGCGCCGGGATATATTAATATCAACGGAAAGTCTCGACTTTCCGACGGAGTCGTTCTCTACGGCGCCTGGGCGCCCTCCATAAAGAGCGTAAACAGGGTCAGCAGGAAGTTCTTCGACGGCTACGTGAAGGAATACAGGGAAGAGCCGGCCACCTATTTTGCTCCCCTCTGCTATGCGAATATCTATATCGTTGCCGAAGGCATCAAGAGGACGGGTTCCCTGGAAACGAACAGGCTGATCGCAGGGCTCGAAAAGACCAATTATCTTTCACCTCTCGGAGAGACGATCACCTTCACCCCGAGCCGGGTAATAAAGCATCAGGGGCTGCAGCGGCAGAAGATCCTGCAGTACCAGAAGGGCAAGCAGCAGGTCATCTGGCCCTTCGAATATGCCACGGCGAAGCTGATTTATCCCTTTAAACTGAAGTAGAAACCGGTCCCGTCCGCGCCGGAAAGATCCTTCCGGCGCGGACGGCGTTTGCAGACAGCCTTATTTCGGCAGTAAAGAAAATGACGAGACATGAAGCTTTCTGAGACCCTATCCGGCAGGTACATGCAGGCGGGAGTCCTGATCGTGCTCTTTCTTGCGCTCGGCTGGTGGAAGCCGCACGTCCTGATCGAGGGGATCCAGCGGTCTTCTCTCTATGCCTCGGTAGCGCTCCCCATGGCCCTGGTCCTGGGGATAATGGGCATAATCAATCTTGCCCATGGCGACTTCATGATGCTGGGCGCATACATGGCTTATTTCCTGAGCATCTATTCCGGGATGGACCCCTTTGTCGCGCTTATTCCCGCAATCCTGGTCTTCTTCGTAATGGGGGCGATCGCCTTCCGTTCGGCGATCAAATACGTCCTGAAGGATGCGGAACTGAACCAGCTCCTGCTCACCTTCGGCATTTCCATGGTCCTGGTCCAGACGGTGAACCTGGTCTGGACGTCGGCGCCCGTGAAGGCGAGCCTCGATTACATATCCGCTTCCATGGCAATCGGGTCGATATCCTTCGGGACATTGTGTTCATGGCGCGGCATTCCGTTTTCCCCGGAGTGGGCGCGGGTTTCACGTTCCGGTCCTTCTGCCTGATCGCGATGGCGGGATTCGGAAATCTTACGGGAATCGTCTGGTGCAGCCTGATCCTGGGCCTTTCCGAAAACCTGATCCTGTCGTTTGACGAATATGCCGGATGGGCCGATATCGTATCCTTCGCCATCATGGTCGCAGTCATAATGATTAATTCATATCGAAGGCAGATTAAATGAACGGCTGGCGATATTACATCTTTTTTGCGGCCGGCCTCCTTGTCCTGGGAATGCTTCCCAGGTTCGCGGGGAGTTATATCCTGCAGGTGGCTGACATTATCCTGATCTACATGACGCTCGCGATCAGCTGGGATATGCTCCTTCGGGCGGGGCAGATATCGTTCGGCATGGCGGGCCTCTGCGGCCTTGGGGGCTACGCGGCCGCCGTATCGCATCTCAACTGGGATCTGAATCCGGTCGCGAGCATTCTCTTCGCGGGACTGGTCGCGGGGGTCGCCGCCCTTCTGATCGGGTTCGTCGTTCTCCGGCTGCGGAGCACCTATTTCGCCATCACATCAAATAGAATGAATGCCGGGAGAGTGAGAGAAAAGATCGCCGTATTGTAAAAGCTGATGAATTCCGCAGAAATGAAATATGGGAAGTGTCCCTTATTTGAATGTGAGGTCTGCCGGAGAAAAAGCCTTTTCTGTTCCTTTTGCCAGGCTTATGTGCTATCAGAAGCGACGAAAAAGCAGGTTGAATTTTGGCGGCAAGAGTGTATTGCGAATAAGGATATGAAATGATTAAAAAAAATGGCTTTGATAATGAAAGGTATCTGAAAGAGCAGACCGCCGAAATTCTGCAGCGGGTGAAGAAGTACGACAACAAGCTCTATCTCGAGTTCGGCGGAAAACTTCTTTACGATTTCCATGCCTCGCGGGTGCTGCCGGGGTACGATCCCAACGTTAAAATGAGGCTCCTTTCCCAGCTGAAAGATCAGGCGGATATTATTCTTTGTATATACGCAGGCGATATTGAAAGGAAGAAGGTCAGGGCCGATTTCGGCATCACTTACGATTCGGATGCATTGAAACTGATCGACGAACTGAGGGACTGGGGAATAAACGTCCTCTGCGTCAACATCACCCGCTTTGAAAACCAGCCCGCAGCCGTCGTGTTCAAGAACAAGCTTGAGCGGCGGAAGATAAAGGTCTACACGCACCGCTTTACAAAGGGGTACCCGACTGATGTTGATACTATCGTCAGCAGGGAAGGATACGGGGCCAACGAATACATCAAAACCAGGAAGCCGCTGGTTATAGTTACGGGGCCAGGTCCGGGCAGCGGAAAGATGGCAACCTGCCTGTCCCAGCTCTACCACGATCACATGCGGAAAATCAGATCCGGATACGCCAAATTTGAGACTTTTCCGATCTGGAATCTGCCGCTCAGCCATCCCGTCAATATAGCCTATGAGGCGGCGACGGCAGATATCCGGGACTTCAACCTGATCGATCCCTTTCATCTGGAGGCGTATAATAAAGTCGCCGTCAATTACAACCGCGACGTGGATGTATTCCCGGTGCTGAAGCGGATCCTGGAGAAAATCACCGGAAAATCGTCGTACAAATCACCGACGGACATGGGCGTCAACCGGGCGGGTTTTGCCATCACCGACGACCGGGTCACGCGGGAAGCCGCAATGGAGGAGATCATTCGCCGTTTTTTCCGCTACCAGTGCGAGTACGCCATGGGGCTGACGGACAGGGAGACGGTGCAGCGGGTAAAGCTTTTCATCAAGGACTGCAAGCTCATCCCCGAGTACCGAAAAGTCGTCGGGCCGGCCCGCCAGGCCGCCGCGGAGGCGAAGAAAGCGAAGAAGGGGAACGAGGGAATTTATTGCGGAGCCGCCATCGAGTTGAATGACGGCACCATCGTGACCGGCAGCAACTCGCCCCTGATGCACGCGGCTTCCAGCGTGGTGATTCACGCCGTCAAAAAGCTCGCGGAGATACCGGACAGGATCAAGCTGCTGCCGGAGCATATCACGAGTTCCGTGCACAACCTGAAAACGGAGATCCTCAATGAGAAGAGCGTGAGCCTGGATCTGGAGGAGGCGCTGATCGCGCTCAGCATCAGCGCTGTGACCAACCCGGCGGCGCAGCTTGCGATGGAGAGGCTGAAGGAGCTCAGGGGCTGCGAAGTTCACATGACGCACATCCCGACGCCGGGCGACGAGGCGGGTCTGCGGCGCCTCGGGGTCAACCTGACCAGCGACCCGGACTTCTCGACGAAGAACCTTTTCGTTTCTTAAGCCGGCGTTAAATATACGGACTCAAGGGCTGCCTGCTCGAGATGATGGATGTGGGGAATGGGTTGGATACAGTGGGAATATATGAGATACCGAGATTCTACGATTCCGTCGGGACGGATAAATCCGCCATGGTGGCCGTGGTCGCCGGCGAGGAGAACATCAAAAAGGAGGACATTCTTTTTTACGAGACCGTCTGCCGCAACCGGGGATACAATATACGCGTATTCACGGACAGAAACTCCGCGGTCAAATGGCTGCGGAAAGAACAGTCCTGAACCGAAGCAATACGCCATCTACGCCTCAATTTTCCTTGCCCGTTCGGGATTGGCTCATTTACAGTCTTTTCCTGACCCCTAAATCAGATTTTAAGTAAGTTCTTTTCAGTCAATTCCAAATATAAACAGCCTGCTTCACCGCCTAAAATAACCGTCAGAATCCGATCCCAAGGAGGAGAATATGAGCAACAAAGTCCTGCGCAGAATGGTGTTTCTTGCGGCAATTGCATTTTTTGTAATTGCAGGCGCGGCTCAGGCTCAGCAGATGACGGCGGAACAGGCGATAAAAGACTGGCCCGAAGCCGCAAAAGGGGCGGCAGAGCAGATGATAAGCAAGTACGGACAGCCGGAAGGCGTAACCCCGAATATGCTTGTCTGGCGGGAAGAGGCTCCATGGAAAGAGATTATCGTGTACAGGGAGGAAATACCCCACAGCTTTCCGGTTGAGCATATGGATGTTCTGGAGCAGGTCATAATGTACAAGGTGCCGGTTGACAAATACGACGAACTCGCAGAGTTCGACGGCAGCGTAATCGTGGAGAGGACCAAAGGCACAATGGCCGCCCGATGCGATAACGAGGCAGCCAACATTCTGGCCCTGAATCTCGCGAACGATATCGTCACCGGAAAACGGAGCGTTCAGGACGCGCGCGATTATTATGCCAAGGCCGTGAAGACTTTCATGGAACAGAAGAAGATGGATCCGTATATGGAGAAGCTTCAGTTCCAGCAGGAAAAGGATGAGAAGAAGACGCGCGATTCCGATAAATCCGTCGAGAACAAGTAAGCAGGCCTCGATGGGGGTCAGGTCTTGAGGGCCTGTTGCCCAAATCGATTTTCTATTAATGAAAGTTCCCTTGCTCCTTAAAATTGCGAGTAACTTTCACGTTCTTTGATAACGGATATAGTTGCCGAAAATTCGGCTTGCCAAAGCACCTGTG
>JAQTPK010000020.1 GCA_028712885.1 Syntrophales bacterium | reverse complement strand
GACTGGACTTTCCACGTTTCGGGTTTTGTATTTCGAATTTGGAACTACTTGGGTTCCATTTTGGAATTATTATTCACCCAATCTGATGCGGCGGATTACCTCCAGGGCCGTATCTTCCGGAGGAACGGAGGTATCGGCTTTGATATGGATTCCCGGCACCATTTCGGTTACTGGATCGAAATCTTTCTTCTGGGCCTGGAATATCTCCCATCTTCCATCGGACGGCTCCGCGATGTCGGCTGCCCGCTGCTCAAGCCTCTGCCGCAGGATGTCCTCAGGCAGGACACACTCCACGACAAAAAAGGCCTTCTTCAGCCTTTCCGCCGTCTCCAGCGCCTTCCGCCGCGCGTCCCTTCTCTTGAACGAGGCATCGATGATGACGGACCTCCCTTTCTGCAACAGCTCCTCGGCTTGTCGGAGCGCCTGTCCGTAAGTCTTCTCGGTAATCTCTTCCGAATAGATCCCCCGGGCAAAGGGCTCGAGCCGCCGCTCAGCGGGCGATATGCCGAGAAGCTTCTTCCTCAGGACATCCATGCGGATCACCTCCGCGCCAAGCCGGCCGGCAAGCCCCCGGGCGAGCACCGATTTCCCCGTTCCCATCAGCCCGCAGACCAGGATAAGCGCCGGTTCCTCCAGGCGCGCGGCATAGGTGTAAGCAAGATCGTAGTAACGCCCCGCAACGGATGCAGCTTCGGACCGCTTGTCTTCTTCCAGCGCCGCATCATCCAGCCGGAAGCTGGTGACTTTGGCCCGAACATAGGCGCGGTAGCATTCGTAGAAGTTCAGCAGTTTTACGAGCTCCCGATCGGAGGAGTGCCGGACGTAAGCCTCCACGAAGGACTGCGCATAATCGCTGTATCCGTTGAAATCGAGATCCATCGCCAGGAAAGCGACTTCGGAGGCCGTATCGGAATACCGGAAGCGTTCATTGAATTCAATGCAGTCGAATATGACGATCTCGTCCAGAATGCATATGTGCTCGAGATGGAGGTCTCCATGGCAGTCCCTGATGTGATGATCGGCCACTCTCCTGAACAGCAATTTTTTATTCCTTTTGAGGAAATCATCTACGTAATCGCGTAAAAAACGGTACCGGCCTGCGCCGATCAGCCCCACGTATTTCTCCGTCTGCTCGAAATTTTCCACGTGGTTGAACCGGATGGTATCGATTCCTCCCCCGATCTCGTCTATTTCTCCTCCTGTTGCCGCCTGGACGTGAAATGCGGCCAGTTTCGCGGCGACGGCCTCCATGAGACGGATATCCGCCGCTCCTCTCTTCAGGAGCTCCTTAAGCATTCGTTCCTGCGGCAGGCGTTTCATAACCACGGCGTATTCGACGATTTGCCCCTCCCCTTTCAGGTTCAGGGCGCCCCTTTCGCCTTCCCGTATTTCGGCTACTCCCAGATAGACATCCGGGGCAAGCCTGCGATTCAGCCGGACCTCCTCTTCACAGAAATGCCTTCTCTTCTCAAGGGTGGTGAAATCCAGGAACCCGAAATCGACCGGTTTTTTCACTTTGAAGACGAGATCGCCCGCAATAAAGACCATGGAGATATGCGTCTGCACGAATTCCACGCTCTGCGGGCCATGCGGGTAAAACCCGGTTTTCATCATATTCTCGATCAGGCTCCTCTGCATCCTGCTCTCCTCCGGCCATTTATTTTTCAGCAATATGCGGCGCTTACATATTCCATTCCACAGGAAAAGACAATAAACAACTTAATTATAACCGGATTCTCTATCAATCATGGAATGGCGAGAGGGCTGGAACGACTTCAATCAAAAAAATCTTGAATAACCTGAATTTTTCCTGTATTAAACACAGGTTATGAAGTTGGATTGTCATTTTCGATGAGCAAGTCAAAAAACCACCCTATGAAAAGGTGGTTTTTTTCTGTCCTCAAGATGCATCCGACTTTTATGAAAATCAGAAAGGAGGGTGCAGTATGCCTGAAGGCACAGTCAAATGGTTCGATGAACGCAAAGGTTACGGATTCATCGCCAAAGACGAGGGCGGAGACATTTTTGTTCATCACAGCGCCATAAAAATGACCGGCTTCAAAACCCTGCATGAAGGTCAGCGCGTCAGCTTCGATGTTCAGCAGGGGAGGAAAGGTCCCGCGGCCGACAATGTAGTTCCGTTGTAAACCCCGAGTTCCTTGAGGAGGTATTCCGGGCTGATTCAGTCTCCGGATGCCTCCTTTTCTTTTCCGAGGTTATAGGTTATTGGTTATGGATAACAGGTAATGGGTTATTGGTAATAGGTTATTGGAAGAAAATATAAGAGACGTTAGACCTTAGACATCAGACGTCAAGGCAGGGGTTTTTCCCTGATGTCCAATGTCCAAAGTCTAATGTCTTATATTCAGCACCCATTACACATCACCCATTACCCATAACAAATGGAAGTGGCGCAAAGGAGAAATAATGGCTAAAACGAGATATTCATTCGAGAAGCGCCAGAAGGAAAAGGCGAGAAAGCAGAAGCAGGAGGAAAAGGCGGCACGCAGAGCTCAGGCCAGAAAAGAAAAATCCATGGATCAGCGAAGCGAGGACGAATCGGCCGCTGAAAAAGGCGCTTCATCCAAGGATAATGAAGATTAGGCCTGCTCTATTAAAGATCCTCTCAGCTGCCCGCACGCGGCGAGTATGTCCGCCCCTTTGCCGGCGCGCAGGACAGCCGTGTAGCCATGCCGTACAAGCTCCCGGCGGAATGCCTCGATTGCGGCGGCAGGCGGACGTTTGAAACCCGATCCGGGGCCTGTCCCGGACCCCGATCCGGGATGTTCGTTAAAGGCGATCAGGTTGACCTTGCAGCGGAGCCCGCGCAGAATGCGGGCAAGTTTTCCCGCATCCCCAACAGACGCATTCACCCCTTCTATAAGAATGTACTCAAATGTAATCCGGCGGCGCAGCGGCATCTCGTAATCCCGGCAGGCGAGGATTACCTGCTCGATCGGAAATTGCCTGTTGATCGGCATGAGCATGCTTCTGGTCTCGTTGTCCGCCGCATTGAGAGAGACTGCGAGATTCACCCGGGCATCTATTCCCAGCTGCCTTATCTTATCGGGAATGCCGCAGGTAGAGACCGTTATTCTCCTTTTTGAGATTGCCGGACCCGGATCCGAAGTAATTATGCGGATCGCCTTGAGTACGTTGTCGTAATTATCGAGCGGCTCCCCCATTCCCATCATGACAATATTGCCGATAACCTCCTCCGGCATCTCCTTCCTGATCACGGTAATCTGATCCGTGATTTCTGAAGGTCTGAGATCCCTTTGGAATCCGCATCGGCCGGTAAGGCAGAACCTGCAGCACATTCTGCAGCCCACCTGGGTCGAGACGCACAGGGTGGCATGGCTCCTTCCCGGGATAATAACGCTTTCGATATGAGATCCGTCCTCGAGCCGGAACAGTATCTTTTTCGTGGAGTCGGCTGAAATCTGTACTTTGGCTATGGCGATCCTGCTTATGCGGGCGACTTCACCCAGCCTGCCCCGGAATTCCCTGGAGAGATTCGTCATCTCCTCCGGCGAAGCAACCCCCTTCTGATAGAGCCATTTCAGCACCTGCGCGGCTCTGTACTTTTCCTTGCCCATGCCGGAAATGAACGACTCCAGCTCGGACGGCGTCAAATCCTTCAGATTTATTTTATCCATAGTCGGGCTGGTCATCATTGCTAAAGAAAATGGGTTATGGGTTATAAGTAAACCGACTTGATCCCATTACCCATTACCTGTTGTTAATTCTTTGAGGCGGTCGGCAATGGCGTCGATGAAGGCTTCCGTATTCACCTTGCGGTTGCGGGGATCTGCTTCGGCAATCGCCAGCAGATCGCCGGTCATGATCCCGCTTTCCACCACTCCGATCGCCGCCTTCTCGAGCTTGCCCGCGAACGCGGCCACTTCGGGAGTTCCGTCGATCTCTCCCCTTTTTCGGAGTCCTCCCGACCAGGCAAAAATCAGCGCCATGGAGTTGGTGGAAGTCTCCTCCCCCTTCAGGTGCCTGTAATAGTGCTTCTGTACAGTCCCGTGGGCTGCTTCATATTCGTACCATCCCCGGGGGGAGACAAGAACGGACGTCATCATGGCGAGACTGCCGCAGGCGGAAGCGACCATATCGGACATGACGTCACCGTCGTAATTTTTCAGCGCCCAGAGGATGCCTCCCCGTGAGCGCATTATCCGGGCAACGGCGTCATCGATCAGGGTAAAGAAATACTCAATCCCGGCCGCCTCGAATTTTTCCTTCCAGCTCTCATTGTACTCCCGCGCGAACATGTCCCGGAAATGGGCGTCATAGGTTTTCGAGATGGTATCCTTCGTGCTGAACCAGAGATCTGTCTTTTCGTCGAGCGCCAGCCGGAAGCATGCCCGGGCGAAGCTCCTGATGGAATCGTCGGTATTGTGAAGGCCCTGTACGATTCCGGGACCTTTGAAATCCTTGATCGTCATCTTCAGGGGAGCGCCCCCGTCCTCCGGGGTGAAGACGAGTTCGGCCCTGCCTGCCCCGGGCACCCGGATCTCCCGGTTATCGTAAACGTCGCCGTAAGCATGCCTGCCGATCGTGATCGGCTTTTCCCAGCATGCGACAAAGGGCTTTATATTCGATACCAGTATCGGCTTGCGGAAAACCGTGCCGTCGAGCATGGCTCGTATGGTGCCGTTAGGGCTCTTCCACATCTGCTTGAGACCGTACTCGACGACCCTGTCCTGATTGGGAGTGATCGTCGCGCATTTTATTCCCACGCCGTACTTCATAATAGCGCGTCCCGCATCGACCGTTACCTGATCGTCTGTTCTGTCGCGGTTTTCGATATGGAGATCGTAATAATCGACATCGATGTCAAGAAAAGGGCAAAGGAGCTTCTCCTTGACCATTTTCCACATGATGCGGGTCATTTCGTCCCCGTCCATCTCCACAATGGGAGTTTTAACCTTTATCTTCCGCATACAATCTCCAACAGAAACCTTGAACCCTCTTATTACTTAAAGTTCAGCGCCCCGCCCGCCAGGACGATTTTCTTCTGCCGGTCCGTGAGAAAGTGCACCGCTTCGAAAGAATTCCCGCCGGTCAGGTTCCTTGCCGTGATTGCGCCGCCGACCTCCAGTTTCTTGCGGATTTCGGGAATTTCGATGATATCGCCCTGCCTGATCCGGTCATAATCCCCGGGGTTGCTGAATACGAGAGGCAGGATCCCGAAATTGACGAGATTACCGGCGTGGATCCTCTCAAACGACCTGGCCAGGACGGCTTTTATCCCGAGGTACATCGGACATATCGCTGCATGCTCCCGGGACGAGCCCTGTCCGTAAGACAGTCCTGCAATGATCAGGCCGTGCCGCCCTTCGGCCCTGATCCGGCTTGCACGGGCACAGAATTCACCGTCCACCGTCTCGAAAGTGAATTCGCAATACTTCGGAATGTTTGAACGGTACTTCATCCGGGCGCCCGCGGGAATGATATGATCGGTTGTGATCTTGTCGCCGACTTTGATGGCGACCTCGCCCCGAATGTCCGCGGGGAACGCCGTATTCGCCGGGGCCGGCGCGATGTTGGGACCCCGCTCGACTTCAACTTCGGTCCTTTGCGCCTCCGGGGGGATAATCATCCCGTCGTCGATATGGAATTTCTCCGGCATGCGAACAGCCGGGTAATCCGTGCCGAGGTCTCGCGGGTCGGTGATTATACCTGTGATCGCCGCCGCCGCTGCCGTCTCCGGGCTGACAAGATAAACTTGGGCGTCTCTTGTCCCTGAGCGCCCCGCAAAATTGCGGTTCGACGTGCGCAGCGAAACGGCTCCCGTTCCGGGGCTCTGGCTGTTGCCGATGCAGAAGCCGCAGGCGCTTTCCATCAGCCGCGCACCGGACGATAACAGTACGGCAAGATACCCGTCCCTCGCGAGGTTTTCCAGGACCTGCTTCGATCCGGGGGCGACCACCAGGCTGACGCCCGGATGAGCGACCTTCCCCCGCAGGATTTCCGCAACCGTCGCCAGGTCCTTATAGGATGAATTGGTGCAGCTGCCGATACATACCTGGCTGACGCGGATCCCGGAAATTTCCCGAACTTCGGCGACGTTGTCCGGACTGTGCGGCTTCGCCGCGAGCGGCGCCAGGTCGTTCAAACGGATGGAAAATGAATCATCGTACTCCGCGTCCGCATCGGGCTTCTGCTCCGTCCAGTCCGCTTCGCGCCCCTGCGCCCGGAGAAAGTCCCTGGCGGCTTCATCGCTCGGGAAAATCGAGGTGGTAACGCCGCATTCGGCTCCCATATTTGTGATCGTCGCCCGCTCGGGAACGGATAGACTCTTCAGGCCGGGTCCGCCGTATTCGAAAACGCAGTTTACATTGCCTTGCGTCTTGAATCTTTCCAGGACTTTCAGGATAACGTCCTTGGCCGAGACCCAGGGAGGAAGTTCCCCTTCCAGATCGATCCGCACCACGCGCGGACAGACGAGATAAAACGGCCTACCCGCCATGGCAAGCGCTATATCCAGGCCGCCGGCGCCGATTGCCGCCATTCCGAGCGCACCGCAGGTTGCCGTGTGGCTGTCGGACCCCAGCAGGACCTTCCCCGGTTTTCCGAACCTCTCCAGATGAACCTGGTGACAGATGCCGTTGCCGGCGCGGGAAAAATGGATTCCGTATTTCCGCGCAACACTCCTCAGATAAGCGTGATCGTCGGAATTCTCGAACCCGATCTGGATTGTGTTGTGGTCGACGTAGCTCACCGACAGCTCCGTCTTCACTCCGGGTAATTTCATGGATTCGAACTGCAGATATGTCATGGTCCCCGTGGCATCCTGCGTCAGGGTCTGGTCCACACGTATCCCTATTTCGCTCCCCGGATTCCAGGAACCTTCCGCAAGATGGGCCTCCATGATTTTCCGGGCCAGGCTTTTCCCCATGATTTCCTCCTGAAGCTGGAAAGAGGTTATCTAACTGATATTTTAAGACATATCAACATAATTCGGCGTCGGGCATTTAATAAATCCCAAATCCCAGGCACCAAATCCCAAACAAGTCCTAAATTCAGAATTTCAAAATACAAAAACGATATAGTATAGCCATGCTGTCGGGAGTTTGAGTAATTTGAATCGATATTGAAATTTACTTGGGATTTGGTGCTTGGGATTTGGGATTTTTCCCATGCACAGTTTTCCAGATTCTCACCTGCTTTATTGCCGACGCCTTTGTTCTTGAAAAAAAACGGTCCGCGGGATAGAAAAATGAGATGAAAACCGTTTTGTTGAAATGGCTGGTAATGACCGCGTCGGTTCTTATCGCCTCGTACCTGCTCGATGGAATCCGTGTCAGCAATTTTCTTTCCGCCATCTTCGCGGCGGCTGCGCTCGGCATCCTGAATGCGTTTTTCCGACCCGTGCTCATCATAATGACTTTGCCCGTTAATATCCTTAGCCTCGGCTTATTCACTTTCCTCATCAACGCCTTTCTTCTCAAACTCGCCGCCTTTCTCATCCCAGGATTTTACGTGGAAGGATTCTGGACCGCCGTTTTCGGGTCCCTCCTGATCAGCATCGTGAGCTGGGTCCTCAATTCCCTCATCACGGACGGCAGAGAACCCCCGAAACGGGACCCCGGGTACATCGATCTCGAGAAAAAGGGAGATCGCTGGGAATGACACACCTGACCCCCGCGATGCGGCAGTACCTGGAGATTAAAGAGAAGCACAAGGACTGCATTCTTTTTTTCCGTATCGGCGATTTTTATGAAATGTTTTTCGAAGACGCGGTAACCGCCTCGCGCGTCCTTGAAATCACCCTCACCTCCCGCAATAAGGACAAGGACGCCGTTCCCCTCTGCGGTGTTCCCTACCACGCCGCTTCCGGCTACATAGCCAGGCTGATCGAAAACGGCTTCAAGGTCGCCGTCTGCGACCAGGTCGAGGACCCCCGGACGGCAAAGGGAATCGTCAGGAGAGAGGTCGTCCGGATAGTTACCCCGGGACTTGTGCTGGATGGGGACCAGCTCCCCTCCAAGGAAAACAATTTTCTGGCCGGCATATCGGTGGAGAACGAGCGGTTCGGCGCGGCCTTTATGGACGTTACCACGGGGGATTTCCGCGTCGCGGATTCGGACGATCGCGAATTCCTGGCGCGCGAACTGGCCGGCATCGAATTCCGCCAGCTGCTTGTAAGCGAAAGGCTGAAGGGCAATATCATTCTCAAGAAACTCCTGGCCCGGAAACACGATTGCATGATCGATTTCCTGCCTCACGAATATTTCGCTCCCGGGGAGGCGCGTTCGGTCCTGATCGGAAAATTCGGCGGGGACGCCCTGAAGTCGGCCGGCTTGGACGACAATCAGGCGGTCCTGGCCGCGGCGGGGGCCGTAACCCGCTATGTGATGGAAACGCAGAAGAGCGGACTCGGCCATATCAACCGGATCGAGCGGCACAACGCCGGCCGGTATATGTCAATCGACGGAAACGCAAAGCGCAATCTCGAGCTCTTCGCGACCATACAGGACCAGCGCAGGAAAGGAACCCTGATCCACGTCCTCGACGAAACCGTCACGTCCATGGGAGGCAGGAGACTGCGCTGGTGGCTTCATTACCCCCTGCTTGACCCCGGTATGATCCGGGAGCGCCTCGCTTCCGTTTCGGATATCAAAATTCACCACCTGCTCCGGAAAGACCTCCGGGATGCCCTCTCCGGCGTATACGATCTCGAACGTCTCGGGAGCCGGGTTTCCATGGGAGTCGCCAACGCCCGGGACCTCGTAGCCCTGAAGTCTTCTCTTTCACGCATACCCGGCATAAAGGCGGCTATTTCCGGGATGAGCGCCCCCCTGCTCAAGCGCATTGCCGAGGGCCTCGATGAACTTCCTGAAACCGTCCGCCTGATCGAGACGGCGATCGCGGACGATCCGCCGCCCGGCCTGCATGACGGCGGGATGATCCGCGAGGGATTCGACGCGGAGCTCGACCGTCTTGTCTCAGTCTGCCGCGACGGGAAGCGATGGATAGCTTCCATGGAGCAGAGAGAGCGCCTGAAAACGGGGATCCAGTCCCTCAAAATAGGGTTCAATACCGTGTTCGGATATTACATAGAGGTGACGCGGGCCAACTCCCACCTCGTCCCCGGGGATTATATCCGCAAGCAGACGCTGGTCAACGCAGAACGGTATATAAACGAGGAGTTGAAGCAGTACGAAGAAACCGTGCTCCACGCCGATGAAAAGAGAAAAGAAAAAGAATACTCTCTGTTCGCGGAGGTCCGCGACCGGGTTGCCGGTGAGATCCGGAGAATACAGATTTCAGCTTCGCTCCTCGCCGATCTCGACGTTCTGACGGCGCTTGCGGAAGCCGCTGAACGCCGCGGCTACTGCTGCCCCGCGGTCGATGAGGAAGAAATTCTCGAAATCGTCGACGGCCGCCACCCGGTAGTCGAGACAATGCCGCTCCCCGAGGGGTTCGTTCCCAACGATACCTTTCTTGACGGGGACCGCTCGCGCCTGCTCATCATCACGGGGCCGAACATGGCCGGGAAATCCACCTACATCAGGCAGGTGGCGCTGATCGCGATCATGGCCCAGATGGGGAGCTTCGTGCCCGCCGCATCGGCGCGGATCGGGATTGTCGACCGGGTCTTCACGAGAGTGGGCGCGGCGGACAATCTTGCGCGGGGACAGAGCACCTTCATGGTGGAAATGACCGAAGTGGCGCAGATCCTGCGGCAGGGGACTCGCCGCAGCCTTATACTCCTCGACGAGGTCGGAAGGGGAACGAGCACGTACGACGGCCTGAGCATCGCCTGGGCGGCGGCGGAACACATCCACGACTCCCCTCACCTCCGGGCAAGGACCCTTTTCGCCACCCACTATCACCAGCTTATGGATATGGCCCTGACCAAAGAGGGCGTGCGCAACTACAATGTGGCCGTTAAGGAGTGGGGAGACCGGATTATATTCCTGCGCAAAATCGTCGAGGGCGGTACTAACAAGAGCTACGGAATCCAGGTGGCGAAACTTGCCGGAGTGCCGGAAGAGGTTATCACGCGTGCGAAAGAGATCCTGTCAAATCTGGAAAAGGGCGAATTCGACGACATGGGGATGCCCCGTCTTGCCGGACGAAAGAAAAACGATAAGACCCGCGGCGCCGGACAACATACCCTCTTCGCCACCGAGGAGGACATCATCCTGCGCGAGCTGAGCGAAACCGACATCGAAAACACCACGCCGCTCGACGCCCTCGGCCTCATTGGCGCATGGAAGGCGCGCTTAAAAAAGTAGAAGCTGAGAAGTTGAGAGGCTGAGAAGCTGAGAGTCAGGAAGGCGAATATGATTTAAAATCTGCAATTAAGGATGGCGGCAGCTTCAGCAAGATTATTGTCGAGCGTCCACAAGGGCAAATCGGTGAGAATGGCCGAGGCAAGCAAATTAATATCTATGTATCCCAATCCTCTCCCCATCAAGGTTCGGCTCTCAATAAATTCAAGCGCCTCTCTATTCTGAACTTCCTTAGCCGAGGGCAGAGCTTCCAGAAGAGAAATCAGCAGCGATCTGTTCCTGAGATTTCCGCACGCAAGTTCGCCGATGATGAAAGGATGGCATGCAACCTCGCCGTCATTGAGAAGACTTATCAGTTTCCCGTTCGTCTCCCTCAAATGGGAAACCCATACGGATGTATCCACCAGGACCATATTATAGAGACCTTCTCCTCCGTATCGGTTTTAGCTGCTTTTCCGTCCCTCCCAGCCTTGCCAGCCTCTTTCCGCTCTCCCTTTCTATAAGCGCCTCCAGCCCGAGCTTTACCAGAGTTGTTTTTTCTTTTATGCCCGTCATTCTGGACGCCTCATCTATCAATCTGTCATCTATATTCAATGTCGTTCGCATGTCTTCGCCTCATTTTCGTATGCATATATATGCCTCTTTTATGCATACGTGTCAATCAGTATCTTAATGCCTAAGGGGAATTAAGTACAAGAAACCGATTTCGAGCCGGCGGCTGTCCAGAATCTTGTCCCGGACTTGATCCGGGATGCCCAGATACGAGGCCCCTCCTTCGACAAGCTCAGGACAGGCTCCGGTCCGGTTGTCATGGTGAACCCTTCGACAGGGCTCAGGGCAGGCGCCGCAGATGGGCGTTTTCGAACAGTCGCTCCGCTCTACCGCATACAGACGGCAATTACCTGCTTAAAGTCCGTCTCCCCGGTCACGACCTTGTAAATGCCGTCCTGCAGCAGCGTTCTCATTCCCTCCTTGACGGCCTGGGCCCTCAGCTGCTCGACAGGGTCCTTTCGCGCAACCATGCGCTTGATCACATCTGTCGCAATCAGCAGCTCGTGAACGCTCATTCTTCCCCTGAATCCGGTCTGGTTGCAGTCGGGGCATCCTTTTGGCCGATAAAGCTTCAGCTTGTCAAAATCCACGTTCAGCTCCGGGAACAGGCTCTCGCCGTAATTCATGACAATATCGTCGAATTCCTCCCGGGACGGTTTGTACTCCTCCTTGCATCGCCTGCACAGTGTGCGAACGAGGCGCTGGGCGAGGACGCCGAGCAGCGAATCCGCGAAATTGAACGGATCTATGCCCATATCCAGCAGGCGCACGATCGTCTCCGGGGCGCTGTTCGTATGCAGGGTGCTGAAAACGAGATGCCCGGTCAGTGAGGCCTCGACCCCGATCTTCGCGGTTTCGTAATCACGCATTTCCCCCACCATGATGACATCCGGGTCGGCCCGCAGAAAAGCGCGCATTGCATGGCTGAAATCAAAGCCGATTTTTGGGTTGACCTGAACCTGCCGCAGGCCTTCCTGAGTTATTTCGACCGGGTCTTCCGCCGTCCAGATCTTCGTATCCGGCGTATTGATGTGATGCAGGGCCGCGTGGAGGGTCGTCGTCTTGCCCGAGCCGGTCGGACCGACGACAAGAACGATGCCGTACGGCTTTTCCAGGGTATTAAGGAAGTTCCTGTAATTTGACGGCGACATCGACATCTGCTCAAGGGTCATGGTCTCTCCCTTGGCAAGGATTCTCATGACGACGTCTTCAACGCCCCCCTGAGTGGGGACAGTCGCGACGCGAAGCTCGATCTCTTCTGCGCCCGGCCTGCGGAAGCGGATCTTCCCGTCCTGGGGAAGTCGCCGCTCGGTAATGTCCAGGTTCGACATGATTTTTATCCGGGACACGGTAGCGGCGCGGTAGCTGTACGGAACCGACTGGTACCGTACGCAGTCGCCGTCCACCCGGAAGCGCACATCCAGCGTTTTCTTCTTCGTATTGGGCTCGATATGAATATCGGAGGCCCGGCTCAGATAGGCGTCGTTGATAATTTTATTCACGAGCTGCATGATGACGCTGTCCGATTCGGATACGATTTCCTCTTCATCCGCATCCGCCTCGTCTCCCAAATCCAGCCGGCCGAGAATTTCCGCAATCGACTCCTGCGCATCATCGATGCGATAGAAGTAGTTTATGAATTTTACTATGTCCTCTTTCAGAGAAACGTTGTACTCGATGCGCTTCGTCTTCAGGAGCGTCTCGATCATATCCCTTTTCAGGATGTTGTTCGGATCGTCCACGAGGACGCTGATCCGATCCCCGGTTTTTTCGAGCGGAACCCAGAGTTCCTTCCGCAGATATTCCTGCCGGAGCACTCTGCAGAGGTCTTCCGGAACGGGAATTTTGTCGCTGAACGGGATGAACTTGCATTGAAAGAAATCCTCGAGGGACTTGCCGACGTCCTCCTTCGAGATCTTGAACTTCTTCATCAGAAAATTTTCCATCGAGTCCCCGGCCTTGCGGGCTTCATTCCAGGAAGCCTCCAGATCGGCTTCCGTGATGAATCCCCTGGCGACCAGGTAGTCGAAACGGGTCTTCCTCCGTCTTGCCGCCTTTTGCTGGTTGTAGAAAGCGATTCCAAGCACGTCGGCAATCTCTTCAAGGAACGTCCTTTCCTCGTTGGAAAACTTCCCTCCGCCTTTGCGGTTTATTATCTGGACAACTCCCATCAGGTTGTCCTCGTATACTACCGGCAAGGCAAGGATCTGGGCGGTCCGGAAACCCGTTTTCTTGTCCCAGCGTTCGTCGAACCTGAGCTGGGGGTCGATGGAGCGGAGCTCCGCCGCATTGTAAGCATCCGCGACATTCACGCATTTTCGGGTGCTGGCGACGTAGCCGGCGATGCTCTTGCTGTTGATCGGAAGCCGGATTTCATTGAGTTTGGTCCCGGCAAGGAACATGGAATATATTTCGTTTCTCACCGCATCTGCGACATAAATGGTTATCGAATTGGCCTTGAAAAGGCTCAGAATGCCCTCTTTGAGGTCGACGAGAATCTGCCTGAGGTTCTGTGCGGCATGAATGCGGTTGGTTATATTCTGCAGAGCGCTTCGCAGCGCAAGCTGTTCGGCAAGTTCCGTAATTTGTGTCGTCGGTGTCTCTTTGACTGCCATATGATCGCTCTCTTAATAAAACTGTTTCGTTCCGGCAAATAAGTTAGAATTCATCAGTGAGGCATGCCTGAACGGTTTTATCGACGTCTGCGCCCTCCTGCTTTAATTTTCTCCACCTATATATAAGAAAAAGAATATTATCAACTTATTCAATGACAGGTATTCCCGCGGGAATAGCGTGAAAAGCGCGAAAGAAACGGAATCGGGCAAAAATATTTCCTGGTTCTGCAACGTCCTGAACTGAAAACGAGGGAAAGATTTCTCGCATTCGCTCGAAATGACAAAAGGAGAGTGCTCCGCTTCCCGCTCTTCGCGCTTCACCTTTTCGCCTTCCCGCCCTGCCCGCCTTTCCCGCCTGATTGCCTATAACCATTACCCGATACCTAATACTAAATACCCTTTACCCCTTACCCCTTACCCCTTACCCCTTACCCCTTACTTCTTACTTCTTACTTCTTACTCAAACCCTGTTTAATAAAGTCTTGAATATTTCTGCCGATTTGAATATAAACGGCCTTCAAGTAAAAAAAGCCGTTCGCCATGAAAAAGATACTTTTCGTCTGCGCAGCCAATATAACCCGAAGTTTCATGGCTGAGCGAATCCTTATGGAGCAGTTGAGGAAATCCGGAAGGAACGATATCTCTGTTTCTTCGGCGGGTCTGCTCGAAATGAATGGAGCCCCCGGGGATAAGACCGCCGCGGAACTCCTCGAAAAACACGGGATGCCTTTCACCGGGCATCATTCACGTACGCTCACCCCCGATCTTGTCCGGGAAGCAGACATGATAATCACCATGGAGGCGGCACAAAAGGCCGCTATCCTGAACAGATATCCTGACGCGGCGGGCAAGCTTTTTCTTCTCAAGTCCTTTTCAGGAAATCCCAGCGGTTCCGGGCAGGATATCAAAGACTGCCATAAACAATCGAGTTATCACTACAGGCTCTGTTTTTCCGAGATATTTCTGTCCGTCGAGGGAATGATCAAATGTATTTAGAATACTGGGGATTGGACGAATACCCCTTCGAGAACGTTCCCGATCCGAAATTCATGTATTATTCCGCGGAATACGAAGAGGCGCTCGTCAGGCTCCTCTATGCGGTTCAGCGGAAAAAGGGAGCGGCCATGCTGACCGGGGAAGTCGGATGCGGCAAAACGACCCTGAGCCGAGTCCTCATTCAGAAACTGTCCGAAATAGACTGCGATCTCGGACTGATTACCAATCCCAGCCTTGAACCGGTGGAATTTATTAAAGAAATATGCTACCAGTTCGGCCTCAATCCCGAAAACGGCCTTAAAGTCGATCTCTGGAACATGATCAAGTCGAGAATTCTCGAAAACGAGAAGATGGACAAGTCGACAGTTCTCATCGTCGACGAAGCACAGCTGATTTCCAAAGAAACCTTTGAAGAAATTCGGCTCCTCCTGAATTTCCAGCTCAGCGACCGCTTTCTCCTTACGCTGATCCTGATCGGCCAGCCGGAATTGCAGACGATTATTCACGACATCAAACAACTGGATCAGAGGATCGCGATCAAGTTCCATCTCGATCCCCTTAATCGTGATGAGGTCACCGAATACATTTCCAGCCGCCTGAGCAAGGCAGGCAGCAATAAAGAACTTTTTACTTCCGACGCCGTCAGCGAGATTTATCATTTTTCCGAGGGCATCCCGAGAAAAATCAATAACTTATGCGATATGAGCCTGATGATCGGTTTTATCTCCAAGATCAGGCTGATAGAAGGGATGACGATAAAAAAGGTGGTGAAGGATATAACGCAGGGGCATCCTTAATGCGTTAAAATGCGTGTCAAGCACGGAATGACGAAAGAGAGCATTAACGGCTTTTTATGAGATCATCTCTTTCAGCACTCTCGACCGCGCAGACTGAAGTCTGCTGCTACCCCCGCATGCATCCGGGCATTTTTGAACAGCCTGCAATAATAATTCTCTCTCTTACAATTTCGATTCCGATCTCATTCAGATGAGCATTATAAAGGAATTCTTATTCTATCTTCGGTCCGGTTTTTCCCGGCATGCGGAAGTCGACCGGATATCAGGCGAAAAACAGTACCCCCCGTTCAAAAAGTCCATCGCCCGCCTGAAGCCTTTTTTCATGCGCCATCTCCGCAAGGGCGCGGCCGGGATGGGGCTTATCCTGGCCGCATCGCTTCTGGAGTTTCCGAAACCGATCCTGCTTAAATATCTGGTGGATGACGTCATTCTTTCGAGGCATCTTGAGCTTCTGGCCGCGCTTCTTTTTATTCTCGCCGGAATAGCGGCGCTTGAGATACTCGCGGGTCTGGCCAGGAATTTTTATCTGGCGCGGTTCGAACAGGACGTCGTGCTGGATGTCCAGGAAAATCTGATCGGGCATGCGCTTAAACTTCCAAAGGCTTTCTTCGATTCCAGCCAGACGGGCTATCTCATGTCCCGCCTGTCCGCGGACGTACAGGGGTTGAACTGGTTTTTTTCCGGATCCGTCGTTTATCTCCTGGAGAATGGAATAAGATTCGCGGGGGGAATCGCCTTTCTCTTTTACCTCGAGTGGAGATTGTCCCTTATCGTTCTTGCCCTTCTGCCGCTCATTTTCATTATCGCCCGCCTTTTCTCCCATAGAACGTACGCCCTGAGTCACGCAGGCATGGAACAGCATGCGCGCGTAAACAGCACGTTTCAGGAATTTCTCGCTTCCATGCCGCTGATCAAGGCCTTTTCTTCCGAAAGGCGGACGCTGAAAAACGCACTGGAGGAATTGAGGCGCTCCGTTCAAGTCGCCCTCGAACAGACAAGCATCTCCTCCCTGGCAGGCGTCGCTCTGCAGATTATCCCGGGGCTGGCGCGTCTCTCAGTTCTGGGGGCAGGCGCATACTGGATCGTAACGGACCGCTGGACTCTCGGCTCGCTGCTTGCTTATCAGGCCTACCTGGGATACGTTTTCGGCCCGGCCCAGGTCCTGGCTTCGGCGAATTTCGAGATTCAGGGCGCAAGAGCGTGCCTCGACAGGATCTCCGCTTTCCTGGATGCCGTGCCTGAGGACGATACCGGCCGCGAGGTGAAGTCTCTTCGGGGAGAAATCGAATTTCGAGGCGTGTCGTTCTCTTATAACGGCGCCGATCCCGTTCTCCGGAACGCCTCCTTCCGGGTCCGGCGCGGAGAACGCATAGCCGTCGTCGGCCCGAGCGGTGCGGGCAAAACCACGCTGATCAGCCTCCTCCTCCGCTTTTACCGGCCGGACGGGGGCGAAATCTATTTTGACGGCGAGCCGGCGTCCTCCCTGAATCCCTCTTCCGTAAGGTCCCGGATAGGATACGTTTCGCAGGTCCCGAAGCTCCTCCGGGGCACTTTCATGGAAAATCTGCGGCTGGGCAATCCCGATGCGACAGAAGAGCAGGTTATTGCGGCCGCAAAATCGGCCGGGATCCATGATTTTATTATCTCCCATGCGCAAGGGTACCAGGCCGTCATCGAAGAGGGGGGAGCAAACCTTTCTGAAGGTCAAAAGCAGAAACTGTGCCTCGCGCGGGCACTGGTGCGGAACCCGGATATCCTCCTTCTCGACGAGCCGGCAGCGTCAATGGACAGCATATCCGAGCAGTCCATTCTTTCTTCGCTTCCAGATGCAACGCTGGGGATAACGGTCTTCGTAGCCGCACACAGGCTCAGCACTTTCCGGAATTCCGACCGCATCCTCCTGATCGACGAGGGCGGATGCGTCACGGCCGGCGATCATGAATCGCTCCTCTCCTCCAGCGGATATTACAGGACCATTATTAAACTGCAGCAATAAAGTCCACCGTTCACAGTTCCCGGTTCACAGTTCTTCTTAAAAGACAAATGCTGAAGGCTTTCCAAAATTGCCCGGATACAAGGCCCCTCCTTCGACTGCGCTCAGGATAAACTCCGGCCCGAGGATTGAGTAATTCCAATCCAAAGGCTGTTTAAAAGTGCCGAGATGCAAGGCGCGCGAGGACCGCGAGCGCAGCGTACAGATAGTACGTGAGCATCGCGGCCCGGAGCGCAATCCTTCGACGGAGCTTGTTCTGATCTTGTCGAAGGTCTCAGGACAGGCGCCGCAGATTGGTGCTTTTAAACAGCCTTTTTGATTAAAATTCCTGGGAGGGGACATTGGGCAGCTCATCTTCCGATATGCTGTCCTGGATGTAGAAGATGGGATTTTCGTCAAGCTTAAGCACGATATTCTCAAACACCCGGTGACCTTCGGCATCGAAAATTATCAGCACCTCCGGACGCAATGGTCTGGACTGATCCGTTGCGACCACGCGTCCTATGGCGCGATTGTTCAGGCGGACATAACTTCCGAGCGGGTAGAGCGATATTTCTTTGAGAAAGACCTTGATCACATTCGGGGCAAACAGGGAGTGCTTCGATTTGATCAGTTCTTTTGCCGAAAAGGCCTGCATCAGGGCCTTCCGGTAGGGCCTGTTGTGCGTCATAGCCTCATAACTGTCGACTATGCTGATTATCTTCGAAAATTCCATGATCTGCAGGCCGCTCAAACCCCTCGGGTAGCCCTGCCCGCTTTCCCGTTCATGGTGCTGATAAGCAGCTTCGGCCAGTACGGGATGCCCTCCTTCGTAATTATTCAAAATTTTTCTTCCAAACTCCGGGTGTCTTTTTATGAGCGCCAGATCTTCATCCGTAAGTTTTCCGAATTTACCGGTCACCTTCTCCGGTATCTGGAACATGCCCACATCGTGCAGCAGAGCGGCCAATGCAAGCTCCCCGAGTTTTCTGCCGCTGTACGAGAAGCCTTTACCCATTTTAAGGGCGTACACCATCGTATTGATCTGGTGGGAGATATTATAGTCCTCATCCTGAGTCACGGGGATGGTCAGGGAGTACATTTTATCAATCAATTCAGGAGAGCCTGTAATCCGGGCGATAAGGTTGACCGCAGGCTCGACGGCGAATGCGTTGTTCCGTACGACGCTTTCCTTCACTTGCTGGAGAAAATGCGCGGCGGCGGAATAAATCTGCACGGCTTCTTCGGACGCCCCCTCTTCCGTTACGGCAGTTTTCCCCTGCGGCGTTTTTTCCTCCCGCAGAGAAATTCCCGCCCCCTCCTGACGTCGCTTTTCCTCCTCATCATCTTCCTTCAGGATATCCCGCTCCGGACCTGCCCCGTCCTCCTTATCGACACCCGCTCCGCCGGGCGGAACCGCATCTCCTGCGCCGGGGTAAAGAAAAGACGAAGCCTCCGGAAACAGGCTCAGCATTTGTTCTTTATTTTCATCACTGCTCTGTGCTATTTCTTCGCGAGCAGCTTCCTCGGGCGCCGGCGTTCCCCTGAACTCCATGAGATCCTTGAAGCGGAAGAAATCCCGGGATTTTGCGGCATTCCCGCTGCCGCCCGTACTGTCGCCGACGAGCGCATGATTGCGAGTATCCGACTTTCCAGGCAGGGGGTTTTTTTCTCTGAGATCGGTCCTGTCCAGCACGCCGCTTTTGCGATCGGGCGCAGTCGCCTCTTCCTGTTCCCGCCCCTTTTCCTCAGCAGGCCCCGACTTTTTCCTTATGAGATTACTCCCCAGGAAATCCGAGAAACGGATCTTTCCGCCTTTTGCATTGGTCATGCTTCAACCATCTGGACGTAATTTTTGTGCTTGTATTACAAGGAAATAAAGAAATCAAGAATTATCTACAGTTAGGTATTCAGGCTTTTTATGGCGGAAACGGGCTTCATTATCAAGGTCCTGTTCGAAAATGCCGATAACAGGGGAATCGGCGAAATATTTTCCACAGGGCGCAATTGGCCGGCGATTCTGGATGAATGTCACCGGGAGGGGGTGGCTCCTCTTTTTTATCACAGGATAGTAAAGAGGGGATGGGAAGCAGACCTGCCCGCGGAGGTTCTTGAACAATTCAGGACCCTTTTCCGCCAGACAATCCGGAAAAACAGCGAAGCTGTAAAATGCCTCGGGACGATCGGACGCAGTTTTGACGCGGAAGGTATCCCCTGGATCGTGCTGAAGGGAATCGCATTGGCGGAAACAGTCTATCCCCATTTTGCCTTGAGGCCGGCTTCCGATATCGACATCCTCGTCCCGAGGCCGGATTTCATGAAAGCCGATGCGGCGCTCACGTCGATGGGGTACAGCAGCGTCGACAGCCCTCCGGGGGAGGCGCTGAGAAATCCCCCCGGTTATCTCGCCAGTGTCGAATACCGCGCCGGTTCGGAATTCCCCCCGATTCACCTCCACTGGCACCCGGTGAACACGTCCACACCCGCCGCGTTTGCTTCCGAAATCGACATCGAGTCTCTATGGAGGGAGTCCCGCCCCGTTCTGATAGGCGGCGTGCCATCGCGCATGTTCAGTCCGGAACACCTCCTCATTTATCTATGCGAACATGCGTTGAGGATCGGCCACTCCTTTGACCGGCTGAATCTCATCTGCGACATTCATTACGCCGTACAGGCTTTTCAAAGGGAGATTTCATGGGGCAGGTTTGCCGATGAGTGCCGGCGTTCGGGATTATCGCGCTTCGCCTATCTCGCCCTGGAGATAGTCAGAAGCCACACCGGCCTGCACGCGCTGGACAAGCCGATTGCAATGCTGAAACCGAGCCGCCTGAGGGCGGGGGAGCGCCTGTTCCTCAAGCTCCAACTCGCGGGGAAACGAATCCGGGGAAGCAGTTTTCTGTTATATCTTGACCGGAACCGGGGAATGAGGAACAAGCTTCTCTTCCTTCTCAGGACGCTCGTACCGCCCCGGTCCGTTTTGAAGCAGAAGCATTATCAGGGCAGGCTGCCGTTCCGATGCAGCCTTTACCTGCGGAGGATTATTGAGGTAGCAGGGCACCTCCCGTTCGTGTTCCGCGGCGCCCTGCGCCGCCCCGGACGGGAGGTCAAGCACCGGTAGTCGCAGGCTTCAGCCTGCGCGAGGAGCCGTAAACAGGCGCAAACTGAAGTTTGCGGATACCGATCACGGATACTGATCGGATTCCCGGGTCAGCAAGAAAAAACCTTGATTAAAAGATACTTATCTGGTTAAAGAGCGGAAAATCGCTCTGCATGGGAAATCGGGGCATGACTGGAAAAAAAGCTCTTATATTATGCGGCCTTCTGGCTTTGATTATGTGCGCCTCCTGCACATTCGAGGCCAGGGGCATTCCTGTCGCCAAATATAAAGATACCGTACTCGCCACGCAGGTCTCCGAAGCGGAGCGAAGACAGATGCTTGAAGAGATTCGCGCCATGAGCACGGTGCAGGAGAACAGCGTCTTTACGGAGAAGCGCGGCATTCCGGAATATATTATCGGGCCGGGGGACATCCTGACCATCAACTTCTGGGAAGGGCCCAAGGTCAATACTTACGATGCGATCGTCCGCCCGGACGGTAAAATATCTTACTCTTTCGTTGATAACCTCACGGTAATCGGCTTCACGGCGAACGAAGTCCGTGAGATCCTCATATCGGAGCTGAAGCGGTATATCCGCCAGCCTCGTCTCGAAGTAATCGTGAAGGAGTACAAAAGCAAAAGCGCCCTGCTGTTCGGACAGATCAATATCCTCCAGCAGGGGGTATCGGGACCGGGCAAATACCCGCTGAAGGGTAAAGTCTCAGTCCTCGATCTTATCGTTATCGCTGGTGGCCCCACAATGGGACGGGGTGCGGGCGTGACCGGAATGAGCGCTTCCAACGTGGTAGCAACAAGCGTGGGTGCAATGAGCATACCGGAATCGGGCAACGCCGACCTCCGGAAAGTGGAGCTCGTCAGAAGAGGACGAAAATACACGCTGAACCTTTACGATGCGATGTTCAGGGGCGACGTAAGCCAGAACGTTATTGTGGATAACGGCGATATCGTCACAGTGCCGGAGCTCCCGACATTCGGCGAAAGGATTTACGTCTTCGGAGAGGTGAGGACCCAGGGCATTTACCGTCTCAAGGATGCATCCGATCTGCTTGCTGCCGTTTCCATTTCGGGCGGCATGACGCAGATCGCGATCAAATCCGATATCAAGATCATCAGGGAATACGTGGAGCGCGGAGGCAAACCGCTCATCATTTCCGCTGATATGGACGAACTCCTCAAGAGAGGCGATATGTCCCAGAACGTCGCCCTCAAGAACGGCGACGTTGTCTATGTCCCGAGAAGGACAATCGGCGACATCAACGAGTTCATCACGAACACCGTTCCGCTGCTGGATTACCTGTTCTATCCCGGCAGATATCGCGACTACTACTTCGATCCTAATTCCCATCTGAGGATCAGGAGCCTGCAGTAGAAAACGAAGATGCGAGGTTGCGAAGTTCCGAGGATAGGAGACTTGTCATGGTGAGCCAGTCGAACCATGACCTCCCGCTTTTCCCGCCCTGAGGATACAAGGTGAGAGGGTGAGAAAAGACGAAGATGCGAGGTTGCGAAGTTGCGTGGATAGGAGACTGAAGGCTGGGAAGTTACTTTATGCGGGGGAATCCAATTTTTAAGTGAGTTCCGGATGCCGGATCGAGTCCGGCATGACGGTTTTGACGACCCCGTCACCCGAGGTCGGATGTCCAATGCCTGACGCCCAATGCCCAATGCCGGAAGCCGGAAGCCCGAAGCCGGCAGATAGAAGATTATGATCCAGTATGATTTCAACCTGAGGGACTACTGGCGCATTCTCAGGAAAAGAAAGATCCTGATAGCGTTCACGATGGTTTCCCTCGGGCTGTTCAGCTTTTTCTTCGCCATCATCAGCTCGCCGGTTCCGCTGTACAAGGCAACGGCCAGCATCAAGATAGACCGATCCAGCCAGATGTCCGGACTGTACGGCATGATGATGCCGGGATTCGGCTGGGGGCAGACGGGAGAAGATATCCAGACCCAGGTAGCGGTCCTGAAGAGCCTCCATGTCGTCGAGCTTGCGGCCAAGCGCCTGAACCTGATCCCGCCGAATCTCACTTCCGAGGAAATACGCGGCAACCCCCGTTACCAGCAGATCATCCTCGATCTGAAAAAGAGAACCGACGCCGAGCAGGAAGGGTCGAGCAATCTCATCAATATCTCTTTTACATCCGAAGAGCCCAAGTTCGCCCAGAAAATTGCCAATACTATCTCTCTTGTTTACAAGGACGAGCGCGTCCTCGAAATAAACCGCAGAACATTCGAGGCGAAAAGGTTCATTGAAGGGCAGCTCAAGGTCATTAAGGAGAAGCTCAGGGATTCCGAGGAGCTGGTGCGGGAATTCCGGGCAAAGAACAAGCTTATCTCTCTCGACGCTCAGGTATCCAGCCTTCTCGGACAGCACACACAGACCAAGACAGTATATGAAAAGGTGCAGGCGGACAAGATTAAGGTTCAGCTCGTTCAGAGAGCCCTGGACCAGGCGGAGGTCAGACCCCTTACTTCGAGCAACAGCTTTTACCTGGACGAGGCGTCTTCCCTTTACAAGGCCCTGAATGACAAACTGGTGCAAATGATGCTGGAGCGGGACACGCTCCTGCTGACATACACAGATGAATATCCCGTGGTCCGGGATCTCAAAAAGAAGATCCGTGAGACCATTTTAACAATGAAAGGACAGCTTACCTCTCAGGAAAAAAACCTTGACAAGGCCATAAGGGACCTTCGGGATAAGACAGAAGATCTCGATAATCAGATCCAGGCACTGCCGGAAAAGGGGCTGGAACTCGCCCGGCTGGAAAGGAACGTAAAGCTCAATACCGAGGTTTACACGCTCCTCGAACAGAAGCACCAGGAATCACTGATCAAGGAAGCGGAGAAGATCGAAGACGTGCAGGTTGTCAGGCCGGCCCTCGAACCGCTGATCCCGATCAACCCGCCGAAGACCATGGAAACTGCTTTTGTTGGAATTCTGCTGGGACTGATCCTGGGGGTTGTGTTCGCCTTCATCGTCGAGACGTTCGACACCTCGATCGGCACAATCGAGGAGGTCGAGAAATTTCTCGGGATACCCGTGCTTGGGGTCGTTCCCCACGTGAGCTCAAAGGAGATCAGGGAATCGCTCGGCGACGAATTCGCCGGCCGGATGAAAGACGACATGAGCGAGCGCGTCTCCAGACTCGTATCGCATTTTGCGCCTCATTCGACTCTGGCGGAAAGCTACCGCTCGCTCCGCACTAATCTCAATTTCGCCTGCCGCGAAGGCGATATCAAGACCATTGTCTTCACCAGCGCCACTCCGAGGGAGGGAAAAACAACGACCGTCGTGAACCTCGCAATCACGACGGCGCAGGCGGGAGTAAAAGTCCTCCTCGTGGAAGCGGACCTCCGCAGGCCCGTTATTTCCGGCCTGTTCGGCATAGACCAGACGCCCGGTCTTACCGACGTCCTGCTCGGAAATTACGAGTTCAAGAAAGCGGTCCGGACGATCGAAGACATTATGATGGGCAGGCTCAATGTCGACGATATCCTCGAAACACCCGGGATAGACAATCTGAACATTATCCCAAGCGGCACGATTCCTCTCAATCCCTCCGAGCTGATTAATTCCAAAACCCTCAACGACTTCGTCGAGTGGGCGCGGGCGGAATACGACGTCGTTCTGATCGATCTCCCCCCGGTGCTTGCGGCTACGGATGCGGCTATCCTGAGCTCTAAGGTCGACGGGATCGTCCTGGTGTACCGCGTCGGGAGGATCTCGAGAAACGCCCTCAAGCGGGCCAAGGCGCAGCTCGACAATGTGAAAGCAAACATTCTCGGTATCATCCTGAACGGAATCCGGGCGGAGATCAGCAGTGACTTCTCCTCCTTCGACAGCGATTACTATTACTATAGTGAAGACGAAAAGAGGCCCAGATCGCTGAAAGACAGGGCAATAGCCGCGGCCGAAGCGGTAAGGAATTCCCTGTTTTCGCTTCTGAGAAAAAAAGAGAAAAGCGAAGGAGAGGACCGGAAGGAGCAGCAGGAAACCCGGGAATCTTTTGAAATGCAGCAGGAAGGCCAAAGCAACAAGGCGCTCAAAATAGCATTGTCAATTCTCGCCGCCCTGTTCCTGGTATCCGGCATTCTCTATCAGTCCGGATACATCACTCCGAAAAAGCTCCTTTTCTGGAGATCGTCCGGGAAGGTCGTCGATAAGGGCAGCTCTGTCAAGAAGCCTATCCAGGAACAGCTTCCAGAAACGGACCCTGCCGGGCCGGAAGTGAAACAGCCGCAGTCGAGTCCGGATGCGCAGGCGCCCGTTACACCGTCCAAACCGGAAATTCAAGCTTCAACCCCTGCTGCGCCCCCGGGCGCGGCGGCTTCCGCAATTCCGGAGAAGAACCCTTCGGAGGCAGCACAACCTCCTGGACAAAAAGAGGTCCCGAAGCCGGAGCAGAAAGCTGCTGCGGCCGAAGGAAGTGATCAGGCGGCAAACACAACGTTGCCCGGACACAATTATACAATTCAGGTTAAAGCATACCAGGACGAGGGGGAAACCAGACAACTCGTAACGGAGCTCGGGCGGAAAGGCCTGAAACCGTTCCGGGCAAGCGTCAATATCGACGGCCGGGGAGTCTGGCATAGGATATACGTCGGAAATTTTTCTACCAGGAAAGAGGCGCAGCAGTACATTAAACAATCAGGCATGGGCAAACTATATCCTGACTGCTTCGTCCAGAAAGTGTCCTCCATTCCCGAGAAAACATATCGGGATCAGGTTGGTCAGGAATAACGAAAAACAGGTCTAAAGACTTTCGCCCTTTGCCTTTAGCCATTTGCCCATCAGCATGCTGCAATCCGAAAACGATCCCAAGTCGATCCCCCTCATCGCCCTCGCCGTTGTCCTGACTCTGGCGGCCGGATTTGTTATAGCCAAATTCTCCTATGTCGTCGCAGGTGCCATCGTACTTGGAATAATCATCGCCGTCGTGAGTTTCATCAGCGGCGAGCTCGCCCTTTACCTCCTGTTATTTTCCATGCTTCTCAGTCCGCAGTTCATGGTGGGGGGGGTCGGCGGCGAATCCGTCCGGGGCCGGGGAATCACCCTGCGGCTTGACGATTTCCTCCTGGTCATCATGGGAGTGGGCTGGTTTCTGAAGACGGCGGTCCGGAAAGACCTCGGGCTGTTCCTGAAAACGCCTCTTAACGGACCTATTTTCTATTACTTCCTTGCCTGCGTAGTTTCCACCCTTTTCGGCTTCATGATGGGCAGGGTCAAGGGAGGCGCAGGGTTCTTCTTCGTCATCAAGTACTTCGAATACTTCATTGTCTATTTCATGGCGGTCAATTACCTCAAGAGTAGAGAGCAGATCGAACGCTTTACCAATATCATGCTCATTGTATGTTTCATTGTTTGCATCGTCGCGATATCACAGATCCCAAGCGGAGTGCGCGTTTCCGCCCCTTTTGAGGGCCCGGAGGGGGAGCCGAATACCCTCGGCGGCTATCTTGTTCTGATGCTTTCAGTATTGCTCGGTCTCCGACTCGCCGGATATGGAAAGTGGATGGCGAAGACATTCTTCTGGATTCTCCTGCTTTTCATTCTGGTTGCATTGGCGGCAACTCTCTCCAGGGCCTCCTGGCTCGCCATGGTCCCCATGTTCATAGTACTTTTCGCCTTCAGCAAACGGAAGCTTCTTATATCCGGATGCATTCTGGCAATTCTCATCGCGGCACCCTTCATCGTGCCGGAAACAGTAAAAGACCGGGTCCTTTATACATTCAAGCAGAGGCCGGAATCGGGTCAAATGATGGTCGGAGGTGTCCGGATAGATACCTCCACATCTGAAAGACTCCAGTCATGGAAAATCGTTCTGACAAACGATTTCAAGCGGCACCCGGTCATCGGCTTCGGCGTAACCGGATACCGCTTCCTCGACGCCCAGTACGCGCGCGTACTGGCGGAAACAGGGCTGGTCGGGTTGATTGCTTTTCTGTTTCTGATCGGCTCGATTTTTCGAGTAGCCGTGCGGGCCTACCGTGAAGCTTCAGATCCACTGTACAGCGGTCTGACACTCGGTTTCCTTGGAGGATTTGCGGGTTTGCTCACTCATGCTTTAGGCGCAAATACGTTTATCATCGTTCGGATTATGGAGCCGTTCTGGTTTTTGACCGCGATGATCGTCATGATACCGGCCTTGGAAAAAAGGGAACGGAAGGAAGAACATGAAGGATTGAAAGCGCGGGCTGTTTCCGGACAGCACTGAGGCGCGGTTAAACTCGAGAAAATCACCCGACCTATATGTTATTTTTCGGCTGACGACGCATGTCTATGATCCAACAGATTCAGACTCCCCCGACCGAATCAATCTTGGCAAAGGTGCTCCGTGGGGGGGCGTTGCTGTTCAGTCTCCAGCTCGTAAATCGATGTCTGGGGTTTCTCAGGACAATTGTCCTGGCGAGGCTCCTGTCCCCGGATGATTTCGGCCTCCTCGGGATTGCCATGCTCGCCATATCCGTAGTCGATAATTTCTCTCAGACGGGATTTCAGACCTTCTTGATCCAGAAGAAAGACGTCACAAGAGGCCACCTCGATACCTCCTGGACCCTTTCGGCGGCAAGAGGCGTAATCCTTTTTCTGATCCTTTTTTTTTCCGCCCCCCTGATATCCCGGTTTTTTAATTCACCCGATTCAGCCCTCATAATCCGGGTCATCGCCGCAACCACGATACTTTCGGGTTTCAGAAATATCGGCATTCTGTTTTTTCAGAAAGAATTGGAATTCAAAAAACAATTCACTTACGAGTTCGGGACTGCATTCGCTGACTTGATTGTTACAATCACCCTCGCGATTATTCTGAAAAATGTCTGGGCCCTGGTCTGGGGAGGGTTGGCCGCCAATCTTTTCGGGCTTCTGTTGTCTTACGTTGTACATCCCTACCGGCCGCGCATTTCTCTGGATAAAAACAAACTGCAAGAGATAGTAGGTTTCGGCAAATGGATGACCGGGTCGAGTATCCTGGTCTTTTTGGTCACTCAGGGAGATGATCTGTTTGTCGGAAAATGGCTGGGAGCCGCAGCACTCGGACTTTATCAGATGGCCTATTACATATCGAACCTTCCCGCCACCCAGGTAACACATATGCTCACCCAGGTAACATTTCCGGCCTATGCTAAACTTCAGGACGATATTCCGAAATTGAGAGCGGCCTATCTCGATGTCCTTCAGGTCACGGCATGCATTTCCATCCCCCTCGCCGCTGGAATCTTCCTCCTTGCTCCCGAGTTCACGCGTCTTTTCATGGGGGAAAAATGGATGCCGATGGTCCCCGCAATGCGGGTTCTGGTTCTGGCGGGCCTGGCAAGGTCGGTCGCGGCAACTACCGGGCCGGTTTTCAATGCGATCGGGAGACCAGGCATCGACACGAAATGGCAGCTGGTCAGGCTCATTCTGCTGGTTATTTCCATTTACCCGCTCGCGGTGCATTTGGGTATTTTAGGCGTTTCCATATCCGTCCTTTTGAGCATCTCCGTATCATCTCTCGGCTTCTGCGCCACGGTCATTTCCGCGACCGGATGCAGGATTTCCGCTTTGTGCAAAAGGGTGGCAATTCCACTTGCGTATTCATGCATCATGGCAGCCCTCGTCCTCATTCTTCAGACAGCCCTGCAACCTTGCGGTATCCCGGAATTCTTTTTTCTTGTTGGCATCGGTATCCTGAGTTATATATTCGCGTCTTTTGTGCTGGACCGCTTTCTCGGATACGGAATGATCACGCTTATTAAAGAGAAGCTGGCATCTTTATGAAACCTCCTCCGTTGTCCTCTTCCTGCTTCGATCGCAATTACGATACCAAAGAGCGATTTTGCAGCTATTGGCATCAGATCGATGAAATCATTTCGCTGAAGCCGAAGAAAATGCTGGAAATAGGAATCGGCAACGGTTTTGTGTCGAAATACCTGAGAGATAAGAAGATAAACCTTATTACGCTGGACATGGCTCATGACCTGCGACCCGATACAGTCGGATCCGTATCAGCTATTCCATTTCGGAGTGAATCCTTCGACCTTGTCTCGTGCTGTGAAGTCCTTGAGCATTTGCCCTTCGAGAAATTCCCCGAAACACTGAAAGAGATCCGCAGAATCGCCCAAGGAAGCGTCATCTTATCATTGCCCGACGTCACCACCGTCTATAGAATCCATATCGATTTGCCGAAAATCAAGCCGATCAGAAGGCTGGTCCCCCACCCTTTTCACCGGCCTGTCAGGCATGAATTTGACGGAGAGCACTACTGGGAAATAGGAAAGAAAGGCTGTCCACGGGGGAGAATAGAATTCGAAATCAGCCGTTCCGGTCTGATCATCGTCAAGACATACAAAGTATTTGAATTTCCTTATCACCGTTTTTTTGTGCTGAGAAAAACTGAAGCGAATAGCGCATCTCGATAATTGATTCGCCTGACAAACAGTGAAACCGATGCGAACGCTTGTCTATTTCTGCAAAAATTCCTGGTGGGATGACCGCAAGGCAAGAAAGGTGCTTCTGCCGCTGGCGTTTGCCGGCCTGGAGGACTGCCGGACGGTCCTGGTCAATGCTCCGCCGGCCGCGTGGAGGCTGGAGAATCGCCCCCTGGCCTGGCATCATCCCGACGCCGCGATGAATGTACTCACACCCGTCCGCCGTCTGCCCGGGCAGAGACTGCGGCCGATCCGCTACCTCAATCAGCGCTCCCGATGGTCGATGGTCAGCTCCTGTTTTCGGCAGGACGGAAATACGGTTGTGGTGCTGTCGGACCCGGAGGATGAGTATATCGCATGCATTGCCCGCCGGGCGGGTTACCCCTGCTGGTTCGATTGGACGGAGCGCTGGGATCTGTATCAAAAGAGTTTCTCTACTGATATGAAAATGCCTGTCTATCGCATGGACATTCTGAACAAAGTGGACGGCGTTATCGCCGTCAGCCGCGAGCTGGAGAAAGAGGCTGCCCGCAGGGTGGAGGCTGTTTTCCATCTTCCCAACGCGGTCAGCGACGAGTTTCTGGCCCGTCTTCGTGAACCGGAGAGCATAGCGAAGCCGGCCGAATACGCCCGCATTCCCGAACCCAGGGCTGTTCACATAGGCAGTTACAATCCGGCATGGATCGACTGGCCCGCGCTTGTCGCAGCCGCCGGACGCCTCCCCCAGGTATCGTTCTGCATGATCGGCGGAGGAAACGATCAGTCCGTTCCGACGAAACTCCCGTCCAACGTCTTTCTTCTGGGGCGCCGGCCTTACGAAGAGCTTCCGTCGTACCTCGCGCACGCCGACCTCTGCCTGCTCCTTTATCGTCCCTCGGCTACCTCTGCAGGTGATCCGACGAAACTATACGAATATTTGGCGGCCGGCCGGCCGATCGCCAGCACGCCGCATCCCCGCGCCATGGAAATGCGGCAATGGCTCCACATAGGGTCGTCTCCCGAGGAATACGCCGAAGCCGCCTTCATGGCATTGAACGCATGTGATCGCGCCCGAGCGGATGCCGTACGCGCCTTTGCCGCAGGCCATACATGGTCGCGCCGTGCTGCATTATTGCGCGACACGCTTTTTGAACAGGACCGCAACGAAAATGAATGAGGTCCTCGCATTACCAAGGTTATTGCCATTATGAGCTCTGGTGCGTATCAACCGGGAATATCGATCCTCATCTGCTCACGAGATCGCAGGCAGGACCTGAAACGTATTACAGATGATTTGAAATCGATGAGGACAAGGCATGAGTTTGAAATCGTCGTAGTTGAAGAAACTGATAATCCATATCCGATCGAGGGTGTTACCTATATTCCTCATCCCGTTAAAAATTTTGGATTTCCGTATGCGAGAAATCTAAGCGTGGCCGGATCCACCGGCGGCATCATTGTGTTTGTTGACGACGATTGCCGCATAAATGACGGGTGGCTGGATAATCTCCTGAGGCCTTTTGAAGATGCGTCCGTTATGGGTGTCCAAGGGGGGGTTACTGTTCCCGGAGATACAAACGCAATCGGCTGGGTGGAGTCAATTTTGGGTTTCCCGGGCGGCGGTATAGGAAGAATCATTAAGGCGCGCGGAGAACAAAGAAGCACAATCGAGATCTCCACACTGAACTGCGCGTACCGCCGGTCGGTCATAGAGGCGGTCGGCGGGTTCGATCATCGTCTCAAAACGGGAGGGGAAGATTATCTTCTGGCCAAGAAGGCCTGCAGCGACGGGAAATGCGTCTTCGCGCCGGACGCCGTGGTCGAACACAGGGCAAGGGGGAGTCTTCGGGAAATCTGGCGATGGTTTTTGCGACGGGGTCGGGCTGAAATTGGGGTCGTCCATACGGGCGAGTATGCAGAAGCGAACTGGTTCTCTGTGCTGAGAGGATCACTTACAGTCAAGTTCGGCTTATTTTCATCCTTGTGCCTGGCTCTTTCGATGAGATGGCTGATTACGATCCCGGCGTTCTTTTTACTGTATTCTCTGGTGCAATATCTACGAAACCACTCCGTTTGGAAAAAAAGTAATGCCCCGTTGCGTTCGCTCCTGCTTCTGCCGTTGGTCAAATTCATAATGGACGCAGCAATGGATGCAGGGCGTCTCAGGGGGATTTTCCATGACTAAGCGTATACTCGCTATATCAAACCATGCCTCTTTCCTGGGGGGTGGCGAGCATTCGTTCCTGGGGCTGATTTCCCGTTTGCCGGAGGATTACCGGGCTATCGCCGCGGTGCCGTGCGAGGGCGAACTCGCAAAAAAAACTTCTGCCGCCGGGATTGCCACGGAGATTGTACCTTTAGCTCCCCTGAATCCCCTAAGCTCGGCAGGAGTAATCCAGAGCACTTTAAAGTTTGTAAAGATTTGCCGGAACCGGAATATCGATCTGATCTATGCGAACGGATCAAGGGCCGCATTTTATGGCGGGCTGGTCGGGCACCTGTGTTCCATTCCGGCTGTCTGGCACTGCAGAGTTATCGACTCCGATCCATATCTGGATGCCATTATCACTCGCCTGTGCCGCCATATCGTCGTAAACAGCCGGGCAACGTCGCTTCGCTTTTCCCGCCGGCTCCGTGACAAGATAGATATCGTTCATAACGGTCTGGATCTAAAATGGTTGAGAGAGGAAGGGATTGCAGGACCCGAGATGATCAATGCCGGCTGGATATCCATTCTGATGGTCTCCCGGGTCTCACGATGGAAAAGACATGATGTCCTCCTGGAAGCATTTGAAAGAACAGCCGGAATGGAAAAGGATGCTCACCTGATCTGCGTGGGAGGGAAGGATCCTTCCGACCCGGACTGGTGGGATGAACTTCAGAAAAGAACGGCGCTCTCGCCTTTCACCGAACGGATCCACTGGATTGGCCACGTCGAAGATGTAAGGCCATGGTACAGGGCGGCAGCTGTAATGGTCCTGCCGTCCAACCGTGAACCGTTCGGCCGGGTAGTCGTGGAAGCTATGGCGAGCGGACTTCCCGTTATCGCCACTCGATCGGGGGGCGTTCCGGAAATCGTAACACACATGCGGAACGGCATCTTGGTCCCTGAAAACGATCCGGATGCAGTCGCCAGGGCCCTTATGGATCTCATCCGTAATAAAGCCTTGTGGAACCTGATATCCAGGGAAGCCGAACAGGCCGCGAATTTCTTCGGGATTGAGTCGCATGTCGAGAAAATGGTCCGGATTTTCCGGCGGGTTTCAGATGATCAAGGCAGGGATTATTGAATAGAAATCGGACTAAAGAGGTCTAAAGATACTTAAGTCGTATCAGATCGGGTATATATATCATGGCTAAAATAGTTATCGATGGCCGCGAACTCCAGGGTGGCATGACAGGAATCGGCCGCTTTCTCCATAATTTTTTAAAATCTCTGAACAAGCTGGACCGGGAAACAGAATATATTCTTCTTCTAAACCGAGCTGCGAATCTTGAATTCGCCGGAGGCAGCATAAGATACCATGTAATCCCTGAATCATCCGTCACTGTATGGGATCAGGTAAGCCTGCCGGGATACTTGAACACCATCGGAGCCGATCTCTTTTTCTCTCCCTACTATAAGTTACCTGTTTTGGCCCCCTGCCCTGCAATTAACACAATACACGATGTCCATTTTTTCACACTCCCCGTCTATAGAAGGCGGAACGGCTTTGTTCTGAATGCGTATTACCGCCTTGCAGGCCGACTGTTCTGCAAAAAAGCGAAGACTGTTCTCACCGTATCGGAAAATACGAAGAAGGATATCTTGCGTGTTTTTCATACTCCACCCGAAAAGATCAGGGTCGTTTATAACGGAGTAGATCTGAACCGGTTTCGGACATTGCCCCCGCTGGATGTGGCCGCCCGCAGGAAAATCCTGTTTCCGGAAATCAAGGGCAGATTTATTCTCTATGTAGGCAACTCAAAACCCCATAAAAATATTCCCTTTCTTCTGAATGGATATCTTTCGCTTCCCGAAGAAGCCAAGAAAAATATTCAACTAGTTCTTGCGGGTGCAGATGAAGAACAATTGAGGTGCAACGGTATAGTTCATAACGATCGGATCATTACTCTTCCGAATGTTCCGGATGAGGAGTTGCCGGTTCTTTATAACGCTGCCGATGTTTTTGTCACTCCCTCGCTATATGAAGGATTCTGTCTGCCGGTCGCCGAGGCTATGGCCTGTGGGACACCAGTGTTCGCATCTAATGGTGGAGCTATACCTGAAGTTCTGGGTGAAGCAGGATGTCTCTTTGATCCTTCCAGGCTGAATGATTTTATCGATAAAATAATACTGATTATAGCAGATGATGAATTAAGACAATCAATGTCAATGAAAGGATTATCTCGAGTGAGACAATTCTCAATAGAATTATTCGCGAAAAGAATTGCCTCTGTAATAGATCAGTCCATTCCGAAACCGTGAGGATGATTATTGTGGTGCTGTATTATGCAGAATAGATTGAATTTCAGGCCCTCGCATTCCACGGTTTACCACCTCATACTTTTAGCGGCGCTGTTTTTCCTGACGCGTATTTTTTTCCTTTTTTCGCCGGCCGGACAGCTTGGTGATGCCGATCAGGCTGTTTTCGGCATGATGGCTCAGAAAATCGCTGTTCTGGAAGAATTTCCCATATTCTGCTGGGAAGCACATTATGCCGGTGCTCCTGTTGCTTATATTGCAGCAATTATTTTCAAGCTTTTCGATGCCGGATTTTTACAGCTCCGTATTGCGATGATGCTCATCATTTTTCCCGCCTTTTTTCTGTTTTATTTTATTTACGTGCGACTCTTCGATTGTCAAAGAGCATCTGTTGGTGTTCTGTTCCTGCTTTTTTCACCCTATATTGTTTTTAATACTACCATGGCAGCATACGGCGGCTATGGAGAGTCGTTCCTGGGCACAGCTTTGGTTATACTGTTAAGTTGGAAAATCAGGGATCAATCTATCGGAATACATAATGGTACTGCTTTTTTCTTTTTAGGTCTTATCTGCGGTTTCTTCTTATATATTCAGTTTTATATTATTCCCGCAATACTTGCTTTTGCTGTACCGACCTTATGCCTTGGAGATAATCGTTCAAGAACATTTTTTCAATTCGGATTGGGTGGATTTATAGGCATATCTCCGTTGATTTTTCATAATATCTTATATGGCGGAGGAACATTTACCCGTGCCGCAGGCAATGCATTATTAATCGGAAGAGATGATATTGTCGCACTCCCAATGGATGTTATAAGCAATATTTGTCTCCAGAAAAGCAAGTATCTCATAAACTGGACTTCAAACGCGCCCTTAATATTTGGACAGCTTATAACACCCGACATATGCGGTTCCACGATCCAAATAACAGCAGGACTGATCCTTATTATCATATGCTCAGGATATATCGCCTCCTGCTTTAGACAAACCACTAAAAAATACACCACATATCAATTACACAGGCAGTTTGCATTCTATATTATTTTTTTCTTAATTCTCATCTTGGCAGCTAGCTTGCATTCCGTCCGCCACATAGTACCTCTTTTTTTCGTACTTCCTGTTGTCTTTCTAAGCCTTATCGGAAACACTCTTAAGTTGAAGAAGGCCTCTTTTCTTATTTTGATTATATTGAGCGCCTTTCAGGTTACAGGGTGGATTAAGGAATTCAATTCGCCCCGTTTTGATCCCATCCCAGTTATTTCCGCTATGGAAAGAAATGGAATAAAATATTTCTACTCATCATATTGGACAGGTTATCCAATCATGTTTTTAGGAAAAGGCAACCTGATCGGTTCTCCAGTGCTATTGCCCTTTAACGAACCGTTCAGCGATAGAAAACCTCATTTCACAGAACATGTCAAAGATTCGCTCGATTCAGCTTTTGTTTTCAGGAGTAATGAAAACAGGTTAGAGAAGGAATTTCTTTCCTTTCTGGATAACCAGGGCATCTCCAATGAAACAATGGAAGTTGCAGGGACAGTAATTTATTTCAATTTATCAAAACCGGTTGGGGCTTATTTCAAAAAAGAGAATTGGAATACATACTTTTACTTGAAATGAAGATCGCGCGGGCTTTCTCATGTGCGTCAATTTTAGATTAAATATTTTGCAGATAATATTACTTCCGTCATATGCCGAGTAATTTCCGAAAAATGAATATCCTGTTCGCAGCCGACGTATCGATTGCCAGCGTTGTCGGCGGAGCCGAGCGGGTGCTGTTCGAACAATCAACACGCCTGGCAAGACGCGGGCATTCCGTTCACGTCCTGACGCGGAGACTGCCATCTCATGCATCCGACCGGGAAACGATCTCGCTCGTTCCCGAATGGAGATATGCCGTTGATCTGCAAAGTCCTCTTTCTTATTTTGCTGCGACCCTGAAGAACGCCCGGGCATGCTACGAGGATCTGCAGAAAACGTGGAATTTCGATTTCATAAATTCTCATCAGCCGTTCACTTCATATGCTGTTCTGCGCTCACCCGCGGCCCGCAATGTGAAAAAAATTTACACCTGCCACTCCCTTTCTTTTGAAGAATTTAAGACCAGAAATACTGAACCGCAACGCCTCACGGGTAAATTATTTTATCTGCTTAACCTTAGCCTGCGCCGTTATATGGAAAGCAGGTCGCTGAACGAATCAGATCTGATCGTAGTGCTGAGCCGCTTTACTCATGACAAGCTAATCAATGCATACGGCGTGAATGGAGACAAAATACGCATTATTCCCGGCGGAGCGGACTTGGATAAATTCCACCCTGCAGAAAACAGGAGGAATATTCGTACAGATCTGAAAATCCCGCAGAATAGAATTGTATTACTCACTGTACGTAACTTAGTGTCCAGAATGGGTCTCGAGAACCTTGTTACTGCGATGAAGGCTGTGGCTCATAAGGTGCCCGAAGCCTATCTTGTCCTGGCTGGCAAAGGTCCGTTAAAAAACGATCTCATGAACCTCACGGAAATGCTCGGACTAGAGGGCCATATCAGTTTTGTGGGATTTATCCCCGAAGAATCTCTTTCCGATTATTACAGTATGGCAGACCTGTTCATTTTACCCACCCGCGAACTTGAGGGCTTCGGACTGGTAACGGTTGAAGCACTGGCGTCGGGAACGCCTGTCCTAGGAACTCCTGTCGGCGGGACTCTCGAGATTCTGGAAGCACTCGAGCCGGGCTGGCTGTTTAGGGATACCCGACCGGAATCGATTGCCGAGCTTATAATAGAAAAGTGCCTGAAAATAAGGAAGGAACCCGGCTGGAGAGACCGGATCGGCATTAGATGCAGGGAGTTTGCGGAAACCAAGTATTCGTGGGAGAAAAATGTCGACAGCTTTGAATCCCTTCTGCAGGATTGAACCATGTGCGGCATCTGCGGAAAACTGGATTTGACAGGGCGGCCGATCGAGCAGGAACTCCTCCGGCGCATGACCTCCGCGTTCTTTTACCGCGGACCGGATGATGAAGGATTTTTTTTGCAGAACGCCGATTCCCGGAATAAGGTCAGTATAGGCCTCGGGCATCGCAGGCTCAGCATAATAGATTTGTCGGAGGCGGGACGCCAGCCGATTTCGAACGAAGACGGCACCGTCTGGATCGTATTTAACGGCGAGATTTACAATTACCCGTCTCTCCGGAACGAACTGGAAGGAAAAGGACACCGCTTTCGCTCAAGAACCGACTCCGAGACGATCGTCCATTTATACGAGGATGAGGGAGTTGACGGATTCCGCAGGCTGGAAGGAATGTTTGCCTTCGCCGTCTGGGACGCGCGCTCGCAATCCCTCGTCCTCTGCCGGGACCGGATCGGCATCAAGCCCCTCGTTTACGGCCGATTCGGCAATTCTTTCCTGTTCGCTTCGGAAATCAAGAGTATTCTCCAGGACGCCGAAATCAAGCGCGTAATAGACTGGAACTCCCTTGAACTTTACCTGACGTTTAACTATATTCCCGCCCCGCACACAATCTTCAAAGGAATAAACAAACTGAAGCCGGGGCATTTCCTTGTTTTCAGGAATGGAGAGATAACAGAAAAGCCGTACTGGAATTTAACGAAGGACGGTTCCGACGCCTTCAGAGGAGACTTCGAAGAAGCCAAAAAAGCTCTCTTTAACACCCTGGAAGGCGCTGTCGCATCGCATATGATCTCCGACGTGCCTCTCGGCGCGTTCCTCAGCGGCGGGATCGACTCGAGCATCATCGCGGCGCTGATGGCCAGGAAGTCGAGTATTCCGGTAAAGACCTTCACTATCGGATTTGCGGATATGCCTCTCTTTGATGAGACCGCGTACGCCCGCGACGTCGCCGCGATGTACGGTACGGAGCACCGTGAATTCAAGCTGGAAAGCCGCGATGTACTGGATGCGGTCCCCCGGGTGATTGAGTCGTTCGACGAACCGTTCGCCGATTCCTCGGCGGTTCCGACATACATCGTCTCCCGGGAGACGGCGCGCGAGGTAAAAGCAGTTCTCTCGGGGGATGGGGGAGACGAGCTCTTTGCCGGCTACCGCATGTACTCGGGAGAGCACTGGTATCAGCGCTATAAACTTATCCCCCTGCCGCTCCGCCGGCTGCTTATAGAACCGGCCGTGTCTCTGCTGCCCGAATCGCGGTACAGCCGCCTGCTCGAATACTCCCGGAGGGCGAAAAAGTTTGTCCGGGGGGCGAAGGACTCCTTCGAGGAGCGATTCTACTACTGGAACGAGATATTCCCGCTGGAATTGAGAGAGGACCTTTTCAGGCCGCCGGCTGTAATCAACCGCGATCTCGGCAAGGAAATACTGGCGGCAAGGCTGGGTGAATACCGGAACGGGGCCGTCAACCGGATGCTGTACGCCGACCTCAAGGAATCCCTCCCCGGCGACATGCTGCATAAGGTGGACGCCATGAGCATGCTCAGCTCTCTCGAAGTCCGGGTGCCCATCCTGGACCACCGGTTTTGCGAGCTGGCGTTTTCCCTGGACGAGCGCTGGAAAATCCGGAACGGCCGAGGGAAGCATATATTCATCGAGGCTTTCAAGAACATTCTCCCCCCTTCCCTCCACCGCCGCCCCAAGTGGGGGTTTGAAATCCCCGCGGGAAAATGGCTGAAGGGGGAGCTTAAATTTTTAGCTGATGATTATTTATCGCCCAGCCGCATCCGCCGGGGGGGGATTCTCGATCCGGATGCGGTACAACGTTTAAGAGACCGCTTTTTTTCGGGACGGGACGAAAGCTCCTGGCAGATCTGGAACCTGATTGTGTTCCAATCCTGGCATGCGCGCTTTTTCGGGAACGGAGGCTGAGGGGATTGGAAGGAATCAGGGTCGTTCACGTTATAACGCGCATCGATAAGGGAGGTTCGGCCGAAAACACCCTGCTCACGGCCGGAGGCCTCCGCGGCATGAATTATGATGTCAGCGTCATCAAAGGCCCTTCCCACGAGTCGAATATGACCCTGCTGGAGCGGGAGGCGGCGGGCAAAAGCCTTTCAGCCCTGGAAGCGGCCGGCGTTTCCATTCTCACCGATCCCGACCTGGTAAGGAGCATAAGCCCTGTTCAGGACGTGCGCTCCCTTTTGCGGATGACATCGCTTTTCCAGCGCATCCGCCCCCAGATCGTCCATACGCATACTTCCAAGGCCGGGGTCCTTGGGAGATTCGCCGCGGCGCTGGCCCGCGTCCCGATCGTGGTCCATACACCCCACGGCCACGTGTTCCACGGCTATTTCGCCGGTCCGGAGACAAAATTTTTCGTTATCCTGGAGAGGCTGGCCGCCCGTTTGACGGACCGGATAATAATGCTGACGGACGGCGAAAGAAAAGATCACCTTCGCTTCCGAGTCGGCCCCGAAGAGAAATTCATTACCATCCACAGCGGTGTCGGCCTCGCGCCCTTCACGCCCGGCCGGATCGATTCCGTTTCGGCAAGAAAGGACCTGGGGATCCCGCCTTCATGCCCGGTGGTCGGCGCCGTGGGACGGCTCACCCGAATTAAAGGTCATCGATACCTGCTCGAAGCGGCAAACCTGGTGCTGAAGGAGAAGCCGGAAACCAGGTTCGTCATCCTCGGTTCGGGCGAACTTGAGGATGATTTGAAAGAACTCGCCCTCGCCCTCGGCATCGAAAATAATGTGATCTTTCCGGGGTGGCGGCCCGATGTCGCGGCGGTTCTCGCCGCATTCGACGTGTTTGCTTTCCCGTCTCTCAATGAAGGAATGGGCAAGGCTGTTGTGGAGGCAATGTCCATGGGACTGCCGGTTGTCGCCAGCCGCATCGGGGGGATTCCCGACCTGGTCGAAGAAGGCCTGAACGGGGTACTCGTTCCCGCCGCCGATCCCCGCGCCCTCGCAACCTCCATTCTTGATATGCTCGGCGATCCTGAAAAAAGAAACTGCATGGGTCAGCGCGGGAAAACTAAAGCTTCTTCTTTCGGCACCGATTCTATGATTGAGAAGGTAGACCGTCTCTACAGGGATCTTCTGATCGCGAAGGGGATCGCATAGTGTCCGTAATCAGATTATTGGCATTAGGTTTAGCAGCTTTTTTCTTTTTTTTCGAAGCGGCTTCAGCCGAATACATCCAGGTGCCTGCCGTCATGGATACCCGGACCACTTTCAGCGACGGAGCTTATTCGGTGGAGGAGCTGGTTCTGAAGGCAAGGGAGAAACGGATCGGCGCTCTCTTCATCAACGACCACGACCTGATGGTGATGGAGTACGGGATCCCTCCCCTGCGCGGGCTGTTGAAAAAAAGAGTGGAGCAGAACTCCATCCTCAAACAGGGGCCGGACAGATTTCTCAACGCGGTTAAAGCCGCCGCGGAAAAATATCCCGACATGATCGTCATCCCGGGAACGGAAAGCGCGCCCTTTTATTACTGGACGGGAAATATCTGGAACGGATTGACGGCGCACGACCCCGAAAAAAGAATTCTGACGATCGGACTGGAAAAACCCGAGGATTACCGGGGACTGCCGGTCATCCATAATTTCCCCCGCAGGAGAATAAATGTCCTCGAAATAATCCTGTTCGGCGGCGCCCTGGCCGTTTCCATCCCGCTGCTGCGCTGGCGCGGCGCTTACCGCATCGCCGGCTTCGCCGTCATGGCCGTGTGCGGGACATTTATCGTTAACGGAGTTCTCTCGGAAAAATATTTTTTTGATCCTTATGGGGGCAAAAAGGGTATCGAGCCGTATCAGCGCCTGATCGATTATGTAGGCCGGCGCGGCGGAATGACGTTCTGGAATTACCCGGAAACCCGGTCGGGTGTCAGGCAGATGGGGCCTGTGCGCGTAAGCACGCAGCCCTACCCCGATGCCTTGATAGACTCGAAAAGATATACCGGTTTCGCCTCTATTTACGGCGACCGCATCACCGTTACCGACCCCGGCGGCGTCTGGGACATCGCCCTGATGGAATTCTGCAAGGGATTCCGGGATACTCCTCCCTGGGGCATCGCCACCTCCGATTACCATCGTGATGGCGAGAACGGGAATCTCGGGGATTATCAGACCGTCTTTCTTGTCCGGGAGAAGAATAAAAAAGAGATTCTTTCCGCCCTGAAACACGGAAAATTTTATGCCGTGCAGGGGCGCCATCCGAAGCTTCCCCGCCTTGACGAATTTTCCGCAGCCTCCCCTGACGGAAACATGGCCTTTTCCGGAGACGACGTGAAAATTAGGGGAATCCCGCGCGTCAGGGTCGCCGTCTCGGGTACGGGCCGAGCGGAGGAAAAAGCCACGGTGCGGCTGATCCGTTCCGGACGCGTGGTCAGGACCCTGCAGGGGACCCTGCCTCTGGCGCTGGATTATGAAGATACCGAAACGCGTCCAGGAGAAATGGTTTATTACCGCATGGATATGCAGGGATTCGGCAATATCGTTTCCAATCCGATTTTCTTACGTCCGGAGTAGCCGTATTTGACTTGACAAAGCTACCCTCTTCTGATTTAGCAACATACTCTTATTACAGGATTTTTGAAGAAAACTGCCCCGGGCAGGCGTGATTCGGCAGAAGTCTCCCCGCGGAAGCGGGGACCAGGGAAAAAACCTGAATTCCGGCTCGCCGGCCGGAATGACTTTTCAAGTGTGAAAAGATACTTACAGGACGTCAATTCTGATTAAAGCGCAATTTCTGTCATTCCGTGCTCGACACGGAATCCAGTGTTTATGAGATCTTCTTGATTTCCTGACCCCGACCCGTAGTACGTCTTGAAATGAGGGTTGGAAGTTTTTTCGAGGTCATCAACTGATCACTTGAACCTTTACCCCTTGCCCTTAGCCTTGAGCCTTTGAATATGATCGTCTCCATCCACCAGCCTCAATATCTTCCCTGGCTGGGTTATTTCGACAAAATCGACCGTGCGGACGCGTTCGTACTGCTCGATACCGTGCAGTTCAAGAAAAACGAATGGCAGAACCGCAACAGGATAAAGACGGCAGACGGCTGGCAGTGGCTGACGGTCCCGGTCCTTTATAAATTCCCGCAGAGAATAATCGAAGTGGAAGTCAATAACCGGGAGAAATGGCAGCACAGGCAGAGGCAATCCATCACCTCAAATTACCGGAAAGCTCCGTATTGGAAAAAAATGGAGCCGTTTTTCGAATCCGTTTTTTCTTCCGAGTGGAAGTTCATCTCCGGACTGAATATTCACGTAGTCAGGGAACTGGCGTCAATTCTCGGCATCTCCACCCCGATGTACGTCGCTTCCGAGCTGGGCGATTTTCCGGAGGACCCGGATCAGAGACTCATCGCCGTAACATCTAAACTCGGCGGGGACACTTATCTCGCGGGGAGCGGCGGCAAGGATTACATGAATCTCGATCTGTACAAAGATGCGGGGGTCCGGGTGATCTTCCAGAAATACGAGCATCCGGTCTATTCACAACTTTTCGGCGATTTCGAGCCGTTCATGTCGGTCATCGATCTCGTCATGAACCATGGAGAGGACAGTCTTTCCATCCTGAGGAGAAGCGCATGAGGATTCTCGCCATCGGGGCGCACCCGGACGATATTGAAATCGGCTGCGCCGGCACGCTGACGAAATACGCACGTTACGACCACGAGGTCTTTCTGCTGATTATGACCCGGGGGGGAAGAGGAGGCGATCCGAAAACAAGGAACGATGAACAGCTTCGGTCCGCCGAAATCATCGGGGCAAAGGAAGTTATCTGGGGCGAATATGAGGATACGCAGCTGACGCCGAAGATGAACCAGCTCGTCCACGATACCGAAGTCCTCCTGAAGAAGATCGCGCCGGACTTCATATTCGTGAACTTTGGCGATGATACCCATCAGGACCACCGCGCGCTCCATAAAGCGACCGTATCCGCGACCAGGTATGTCCGGAACGTCATGTTTTACGAAGTGCCCACGACCCAGAACTTCCTGCCTACCGTCTTCGTGGACATCAAGGACGTGATGGCGGTCAAAATCCAGGCCCTGATGGCGCACAATTCCCAGGTGATGAAAACCAATATCGAGGGCCTGTCCATAGCGGACGTGGCGCAATCGACCGCCATCTTCCGTGGAATCCAGGGGCGGACTCAATACGCCGAAGCATTCTCGCCGCTGAGGCTTTTTGTGAATCTGTAGAAAGGTTAAGGGCAAAGGGCTAAGGGCCACTCATTTCCTGATTGCGACGCAGGTCTTTTACCTTGAGGGAAGAGAGACACGTATTCTGTGATACCGCATTCAAGACCCTTCATAGACCCGCAGGACCGCGAAGAAGTTGACAAGGCCCTCGCGTCGGGATGTCTCGCCCAGGGCGAGCAGGTCGCGCTGTTTGAAAGGGACCTCTGCAGTTTTATCGGTGTCCGGCACGGAGCAGCCGTAAGCTCGGGCACCGCAGCGCTGCACCTCGCCCTCGCGGCGCTCGGAACCGGCCCGGGAGACGAGGTAGTCGTCCCCAGCTTTGTCTGCTCCGCCCTCCTCAACGCCGTCCATTATACGGGAGCAAAAGCCGTCCCGGCGGATATAGACCCTCTCACTTACAATCTGGACGCGGTTGATACGGCGCGGAGGATCGGGAAAAAGACAAAAGCAATTATCGTTCCCCATCTTTTCGGAACCGCAGCGGATTTAGACGAAGTCATTTCTCTCGGAGTTCCCGTTATCGAGGACTGCGCGCAATCCGTGGGCAGCCTCTACAAAGGACGCTTCACCGGCAGCCGCGGATTGATTTCTATTTTTTCGTTCTATGCCACAAAGGTGATCGCAACGGGTGAAGGCGGAATGGCCGTTTCCAATGACGGCGGCCTCATGGAAAGCATCCGGGACCTCCGCGAATACGACGGCAAGGCGAATTACCGGATCCGGTTCAACTACAAGATGACGGATTTTCAAGCCGCCCTGGGAAGGAGCCAACTGCGAAAGCTACCCGCTTTCATCGAAAGGAGAAGGGAAATCGCCGGCAGGTACAACGAAACGCTCGGCAAGCTGGGGGTAGCCGTCCCGCAGACGCGCCCCGACCGCGATCACATCTATTACCGGTACGTCCTCCCCCGGCCTCCGGAAACTTTCCTGAAGGCAATGCAGGAGATGGGAGTAGGCTGCCGGAAACCCGTTTTCAAACCTCTGCACGGATACCTCGGATTATTCGGATACCCTAACACGGAGGCAGCCTGGAGAAAATCCGTTTCCGTGCCTATTTATCCCGGACTGAACGAAAACGAAATCCGTACCGTCACGGAAGCAATGAAGGAAGCATGCAGCCGGATCTGATTAGAAAAGAAGATACGGCAGGCAGCAGTCCGACTCCGTCGCGCGCGGCATGGATCGCCGCAATTCTGGTCTTCTGCTCGCTCCTCCTTCCTCCCGTCCGCGACTTCTGGTTCGAATCGGGACGCAGATGGTTATACATCCTGTTCTTCGCGGCATCCCTTTCGTTTATTCTTACTCCGATCATGATCCGCATCGCCCGCCGGTTCGACATACTCGATTCTCCGGGGGACAGAAAAATTCACAAGAAGAGCACCCCTCTCCTCGGGGGCCTTGCCGTCGTGATCGCGTTCATCTCTTCCCTGGTCGCCAACATGGTCCTCACCAACAGCATGGTGCTGGTGATGGGTAGCAGCATCGTCATCGCCCTGGTCAGCCTGGAGGACGACCGCCGCGAGATATCGGCGACCTTGAAACTACTGATACAGATCCTGGTCGTCCTTTTTCTGATACTCCACGGAATCGTCCTGGCCCTCTTCCCTCCCCTGGAATGGTGGGGATACGCGCTGAATATCGTTTTCACTCTCATGTGGATCGTCGGAATCACCAATTCCATGAATTTCATCGACGGCATGGACGGCCTGGCGGCGGGAGTCGGCGCCATCATCTCTTTCTTCATCGGAATAGTTGCGTTTCAGACAATGCAGCCGGCCATGGGCTGGATCGCAATCGCGGTTATGGGAAGCTGCCTGGGTTTCCTTCCCTTCAACCTGAGGCCGGGGAGGCCTGCAGCCGTTTTCCTCGGCGATACCGGCAGCACGTTTCTCGGCTTTACCCTCGCGACCCTTGCGGTACTCGGGGACTGGGCGGACAATCCCATTGTCTCATTTTCCGCGCCGGTCCTGATCTTCTGGGTGCTGATCTACGATATGGCCCATATCACGGTTTACCGGATAGTGACGGGCAGGGTCAAATCGGTAAGACAGTGGATCGATTACGTGGGAAAAGACCACATCCACCACCGGATGTACGATCTCCTCGGCAGCCGGAAAAAAGCCGTTTTCTTCATTTATTTTCTCTGCACAACTCTCGGCATCAGCGCAATCGCCCTGAGGCACGCACGCCTCATCGACGGCATTCTTCTCGTTGGGCAGGCCCTTCTCATCACCATTGTGGTGACGATCCTCGAATATTCAGGCAGGCACCGGGATAATGACAGAAGCTGAGGGACCGTTAAAAGACGAAGATGCGAAGATGCGAAGTTGCGAGAGTGAGAAAAAAACCGGCAACAGAATAAATCAGACCCAAAGAAGTTTCCCGCTTTTTCCGCCCGTCCCGCTTTCCCCGCCTCCCCAACGCCAATGCGCTTACGAACGCCCATTACCCGTAACCCATAACCCTTCTCCACAGATCTCAGCATATCTGGATTTAGTGCGTCTGGTTTTTCCTTCGGGGTCGGAAATTTTAAATTCTTTTTCCTGAGATCCTGTCTCGGGCAGGAACGTTTATAAGCGCAGATACGGATATTTTATTATCAGGTGTATACGATCAAATGGATACTATTTATACATTTTGCGCCAAAAACCGTGAATCAGGCGCTATCCTTTGAGTGTATCGTGGCGCCCCCCATCGGCCTCGTCGTTCCTTTCCTGCCGCCTTATTACGCAACAATTCGTGTGGGAAGCGTGCCTTATTACTACGCCAACGAGGTTTATTACACTCCCGTACGGGGAGGATACA
>JAQTPK010000067.1 GCA_028712885.1 Syntrophales bacterium | reverse complement strand
TCGCCGTTTGCCAGAAGCATGACATTCCTTGCCTCGTAAACAAGCTCCGCCCCCATGGTTACCGCGTATCTGGGGCAGTCTTTGACGGAGGGGAAATGCCCGTCCGCCACGGAGTTCTTGATGGTATTATCGTCGAGTTTGACCAGCATGACGGCGCTCCCCGCGAAAGGAATACCCGATTCGTGGAAAGCAACGTGCCCGCGCCCGCCGACGCCGATGACCTGGAGGTCTATTCCCCCGGCTTTTTTGATTTTCCCGGCATAGCCGCCCAGGATGCCCTTCCTGATCCACGCCAGATAATCAGAGCGGGCGCTGGTTTTGACCGCAATGGATTTCCCGGCATCCGTCCCTTTATACGTCCAGTCTTCCGGATTTTTCCTGAGCTCGCGTATAAGCGTCTTCTGGTCGATAAGCGATCCGAAGGGCACATTTGTTTCAATGAATTTCTTCTTCAACAGGCCGAAAAACTCCTGGATCATGAAAAAGCAGTAACTTTCCGGGTGCGTGACGCGCTGCTGGACGTTTTCTCCGGGCAGGCCGACGTACTCGTCGAGGTTGAAGCTCCGGATCCGGCCGCTGTCCAGTTCGCCGCTGTTTGCCGCCTGCGCCAGGTGCTTGTACATCCCTGTCGGCGAGTTTCCCGTTGCGAGCCCGAGGACGATCTCCTTTTTTGCCCTGGACATGCCGATGATTTTTTCCCTGGCGATATCGGCCGCAACCCGGCTCATATGTTCAAAGTCTTTCGTAATATAAACTTTGATGGGCATTTATTCCCCCTCTGCTCGATGTATGATTGATTGCGGGGATTTCAGCCGAGAACGCTTTTGACCGTATCGGCGATCTCCCTGCAGTACTTTTCCGTTACCGCCCTGGTCGGCCCCTCGACCATGACCCTGCACATGTTCTGTGTGCCGGAGTAACGGACAAGCACGCGGCCCTCATCCCCCAGTTCCCTCTCGATTTTCTGAATCACGACCATGACCTGGGGGACGGTGCTGATCTCCGGCTTGCTCTTCACGTCCACGTTGATCAGTTTCTGCGGGAAGATATCCATCATCGCGGCAAGCTCCGACAGGGATTTGCCCGACCTTACCATGGCCGCGAGCAGCTGCAGGGCGGACAGGATGCCGTCCCCGGTGGTATGGTGATCGAGGTAGATAATATGGCCGGATTCTTCCCCTCCGATCACCCCGCCCAGCTGCAGCATATCCTCGAGGACATACCGGTCCCCGACTTTGGAGGCATGGTGCCTGAAGCCGTACTTTTTACAGGCAATCCTCAATCCAAGGTTGCTCATTACGGTGCTTACCAGGAGATCGTTCTTCAGCTTTCCCTGCTCCTTCAGCATCCGGGCGCATATGAGCAGTATCTGATCGCCGGTTATTTCCCGTCCCTTTTCATCCACGGCGATAAGGCGGTCGCCGTCGCCGTCGAAGGCCAGGCCGATGGCCGCCCCGCTTTCAACGACTTTCTTCCTCAGGTCTTCCGTATGCTGAGAGCCGCATTTATCGTTGATGTTTATCCCGTTCGGCGCGTTGTGGATGACCGTGACGTCGGCGCCGAGCTCCCAGAATGTCTCTGCCGCGACCCTGTAAGTGGCGCCGTTCGCGGTATCGAGAACGATCTTCATCCCTTCGAAGGATAAATCCCGCGGGAAGGTGCTCTTCAGAAAAACGATATAGCGCCCGTGCACGTCCTGGAGGCGGAATGCCTGACCCATTTCCTTGACCGGGGGCACCAGGGTGTGAAGGGTGTTGCTCAGCATAAGCTTTTCTATCTCGGCTTCCTGCTCGTCCGAGAGTTTGAAGCCGCTGCCGGAGAAGATTTTTATGCCATTGTCCTGATAGGGGTTGTGCGAGGCGGAAATCACGATCCCGGCATGGGCGCGCATGCTCTGGGCGATAAAGGCTATGCCCGGCGTGGGCAGAACCCCGAGCAGATAGGGATTGCCCCCCATCGAGGTTATCCCCGCTTCCAGCGAACTCTCGAGCATATAACCGGAAATGCGCGTATCCTTGCCTATCACTATTCTTGGATGTGAATGCTCCTTTTTCAGGATATAAACAACCGCCTGACCTATCGCAAAAGCTATTTCCGCGTTCATCGGATACCGGTTTGCTTCTCCCCTGACACCATCGGTGCCGAACAGTTTACCCATAAAATCCTCCGTAAATGGAAGTGTTTTGATAATTCAGGATTCAGAGTCGGGACTGCCGCCCTGAGGCGCGGTATTGGTTGACGGCAACTCCGGACTTCAGACTGTCTTGCTCCGGACGTAATTTTATATGCCGAACAGCTTCAGGGCCGGGAGAGCCTTCTTCGCTTCCCGGCAATAAGCATCGACGACCGCCTGCAGCCAGGCGGTGCCTTTCAGGGATACCTCCGCGGAAAGGCCCTGTACGGCCGCAATGTAGCCGGCTTTGCCCTTTGAATTTTCGAAAGAAGCGAGAAAATCATCTCTGTATTTTTCGGCGCCGCCGCTCCCCGCAGATGAAGAGAAGAGGGCTTCGATTTCAGGGAATCTGTCGCACAGCTCGCTTCTTCCGGCGTTTGCCGCCTTCCGTCCCGAAGATTTTTTCGCCTTTTCCGCCAGCGCCTGCAGACGCTTTATCCTTTCTTTTTTTCCGAGATCGAGTTTGTCCATCAGCCCCGAATAAATCAGGCCCCCGAATTCCTGCGCGTCGAGAAAGGGGCGCCGCACATGCAGGTACCATTCTCCGAGGGCCATAAGATTGGCGATATACAGGATATTGTTTTCCACTGTCCGGCGGATATTCGGATAGGCCCGGGGCGCAAAATCGATTTCCTTTCCCGGTTTGGACTTCTCCACGATCAGCCGGTTATCCCCGGTATAATCGTTTCTCAGCACGGAGCTTGCCGCGACGACATTGCCGTAACCCAGGCGGCAGGGCCCCACGGCCCCGCCCTGGCCTCCGAGAAAAATGGCCGGCTGGTTAAGCATGACGCCCCTCGGCACATCTCCGAAAAGAGACGCCGTAGTCTTGTCCCCGTCCGGGGTAAAATTGAAATGGATATAAGAACTGCCCACCTCGCTGTGATCCTTGCGGCTTGTTCCTCCCGCCATAAGGCAGTCACAGAAATTTATGAGGCTGCCCAGCGTAACAAACGGGAAAAGAATGGTTTGCTTTATGCCGACGCAGTGGGCTCCGTTAGCCTCCTCTTCGAGGATGCATCCCTCGCGCACCTGGGCTCCGGAACCCATGTTTGCCTGCTCAAGGAAAACGGATTTATTGAAATATCCGCCTTTGAGTTCGACCTTCGGTCCCAGCTGGCAATTGTCGATTGTGGCCGGGGCCTCATAGCCGATCCTGCACCCCGCCGATATGACGGTCTTTTCTCCGTAGATCCTGCACCCGGGATAAATCCTGACATCTTTTCCGGATATCCGGTCTATTTTCACCTCGCTTCCGATATCTATTGTCGAGGGATTCGGGATATCGACGCCTTTATTTATCAACTGAACCGTCTTCTCGAAGCCCCGCGATTTTATTTCCATAATCCCCTCCCGAGATCAGGATAATAAAGTAATTTCTTCAGAATTCAATATTTTTTTGGAAATTAACCCAATCGGCAATCATTGCCGACGGGCGGCGGCTTTCCATTTTTGCATTGACACGCAAAACCGGGATTCATATATTCCTGTCTTATACAGGAAGTCTGTTAAATCCCGGCAGCGCCAATCCTTGAAGCTCACCGTTACAGGGCTCATTCAAGGAAATGAGCTCTATCTTGAAAATGGAACCAGCCCGGCTCGGCCAGTATGTTGATAAGCTTCTGGAGACGGTCATCAACCAGACCGCTCCCAGGGGTCCCGATAAAAGCCTTATATCCGGCATGGCGGACGAGGTTTATTCCGCGGATTGCGGGGCTAAACGGGTCGTGACTTTCGGAGGGGGAACCGGTCTGTCCACGGTTCTGGGAGGAAATTCCCAGCTCGACGACTGGCCGGAAAATCCCTATGTGGGGCTGAAGCAGGAATTTCCCCTCCTGGATGTTGTCGTGTGCACGACAGATGACGGAGGATCGACGGGCCTGCTTCTGCGGGAGCTGCCGATGATCGGGATCGGCGATTTCCGCAAGCTCCTCCTCTCTCTTGTCCTGCGCGATAAGCTGCAGCAGTTGTACGGAAGCGACGACGTTCTCATCCGGCAAATCATCCGGATCATCCACTGCATCTTCAATCACCGCTTCCCGAGGGGATCCCGCAATTACAGGCAGGTGGCCGATCCTCTCCTCGTCGCTCCCGGCCATCTGAGGAGGTACTGCCCGAAGCCGCTGGAAAGATTGTTGTCGTCGTTGGGCGAATACATCTCCCCGGGCGGGCAGGGTCCGATCATAGCGCCGGGAGGGAACTGCCTGGGAAACATGCTGCTCACGGCGGCCGTGTTCAAGGCGGATGGCGGGATGGGGAAGCGCCCGCCGGGCTCGGCAGCGATTGAAAAGGGAATCGAAACGATGGCCGGCGCCATTGGGGCGGCTTCAGGTTGCCTGCACCCTGCGACTCCGACTCCCGGGCAGCTTGTATTGCGGTACAGCAACGGCGTCGCCGTCCGCGGCCAGAAAAAATCGGCCCTCACGCGCCGTCTGCTGCCGATTGACCGGGTGTCCGTGGAATACTGTGCAATGCCCGAGGTGAGCGAGCGCCTCTGCGCCGCCATTCGGGATGCAGACCTCATTCTCTTTGCGCCGGGCAGCCTTTACACGAGCATCATGCCGATCCTGCAGATACCGCCGCTCGTGCAGGCGATCCGGGACAACCGGAAGGCCCTGAAGATCCTGGGGGCCAATTTCTGGGTTCAGGAGGGAGAAACCGATATAGCGCGGCGCAGCCGGGAGCGCGGATTCCACGTGTCGGACCTGGTGGAGGCTTACGATCACAACGTTGCGGGCGGTTCGGAGGGGCTGTTCGACGTCGTATTGAGCGCCAACCTGGAACACATACCGGGCGACGTGCTGCGCAACTATGCCCTGGAGGGCAAGAGCCCCATCTACCTTGACCGGAATCAGGTGGAGAATCTCGGGGTGCTCCCGGTGGAGGCGACCATCTATTCCCGGGAGAGGCTGCATGCAGCCAGCGTGATCCATCATGACCCGCAGAAGTTCGCTCTGGCGGTGCGGGCGCTTCTGACCGCGCATCGTAACCTGAACCTGAAAAGCGGCCGCACTTCTGCAAAATCGCGCACCGCTCCCGCCGCGGCCGCCCCGCGGGCGGACACCCCGCTGCTGTGTTCGTATTACAGGGAAATGGGATCGATCCTGGCGGAAAAAAGATTCTCCCCGAGGACTCTCGGGGACGCCATGCATGAGATGATCTGGGAAAACCGCGACATTCGAATGGAGCATCTGAAATACTTCCGCGCGGCCCGGATCATCCCCGCATCCAGGTGGACGAGGAGCAAGGAATGGGACAACGTCCTGGGGTACTACGATCCGGCGGACAGAGTTCTGAAAATTCATGAGCAGGCAGGGAGCGACCCGGAGCGGATCCGGGATAATCTGCTCATTGCCCTGGGCGAATCCCTGCTGGGGCGCTATCTGGAAAGCCGCCGCTGGGTTAATCCGGGGGAAGGGATCCAGTGGGGCGCGCGGCGGTACGAGATCAGGCTGCGGCCCGAGCGGGAGCGCGAGTGTTTTCTTGAAGACGGGGATCTGCGGACTTATCTCAGGCTCGCCCGTATGCTCCAGAGCCCGCACGACACGAATACGTTCGGGATCACGCTGAACGACCAGGAAAATTTTATTCCTCCCGGCCTGCTTTTCGGACTCCTGTATGCGTGGTATCTGAACAATGCCTACGGCAGAATTATGGAGTATGAGATGTCGCTTCTCCGCTGGCCGCCGGGGCGCCTCATTCCCTATCAGCTGGAAGAACGCGCGCGCAAGCAGGCCCTGGTGAATTTTTTCCGCGAGATCGTATTCCGGCACGCCGAAGAGTGATCAGTCCCGCTTTTCGCGCCTTTCCCGCATACGCGCTTATTTATAAAGCCCCCGCTGTTCGATATAGTCCCTGACTGAATCCGGCACCAGATAACGTATAGTACGCCCCTTCCGGACCATTTTGCGGATGCGGGTCGATGATATATCCAGTACCGTGACCGCGCGGAAAAAAATGGATGTTCCCGCGGGATGAGCGCAGGCGTCGATGTCATTTTTATAGGTATATCGGGCCGCGTAATCCGCAGGGAGGGAAGGAATAAGGCTGCCGTTCTCGTGTCCCGGCCGCGTCATGACGATGAAGCTGCACAGGGCCAGCAGTTCCTCCCAGTCTTTCCACCTCTGAATTCCGTGAAATGCGTCCATTCCGAGGATGAAAAAAATCTCCGGGGGGGATCCCTGCTTCCCCGGCGCTGCGAGGATCCGCCTGACGGTGTCGATGGTGTACGAAGGCTTTTCCCCGCCTTTCTCCAGATCCGAAGCGGAGAAAAGAGGATTTCCCTCGACCGCGAGGCCGACCATCCGGAGCCGGTCGCCATAATCCGATACTTCGGCTGCGGGTTTCAGGGGCGGGCGGGCCGAAGGAATGAAGAGCACCGAGTCCATGCCGAACATCTCCGCCACTTCCTGGGCGCACCGGAGGTGCCCGAAATGGATCGGGTCGAATGTTCCTCCCATCAGTCCCAGTTTCATGTCCGGATCTGCCCGCTGCCGTAGATGATGAACTTGGTGGTCGTTAGCTCCTCGACGCCCATCGGTCCGAAGGCATGCAGCTTGGTCGTGCTGATCCCTATCTCGGCGCCGAGTCCCAGCTCGAATCCGTCGCTGAACCGGGTGGAGGCGTTCACGAGCACGGTCGAAGAGTTCACTTCCTGGAGAAACCGCTGGGCGTTTGCATAATCGCGGGTCACGATGGACTCGGTGTGCAGCGAGCCGTATTTCTCGATGTGCTCAACGGCCTCGTCCAGACCGTCAACCACGCGCACGGACAGAACAAGGTCGAGGTACTCCCGGCTCCAGTCCTCCTCCCCGGCCTCTTCGATTCCGGGCAGGACTTCCCGCGTGCGGCTGCATCCCCGAAGGACTACGCCGGCTTCGCGGTAAGCCTGGGCGATTTTCGGCAGGAACGCCGGAGCCGCTTTCCTGTGGACGAGCAGAGTCTCCATGGCGTTGCAGACGCCGGGCCGCTGAACCTTTGCGTTCATGCAGATCTTGACGGCCATGTCGAGGTCTGCGTCCTCATCAACGAAGACGTGACAGACGCCCTTGTAATGCTTGATGACGGGGATCCGGGATTGGGCGACGACGGCCCGGATCAGGTCCTCGCCCCCCCGGGGAATGATCAGGTCGATATATTCCTCGAGCTCGAGCATGCGGTTCACCGCCTGCCGCTCCGTAAACGGGATGAGCTGGATTGCGGCCTCGGGGATTCCGTTCTGGCGCAGGGCTTCCTGGAGGACGCCGGCTACGGCGATATTGGAATTGATCGCTTCCGATCCGCCCCTGAGAATGACTGCGTTTCCCGATTTGAGGCAGAGCGCCGCCGCGTCGGCGGTGACGTTGGGTCTCGATTCGTAGATGATCCCGATGACGCCGAGAGGGATGCGCATCCTCCCCACGAGAAGTCCGTTCGGCCTCTTCCACATCGATATTATCTTCCCGACCGGGTCCGGAAGAGCCGCAACCTCCTCGAGCCCCTTTGCGATCGCGCCGACGGTCGCTTCCTTCATCGTGAGCCGGTCAATCATGGCCCCGGTAAGCCCCTTCTGCCGGGCGCAGGCGAGGTCTTTTTCATTCTCGGCGACAAGGAAATCCTTTCTGTCCATAAGCGCCGCCGCCATGTCGCGGAGAGCCCCGTCCTTTACGCGGGAAGAGAGCTTGGCGAGCTTAACCGCCGCTTCCTTTGCCGCCACCGCCATTTTTTCAACTCTGCTGTCTATATCCATTTTTCGCCCTCGTTACGGTTGTCCGGTTGTTTACCTCCTTGAATCATTCAAGTCAAGACGTAAGGCGTGAACGTGAAGCGTGAGGTGTAAAGTGTAAGGGATAAGGTGTCAGGATGTTATACACCTCACCCCTTACTCCTTACACCTTACGAGGCCTTCGCATTCGTTTCGTTGCCGGCCTGCTGCGCAGAAGAATATATGTGGCCCCGGCTCCTCCGTCGCAAAGACGGGCGCTGGAAAATGCAATAATCCACTTGCGCCAGGACCCCCTGGAGATCCACTCGTGCACCCTGCTCTTCAGGACGGGATCTCCCGGAGAGGAAAGCCCCCGGCCGTGAATGACGAGAATCGCCCTCTTTCCGCTCCTGATCGAGTTATGAAGAAAGGAATCGAACGCCTCCCGGGCGCCTTCCACGTTGAGACCGTGCAGGTCGATGTAGTCCTGGATGGAAAAATCCCCCCGGTGAAGCCTTCCTGCGATCTCGGGATGGATGTTATGTCCCGTCCCTTCGATGTACTCGGGCGTATCGGAAATGACAAACCCTTCGCCGCCGGCCACGAGCAGTTTCAGGCTGTTTACGGCGTCTCCGTCCGGATGGGGCAGGGGGCGCGTCCCCTCTCTTCTTCCCGCGCTGCCCGGGATGAGATTGCTCTCCGGCATGGGCTTAACGTCCGACATGGCCTCGCGGAGCAGGTCCTGTTCGGAGATGTCTTCCTTTTGCGTTTGCGGCCTGGCCCCGGCCTTGTCTTCATGCCGGGGGCGCACGCAGCGGAGGCCGAGAAAGGGACGGAATGTCAGGGGCGGTTTGGGGGATTTCATGCCGGTCACCGGGGAAATTGCCGGTTATCATATACCCGGCCGGCATCCGGATCAAGTTATGCTTTTCATGTGCTTTACAAACTCGTCTTGCTTGATTCCTCGGTTGATGTCTGTTAATGTGCATGGAATTAAATTCCGGTTGCAGGCATTCCAGCCCGGGATCAATGGATTTATGAGCTCGCTTCGCTACAGGGCCGGCAAAAAAGCATATGAAATAATCAGGCGGGAAGGCCTCGATTTCGACCGGATCGGGACGTTTGTGGGCCCGGCCGTGGGACCCCGCTGGCTCACGGCAAGCGGATTCGACCTCGCGCTGCTCGACGCCGGAGTGCTCGGCAGATCGAAGCCTGTGCTCCTGGCGGGGTCTTCGGCCGGAGCATGGCGCTTTGCGGCCTGGCTTCAGCCTGAGCCGATCAAGAGCTATAAAAACCTCGTGGAAAATTATTCCTCGATCGTCTACCGGCGCGGCGACGGCCCATCGGAAATACTCGAATCGATAAAGCAGGTTCTGAACGAGTATATCGAGGACGACGCGATTCCTTTTGCTCTCACCAACAAAAAATACCGGTTGTCGATCGCAACCGCACGGGGCAAAACCCTTGCGGGATCGGAAGTCCACTGGATTCAGAAAATCGGCCTTTACAGCGCCTTCCTGTGCAACGCTATAAACCGCAATCTGCTGCACCGGTTCTTCGAGCGCGTGGTTTTCTATTACTCTCCCCTTCCGCCTAAATTCTGCCTGAACAAGGATTTCCGGGGCAGGGCGATTCCGCTGAGCCCGATCAATTTCAAGAACGCCGTGCTGGCTTCGGGCGCAATCCCCCTTGTCGTTGCCGGGGTGAGGGACATTTACGGCGCGCCCAACGGCGTCTACAGAGACGGCGGCATTTTCGATTACCACCTCAATCAGGATTATTCCATCAAGGAAAACGACATCGTCCTCCTTTTTCACCATCAGGAAAAACTCATCCCCGGCTGGCTTGACAAGCGTCTGAAAAAGAGAAGGCCTCCGGACAATTATCTGGATCACGTCCTCATGGTGCATCCCTCCCCCGAGTTCATCCAGCGCCTTCCGGGCGGAAAAGTTCCGGACAGGGACGATTTTACCTCTTTCATGGACGACCCCGGGACCCGTATCCGCAATTGGCGGAAGGCCGTTTCGATGTGCAGCCATTTCGGAGAGGAATTTCTGGAGACGGTCAAAAGCGGCCAGGTCCGCGACCTGGTCGAAAAACTCTGAGGGATCCTTGTCCTCACAAAAAACCCCTGCGGAACGCAACCTGTCCGTCCTGACCGGCATGCTCGGCGACTGCATTCTCTGCCCCCGCCGCTGCTGCGCGGACAGGACCGCCGGCGAAACGGGTTTCTGCGAACTGCCGGACGGCCTCGTCATTGCAGGGATTCTTCCCCATTTCGGAGAGGAGCCACCCGTGTCGGGTACGCGCGGTGCGGGAGCGATTTTTTTCTCATCCTGCAATCTCCGCTGCGTTTATTGTCAGAACCATCAGATAAGCCGGGGCTGCAGCGGGGAACTGATATCCGGTGCGGAATTGGCGGACCGCATGCTCGGTCTCCAGCAGAAAGGGTGCCACAACATCGAAGCGGTCACGGCAACGCCCCAGGCGCCGCAGTTCTTCGGCGCTCTCGCGCAGGCGCGCGGGCGGGGGCTCCGGATCCCGCTTGTCTATAACTGCGGCGGCTATGAAAATCCGGCAATAATCCGGCTCCTGGACGGGGCGGTCGATATCTGGCTTCCCGATTTCAAGTACGGGGACGAACGACTCGCCCGTGAGCTATCCGCCGCCCCCGATTATCCTGAAACGGCCCTGGCGGCCATCGCGGAAATGGTGCTTCAGGCCGGCAGGACCCTGGAGACAGACGAAAAGGGGATCGGCCGGCGCGGGGTCATAATCAGGCACCTGGTCCTTCCGGGGAAAATTGAGAACAGCATAAAGGCCCTGGAACTGCTCGCACGGCGGATTCCCCGGTCGGTGCCGCTGAGCA
>JAQTPK010000066.1:8560-10995 GCA_028712885.1 Syntrophales bacterium | reverse complement strand
TCTTTGCGGGGGTCGATGGCATCGATCACGGTTTCTGCGTGAATCTGCTTTGGAAGGGGAAGCTGGACAAGTATCCCGTGCACCTCTTCATCTCTGTTCAGCTTTCTAATAAGATTCAGTATTTCCGCTTCATCCGTTTGTGCCGGCAATTTGTACTCTTTGGACAGAAATCCCGCTTCGGCGCAGGCCTTTTCCTTCCGCCCGACATATATCCTGGAGGCCGGGTCGTCACCTGCCAGGACGACAGCCAGCCCCGGGATTATGCCTTTTTCTTCCTTCAGCTTCAGGGCTTGCTCCCTGATCTGCCGCCGGATATCGTCCGCTATCTTCTTTCCGTCTATAATCTCCGCCATCGAATCCCCCCAAATACCGTAAGGCGTAAGCAGTAAAGTGTAAGGTGTTCCGAAAAAAGGAAAGCCGCTCTTCTTGCGCCCTGAATCCGCGCGGTCCTAAATCCCAAGCACTATCCTTCGACAGGCTCAGGATGACACCCTTCGACAGACTCAGGGGTTAAAATGTCATGGTGAGCCCGTCGAACCATGACCTCCTAACTCCTTGTATGAATCCGAAACCGTAAAGCATAAAGTGTGTTTCCCGCTTTTCCCGCCTCATGACGCAATGGACGCTATAGACGCAATGGACGCAATGGACTCAACAGATCGCTTCCCGCTTTTCGGCGCCTAACACCCATTGCCTCAAATTATCCCCAATTCCCTGAGATGGACCGAAACCGCCTCAAAGACCGGTTCCGGTTCCAGTTCATCCAGGCAGCGGCTCCAGCCCCTGCCTTCGCAGCCTTTCTGGTAACAGGGAACGCAATCATGGCCGGGCACAACGATCCTGTTTCCGCCCCCGGGGGGAGCCCAGTCGTACCAGTCTGACGGACCGAAAATAGTGAGAGTGGGAGTTCCTACCGCCGCTGCAATATGGGGCGCGGCGCTGTCGACCCCCAGATGGCATGAGCTCAGCCGGAGCAGGCCTGCCAGTTCCCCCAGAGCCGTCTTTCCGGCCGCATTCCGCACCCGTCCCGTGCAAAAACCTGCAAGTTCTTCGGCATTTGTAATCTCATCCGCAGACCCCACGATCACGACCGGAATACGATACTTCTCCCAGACCTTATTCAGGACGGCTGCCCACTTCTGCGGGGCCCATTCCTTGTATTTCCATCGTGAAAACGGATTGATGGATATCCAGCGCTCTCCCGGGTTTAGTTCCTTAATGATATTCTTTGCTCTTGTCAGCGCCGCATCGGAGACCCAGAGCCTCGGAACGATGTTCCGAGTACGCAGTCCGAACTCCCTCAACAGACATAGGGTCTGTTCTGATGCTCCTCTGACCCGGGATTCCAGCGGGGGAGGCCTCATGACATGCGTAAACAGAAGGTTTCTCCAGAAGGGTACATCCCGATGATCCAAGGTGCCGCGCAGGGGCGCGCCCGTGAAAAAAGTCATGAAAGCGCCGCGGTCGCCGGAACGGAGGTCGAAAACGGCGTCGAAGCGCTCTGCTCTCAACTGCCGGATAAGTCTTATATTGGCGGCCGTTTTATGAAAAATAGTTCCGGAATTCACAGTCTTGAACACCCGGTGGATCCGGGGATCCGCCTTCAGCAGTTCACCGAAGTCGCCCCTTGCGAGAATGGATACTTTACCGCCCGGAACGGTCTCTTTTACCGCCGACACCGCAGGAACAGTCCAGACGACGTCCCCGATATCGCCGAGTTGGATAAGAAGCACATTTTTGAGGGGATTTTTTACCAGGTCACGCTCAACTTTCATAAGTGTGCAGAATATTCTCCGCGGTGACCGGTGTCAACCCATTAATTTTCGGAAAACCCTAATTGTTATTGAAAGTAACACGTTTTTCGTGGTATGGATGAACGTTTTCATGGGGGGGTGGAATCTCATGAATTTGGGCAAGATGTTGGAAGAATCCTGTGCGATTTTCCCGGACAGGATTGCCGTCATTCATCGTGAGAATAAACTGACATTCAGCGCTCTTCACAGGGCGGTGAACTCCCTTGCGAACAGGCTGGAACGTTCGGGTATCGGCAGGGAGGACAAAGTCACGATAATGCTTCCCAACATACCCGAATTCGTCATTTCCTATTTCGCCATACAGAAGGTCGGGGGGGTAGCCGTCACAATAAACACAAGCTCAACCTCATTCGAGCTGAAGTACCTTCTCGACAACAGCGATTCCAGGCTCCTGATCACCACCGCAAATCTGCAGCCCCGCTTCGATGCCATCCAGGCATCTTTAAGCACCAGGTGCGGTGTTTTGAGTACGAAAGGCCTGGGCACGCCCTCGTCTTTTACGGAGGCGATCCAGTCCGGTCCTTTCGAGCACGTTGCTCCGGACATCCGCCCGGATGATCCGGCCGTCATGATATATACTGCAGGCCTCACCGGAAAACCCCTGGGGGCGGTATTGACTCA
>JAQTPK010000066.1:0-8460 GCA_028712885.1 Syntrophales bacterium | reverse complement strand
TGCCGGACGTATCTGTCATCTTACAAGGTCCCCAGAGAGATTGAAATAGTGAAAAGCCTGGATTGAGTTTTTGTCCGGGCTTTCCTTTGGCGGCGGCTTGCTGCAAAGAAATCGAGTCGAAGGCTGAACGCCGGAGGCTCAGAGAACGCGATCAGATGATCTTGTAAAATCTGCATTCGCTTCCCCGCGGGAAAGAGCGGAAGAGGCCCGAAATCTCTTCCCCCGCGGAAGAAGAAGATATTTACGCCATCACTGATTCCCATTCTCCTTTTGACCTTAGCCCTTTTTTGCCGGCGTTTCATTATTGCTCTGCCGAAATGAGGCGTTTTCAGCACCTTTGACATTTTTCAATAATCCGTCACAGTTGACGGAATCGCAGGAAGTCTGAAAATATCATCGAAGGTAAATTCAATATTCCATGCAGGGGGAGAAGATGAAGAAAGTACCGCAGAAACTCGACAGGAAAAAATCCGAGGTATACGCCAACGCACCCATTGCCAAGTTCGGTGAAAGAAAGCCGGACTTTTCCGGTATGGGGAGGAAGATCGGAAACCAGTTCAAGAAATTCAGGGAAGTGGTTTGCGTGGAGGCCTGCCGTACGCCTTACGGAACGTTCGGGGGCTCACTGAAAAATTTTGCCGCGGTGGAATTGGGCGCGCTGGCAATCAAGGAAGTCATCCGCAGGACGGAAGGGAAGGTGAAGCCCGAAGAAGTAGATTATGTCATCATGGGCCAGGTCGTGCCCGCCGGAGCGGGACAAGTCCCGAGCAGGCAGGCGACGATTCTCGGCGGACTGCCGGAATCAGTGCCCTCCATTACGATTAACAAGGTCTGCTCTTCCGGAATAAAGCCACTCGATCTGGCCGCCCAGATGATCCAGACCGGCAGGGCTGAGATCGTCATCGCGGGCGGACAGGAGAGCATGAGCAACTGCCCGTTTGCGCTTCCCGACATGCGCTGGGGAGCAAGAATGGGGCTTACGACCAAGCCGGCGGTGGACCTTATGGTCCTGGACGGCCTTTGGGACGCTTTCTACAACAGGCACATGGCCATCCACGGTTCCGAAGTGGCGGACGAATTCGGTTTCACCAAAGACGACCAGGATGAATGGGCCTATATTTCCCAGTCAAGAGCCGTGGAGGCGATGAAAGCGGGCAGGCTGGACGACGAGATATTCCCCGTGGAAATCAAGAAGGGGAAAGAAACGGCAGTCTTCGACAAGGATGAAGGTCCGAGGCCCGGAACAACGCTGGAAGGTCTGAAGAAACTTCCTCCCGTCTTCAATCACAAGAGCACCGTTACCGGCAAGCCCGGCAGCGTCACGGCGGGCAACGCTCCGGGAGTGAATGACGGAGGCGATGTATGCCTGATGATGAGCGCCGAAAAGGCAAAGGCGCTGGGGATGAAACCTCTCTTTACCGTTCTTGATTACGCCGAAGTCTCCCAGCCGACAAAGGACATCGCCACCGTCCCCGGCCTGGCCATTAAAAAGATCCTCGACCAGAACGGCCTCACAATCGATAAAGTCGATTTGATCGAAATCAATGAGGCCTTCGCCGCAGTCGTCCTGGTCAGCGCGCGAACGATCCTCGGCATGAGCAAGGAAGACATGATGAAGAAGGTAAATGTGAACGGGAGTGCGATCGCTTACGGCCACCCCATCGGCGCAACAGGGGCAAGGATCGCCATGACCCTCGCATACGAATTGAGGCGGCGGGGAGGAGGAATCGGCGTATGCGGCATCTGCTCCGGCCATGCCCAGGGAGATGCGATGTTGATCAAAGTTTAGACTTTAGACTTTAGACGTTAGACGTCAGGAGAATATCAGGCATAGGCTTCACACTTCAGACTTCAGGAGAGTATAAAGTATAGGTTTCAGACATTAGATTGTAGAAATCAGGAGAGTTGATAACTTTAGTGGGCAGAGAAGGATTTAGAGGTCTTAAGGTCTGGCAGAAAGGTAAAGAGCTTGCAGTGTTTGTGTATCAAATCACGGGCTCCGGTTCCTTTACGTCTGATTACGGGTTAAGAGACCAGATCCGAAGAGCTGCTGTATCAGTGCCAAGTAATATTGCAGAAGGTGACGGGCTTGGCTCAGATCGACAAGCCGTTAGATATCTGAATATGGCTAGAGGTTCCACATCAGAGATCATAACCCAAGCCGCCATAGCTTTTGAAATAGGATACATCAACAGTAACATCTTCGAAGAGCTTGAAAGCAGATGTACTGAAATCATGAAAATGCTATCGAAACTTATCTCTTCCAAATCTAACGTCTAATGTCCAACATCTTACGTCTAAATATGAAAGGAGAACATAAATTATGCGTGATGCGGTTATCGTAAGCGGTGCAAGAACGGCTGTCGGCGAATTTGGAGGATCCCTGAAGGGAATCTCCGTAGTGGAAATGGGAAGACTCTGCATCAAGGAAGCCATCAAGAGGGCCGGCCTCCGTCCCGCAATTTCGGCCGAGGTAAAGGGTTTTCGAGCCGCCGCGTTCGGCGAGTTCGATATGACTGAAATCCAGAAGAAGAATTACGATTACGACAAGAATTTGAAGCCCGTGTACTTTGACGAGGTGATCATGGGTAATGTTCTGACCGCCGGCTGCGGTCAGAACCCCCCGCGCCAGTCGGCTATTTACGCGGGGCTTCCCGAAGAAACCAACGTCTTCACGGTCCAGAAAGTCTGCGCTTCCGGCATGAAAGCTACGGCTCTTGCGGCCCAGGCGATTCAGAACGGCGATGCCGACATCGTCGTCGCGGGCGGGATGGAGAATATGAGCAATGTGCCGTACGGGCTTCCGGATGCCCGGTGGGGATACCGGATGAGCATGCCTTTCGGCAAAGTCACGGACCTCATGGTCCATGACGGCCTCTGGGAAATCTTCAACGCCTACCACATGGGATTCACCGCGGAAAACATCGCCGAAAAATACGGCATCAGCCGGGAGGAGCAGGACAAGCTCGCTTATGAGAGCCACCGCCGGGCGAGAGCCGCGATCGCCAGCGGCGCCGTAGCCGACGAGATCGTGCCCGTCGTCATTCCGCAGAGGAAAGGCGATCCCAAGATATTCAATGTGGACGAGCGCCCGATGGACACGACACTCGAGAAGATGGCAAAGCTGTCGCCGGTCTTCAAGAAGACCGGAAGCGTCACCGCGGGGAACGCTTCCGGCATCAATGACGGCGCCTGCGCCATGGTCCTCATGAGCGCCGAGAAAGCAAAAGAGCTCGGCTGCAAGCCCCTGGTGAAGGTAAAGGGCTGGGCTTCCGGCGGAGTGGATCCCGCCTATATGGGTCTCGGCCCGATCCCGGCGGTAAAGAAGCTCTTCAAAAAATTCGGAATCTCCATGAAGGATATCGGCCTGATCGAACTCAATGAGGCCTTTGCGGTCCAGGCGCTCGGCTGCATCAAAGAGCTGGGGGTCGATCTCAATAAATGCAATCTGAACGGCAGCGGTATTTCCATCGGCCATCCGATCGGCTGCACCGGCGCGAGGATCACCTATACTCTGGCCAATCAGATGAAAAAGAAAAACATTCCTCTTGGCATCGCCTCGCTCTGCATCGGCGGCGGCCAGGGAATGGCTATACTGCTCGAAAAAGTCTAAGCCGTTATAACGCGCACACCGGGGGCGGCCTTCGCCGCCCCCATTAACCAAATTCATCTCAGCTCAGGAGGAATGGACATGGCTGTCAAGACAATCGGCGTTGTAGGAGCGGGTCAGATGGGAAACGGTATCGCCCAGGTCGCCGCATATCCCGGCGGACTGAATGTCATCATGAACGATATTGCGGACCAGTTTGTCAATCGGGGATATGACACGATTTCGAAGAACCTGGACCGGCTGATAGCGAAGGAAAAACTCACGGCCGACCAGAAGAAAGAGATCATGGGCAGGATCAGGAAGAGCACAAGCCTCGATGACATGAAAGATGCGGATTTCGTAGTCGAGGCGGCAGTCGAACGGGAAGATCTGAAGCTGGGCATTTTCAAGAAGCTGGATGAAGTCTGCAAACCCGGCGTAGTTCTGGCCTCAAACACTTCCTCCATACCCATTACGAGAATCGCGGGCGCGACCAAGAGGGCTCCTCTCGTCATCGGAATGCATTTCATGAATCCCGTCCCGGTCATGAGACTCGTGGAAATCATTCGAGGCCTTGCCACTTCCCAGGAGACCTACAATCTGGTGGAAGGACTTTCCAAGCAGTTCGGGAAAGTGCCGGTTGAATGCAACGATTTCCCGGGTTTCATCTCCAACCGTATTCTGATGCCCATGATCAATGAAGCCGTTTACGCCCTTTTCGAAGGCGTGGGAACGCCCAAGGCGATCGACGACATCATGGTGCTCGGAATGAATCATCCGATGGGTCCCCTGGCGCTTGCCGACCTGATCGGGCTCGATACCTGCTGGGCCATCATGGACGTGCTTTACAAGGGCTTCGGCGATTCCAAGTACCGCCCCTGCCCGCTGCTCAAGAAATACGTGGACGCGGGATTCATGGGAAGAAAGTCCGGAAAAGGCTTTTACGACTACAGCAAATAGCGGATTCGGAAGAAAGGAGAGTGCTTGATGGAATACAAGAATATCCTGTTCGAAGCAGCAGAAGGCGTGGCGACCGTCACGTTCAACCGGCCCAAGGCTCTCAATGCCATGAACTCGGACACCATGGGCGAGCTCATGGACGCGGTAAACCGCATCCGGTCGGACGAGGCGATCAAAGTGATGATCCTGACCGGCGCAGGCGAGAAGGCGTTCGTTGCCGGCGCGGATATCTCGCAGATGGTGGACATGAGGCCCCAGCCTGCTCTGGCCTTCATGGAACTGGGCCATGAAACCTTGAGAATGATGGAAACGATGCCCAAACCGGTTGTTGCAGCGATAAACGGTTTCGCGCTTGGCGGTGGAACCGAAATCGCCATGTCATGCGATTTCCGTTTTGCTTCGGAAAACGCGCGATTCGGGCAGCCCGAAATCCTGATCGGTCTCATTCCCGGATGGGGAGGGACCCAGCGGATGGCGCGGCTGATCGGCGTCGGCCGGGCAAAGGAGCTCATCATGGGCGGCGACCAGATCGACGCGAAGCGGGCCTACGAGATCGGGCTGGTCAACAGGGTCTATCCCCTGGACCAGCTTATGGCGGAGACGAAAAAATTTGCGGCGAAGCTGGCAAGACTTCCGGGTTTTGCCCTGAAAATGGCCAAGCACGCGATCAATTTCGGCTACGACCTCTCGCTGGATAACGCAAACCGTCTGGAGATGGAGTGCTGCGCCCAGTGCTTCAGCACGGACGACCAGAAAGAGGGAATGAAGGCATTCCTCGAAAAGAGAAAACCGAATTTCAAGGGCTGTTAAGAGGTTTGTAACCGGCGCAAACTATCCCTGAGGAGGGGTAAGTGCTTAACTAAAAGGAGGTAAGGATATGAATTTCGGTCTGACTGAAGAACAGCAAATGGTTAAAGACCAGGTAACGAGGTTTGCCGAGACCCAGATTAAACCGATCGCGGCCGAGCTCGACAAAACACACCGGCACCCGGAAGAAATCTGCCGCAAGCTGGGCGAGATGGGAATCATGGGTGTGGCGATTCCCACGGAGTACGGCGGAGCGGGGATGGATATCGTGACATACGTTCTGGCCATGATAGCCATTTCCAAGGCATGCGCCAGCACCGGCGTCATCGTATCCGTGAACAACTCCCTCTATGGATTCCCGGTCAACAGTTTCGGAACCGATGAGCAGAAAAAAAGATACCTCACGCCCGTTGCCGGGGGTAAGGTGGAAGGCTGCTACGCCCTGACGGAAGCCGGGGCCGGTTCGGACGCAGCCGCCCTGGCATGCCGCGCCGTACTGAAAGGCGACAAGTACATCGTGAACGGGACCAAACGTTTCATCACGAACGGCAACGTGGCCAGGTACTGCGTCCTGGCCGCAACCGCCGATCCCGCGCTGGCTTACAAAGGAGTCCTTAACCTCATCGTCGATCTGAAGGAGACCAAAGGTTTTTCAGTCGGTAAGATCGAGGAAAAGATGGGAATCCTCGCTTCGGGAACAGCGGAACTCGTATTCGAAGACGCCGAAGTTCCGGCGGCGAACCTGCTCGGCAAGCCCGGCCAGGGATTCAAGCAGATGATGATGGGCCTTGACTGCGGCCGCATCGGCATCGGCTCCCAGGCCTGCGGTATCGGAAAGGCGGCTCTCGAGGACGCCCTGAACTATGCCAAGGAAAGGGTGCAGTTCGGCAAGCCCATTTCCTCCTTCCAGGCTGTCCAGTTCAAGCTGGCCGATATGGCGACGGAACTCGAAGCGGCCGAGCTGCTCCTTCTGCGCGCCGCATGGATGGAAGACAAAGGTCTGGATTATGAAAAAGAGTCGGCCATGGCCAAGATGTATGCCTCCGACGTCGCCATGAAGGCGGCGATCGAGGGCGTCCAGATCTTCGGCGGATACGGCTATTGCAAAGAATACCCGGCCGAGCGGCATATGCGCGATGCCAAGATCTGCCAGATTTACGAAGGCACGAACGAAATTCAGAGAATGGTCATCGCCCGCAAGCTGCTGGGGGCGCGTTAAAGAATCTCAGGTTTCAAGTCTCAGATCTCAGGTTTTTATAAGTCAACCAGGGCCGGGATTGAGACCGGATCAAAACCAGGGAGGGGAGCCGCCAGGCTCCCCTTTTTTGAAAGTTGACATTTGGGGCAGTCGGGGGTTAAGTTACCCTATCCACTGACTTTTCAGCTCGAACCCGGCCTTCTTCCGAAGACTTCATGGGTAAGATCAGCCAGATACGAACTCTTTCAGTGGAGAGGATCGGAAAAAAAATCGGACATCTCTCGCCGGATATTCTGGATGAGATAGTGGTAGGACTCAACGAAATCATCGGATCGCAAATCGACTGTTTCGTCATACCGGACTTGATCCGGTATCCAGAAACTACAACCGTCCAACTTCCTGGATTCCGGCTCGTTGGCCGGAATGACAAGTCGCTTCGCGACAATTAGAAACTTGCTTCGCCTAAAGGCGAGGGGTTCCACCATCCCGGAAAGGGACACTAATTTGGAAAAAGGAAGCCGCCATGAACCCGGAACTGATCGACGGTCTTACAGTTAAAAACGACTCCAAAATCGTTTTCCTGATCATGGACGGTCTCGGCGGGATTCCCGTCCCGGGAAAGCAGGGGACGGAGCTGGAAACTGCCCGCACCCCGAATTTCGACCGGCTCGCTTCCTCTTCCGTCTGCGGATTGCTCGACCCCGTGGGACCGGGGATAACCCCGGGAAGCGGTCCCGCTCATTTCGCCCTGTTCGGATACGATCCGGTTAAAAACAATATCGGCCGGGGCCTTCTCGAAGCTGCCGGAATCGATTATCCCATGACGGATAATGACCTCCTGATCAGAATCAATTTTGCCACTATCGACAGCGGCGGCATTGTTGCCGACAGAAGGGCCGGGCGGATCGATAATGAGACAAACAGGCGGATATGCCGGAAGCTGCAGGACGGCTTCAGGAAGAGGCAGGATGGAATAGAAATTTTCTTCGAGCCTGTAAAAGAGCACCGGGCCCTGCTGGTTTTGAGGGGGGAAGGCCTGGAAGAAGAGATCAGGGAAACCGACCCGCAGAAGACGGGGCTGAAGCCGTTCGATCCCGACGCTCTCGCCCCGGAAGCCGAAAAAACCTCCCGGCTGCTCAATAAGATAATATCCAAAGCCCGGGGCATCCTGAAAGACGAGGAAAAGGCCAATATGCTTCTTCTGCGCGGATACTCCCGCTACCGGAAATACCCGTCTCTGCAGAAAAGGTTCGGGCTGAACGCCTTTGCGATCGCGGCTTACCCTATGTACAGGGGAATTGCGAGGCTTCTCGGCATGACAATAGCACCACCTGTGGATTCCATCAGGGATGAATTCGAAATGCTGAGGAAGAATTTTTCGCAGTACGACTTCTTCTTTGTCCATCTTAAACCGACCGATTCCCGGGGAGAAGACGGTGATTTCGACGCCAAAGTCAAGGTCATCGAAGAGATAGATTCCATGGTCCCCGATCTGACTGCGCTGGGTCCTGACGTCCTGGTCGTTACGGGAGACCATTCCACCCCGTCGGCCCTCGCCTCCCACAGCTGGCACCCGGTCCCCGTCCTTCTTCATGCGGCTACCTGCAGACCGGATAAAGTGCAGCGCTTTGGCGAGGCGGACTGCCTGACGGGAGGGATAGGGAGAATGCCGATGGTCTATCTGATGGGATTGGCGCTGGCGCACGCTAAACGTTTAGAAAAGTTTGGGGCTTGATTTATTGGGTCTTGGGTGTTGGGTTCAAAACTGCGCGAGAAAAGCGGGAAAGGCGCGAAAGGGATCTCTGAATCGGGAACCCGCGCCGATGTCATTCCGGATAGCGCTGTCCAATTTATGTAGCCAGGAAATACGTCATTCCGGGCTTGACCCGGAATCCAGGAATAGCAA
>JAQTPK010000095.1 GCA_028712885.1 Syntrophales bacterium | reverse complement strand
GTCGCGGATGCGCGCCGCGCCGCGCCGGATCGAGATCAGCGGCTGTCCGGTTGTGCCGTTCCCTTTTTTGATCATTTAATCCTGCTCAAAATGCAGAGATTTCCCTGAAGGGCCTTTTTCAGAACCTTAATACTCAATGCATAATGAATAGTAAAGATTGAATTGAATTGCCGGGATAGACCTCCCCCATGTCATGATGCCTGCCGGTGGTGAGCCTGCCGGTGGTGAGCGGTGGTGAGCTTGTCGAACCATGACATGGGGTTTTCAACAGGAGAGCATTAATCTGCCGCGATCATTACATTCGTCGCCTTGATAACGGCGTAGACGTCCTTCCCCTTTTTAAGCCCGAGCGCCTTGGCGGACGTCTTGGTGATGATGGAGACAATGTCCACCCCACCGGCCAGTTGGACAATAACTTCCGCATTGACTGCACCCGTGCTCACCTTTTTCACTTTTCCCTTCAGAACGTTCCTGGCGCTGATCTTCATGAGTCGTCCTTTCTTGAGTTATTTATAACATAGTCATTTATAACGGCATTCTTTTAAAAAATCGATAATTTTTCTTCCATTAAGGTATAAACTTTGCTCTTCTGTAGCTCATTAAGCTGGAGGTTTGCATATGAAAAGATCAAGGCTTATTGCAATCACAGCAGCAGCCTCTTTCCTGCTTATTGTGTCCGGACCGGCGGGGGCGTTCGATCCGGCCGATCTGCAGAGATTATTATCGTCAAAATACTGCCCCGGCTGCGACCTGAACAGCGCTCCTCTTGCCGGGGCAAACCTGAACGGGGCAAACCTGAAAAATGCATTATTGAATTCGGCCAATTTGAGCGGATCGGACCTCGGCGCGGCGCTTCTCGGCGGTGCGAAAATGTCCTCGGCTGTCCTGGCCGGCGCAAAAATGGGAGCGGCCGACCTCCGCAGCGCCGTGCTGGATTCGGCATACATGACCGGCGCCAACCTGAGCGGGGCGAACCTGGGCTCGGCAAGCCTGCGCAATGCGAACCTGACCGGCGCCAACATCAGCGGCGCCAACTTTGTTGGCGCTCCCCTGGGCGGGGCGACGTGGGTCGACGGCCGCGTCTGCTCCCCGGGCTCCGTCGGCGTATGCAAATAGGGGTCAGGTCTTTAGGGCCTGTTGCCCAAATAAACTCATTTATACTTTCAATGTCCGGCGGTCGGGTCGGATTCCTCCCGGCGCACAGGTCTTTTCTGCCGCTCTATTCTCTCGCTCCGCTGTAACGCACATTCGTCCGGAATCGAAGCACGGTGAGAAAGCCGTGGTGGTTGGCCGGCCTCAGGGTGCGTTACGGCCGCTCCGCTGCGAGAAGAGCGGCGACGAAAAGACCTGTTAATGCGCCGTCCGGAACCCGGCCCCACCCGCGCACCGAAAATTTCCGGAAAACCGCTGGACTATTTGAGCAACAGGCCCTAAAGGGCTGACCCCTCTATGGTCGAAACAACTTTTACTCATCGACTCAGAATTCTCATTATGTTTCCGCGCGCCAGCTTCGCAGCGGTCTCCGGCTTGAGGGAATCGAGCAGCCTGCCGTATTTTGCGATCTCCCCGGGGTAAGTGTCCCATCGCCCCACCTTATCCGAGCCGATCATTATCCGGTCGGGAAAGTCCTCGATGAGCGCGGCCCAGCCCTTGATGTCCTTCTCAATATAATCGGGGTAAACGACCCAGGAAATGTCCACGAAGAGGTTCGGGTAGGAGGCGAGAACCCTGCGCAGATCCGTCCGCAGCGTCGGTACGTCCACGCGGCGGGAGATGCCCGCGTGCGCCCAGATGATCGTCGTCCGGGGATTCTCCTGCAATGCCCGCTCAAGCTCTTTCAGGTAGATCGGTTCCCTGTGCCAGGCGGACGAAATATTATGATGGATCAGGACGGGAAGCCCGTGGCGCGCGGCCGTCTTGTATATCCGCATCAGCGCCGGATGGTCCGCCCGGGGCGGCTCGCCGTAGGTGAAGGCGGTCAGATCGTCGTGGCGGGACATGATCTCGCCGATCCCCTTCCAGAAACCCGGGTACATGGCCAGCACCCGTTCGATCTGGTCGGCGGCGTTGATGTCCGTCGTGTTTACGCCGCAGATAAAGGGGAAGAACCTGGCCCGCACCTTCTCCGGCTGTTTCATCAGATCGTGCGCCAGAATGAAATCGGTGCCGGAATAAAAGTATGCGCGGGAGTCCGTGTCCAGGTAATAGGACGGCCGCACCGGGTCGGATTCCGACCACATCTTCACCATCGGCATTCCGAAGATGACGGCCTTTTCCACGCCGGCCTTGTCCATGGCGGCGATCAGCTTTTCAAACCCGTCCGTCTCCTGCACAAAATCGACGTAATGGATATGATTGTCCACAAACAGCGGGCGGGTATGCCCTCCGGCGGGAAGAGGAGAGGGGGAGGCGAAGAGCAAAAGAAAAACCAGAGCGATACGGAAGATCTGGACCATGATTGCACCATCCTGTGAAATCTGTAAAACGTAGTTGAGAAGGTAAGAAGATCTCCAGCGGGCATCGATAAAATAATGAACCGAGGAGGACTTCCTTTTATTGTCATTTCGAGGAGCGGAGCGACGAGAAATCTTTCCCCCTTTTGAATTCCTGATATTCGCTTTCCAAATTTTCCGCAAATTCCTCAAGTTCTTTTCGAGTTACAATCACGTGCAGAGAGAGCCCCTGACCATAGTATGCATCGGCTTCTTTAAAATTGTGCGTATTCCGGAGCAAGTCGCCACTCGATTCCGATTGAAGTCGCCACCTGATTCCGATCCATTCCGCCACTGAATTCCGATGCAATCCGCCATGCGATTCCGAAGCATTGCGCCACCCCCGGTCG
>JAQTPK010000019.1 GCA_028712885.1 Syntrophales bacterium | reverse complement strand
ATCCCGCCGTCCACAAAGCGCTGCTCTATGTCCCGCATCGCTACCTGGTAGCCCGCCTGCGCGCATACCTGCGTGATGCCGTTGCCCATCAGGCCCGCACCCAATACGCATATTTTCTTGATTTCCATAAATACGCCTCCTTTAAAGTTGTTGCCGGTTCTCGAGGTCGATGCAATGCACCGGGATCCGGATTTGATCAGCAAGTTTTACTTATCTGGCAGCCGTTTTCACGCGCGATTTTCCACGTGCGGGAATAGTGTATTAGGAATTTAGGAGGAGATTGCAATATTAAAAGATTACTAAAATAATACTTAGAGAGAATAAGGGTTACATTATGGAGGTCAGATAGGTCCTCAGGTTTGTTTTCTTGGACCTGAGTCCGAGTTTTTCCCGGATGTGGTAGCGGTGCACCTCTACCGTGGCCAGGGAAACATTCATGAAACTTGCTATTTCCTTGGTAGATTTTCCTTCTTTGATCAGGTTGGCTACCTGGAGCTCCTTGGGGGTGAAGCTCAGATATTCCGAAGACAGCTTGTAGGCAAAGGGGGAGACGATATCGTTCAGGTTGGATTCTATTATTTTAAGGCATATCTGGTCCGCCGGCTCCAGGCGGCTTTCCTTCATTTTTTCAATATAGGGCATGACCAGTTTCTTTATGCTCGACAGGACCTTCCCCTCGAGTTCTATCTTATCCTCCTCCCTGCTCTTTATCAGGACCCGGAGAGCGGCGTTGAGCTCCTCGAGCTCGTGGGTCTTGTCCTTGAGTTCCCGCTCGTTTGCCTTCAGGATCTCTTCGGCCCTCTTCCTCCCGGATATGTCGGCGAACGCGGCAACGCTCCTCTTCGTCCCGGGGATCATGGAAATCGTGACCATCACGTCCTTGATGTTGCCCTGGCGGTCGACCATTTTGAATTCGTATTGACCCGGCGCGCCGGCAGGATCGATCCGCCTGGCCTTGTGGTAGTCCATCGTCCGCTCAAGCTCGCTCTCGTGGGCAAATTCGGTCCAGCTCCTTTTCCCTTCCCAGTACTCCTTCGGGGCCCCCGACAGCTTCTCGAATTCCGAGTTCGCCAGAGCGATCGTGGTGTCCTCCTCAATGATGATCATCGCCGTCCCCGTCGTCTCGAATATCGTCCGGTACAGGTCTTCGGACTGCCGCAGCAGCTCCTCGGACCTCCTGCGCTCCGAAAAATCGGCGAAGGAAGCGACGCTCCGTCCGGTTCCCGGTATCATTGATATCGTGATGATCACCTCCTTGACGTTCCCCTGTTTGTCCACGAGGCTGAATTCATAATTTCGCGGCGCGCTGTCCGGGTTGATCCGCCGCGCCCTGTGGTAGCCGATCATCCGCTCGAGGTCCTTCTCGTGCGGAAATTCCGTCCAGCTCCGTTTACCCTCCCAGTACTCCTTGGAGGCGCCGGACAATTTCTCGAACTCCGAGTTGACCAGCGTCACCGTCGTATCTTCCTCGACGATAATGGTAGCCGTGCCCGTCGTCTCGAAAATCGTCCTGTAGAGAATTTCCGACTCGCGCAGCCGCTCCTCCGCTTCCATCCGGTCCGTAATGTCCATGGAGTTCCCGAGCAGGGCGGGCGTCCCGTCTATCTCGATCGGTGTCACGGTCTCCATAATCCACCGGATCCGCCCCTGCTTGGTGGTGATCCGGAAGACGTAAGGGGAAAGCCTCTCCCCACGGAGCATGGCCCGGGCTTCCTCCTTTACCCTCGCCCGGTCTTCGGGATGGATGACGCTGTCGGAGGTGAGGCCGATCATCTCATTGGTCCGGTAGCCTGCATATGAGGCGGCGTTGGTATTCAGGAAAACGAATTTTCCGTTCTGCACCAGGTAGATTCCGGCCAGGGATTTCTCGGTCAGAGTACGGAGAAGCTGATCATATTTCTGAATGGAAGTCTTTCTCATTTTGCGGTCTGTCCATCTTTCTCTTGAGCGGTCACGGACCGGGAACGGCCGGAACCCCTTAGCTATCATCGACCCGGCGCAAAAGCAACAGGGTCATGCCTCTGAACTGTTTTGGCGGTTTCCCGGGCAAGTTCGATAAACTGCAGGAGGACGGGGGAAGGATTTTTTTTCTGCCAGGCCATCGCAAGTTCTGTTTTTATATTCTCCCTCCCCACCGGCCGGAAGACGACGCCCTGGATACTGGCTGCCTGCATGGAACTCGGCACGATCGTTATGCCGATCTCGGCGGAAACCATGCCGATGATCGTGTGGAACTGGGAAGCCTCCAGCACGATATCGGGGCTGAAGCCTTCCTGCTGGCACAGATTGATTATCTGGTCGTAAAACCCCGGGGCCCTCTGTCTCGGGATCATGATAAACTGCTCTCCGGAGAGCATTCGCCACGACAAGCGCCTCTTTCCGGCAAGGGCATGGCTTTGGGGAAGCGCCGCCAGGAGAGACTCCCTGATCAGAGGTTCGATGGAGAGGCCGTTCCGTTCGCTCCCCTTCGGCGGGCGGAGAAAGCCGATCTGGATGCGCCCGTCCTGCAGCGCTTCGATCTGATGGCTGGTGTTCAGCTCCATCAGCGCGAGATCTACTTTCGGGAAGCGCTTCCGGAACCCCCGCACTACGGGCGGAAGGAGGCTGTAATTCGCCGATCCCACGTACCCGATCGTCAGCTTTCCTATTTCCCCTTTGCCGGCGCGAATCGTCCTGCGCACGGCCTCTTCCGAGAGGCGGACGATCTTGCGCGCCTCTTCCAGAAATATCAGGCCCGGCTGGGTGATCTCGACGCGGCGCTTCGTGCGCTCGAACAGCCGGACCCCGATTTCCGCCTCGAGCTGGCGGATCTGCTGGCTCAGCGGCGGCTGGGAGATATTGAGCCGCCTTGCCGCTCTGCCGAAATGGAGCTCTTCCGCCACGGCGATGAAATAAATCAGGTGTCTCAGTTCCATTGATTTGTTTTACGTATTAGTACATAACAAATAAAATATTTTAAATACTAATCCTTTAATATATAATCAGCCCGGCTAATGCAAGATTTTTCGGGATTCCAGGCGCAGCCAAGGAGGTGTCGTGTCATGCTGAGGTCTTTTGCCGAAATAGACAAAACGGCGGTGGAGAAAGGCCCCAAGAGGCTGGTGGTCCTGGCTCCCGAGGACGAGGAATTCATCGAGGCCGTGAAGGAATCGATGGTCAGGCGGTACATAGAACCGGTCCTCATCGGCAGCCGCCGGAAAATGGAGCAGCTCTCGGAAAAGCTGGAAATAGACATCTCGCGGGTCGAAAAGATTTATGAGACGGACCGGCAGGCGATAGCGGACAAAGGCATAAACATGCTCTTCAGCGGCGAAGTGGATATCGCCGGCAAGGGCCAGATACCTACGGCGTATATTTACCGTGCGATCATCCGCGAAGAGGCCCGCGGCCGGAAGCGCAATGTCAGCGTCATCAGCCTCTGGGACATCGAAGGCCTGCGCGGCCTGACGTCCTTCACCGATACCGGTGTCAATATCAGCCCCGATTTTCATGCCAAGAAGCAGATAATAAATAACGCCGTTTACCTGTTTCATGTCCTGGGATACCCCCGGCCCAGGGTATCGATCCTTTCGGGCCGGCGGGAAATCGGGGGATCGATTCCTTCCTGGGAGGTCGGGAGGAAATTGCGGGAGGCGTGCGCGGCGGGGGAACTGGGGGCCTGCGAAGTCGTCGACGCCGCCTCGTTCGGAGATATTTTTATTCCGGGTCTGAAGAAGTATTCCCGGAACGACATAAGCATGGGGAAGGTCGATTTCCCCGAGATCATGGTGGTGCCCGACCTGACTACGGGGAATATTCTGGTCAAGCTGGATTTCGCCATTCCCCGCGTGCGCCGGCGCTCGCTTGTCATGACCTCGCGCGGTCCGGTTATTATTCCTTCCCGGTCAGATTTCCGGGAAAGCATCACGGGAGAGATCGCCACCGGCGTCGTCGTGGCCGACCGCATCAAGGAGGCCGCATCATGAAAATAACGAATTTCAGAGAGGCGATCAAAGAGGCGGCAAAACTGGGACGGAGGAGATTCGTCCTGCCCGGCAGCGGGGGATGCTGCATGGAAACGCTCTCGTCGGCGGTGCGGGAGGGACTGGCTTTTCCGATCTGGATAGGGGATGCCGGAGAGGGAAAAAAGCAGTTCGAACGGTGCGGCATCGCAGCCTCGGAAGGGGAAATCCTGGAAGAGAAAAATGCCGAAAATGTTCTGGACAGGGCGTTCGAACTGCTGCGCAGCCGGAAAGCGGATATTCTGATGCAGGGGGCGGCGCCGCACGAAGCCTTCGTTAACCGGGTCCTCGACCGGGAAAAGGGGCTGCGCAACGGGAAGACGGCGAGCTTCGTGTCGGTTTTCGATCCCGAAAAGGTCCCGAAGCTGACAATGATCACGGATACGTACATAAACAATTTCCCGACCCTCGAGGAGAAGATCGGAATTGTGGAAAATGCGATCCGGCTGGCGGGCGTCCTCGGGATAGACGCTCCGAAAATCGCCGCACTGTCCGCGATCGAGCAGGTGAACCCGGCGATCCCGTCCACGCTTGATGCGGCCGTTCTTGCAAAGATGTCGGAAAGAAAACAGTTCGGCGCCGCGGTAATCGAAGGCCCTCTGGATATAGACTGCGCGGTCAGCGCGGGGGCGGCGTTGCGAAAGGGCGTGCAGAGCCCCGTAACCGGCCGGGCCGACATATACCTGACCCCTAACGTGGAATCGGGTCACCTGACGGCGCAATTGAACGTATTTATTGCCGGAATGCCCATGGCGGGCGTCCTGATGGGAACCAGCCACCCCGTGATCCTGGACCTGCCGTGGGTATCCATAGAAAGCAAACCTGTTGAGGCCGCGCTGGCGGTTCTGCTCTGTCCGGGGAAATAGCTCGGGAGCAGGTTTTAAATACAAAGGCAGGGGCTGTTCCCCTGCCTTTCTTTATTGATCTACGGATTTCGGACTTGTTCCGAAGCGGTAATTATTTTAGAGTGTATAAGACCTCTTGACAAAAGAGGTCTTATGAATTAGAACACCCCATTGATCCTCGAGGGGATCAATTTTAGTTTAAAAAGAATATTCCCCAGTAGCTCAGTCGGCAGAGCAAGTGGCTGTTAACCACTGGGTCCGTGGTTCGAGTCCGCGCTGGGGAGCCATTTGAAGGCCTGGTCATCCGACCGGGCCTTTTTTATTCATGCTCCCCGCAGCTCCTCCCGGTCCGAACGAACCGCGAACCTGAGACTTGAAACCTGAAACTATCTCTTTCCCCCCAGCCTTTTTTTGAACTGCTCCGTTAATGCAGGAACAATCTCGAACAGGTCTCCCACGATGCCGTAATCGGCCACCCCGAAGATGGGCGCCTCGGGATTCTTATTGATCGCGACGATGATCCTCGCCGTGATCATGCCCGCGAGGTGCTGTATCGCGCCGGAGATTCCGCAGGCAATATACAGATCGGGGCGCACCGTTCGCCCGGTCTGGCCTACCTGATGGGCATAAGGTATCCAGCCCGCGTCCACGGCGGAGCGCGATGCTCCGACCGCGCCCCCCAGGACCTCGGCCAGCCGCCGGATCGGCTCGAATCCTTCCGGACCGCCGACGCCTCGTCCGCCGGAAACGATGATCCGCGCGTCCGCGAGGTTTACTTCTCCTTCCTCCATGATGAAATCCACCACCCTGGAGGCGATGGGTTCTTTTCCGAGGGCCGGGTTTATTTCGATAATCTGTCCCCGGCGGTCCGGATCGGGCGCGGGCGTCTCAAAAACGCGGTGGCGCACGGTGCACATCTGCGGGCGGCGGTTCGGACATATGATTGTCGCCATGATATTTCCGCCGAAAGCCGGGCGGGTCTGACGCAGAAGGCCGCTGTCCGGGTCGATATCGAGCCCGGTGCAGTCCGCGGTCAGCCCCGTATACAGCTCCGTCGCGACGGATCCCGCCAGGTCGCGTCCGCGGGAACTCGCGCCGAGAATAAATATCTCGGGTCTGTACCGGCGCACCAGGCCTGATAAAATACCGGCGTAAGGGGCGGTGCGGTATTCGGCGAGCTCCGGGTGATCCGCCAGGAATACCCGGTCCGCGCCGAATGTCACGGCTTCATCGGCGATCTGCCGCGCATTGCGGCCCAGTACGCAAGCCGTGAGGGAGGTCCTCCTGGCGTCGGCCAGCCTGCGGCCCTGTCCCATCATTTCCCATGAAATTCCGCGCGCCTCCCCCCTGAACTGCTCGATCCAGACCCACACTCCCTGGTAGGAAGCCAGGTCTTCCGAAGTTTCCTGGGCGCGCTCGGGCAGGGAAAGCGCCGCCATCGGGCAGATATCGACGCATGCGCCGCAGCCCGTACACTGTTCCGATACCTCAACCTTGTCCCCGACCATGACGATCGCTCCGAAGGGGCAGGCATCGATGCACGCGCCGCAGCCGGCGCACTCGTCTTTGTCGATTTTCAGAAGAGGCAAATTACAGGACCTTTCTGGAAAAAATTCTGCCGGCCAGAACAGCGGCGGCGGCATCGACGCTGTCGGCCTGGATCATTTCCGCCTTTCCCGCGCGCGGAGGAGGGCTGCAGATTGTGACGACCCGGGTGGGACTGCCGTCCAATCCCAGGCGGGAAGGGTCCGCTGGGGCGATATCGGCGGCCGTCCACGTGGGAATGTCCGCGCGTGCGGCGCGGCGGATCCCGGCCAGGCTGGGAAAGCGGGGCTGATTGATGTCCTTGACCACCGTGAGCAGGACGGGGATTTTTGCCTCTACGATTTCCCGTCCTTCCTCCAGCAGCCGCTCGACGATGATGGTCCCGCCCTCCGGGTCGAGACGCCGTATTTTGAAGACATACGTAAGCTGGGTGATTCCAAGCTGTCCGGCTACTCCGGGTCCGACCTGGCCCGTGTCGCCGTCGATGGCCTGTTTCCCGCAAATTATCATGTCAAAGGGGCCTGTTTTCCTGACGGCGTGCGCCAGCGTATAAGCGGTTGCCCACGTATCGGATCCTGAAAATTTGCGGTCTGATAGAAGGTAGGCCCGGTCCGCTCCCATGGCAAGCGCTTCCCGCAGGGCTTCCACCGCCTGGGGGGGACCCATGGAAATAACGGCGACTGCCCCGCCGAATTTTTCCCGCAGCCGCAGCGACTCTTCCAGCGCATAGGTGTCGAAAGGATTGATTATGCTCGGGACGCCCTCTCTCATCAGCGTGCCGGTTTCAGGGTTGATTTTGACTTCCGTGGTATTCGGCACCTGCTTGATGCAGACGATGATATTCATGGAACTCTCCCGTGGCTTGATGGGCGGATCAGGCCGGTATGTCAAGGCGGATTCGTTCGGCAGCCGTTATCCCTGTCCCCTCGATCGTATTCAGGATGAGAGAAAGGAAAGGGGGTTCGAATTCCCATATATTAACAGGCGGAAAACCCCGCCCTGTCCATCGGGGAAACCCTGATATTTCAGGAGGAAAGGCCGAAAGAGAATAAACTGAGGGAGATAAAGGCTGGCTACTTTTTTCTTTTCACTGTAAGAATTGACGGGAATCAATCTGCCCTTTGTTACCGGTGAATTCGATCACCTCTTCATCTGCTTCGTCCTGGAACACCTCGCCGATCCGCCAAATGCGCTCCTTGGATTAAAAAGATACATCCGGCCGGGGGGATCAGTGACGGTTATCGAGGGTGACCACGGTTCGTACTTTTCGCATCCGGAGAGCCGGGAAGCATACAGGGCGGTCCGGTGTCTTATTGATCTGCAGTCCCGCCTGGGAGGGGATGCCCTGATCGGACGCCGCCTCTTTCCCCTGCTGGCAAATGCCGGATTCAAAAACGTCTCGGTCTCTCCGCGGATGATCTATGTGGATTCGAGCAAACCGGATCTCGTCGAAGGTTTCACGATCCAGACCTTTATCGCCATGGTGGAAGGCGTTAAGTCCCAGGCGGTCGAAACGGGATTGATAGAAAAGGCCGTGTGGGATAAAGGTGTCCGCGATTTGTACAGGGCTGCGGAAAAAGACGGAACTTTCTGCTATACTTTCTTCAAGGCAAAGGGCCTTAAATAGGACACTTCCAAATTCCCTTTCCCCTCGCGGGAGTTGCACAGGTGAGGGAGATTCCCTTTTTCCAGAATCGGGGATGCTTGAGTAAGGCGCATTGTAGGCTTGTCAAGATCTCTTTAAACCGGAAACCGGAAACCGGAAATAAATATGACTATCCGCATCAAACGCGCTTATGAAAAGCCGGAGAAGGAAGACGGAATCCGGATCCTGGTGGACCGGCTCTGGCCGCGCGGGATTTCCAGGGAGAAAGCAGGTATCGACCGCTGGCTGAAGGAGATCGCCCCCTCCCATGAGCTGCGCCGCTGGTACGGACACGCCCGGGAAAAGTGGCCCGAGTTCCGTTCCCGCTACGGGGCTGAGCTGAAGCAAAGACCCGAGCTTGTCGACGAGCTGATCAGGCTTTCCCGAAAAGGGACCGTGACGCTGCTATACAGCTCGAAGGAACAGAATTTCAACAACGCGGTCGCGCTGAAACTGTTTCTGGAATCGAAGATGAAACGCGGGTAAGCTTATTCCGGTTTCATTTCTGCACTGCCGTCGCCTTCTGAAAAACGGGGATTCCCTCACTCTCGGGCGCTCTCTCCGGAGCAACCGATACCCCTCGTCCCTCCCGGAAGGTCTTCGGTTCGTAACTCCATCCGGAAGCGAGCCTGCGCTCCTCCGCTCTTAATCTCATCAATACAAAACGCCCGATGAGCGGGGCCGATATCCGCGTTTTCCATCCGAATTCATCATAGAGGTCATCCAGCAGAGCGTCCATTCTGTCCGCCATGGAGGGATTTTCTTCATACCATTTCCTCATGGCCCAGACGGCCCCTGCATAAGCGGTTCGCAGCGGAACTGCATCCCACCGGAAGCGTTTTTGAACGCGCCTGTTCGGATGGTTCTTATGCCTCCTCCACCCTTCAAGCATGGTCCGGATCAGCCGGTAGAGGCTGGGGCCGTTGACTTCGAAATCCCGGCGGAACGCTTCAATCAGAAACTTTTCTTCCAACCCGGCGGGAATATGGGAGTGGCGGTAATTGAAGCGATACTGTCCATGCGCTTCGCATGCGGAAAACTCGCTTTCCGGGAGAAAAGTGCCTTCCGCGATATGCCGGGCGTAAAGCGGCGTCCCCGGGTTTGGGATATAGAGCATGAACTGGTGGAAATCGGTGTTGTGGCTGACCGCATACTCGATCGCCTCGCTCAGGTTGTCCGGCGTGTGTTCTTCGAGGCCGATGATAGTCGACCCGAGGACGCGAATGCCGTGCGACTGGAGCTTTCTGACGAGCATGCGGGTGTCGACGTCATTAACTTTCCGATAGCTGCTGTCTTTTCCCTCTATGCCGAGCCAGACCCAGGCGATGCCCAATCCGAGGAGCTGTTCGACCGAATAAGACTGGATTACCCGGGCGGAACTGAATATGTACAGCGCCCAGCTTTTCTTGTTCTCTTCCATGAGCGAGAGGAGCCGGAGGGCCCTTTTCCGGTGCAGAAGGAAATTTTCATCCAGGACGAAAAAGGAGGCTACCTTCAGTTTTTTCTCTATGCCGCTCATCACGGAAAAAAGCTCGTCTCCTGTTTCGAAGAAATTGAAGTGGTTTCCCTTCCCCCCGAAAAAGGCGGAAGTCGAGCAGAAATTGCAGCCGACGGGGCAGCCGACCGAAGGAATCAGGATCGCCGCGGTCCTGTCATTTCCGCCGTGCAGGTTTATGCCCATGACCCTTCCCCCGAAACCGGAATACACGGCCGGGTGGCGGATCGGAGCCTTCGGGTCCTGGCCGAGAAACTTCCGGAGCCAGGAGATGCCCTCGCCCCGGACTATATAGTCGGCTTCGACGGTCCGCTCGAGGTCGGGGCGGGCTGCGACGTGCCCGCCGACGACCAGGGTCGCCGAGGGGAGATGCCTGCGGACGAGGCCGCACATTATCCTGACCTTTTCCACATTGGGATTGATCGCGCTGATTCCGACGACATCGTAGTTGCCTGTCCGGATCTCTTCAATGAAACGCTCGAGGCCGGGGAAGTCCAGGACGGTGCACGGGTTGGCTATATTTGCCTGAAGCATCAGCAGGCCGAAGGAGCGGTGGAACATGCGCAGCGAAAATCCTCCCTGCTCGCGTGTCACCTGGTTCTGATAGAGCTCCATCGGGTTTATCCGGCGGCTTCCGAACTCATCGTCCCTTCCGTAAGGACCGAAAACGCTTGTGAGCAGAACCCGGGCTTTCTTGCCCTTGGGGTGAATGTCGTGTTCTGTTTTCAATTTAAGCACCTCCGAGCTCAAAATTCGTCCAGTTTCCGGTTTGCAGCGGACGGCTTCCCCGTGAAACATAGAAACGGGAAATCAGAAACTGTAAACTTTCATTTAACTACAGGAAACACAGCCGAATAAACAGTCCCCTGGGATTGTTTTTACAATTCTTTTACATTTGGAGGGCAAAAGCGAAGGGCGAAGGGCAAAAGGCTAAAGGCACTGGGCTAAAGGCAAAAGGCTAAGGGCACTGGGCTTACAGTAAAGGGCTGCAGAAGATTTGTCTTCGAAGTCCTTTCACCTTTCGCCCTTGCCCCTTCGCCTTATATTTGACATCGCAGGTGCGGGGGGTGTACCTTAAAGTCCATGGAAAAAATCAAAGGGTTGTATCAATCGATTTCCATCTTCATCTTTTCCATAATCGCGCTCGGCGCATCTCTCTTCCTTTATATCTACTGGTATCTCGAGGTGAGCACAGGCCTGACGCGCGTCGTCGAGAGATACGGTCTTGACTCTTCGGAATTTTTTGAGGTGCGGACGTGGGTGGTGATCCTCGTCCTGTCAATCCTGGTGGGGATCATCCTCGTGGGAATCTTCATAATTTTTCTTTATAACCAGAAGGCGCTCCGCCTCTATCGCGTTCAGCGGAATTTCATCAGCGGTTTCACCCATGAGCTGAAAACGCCGGTGACCTCTCTGAAACTTTATCTGGAAACCTTTGCGAAACACGACCTGCCGAGGGAAGAGCAGCTCAGGTACATAGAGTTCATGATCCGCGACGTGGACCGGCTTGTGGATAATATCAACGGCATTCTGAGCCTGGCCCGAATACAGACCAGAAGTTACCGGAAAGAATTTGTCGAAATAAATATCGTGGAGGGGGTGGAGGATTTCTGCCGTCACCAGGCTTCCTTATTCCGCAACTGCGATATCCGGATTGACATTCCTCCCGGCGGGCCTTATTTCTGCCTGGTGCATCCGGCCTTGATGGATATGCTGCTGATGAATCTGCTGACGAACGCCGTCAAGTACGGCGGCGCGGAAAAACCGGAGGTCCGCATCAACTTCGAAAGCGCGCCGGGGCAGATCCGCATTATCATCTCGGATAACGGAATCGGCATAGAAAAAAAGGAGCTGAAGAGAATCTTCCGTAAATTTTATCAGGTGGGCTACGCCGACAACATGACGGCGCGGGGGAGCGGGCTGGGGCTCTACCTTGTCCAGAACATCACCAGGATCCATCGCGGAAAAATCCGGGCGGAAAGCGAGGGGCCGGGAAAGGGAACTTCCTTCATGCTTACTCTGCCGCTTGCGGCCGGACGGAAAGAAAGGCATGCGGGCAAGACAGTAAAGGAGACTGCTCCCGCGGAAGGCAAAGAGCTTTTCAATTCGGGAAAGCCTATGGCCGCCCAAAACCCTGAATGAGACCAGAGGTATCTGTGAATCCCGACAGGAAGAGAATTCTCATTATCGAAGACGAAAACCATATTGCGGAAGGGTTGAGACTTAATCTCTTTCTGAAGGGATATGACGCGAAGATTGCCGCGGACGGAGCTTCGGGGCTGAAGATCTGGAAAGAATGGAGGCCCGGGCTCATCGTGCTCGACATTATGCTGCCCGGCATGGACGGTTTTTCCGTGCTCAGAAACATCCGTCTCGAAGACGAACGCCTGCCTGTCCTGATCCTGTCCGCCAGGAGCGAAGCCGATGACAAGGTAAAGGGCCTCGCTTACGGGGTCGACGATTACCTCTCGAAGCCGTTCAACCTGGAGGAGTTTCTTCTCAGGGTGGAGCGCCTTCTTAAGCGTGCGGCCTGGAGCAGCGAAAGCAGGGAAGGGGGAGAGAATTCCGGCGCGCCTGATTCAATCGGCGGGATTTACGTATTCGGGGTAAATACGATCGACCTCGACCGCTTTCAGGCTGAATGCAGGCAGGGTAAGGTGAATCTTACCGAACAGGAAATCAAATTGCTTAAACTCTTCGCCGCTCATCCGGGGAGGCCGCTGTCCCGTTCTGAAATCCTCGAGCTGTGCTGGGGGTACGCTCCCGGGACCCCGACGCGCACAGTCGATAATTTCATCGTCCGCTTCCGCAAGTATTTCGAGGACGACCCGCAGAACCCGGTCCACTTCAAGAGCATCAGGGGCATCGGATACCTGTTTAATCCCTGAACTTCTCAGCTGCGTTCTTTGCCTGGGGGAATAATCCGTTAATGGTGGAGGCGACTTCCGAAAGCCAGGCCCTCCTCTCTTCCTCTGTACTCGTAACCACGACGCTGAAAACCTTGCGGTGGAAACTGGAAACGCCGCAGAGCCCGAACACGCAATTTTTCCAAATTGCTTCCAGCGGATCGCCGAACACGGAATTCTCACGCTCCGCAGGCGTGTTGGAGGTATTGAAGACGACCGCGACACTTGCATTCAACAGTCCGACGGGAACTCCCTCCCCCTGATCTCCTTCCGCAAACATGTAGGCGGTTCCGGGCCGGATAACCCGGTCGATCCATCCCTTGAGAACCGCCGGGGGCTGTCCCCACCAGTTCGGGTGCACTATCACAATCCCGCCGGCGGCGCTGATTTCATCGCAGCAGGCGCTCACATCCGGCGCGACCTCGCCGTCTTTCGGGATCTCCCGGGCGGGCAGGAGCGGGTCGAATTTTTCAGCGTAGAGATCGTGTATCACGACATCATGCCCGTTCGACTTCAACGCCGCGACCGCGGCGCGCGCTATCGCGTGATTGAAGCTCTTCGGATCGGGATGGGCAAGGATTACGACGATCTTCATTGAGTAAAAGGGAAAAATAAAAAGTAAAAGTGAAAAGTGTAAAAACCCTCAGATGCGGGAGTTCTTCTTATTAACCTTTCTCCAGGACGGCTCTATAAGTCGTCTCAACCAGTTTGTCCATGAACGGGGGCGGCTTCCGGCCGGTTTCGAGGTGGCGCCGCACAATGGCGAGCGGAGCATCGATCAGCGCGAAGACGGTCCTTTCGTAATCTTCAGCGGAGCATCCTGCCGCCGCATCCTCCATGAAAGCGAGGATCTCTCTTCGAAGCTCTTGCGCCAGGCGGCGTGCGCGCAGATGAAATTCACGCGGCCAATTTTTCGACATCAGCTCCTCGCGCCGGTAAAGGAGAAGGATTTTTGCCTTATGCGGATTTGCACGCGCCCAGCCGGGAGTGAAGAGCGCCGCTTTTAAACCGCCGTCCTTCAGGGCCGAATAGAAACCGCGCTGGAATTCCTCTGCGAGGCTCAGCCATAACTCGCCCAGCATCAAATCCCTCGATGAAAAACGGTGATAAACGGAGCCGATAGGCGCCCCCGCCTTTTCGGCGACAGCCGCGACAGTGATTCCGCCCGGTCCGTGCTCCGTCAGGATCTTCATGGCGGCGCTCAGAAAAGTATCCCTGCTGAAATGTGCTTTTCTTCCCATGAACGGGTTATTAGAAGATGAATTTTAATAAGTCAATGTCAAAATTGGGTTATTTAATAGGTAATAGGTATTAGGTATTGGGTGTTGGTCCTCATGAGAAAATTACTCTTCCACATGGATCTGCTCAAAACCCAAAACCCATAACCTATTGCCCATTACCCATAAATTGAAACACCTTACTCCTTACTCTTTACGGTTTACGGGAGATATGCTACAGTTGCGCCGGTTGAATTTATGACAGGTTTTACGATTTCCGACATCCCCGGCTTCAAGACTGTTCTCCAGATAATCTCGCTTATTTTCCTGAAAACGCTCGGCTGGAAGAGGGAATGCGGTCCTCCCGACATCCTGCAGTACGTGGTGGTCGCCGCTCCCCATACATCCAACTGGGATTTCCCATCCAGTTGGCTTTCATTTTTTCCTGGAAAATGAAAGTCTACTGGATGGGAAAGCACACCCTTTTCCGCCGGCCGTACGGCTGGTTTTTCAGATTGATGGGGGGAATTCCGATCGACCGCACGAAGTCCATGAATGCCGTGGCGCAATCGATCCAGGCATTCAGGGAAATACCGAAACTCGTGATGATGATCTCGCCGGAAGGTACGCGGAGGAAAGTCAAAGAATGGAGAACCGGCTTCTATCACATCGCACAGGGAGCAGGCGTTCCGATCGTCCTTGCTTTTCTCGATTACCGCAGGAAGACGGGCGGATTCGGGAAGGTGATTAACCCGACCGGCGACCTGGAATACGATATGTCGGGGATCCGCGCATTCTACGCCGGAATCAGCGGCAAACGCCCCGAAAAGTCATTCCCGGCGGCCTGACGCGGTCTGCCGTTTCTGCCTGTCCGGCGGCTCGGATTCCCGGGACAGGCTGAAATGAAAGGTCGCTCCTTTATCGATCTTTCCCTCAGCCCAGATCCGCCCGCCATGCTTCCTGACGATTCTCTCCGCGATGGCCAGGCCTATACCCGTTCCCTCGAATTCCGAAGGGCTGTGGAGCCGTTGAAAAACCTGAAACAGCTTGTCTTTGAAGCGCATGTCGAAACCGACCCCGTTATCGCGAATGTAGTAGACGGGCTGCCCCCCTTCTGTGCGGCTTCCGATATTTATTATGCCCGGACGGCTGTTTTGCGTGAACTTTATGGCGTTGGAGAGGAGATTTGTCGCGAGCTGTTTCAGCATCACCGGATCTCCTGTCGAGGGAGGCAGCGCCTGGATATGGAACTCAAGAGCGCGCCCCGGATAAACGGGAACAAGTTCGGACCACGCTTCATGAAAGAGCTGTTCCATATCGACCCGTTTACGAGACGGGACATGCCGTTGCAGTCTCGAGATGGCGAGGAGATCGTCGATCAGCCGGTTCATGCGCCCGGTATTCTGACGAATTTTCCTGAACTTGGCCTTGAGGTCTTCCTCCATCCGGTCTCCGAAATCGTCCAGAATCATCCCCGTGAAGCCGTCGATTGCACGGAGGGGCGCGCGAAAATCGTGAGCCACGGAGTAGCTGAAGCTCTCGAGCTCCTGCACGCTGTCCTGTAACAGGAGCGATTTTTTTTTGAGATCCGCTTCGGATTGCTTCAATTCGGTAATATCCAGCACCGCGCCTACGATCCGCCGAACAGAGCCGTTGCCGGCACGGGAGAAAAGCATGCGATTAAAGATGAATCCATAGCTTTCATCCCGCTTGCGAAAACGGTATTCGCATGCGTGACTCTGAGCGCCGCTTGCGCAGGCCCGGCGGAATTCCGAAAAAATCCGGTCCCGATCCTCCGGGTGGGTTTTTTCGAACCACCAGGATCTGCATGCTTTATTCTTTGGAGGAATGCCGAATAAATCCTTGAAAGTCTCGTTGACGATAAAGTCCTTTGTCGAGGGATTCCAATCCCAGATCGCCTCATGGGCGGCCATGAAGGCCATCTGGAGCCGCTCCTGGTTTTTCCGTAATTCATTTTCCAGGAACTTCTTCTCGGTAATGTCCATGGCCGTGAAAATTGCTTCCGTGGGACGTCCGACCTTGAGCGCGCGGGTCTGCAAGTATACATCTATCTCGGATCCGTCCCTCTTCCGCCAGCGCGTCTCGATGGAGCCGATCCCGGTCAGCTCTATCTGGCCGTATTTTATTTTACCCACCCTTTCGAATTCTTTGCCGGAGGCATACAGGATCCGTGATGACTTCCCGATAAGTTCCCGTTCTGCATAGCCGGTCATCGCTGTCATTTGCTCATTAATCCAGATGAGAACGCGGTCCTTTACCAGGCCTATGCCGGCCGGCACCGCCTTCAGGGTGGTTTCGAACGCAAGATCCAGCTCCCTTGTGTCGCCGCGAAGTCTATCCAGTTCCTTCCTGCAGGCTTCGAATTCGGCATTCTGCTCCTGAAATTTCTCTGTTTTCACGCCGGCCTCCCCGTATATTTTCGATTTGGCAGGATGGAAATGCAATCAGGGGACTGCCTATGGCGCAATATGAAGAACCTGAGAAGGCATTCCGACAAGTCTGATCTGCGCCGGGCACAGCCCTCAGGCTGCAAGTCTGAAGTTTTGCGTTGGAGTTTTAAAGGATTAAGGATTTTTTCTACAGCCCGGACCGGATGCTCAGTATGTCGCGGTCCCGGACGATATAGTTTTTCCCCTCGAGCCGGAACCGGCCCCGCTCGCGGATTTTCTTCTCACTGCCGCATTCGACAAGGTCATCGTAGGAAAAGCACTCGGCCCGGATAAAGCCCCGCGCGAGGTCGGAATGGATTGTCCCGGCTGCTTCAACGGCGGTCATGCCCCTGCGCAGCGGCCATGCGCGCACTTCATCGCTGCCGACGGTGTAAAAGCTGATGTAGTTGACGGTTCGGTACGCAATCTCAGCCAGCCGGTCGCAGGCCGATTTGCCGATTCCCATGTCATTCATGAAGTCCCTTGCCTCTTCCTCTTGCATATGCGACAGCTCCATCTCGAAACGGCCGGCGAATTCTATCGCCTCGCAAGCGCCCGCGATCTCTTTGAGCATCACGGAATTTTTTCCAAATCGGGTTTCCTCCGAATTCAATACAGCCATGAGTGGCTTCATCGTCAGGAACTGAAAAACCCGTATTATCTTTTTTTCTTCACAGTCGAGCTCCAGGGCCCGGATCGGCCTGCCATCGTTCATCTCCGAAACGATTCTGCGAAGCAAAGCATCTTCCCTTTCGGTTCCGTTTCCGTTCCGGCCCCTTTTATATCCATCCCTGATTCTCTCCAGACGGTTCTCCGCAATCACCATGTCCCCGAGCAGCATTTCCGCCTCGATCTTTTTCAGATCTCCGACCGGATCCGGCTCGCCCTGCGCGCCGCTGAAATTGCCGAGTACGACGGCAAGGGCGTCAATGTTCCCGGTGATGGCCGATGGCGGCCGGTAGATCTCACTTTTATTGGCGCCATTCCGTTCAGCTCCGGCGAAATCCACGATCTCTATCGTTGCGTATGTCGTCCTTGCCGGGTTGTACATCGTTGATAAACGTGAAACCCGCTCGTCCCGGACTTCCACGACCGCAATATTGTCCGATTTTTTGCCGCGGCGGAGAGCCGCCCCGCTGTCCAGGGCCGTTAACGCCTGGAAAACCGTCGTTTTCCCGGATGCAGCAAGGCCGATCAGTCCGATTTTCATCCTGCGCCCCTCTGTTCCTTTCCAGAGCCTGATCCGTATTTCTCCTCTCTTCTCCGGGATGCCCGTTTCCCCGCATCCAGCTCCATTTTACGCAGACGGATGTTGTCGGGAGTGATTTCGACCAGTTCGTCTTCGGCGATGAATTCAATGCACTGGTCGAGGGAAAGCGGCCGGGGGGGCCTCAGGACAACGGTTGCTTCCGATGAGGAGCTTCTCAGGTTGGTCAGCTTCTTCTCTTTCGTGATATTTACTTCCAGATCGCCGGTTCTGTTCCGCTCGCCGACGATCATTCCTCCGTAAACGTCGGTCCCGACCTCGACGAACAGTTCGCCTCGGTCCACCATGGCGAGGCTTGCGTATGATGTAACCCTGCCCAGCCTGTCCGAAACGAGCGCACCGCTCGAACGCTGCGGGATCGGACCGAACCATGACTCGTATCCTTCATTCAGGGAATTCATGACGCCTGCGCCCTTGGTGTCCGTGAGGAAATGGCTCCGAAACCCGATCAGCCCGCGCGAAGGGATGACGAATTCCAGGCCCGCCCGCCCGCTTCCTTTGTTGGCGAGGTTCATCATCCTGCCCTTGCGGGTGGATAATTTGTCCGTGACAATCCCGATGAATTCCTCGGGCACATCCAGAAATACGCGCTCTACGGGTTCGAGTATTATCCCGTCCTCCCGCTTTGTTATGACGCGCGGTTTGGATACCATGAACTCATACCCCTCCCGGCGCATGGTCTCGATCAGGACGGCCATCTGCAATTCGCCCCGCCCGCAGATTTCGAAGGCGTCGGCGCGGTCCATGTACCTTATCCTCAGTGCCATGTTTTTGAGGGTTTCCTTTTCCAGGCGCGATCGAAGGTGGCGCGAAGTAAGGAATTTTCCCTCTCTGCCGGCGAAGGGACCGTTGTTCACGTAAAAAAACATGGAAAGGGTCGGCTCATCGACCCTGATGCGCTCAAGAGGACGAGGGTTTTCCGAGGATGATATCGTATCGCCGATTTCAACATTTTCTACTCCCGCCAGGGCGATAATATCTCCGGCTTCGGCCCGTTCCGTCCGGCTTTTTCCCAGTCCCAGGAAGGTATAAAGCGACGAGAACTTCACTCCCGCGGTCATCCCGGATTCTCCGCAGAGGGTATAGGTGCTGTTCATTTCCAGGGATCCGTTCATCAGACGTCCGATGGCGATCTGGCCCACATATGAGTCGTAATCCAGATTAGTAACCAGGAACTGCGGGACTTCGCCGTCGTCCGCTTCGGGACCGGGTATTTCCTTGAGGATCTCTTCAAACAGCGGGACAAGGTTTGTTGAGTCATCTCCCGGATTCCTGTGGGAGATTCCGAGCTTCGCGTTCGTGTAAAGAATGGGGAATTCGATCTGGTCTTCACCGGCGTCAAGGTCGATAAAAAGATCGTAGACTTCGTTAGTTACTTCTTCTATGCGGGCGTCCCTCCGGTCGATTTTATTGATGACCAGGATTATCGGCAACCGCCTGGCAAGCGCCTTTTTAACGACGAATCTGGTTTGCGGCAGCGGGCCTTCGCTTGCGTCAACCAGCAGGATCGCGCCGTCCACCATGTTCAGGCTCCGCTCGACCTCACCGCCGAAGTCCGAATGCCCGGGCGTATCGACGATATTGATTTTTATCCCCTTGTAAACCACTGCGGTGTTCTTCGACATGATGGTGATGCCGCGCTCCCGCTCCAGGTCCATGGAATCCATCACGCGCTCCTCGATTTTCTGATTTGCCCTGAACGTGCCCGTCTGTTTCAGCATGGCGTCAACCAGGGTTGTCTTTCCATGATCGACATGCGCAATAATGGCTATGTTTCGTATGTTTTGTTTTCTCATTGTATCCTGATTGTTTATACGCGGGGGGTGAGGAATCCTGGAGGGGCGCAGCCGCGTCGGATTATAAAGCAAGAAAAAAGCGGCGCTCCCGGTCTGTTCCGACCGGGGTAGCGCCGCTTCTAAAAATGCCTACAGAGGTTTTACGTTCGCAGCGGCCGGACCCTTTTTGCCCGGTTCGATATCAAAGCTTACGCGCTGGCCTTCCGTCAGCGTCTTGAAGCCGCTGGACTGTATCGCGCTGTAATGAACGAAAACGTCGCCGCCCTCGTCTTTTTCGATAAATCCGAAGCCTTTTTGCTCGTTAAACCATTTAACTTTGCCTTCTGCCATTACCGCACCCTCCTTTCTGTAATATTTATCAAAGTCGGACGGCATTTATGGCAGAAAAAAACCACCAGAACTCCAAAGAGCACGGTGGTTCTACCTTGCACCTTCAAATGTCCTTCCTAACTTTAATGCTATGTATTTCTTGGCCGGGAATACTACCCCTCTTTGTTTTTCATGTCAAGCTTTGTTTGTACCTTGCTGTGATGCTGTTTTGATCCCAGGCAGGCAGAAAAAGGCGGCTGCCTGCCTGGGGCTCCGATTTACCCGGAGGGAAGCGTCAGTCGAGGGCCATGCTTGTCTTCCACACTGTCCAGACCTTTCCGACAAGGCCCGGTCCGGGTTTCAGCGTGAGCTTTCCGGGGCGCCATCCCGAGGGTGTAGCCTCGGTCCCGCCGCTCTGTCGCACATGCTGGAAAGCCTGCACCTGCCGTATCGATTCGAGAACATTTCTTCCCACGGGCGGAGTCAGAACTTCGTAGCCTTGAATAACTCCGTCAGGGTCTATGATAAAACGTCCCCTTGTCTCGACGCCCGCCATATCGTCGAAAACGTTGTAAGCGGTTCCCACCCTGCCGGCGGCGTCCGAGAGCATGGGAAAAGGTATTCCGCCTTTCACCATCTTGGAAAGTTCGTGGTCGACCCACATCTTATGTACGAAGACGCTGTCGATGCTCATGGACAGGACCTGGACCCCGAGCTTCTGAAATTCAGGATAAGCTTCGGCAACTGCCGAAATTTCCGTAGCTCAGACGAAGGTGAAGTCGCCCGGATAGAAGCACAGGAGCACCCACTTACCGAGGTATTCGGACAGGCGGACATTAATGAATTTGCCTTCGAAATATGCGGGCGCGGAAAAATCGGGGGCCTTTCTTGCGACCATGATCATGGATCTGCTCTCTTTCTGCACACCCTGTTGTGCGGTTTTTTTCTCTTCGGTTTCCGTTTCGCCCACGGGACCTCCCGTCGGCCTTGCACATCCGGCTTTTATCTCTTCCGCCATCTGCTTTTCTCCTTTCTGATTTTATTCTCCCGGCCTTGCAGGCGGGAGTTATCTGGAACAGACGTCATACTAAACTGGAATGATTCCTGATAAGACGGCAAAAAAAAGACATGCCTGACGATCACTTCAGGCCCTTTGCCGGTTCAGGCCTCTCGCCGCACTCCCGGCAATAGCCGTAATACTCAAGCCGGCTGTCGGTGATGCGGAATCCTGCGTTCTTTTCCAACTCGGCGCGGCGGAGTGTTCCGGGAGAAGGGTAATCGATGATTTTTCCGCACTTCCGGCAGATAAGGTGCAGGTGCTCATCGATATTTCTGTCGAAGCGGTTCTCCATCCGGTCGAACTCGATCATCTTGAAAATGCCGCGGCGGTAAAATTCGTGAAGAGTTGCATACACCGTGGACAAACTCAGTCCCCTTACCCGCTTCCTGGCCTCTTCGAATACGAGCGCGGCGCCGGGATGCAGATGTCCTTTTTCGAGCATCACGTCTATTATGGCAAGCCGCTGGCTTGTGACCTTCAGCCCTTTATCCCTCAGTCTGCTGATAAAGAATTCTTTTGTGAACATAAAATAAATCGGAATGATTCCTGATTAAGTCGAGTTTAGGAGTCAAACAGGCATAGTGTCAAGTTTTTTTTCATTAAGGATCGGGGACTCACCTGAGCTTGCTCCGGAGTGTTTTTACCGGAAACAGGCGGGGAAGGGCCTGTTTTTTGATGGCAATCCGAGGCGATTGCCTGTAAGCTATCAATTACGGAGAACGGCAGATGAAGGACATTACTCTTGCACTTTCGGCGTTGCTGCTCTGCATTTGTCTGTGCGCCGCGAATGTCGCTGCCGCCGGTAAAGCGCGCAGTATTGGAGGTGAAATGACGTTCGCATCGTTGAAGGCCGTGATCCACACTGCAAAGGGAGATATCAGACTCAATCTTTACCCGGACAAGGCCCCCCTCACCGTTCTCAATTTTGTTAATCTGTCCCAAAGGGGATTTTATAACGGTTTGACTTTCCACAGGGTCATTCCGAACTTCATGATCCAGGGCGGATGCCCCAAGGGAAGGGGAACGGGAGGTCCGGGTTATGATTTCCGCGACGAATTTTCTCCGGATTTGAAACACGACAGGCCCGGCATCCTTTCCATGGCCAATGCGGGACCCGACACCAACGGAAGCCAGTTCTTCATAACGCATGTCCCTACGCCGTGGCTGGACGGTAAACACACCGTTTTCGGATCGGTGGAGGGAGCCGGAGACCGGAAAGTAGTCGACAGTATTGTTCAGGGAGACAGGATCAAATCGATTACAATCGAAGGCGATTATAAGGAGTTGGCAGCCGGTTACAAGGATCAGCTCGAAGAATGGAACAGAGTTCTGGACAGGCGAAAATGACTGATCCGGAACTGGAACAAAAAGGAGGATTCAGGTAATGCCGGAAGGAACAGTGAAATGGTTCAATGAGCAGAAGGGCTTCGGGTTTATCGAGCAGGACGGGGGAGGGGATATATTCGTTCATTACAGCGCGATCCAGGCCAGCGGTTTCAAAACTCTGACGGAAGGTCAGAGGGTGCGGTTTGAAGTAACCCAGGGCAAGAAAGGTCCGGCGGCGGAAAACGTAGTACCCATCTGAGCTGCAGCTCCGATTACTCAGTAGAGCCGATTAAACCGCGATGACGTTCCTGGATATCACCGGGACTGCCGGATGCAGAACGGCGCCCGTAACAGGGTAATCGGCCTGACTTACTGGGACGTCAGGCACTCTTTCTTTGATCGCGGCTTGTTTTTTTTCGCCGCATTGTACGCGTCCAGGATGATTTCTCTGGATACCGCTTCCATGGCCCTGCTCATGGCGCGGGCCAGCGATTCGGCGTCTCTCCTTTCCATATCCTGAACGGAACGGTATCCTTTCTGGAATAATATCTGTCCCGGCGCTTCCTGACTGCTGCCGACAAGCGTGACATTCACGCCCAGAACCGCCTGATTGCAGTCTTTGCTCTCCCGTTCGTATATTTCCTCAATGACCCCACCGAGGTTGTAACAGCCGTTATCTGCGTCGTTATAGGAAAAAACCCCCCGGAAGAGACCGGCGTTTCTCATGTCCCGCAGCAGCAGGTCGGACAGCATATCCGAAGGTTTCACCCGCCAGCGGTTGTAGGCGTCGTCGCCGTACCGGAAAGGTTTTGTCCTGTAAACCATAGAGGTCGTACTATATGCGCGGACAATGGAAAAGGGCTCAAGGCGAATGGAGGCGTCCACAGGCTTCATATCCCCGAATGCGGGAGACGCGTATTCGAGCGTGTATTGATTGACCTCCGGCGGAAATTTGGCGCCGGCGCAGCCGTTCAGGATGAGAAGCGCCGACCACAAAAGAATTACGGTCCTTTTCATGGCTTGTACTCCTGTCGTTGCCGGGGGGGAGGCCGGCTGCTGAAGAGAATTTCTGATGGATCAGTCTGCAGCCTCTGCACCAGCGTTTCGAGATTTTCCGACACTTGGCGGAGGTTCTCGCCGGTTATCTTCAAATCCGTTGATATTTTGCGGGAGTCTTTCCCCAGGCTTTCGAGAATGTTATGGGCCTGCCCCGACGTCTCTTTCAGCCTCATCCCCTGGATCTCGGATTTGACGCTGTTCAATGCCGTCCTTGCCTCGGCGATAGTATCCCTGGTGCCGGTCAGGATCTGCTCTATCCTCTCGTCTGCAAGAATCCGGTCGGTCCTGCGCAGGACTATATCGAGGCGGGCCGTAGCCGATTCCAGATTTTTTGTGATCGCGCCGGTATGGATCTGATTCACTTTTTCTATCAGCGTGTCTATGCCCGTCAGGATATGCTTTGTCCGCGACGGCCGGGACCGGATTACGGGATGTGGGGGATCCCAGCCCGGAGGAGACGAGTCCACCGCTTCCCCTTTCTGTATCAGATCGAGATCGATGAACATGATCCCGGTCAGTCCTGCGGATTTCAGCTCGGCGCAGAGGCGATCTGCCGGCAGATCTTTCATATTCAGCTTCATGATGACTTCAACAAAGGCGCTTCCGGGGACGACTCCGATCGTCTCCACCCTGCCGATACTTACGCCCCTGAGCTTCACGCTCGAATCGGGACTCAATCCCTGCACCGATTCATCGAAGTATGCCGCGTACGGGGCGCCGCTCTCGAAATACTTGGAAGCTCCGAGCCATACCACCGCGATTACGCCGATTGCGGAGCCGATGACGACAAACAGCCCGATCAGGATCCTGGAAGTTTTCTTTTTAGCCAATTTTCTCCATCCTCAGTGCGGTTCCCTGTTGAAGAAGTTGTATACCCTCCGATCCGCGGAATTCTTCCTGATTTCCCGCGGATTTCCCTCGGCGATTATTCCCCGGGTGCTCTTGTCCAGCATGATCACCCTATCGGCAATATTCATAATCGAATTTAACTCGTGGCTGACGATCACCATCGTGGTGCCCATAACAGCGTTCAGATCCTTGACGAGCCGGTCCAGCCCTGCGGACGTAACGGGATCCAGGCCCGCCGACAGCTCATCCAGAAAAAGGATCTGCGGGTCGAGCGCCAGGGCGCGGGCGATGCCGGCCCTTTTTTTCATTCCCCCCGAAAGCTCGGACGGAAGGTAGTCCTCGTAGCCGGAAAGATTCACGAGGCGAAGCTTCATCCTGACGATTTCGTCGATCATTTCCGCCGGCAGGTCGGTATGCTCGAGGAGGGGCAAAGAGATATTCTCCGCAAGCGTCATGGAGCCGATAAGGGCGCCCGATTGAAAGAGCACGCCGAATCCTTTTCTGACCTGCTGGAGCTCCTCATCTTCGGCGGAAACAAGATCGGTCCCCCGGATCGAGATCCTGCCGTCGTCGGGACGATACAGCCCTATCATGCACTTGAGCAGGGTCGATTTCCCGCAGCCGCTCTCCCCGACGATTACGAAAATTTCTCCCTGGAACACCTTGAGCGAGATATTTTCCAGGACGGAGTTGTCGCGGTAATAGGCTGAGATCCCCTCCACTTCGATGACAGCCGGTCTGTATTTCTTGTCAGCAGGAGTATTCATCAGTCGCGACCGTCTTCCCCTTCTTCATATGTAGTGCAGCATGATCGCAAAAGCCGAATCGGCGGTGATGATGAGGAAAATAGAAGATACTACGGCGGAAGTTGTCGCGGAGCCGACGGCTTCCGCTCCCCCGCTGGCCTGGAATCCGCGGTGGCACGATATTGCCGCAATCAGCACGGCGAAGCATACCGACTTGAAAATACTTGAAACAAGGTCGAACATCTGGATGCTGGTCATCGTCTGCTGCATGTACGAGTGGACCGTCAAGTCCATTCCCATTATACCCACGACCAGGCCTCCCAATATTCCGAGTAAATCGGCATAGAGCGTGAGAATCGGCACAACAAGCATCGAGGCGATGACTTTCGGAACGACAAGGAATCTGACGGGATCGAAACCCATGGTTGAAAGGGCGTCTATCTCCTCATTCACCAGCATTGTCCCGATTTCGGCGGAGAAGGCCGAGCCGGACCGTCCGGCGAAAATTATAGCCGTCATAATGGGGCCGAGCTCTTTGACAATGGCAATGGACACCAGAGACGCGACATAGATGTTTGCGCCGAAAAGGCGGAGCTGGAGGGACGCCATGAAGGCCATAATCATCCCCAGGAGAACGCTGATAAGTCCGACGATCGGCAATCCGTCAAGCCCCGCTTTCTTCATGTAAAAGGTAACGGATTCCCACCGGATGGACCGCGGGCTCAATGCGGATCCGGCCAGGGAGCCGGCAATATCGCCGATAAAGAGCAGCAGCAGGGCTGCATCATGATAGAAGCGAATCCCGGCCTCTCCGGCTCTTTCCAGCAGACCGGGCGCTTCTCTTGACGGCTGCGGCGGCGGGAGAGGATTGCGGTCGATGAGGCCTATCATGCGTTCCGTGGCCGCGTTCATGCCGGTCATGCGGACCGGGAAAGATTCGCGGGAACCCATGTCTCGGTACCTGATCAGGGCAAGCGCACCCGCGCTGTCGAGATATTCGATCCCGTCAAGATCGAAGATCACCTCCCGGAAGTTCCTTCCGCGCAGGTGCGATTCAATGTCCCGGGTGAAATCCTTCACGGTCCCGAGGGCGATTGCGCCCGAAACATGCAGAATCAGGTTTCCCGGTCCGGACTCTTCAGACCGGAGAGAATACCTGGTTGCATTTTCGATGGAAGAATTCATGCGGCGCAGTTTTTCAGGAAATAAGATGATGCCCGCCGGTCCGTGAACGCTGCGGGAGTTGCCCACTGTTATATCGGCAGGAAAAACAAAGATATTTAGTGCTGAAAACCATTTACGGCATCTTCAGGGAAGGGGAAACGAAATCTGAATCGGCAGCGGACAAGGACTATCCGGAACCGGGGCCGGCGGGGTGCTTCCGTCCCGGCCGGAGAACCTCAATTACGGAACCTCATTCCCGCCAGCTTGACAAGCAGGACGGTTTCCATATAGTCAAAATCAAAAGGCTTGGTTACATAATCGTAGGCCCCCATTTCCAGCGCGACTTTTGCGGTTTTCTGATCCAGCACGGCCGTGGCCATGATCACCCCGATATCCGGATCTATTTTTCTGATTTCCTGAAGCACTTCGAGCCCCCCCATCCCCGGCATAATGATGTCCAGGAGAACGATCTCCGGATGCTCGCTCCTGACAATCTCGATGGCGGTTTCTCCCGTTGTCGCCGTATGGACGTCATATCCTCTCGATGCAAAAAATTTCCTAAGTAGATTAAGGACATGCACTTCGTCATCCACGATCAGAATCTTTTCCATAAATCCGATCCTCTCCTTTATTACCCGATCGGCAGCTCGAAAATGACTGCTGCGCCCCCCCCGTTCCTGTGCTCCGCCCAGATACGCCCGCCGTGGTCCCGGACGATTCCATACGATATGGACAGACCGAGACCTATCCCTTTTCCGGGCTCCTTCGTCGTAAAGAATGGCTCGAATATCCTCGGGAGGTTCTCCTCTTTGATCCCGCATCCCGTATCGGAGATCCTGACCCGGGCAAAATCCTTCCCTTCCGAATTTGCTTTTTCCGTTTCCACTTTCAAGATTTTCGTCCCGGAATTCTCCATCGCGCAGACTGCGTTCGAGAACAGATTGAAAAGCACCTGCTCTATCCCTTCCTTGCTGAGCTTGATTGAAGGGAGCCCGGACGCGAAGCCGGTTTCGGTCCTTATTCCGGAAAATTTGAATTGCGCACCCAGCTGGGCCAGGGCGTTCCGGACGATTTCGTTGAGGTCAAGGCGCTCTTTGTCCATCTTGGCGGTGCGCGCAAAGCGGCCCAGGTCCTTGGTGATGGAGACGATACGGTTTACCTGCTCGATGGCGATGGCGATCTCCGTGTGGGCTTCGTGCGAGAGATCCTCGGACATCTGCAGCACCTGCAGCGTCATGTAGATAATGTTGATCGGATTCAGGATTTCATGCGCGACGCCGGACGATAGAAGCCCGATGGAAGCCAGCTTTTCCGCCTGGAGCAGAGCATCCTTCGCCTTCTGCAGTTTTTTATCGGCCTTCTTGCGTTCCGTGACGTCCTGGATGATGCCCAGCAGTTTTGCGGTCCTTCCGTCCCCGCCGGGAATCGCTTCGATCCGTTCGGCGATTTCCGCGATGGATCCGTCTGCCCGCGAAATCCGGTAGGAGTTTTCCGCAGGCGCCCCGGTATGGACGGCCCTGTTGACCGCGCCTTTCACCACCGCCCTGTCTTCGGGATGAATAAGGTCGAGCAGGTCTTCGTACCTCCTCCCGAAAGAATCCCGGGCCACCCCCAGGATCCGGTATATTTCGTCCGACCAGCTTGTTTCGCCGGTGCGAATGTCCCATTCCCAATTCCCGATATGGGCTATTCTCTGGGCATCTGCGAGGCTGGCGCTGCTTTTCCGAAGCGATTCCTCCGCTTTCTTCCGTTCCGTCAAATCGATTATCGCTCCCCTTAAACCCACCGGTCTGCCCCGGCGGATAATAGGGCTTCCGTAGATGATCATGGGAAACCTGCTGCCGTCTTTCCTGACCCCCGTAAATTCAGTTCCGATTTCTTTTTCTCCGGCGAACCGTTTCATCACGGTCTGTTTTGCCTTTTCAACTTCTTCGGGAATTATCAGTCGGTATGCGTTAAGTCCGTTTTCCACGTCCTCGGGAGTGACTCCGAAAAGTTCATGGACCGCGGGGTTTCCGGAAATAATATATGCGTGCTGATCCATCTCAAAAACCGGTATGGGAAGAAAATCAACCAGCTCTTTGTATTTCCTTTCGCTTTCCCGCAGTTCATCCTCCGCCCGCATACGGTCAGCCGATTCGACCCCGAGGTCCCGGTGGGCGGCTTCGAGCTGGGCCGTCCTGTCCGTCACCCTTTTTTCCAGTTCCTGGTGGAGCAGGCGGATCTTTTCTTCAGCCCTCCTGCGGTTTGTTACGTTGCGGCAGCTGATGATTACTCCCGCCAGCTTTCTGTCGTCTCCGATAAGGACATTGCCTAGCAATTCCATCCAGATGTAGCGGCCGTCGCTGTGCCGGATGCGGAGTTCGATCTCGAGGTTGCCGGACCTCAAGACCCTCTGCAGGGATTCGGCCGCCAGGGTGTGATCGTCGGGATGGATAAACTCCAGGGCGGATTTCCCCAGGCCGTCTTCAACCCGGAATCCGAGGATCCATTCGACGTTTGGGGTAATGTACTGAAGGACCATCTGAAGATCGATCTGGGCGACCAGATCCACCATGATGCTGGTGATCCGGCGCAACCGTTCCTGGCTCTTCCGGAGGGCCGCTACGGCCAGGTTTCTCTCGGTCACGTCGCGGATGATCCCCATGACCCCGATGACGCTCCGCCCGCCATAGATTGGGGAGGCATTAACTTCGAGCGTCATGAGCCGGCCGCCCAGCGTTCGCCCGCGAATCTCATAAGGCGGTAAGGTCTCCCCCTGAACGATTTTTTCGAAATTTCTCTGGGCCAGCTCATGGTCCTCGGGCATTATCAATTCACAATAGTGAAGCCCGCGGAAGGCCTCCTGGGGTATGCCCGTCCTGTCCGAGATCGTTTTGTTGACGAACGTGAAATATCCGTCGGTATCCAGCTCATAAATTCCGTCGTTCGTACCGTCAATGAGATGAAGGTATCTTTCTTCCCTGGCCCGAAGGATTTCATTTTCTATAAGGAGTTCTTTTTTGAGGGATTTTTCGGTTTCCATAGCGTCTGAGTGCGGACGTAATCTCCGGGAGATGTCTGACCTGCTTCCATCCGCAAGGGGATGATCTCAGCGAGGGTTTTTTTAATTATCACGACAGGTGCAAGGCAACAAGGTTTTTCCTTATTAATATATCGGTTCGGAAAGAATTTATGTCGATTTGAGCATAAATTTTTCGGGATTGCTGCCGATTGATTAATTGGAATTACTGCCGCACAAGGAGGATCAGGCATGTTTCGCAATATGGGATTAAGGGGAAAAATGTTCTCGCTGTTAACGATTTTTATACTCCTTTTCGCGATAATGGGCGCATTTACAATACTCACCATCCAGGAAAAGGTAATTCTGACGGCTCACGAAAAGCTCAAGGGAGATATCGCTATGGGACGAAGTCTCCTCGAAGACAAGCATCCCGGGGCATGGGCGGTCAGGGAGGGAAAGCTTTTCAAGGGCGAGACGGAGATGAACGGCAATTTCGGCATGGTAGACCGCATCGGGGAGCTGACCGGGGATACGGTCACAATTTTTCAGGACGGCACCCGGATTGCCACAAACGTCAAGAATGCGTCGGGAGAGCGTGCGGTGGGGACGAAAGCCGCCCGGAACGTCATCGATAAGGTGCTGAAAGAGGGCAAATCATATATCGGCAAGGCCCAGGTCGTCGGAATATGGAATCAGACCGCGTATGAGCCGATCCGGGACGAGCAGGGGCAGGTGATCGGGATGTTCTACGTAGGAGTGCCGAATACCCGGTATGACCAGATCGTGGAGGAAATAATCAAAAAACTTTCCATTATGGGATTGGTGGGAATCTTGATCGTCTTTGCCCTTGGGTATTTCATCGTTCGCTCCATCACCGGATCCGTGGGCCGCGTAATCACGGGCCTGACCGGCGGCGTTGACGAGGTGATTTCGGCATCGGCCCAGGTTTCTTCATCCGCCCAGCAGCTGGCCAGGGGGGCAGGCGAACAGGCCGGTTCTCTTGAAGAGACCGCCTCCTCTCTCGACGAGATGTCGGCAATGACCAAGCAGAATGCGGAGAATGCCGACCATGCACGGGTCATCATGGAGGAAGTCAACAGGATAGTGGAGAATGTCAATCAGCAGATGGACAGGATGTCGGAGGCGATTTCCGAGATCAGGGACTCCAATGCCGAAACGGGGAAGATAATTCAGACCATAGAGGCGATCGCTTTTCAGACCAACCTCCTGGCGCTTAACGCAGCGGTTGAGGCGGCCCGCGCGGGAGAAATCGGGGCGGGCTTCGCCGTGGTCGCCGACGAGGTCAGGAACCTTGCCATGAGAGCGGCGGAGGCGGCAAAAACGACGAACGAGCTGATCGAAAATACGGTAAAGGCCGTGGTGAACGGAAGCGAATTGACGCAGACCGCCAAGGAAGCATTCAAGGAGAACATGGAAATTTCGACCAAGGTCAGCCAGCTTGTAAACGAGATTGCGGCGGCTTCGAAAGAGCAGGCGGAAGGAATCGGAAACGTCCACAAGGCGATAGCGGAGATAGATAAAGTTACCCAGCAGACGGCCTCGCACGCGGAGCAGTCCGCGGACGCCTCGGACCGGCTTAACGATCAGATCGGGAAAATCAGAAACAACATTCAAGACCTTGTTTCAGCCATCAGCGGAGCCGGAAAAACGGATGATGAGAAGGTGCGAAGATTCGAAGATGCGAAATCCGTAAAGACCGCACCGGCTCCGGAGCGAAGCAGAATTTCCGGCTTCGGTCTTCTGAAAAGGGCAGGTCTGGGCGGCTGAAAAGGACGGAGCTGAGAAAAGGTTGGCAGACCGAGACGGGCGTTATAACCTGGAAAGATAAGAGCCGCCTATCTTCTCAGCTTCTTCTTCAAGAGGGCGGCCGGGGGACCGGTTTTCCGAGAAAGTTTTCGACCATCTCGCAGTACTTCTCATGGATCATCTTCCGGTCGAATTCCCGGAATTCCGTGAGCATTTTATTCTGATCCTCCGGAGTGAAATAATCCATGGAGGGGAAGAAGAAATTTTTGTCCTCCTTTTCAATGTGCCGGGGATAAAAAATAATCAGTTCGTTCAGCGCCGACGAGATTTCCGCCAGGGCGCCGGATACTCCCCGCGAATAGTCGATTTTTGCGCGAAGAAGTCTGCCGACCATTTCTCTGCCGCGGACATGCTCACTGATCAACTCGCCCATCATGGAGCGGTGTTCGGGAGAGAGTTTTTTCTTCGCCAGATCGCGGAAAAGGATCTCCTCCTCTTTGCCGTGATGAGTCCGGTCTGCGTAAATCCTGAAAAAATCCACGGCCTGGTCGAGCAGTCTGGCGTTTACCGCTTTTTTCCCTGCAATGCGGTCAACCTCGGCGTTCAGCAGCTTGACCATCCTCTCGATCAGACGATGCTCCCACATGAGCGGCCCGATGGGCTTCATGAAGTCCTCCCGATGTGTTTTCCCCGCGGCATCATTTCAGCGAGTGCGTGAGGGTGGTTGCCTGCTCTGGAGGTATATTAAACTGTAAACGAAAAATAGTGAATAATAATATTTCATGAAAAGATAACCATGAAGGGGAAATCAAATCAAGATCGTAAGGCCCAAGGCCTCAGGCGTAAGATGTTGCCTTCCCTATTACCCATCACCCCTGAAATCCTTTCGCGCTTTTCCCGCCCGTCCCGCACTTCCCGCCCAGCCCAACGCCTGACTCCCAAGGCACGAAGCCAGAAGCCTGAAGCCATTAATATATCTCTTCGAGCAGTTTCCTGCGCCCGGGCAGGCGAAGCTTCTTCAGCGCCTTGGCCTCAATCTGGCGGACCCTTTCGCGGGTCACGCCCAAGGTTTTTCCGATCTCTTCAAGGGTATAAGTCCGGCCGTCCTTCAAGCCGAAACGGAGCTTAAGTATCTCCTGTTCACGCGGCTTCAGCGTTTCGAGCATCGCCTCGATCTGTTCCCGGACCCTGCTCCTTCCGGCGGAATCGGCGGGGGACAGCGCATCCCTGTTCTGCACGATATCAAAGAGGCTTCTCTCCCCGTCTTCGGTGAAGGGAGTGTCCAGCGATACCGGCTCCTGCACCATTTTCTGCACCCGGCGCACGCGCTCGACCGGGACTCCGGCTTCGCCTGCAATTTCTTCGGGACTCGGCTCCCGGTCCAGCTTTTGCGCCAGCTGTTCCGTTGCGCGAGCCACTTTACCCGCCGTCTCTTTCATGTGAACCGGTATGCGGATTATTCGCCCCTGGTCGGCAATGGTTCTGGTGATGGACTGGCGGATCCACCAGGTCGCGTATGTGCTGAGCTTGAATCCCCGGCGCCAGTCGAAAGTCTTTACCGCGCGCATGAGGCCGATATTTCCGGCCTGGATCAGATCGGAAAGAGAGAGCCCCCGGTTAATATACCGACGCGCAATGGAGATGACGAGGCGGAGATTGGCTTCGATAAGCCGCCGGCGCGCATCCGGGTCACCCTTTTCCGATCTCTTTGCCAATTCAATCTCCTGGGCCTGGGTAAGCAGCGATATCCTGCCGACGTCCCGCATGTAGATCCTGAGGGGGTCCTCGGAGGGGGCCTCTTCCGCGGGGGGCTTTTCTTCCGCAGCCTCTTCCGCAGTCTCGACGGCGGCTTTCGCATCTTCGACCACGTCGATTCCGCGTTCGGAAAGGGCGTCATAGAGCTCGTCAAGCTGGTCGATATCCTGTCCCGCTTCGGGAATCCGTTCCAGAATATCCCCGTAGGTGAGAAATCCCCGCTTCCGCCCTATCTCTATCAGTTCGGACGTAATCTCAGCCATATAGGTAAATCCCCTGCGCTGTTTCCTGCCTGGTTCTAAGTTGGGGAAGAGGAGAAATCCTGGAAAGAGTAGAGAAATCGGACGTGGATAAAGCCGGTCCGAAAGGGACCAAGGCTCGGCAAATGTACAAATACTTTAACAGTATCCTTTTGCAGTGGCAATTGGATAAAATCCCGGGCGGGGTTGAGCAGCCGGAAGACCGGACGGGATTTTCGTGTTGAGGATCGGACAGGTTTACTTCCTTTGAGGGGGTGGAGAATTTTTCCAGGCTTGTATCACCTCTCCATCCCGATATCCTGGTCCTGTCCCTATCTTCTCAATTTCCGCTTTTGCCCTGCGCCTCTTTTTTTGTCTGCAAAGTGGAGGGCGGCCAGGACCGGATGCCGTAAAGTCATCCGGGGTCCGGAATACCGCATTACTTCGCGAATTTTTCCCCTCATCTCCGGTTTGTAGCAATGGATCGTACACTCGGAGCATGCGGGCTTGTTTACGCCCCACCTGCAGAGGGCAAGCCTTTTCTCCGCGTACCGGAGCAGTCCCGCGCAATCAAGGCAAAGGGTTTTCCGGCCGTGCCTTCCCGCACAGAAAATTTCTATCATGGCCCGCACCGTTTTGATTTCCCTTGCGGCGCGCCTGTCCATACTCAATATTTCCCCCGGATTACCGATTCTTTAAGTAAGAATAGCAGATTCCTGTTTCCCGCGACAGCCCGGGGGGAGGTCGGTTCTGGACGAGAAGGCTCTATACAACAGCAGGGTTTTCAGATCGTACATCGAGTATCTCCGCGCTCATCATCCCGGTGTCGATATTGAAATATTACTGAAGCGCGCGGGGATCACTTCCTTCGAAATAGAAGACCATGCGCATTGGCTCACCCAGGGCCAGGCGGACCGGTTTCACCAGGCCCTGGACGAGATGACCGGCGATCCGGAGATCGCCAGGAAAGCGGGCCGATATACGTCGGAGGCGGAAAGCTACGGACTGCTTCGGAAATATCTTCTGGGGCTCCTGACGCCTTTTGCCGCTTACAGCATTCTCGAAAAATTCGCCTCAACCGTCACCCGGTCCTCTTCACTGAAAATCCGAAAGCTCTCCAGCAACAGTATCGAGGTAAGGGCTGTCCCCTTCCCCGGCATAGAAGAGAAAAATTACCAGTGCCGGAACCGGATGGGGATACTGGAGAGCGTACCCAATATTTTTCTGAATAAAAAAGCTGATATCGAACACCCGGAGTGCATTCACCGGGGAGGCGATCTATGCCGGTACATACTCAGCTGGCACGAACCCCTGTCTTCGAAATGGAGGCGCGTCCGCAACCTGACCGTCCCCTTCGGCCTGATCCTGGTTACGGTCTCCTTTATTTTCTTCCCGTCCTGGGGACTTCCGGCCCTGACAGCCGTCTTGTTTGCTTTTATTTTATTCAGTCTTGCCAAGGAGATGACAGAGAAGAATGAATGGCTGTCGAGCATCGAGGCCCAGAGCGACGCGGCGGAACAGCTCATTGAGCAGATGAATGAAAGATATAATGAAATTCAACTTATTCGCGAAATCGGCCAGTCGGCGGCCTTTGTCCTCCCGGTTAACGATCTTCTCAAGCTCGTAACGAAGGCCCTGGGCCGATATCTGTCTTTCGACAGGGTCCTGATCCTGCTGGCGGACCGCCGGGGCGGCCTTGAGTTTGTGGAGGGACACGGGCTCGATCCGGGCCGGGATGGGCAGTTGCGGCGCATTCAATTTACCCTGGAAGGGCCGGAAGGGCAATGCTCTCTCAGCAGGGCTTTCAACAGCCGGCTCCCGAAGCTGCTCGATTCAACCGCGGCGAATTGCTCCGAGCGTGACCGGGAGTTTGCCGCGCTGGCGGGGACCGCTGCCTTCATCTGCATTCCGATAGTGTTCGGGAAGGAATCCCTCGGGGTCATGATCGCCAGCCGGAGCGGGTCGGGCAAGTTTGCCCAGAGCGATATCAGCCTGCTGATGGGCATAGCGCCCCAGGTCGCCTCGAATATCCATCTTTCGCTGGCATATCGCAAAGTCCGAGAAAGCGAGGAACGCTTCCGTTCTCTGAGTGAATCCGCTCCGGACATAATATACATGACCGACCGGCAGGGCAATTTTACATACGTGAATCCCGCCTGGGAGAGGATCCTCGGCCATCTCCGGGAAGACGTGATCGGCAGGAATTTTACCGAGTTCGTGTCGAAAGACGCTGTTCCTGAGTACATGCGGAATTTCAAAAAAGCACGGGACGGGCGGAAGACGGTCATGGATCTGACCGGGACAATGATTCACAAAGACGGAACCCCCAGGTATTTCAGCCTGAGCGGAGGCCCGAATCTGAACGATGACGGGGACGTGATCGGTGTGGTGGGGATTTTTCGCGACATCACGGAGAGCTATGAGCTCCAGAAAAAACTGCTGCAGGCTCAGAAGCTGGAGGCACTTGGAACCCTGGCGGGCGGAATTGCCCACGATTTCAATAACCTCCTCATGGGCATCCAGGGTTGCGCCTCTCTCATGCTGAGAGGTATCGAGCCGGGGCATCCCCATCTCGAAAAACTCAGGAGCATCGAAGAGCAGGTCCGCAGCGGCGCCTCCCTGACAAAGCAGATGCTCGGGTTCGCCCGCGGCGGCGGATACGAGATGATTCCGACCGATCTGAAGGAGATAGTGGAAAAAAGCCTTGCCATGTTCGGCCGGACAAAAAAACAGATAACAATCAATCACAAGTACGCAGACGACATCTGGACGGTAACGGCCGACAGGTGCCAGATGGAGCAGGTTTTTCTCAATTTGTATGTCAATGCCGGGCAGGCGATGCCCGACGGAGGAGAACTGTATGTCTCCCTGGAAAACAAAATTCTTAAGGAGCAGGAAGCGAAGCTCCACGGAGCAGTCCCCGGCCGTTTTGTGCTGATAACCGTAAAAGACACCGGGACCGGCATGGACAAGGAAATTATCGACCGCATTTTCGAGCCTTTCTTCACGACCAAGGAGAAGGGACGGGGAACGGGCCTGGGTCTTGCCATGGTTTACGGTATAGTAAAGGGGCACGGGGGCTTTATTGCCGTGGAAAGCCTGAAGGGCCGCGGCAGCACGTTTTCGATGTACCTGCCCGCAACCGGGGAAAAAGTCCAGACCGGCATGCGGACCGAGGAGGTTCCCATCAGCGGGCAGGGGACGATCCTGCTTGTGGACGACGAAGCCGCCGTTCTGGAGGTGGAGAGGGGGATGCTGGAGTCGCTGGGTTACACCGTCAAATGCGCGAAAAACGGCATGGAAGCAATCAGGCTGTACAGGGAAGCCGGCCGCGAAATCGATCTTATCATGATGGATGTGATCATGCCGGGCCTGGGGGGAATAGAAGTCCTGAAGGAAATCAGGAAGATGAAGCCGGGAGCAAGGGCGATGTTCGCCAGCGGATACAGCGTGGATTCTGAAATATCCGGGCTGATTCGGGCGGAAGCCGCCGCGTTCATCCAGAAACCATTCTCAATCTCCGAACTGTCCAGGAAAATCCGGGAGGTCCTCGATCGCGTCCCGCAAAAGGTTATGCCGAGCCCTTGATTGACAAATTACCCGGTCCCTGCGGAAGCTGTTTCGAATTGCATCCCCTTCGGTTCTGTATTAAGAAATCGGCACGGAAGAAACGGGCGGGAACGAGTGGGCAAAAAGAAAGGACTGTCCTGCGGCAAAGCCGGGATCGGGAAATGACAGGAGGGAAAAAATTCGACATGAACCGCAAAACGGAAGAGCTTCTGAAGTACCTCCTGGAATTATGCAATCTTATTTCCAGCGGCCGCTATGCCAAGGCGAACGAATTGTTCGAGCTCACAAAAACAGGATCGTACCCGGAAACCATAAGCGATCTGGCGGAAGCATTCGGGATGATGATGGTCCAGGTGGAGGCAAGGGAATTCCATCTGTCCGGCATTATCGAGAACCTCCGGGCGGCGCAGGCGGATCTGTCCCGGGCCAAGGAAATACTTGCGCGGGAGAATATCGTCCTCAAGAAGGGTCTGCGCGAGAGGTTTTCTCCGTCCCGGATCCTGGGGGCAAGCCGGCAGATGAAACAGATAATGGAGCAGGTTGAAAAAATAGCGGATCTTCCCATCAATGTGATGATTACCGGAGAGACCGGCACGGGCAAGGAACTGATTGCTAAGGCGATCCATTATAACAGCGGAAGGAGCCACAAGCCTTTTGTCGCGGTAAATTGCTCGGCCATTCCCGAATCAATTTACGAAAGCGAGATCTTCGGGATCGAAAAGGGGGTGGCCACCGGCGTGGAGAAAAGAATCGGCAGGATAGAATCGGCTGACGGAGGAACGTTATTCCTGGACGAAATCGGGGAACTGGCGCCTTCCTGCCAGGCCAAGATCCTCCGCGTCATCGAGGAGAGGGAGTTTGAGAGAGTAGGGGGGAGGAAAACGATCCCCGTCGACGTGCGCATCGTCGCGGCAACCAACCGGGACCTGAAAGAAGAGTTGGAAAAGAAGCGCTTCCGCAAAGATCTTCTATACCGTCTGAATGTCGTGCACCTTAACATTCCGCCCTTGCGGGAACGCAGGGGGGATGTAACCGTTCTTCTGAAATCCTTTCTCGAAAATTTCTCCAGGGAAATGGGCAAAGGACCGCTGAGATTCAGTCCGGAAGCACTGGCAGCCCTGATAGACTATGAATGGCCCGGAAACGTACGGGAGCTCAGAAATGAAGTGGAAAGGGCGGTGGCGCTGGCTTACGGCGACGTTATCTCGAAAGAGGACCTCTCCGAAGAGGTAAGGAATGCCGGCGCGGGCACACCGGCAAAAGGCGCAGGCCTCACCCTGCGGGAATCTGAGCGTACCGCCGTCGAGAGGGCGCTGCAGGAATCGCAGGGCAACAAATCGAAAGCCGCACGCATTCTGGGGATGAGCCGCGAGGGTCTGCGCAAGAAAATGAAGCAGCTCGACCTGCTTGAAGCGTCCGGCCGGGAATAAAATCCCCATCACTTTCCGCCGCAGCCGTGTCCGCCTGTCCGGAATCCGGACTCACCGCGGATGACGAATTGTTTTCTCAGGCGGACAGCTGTCCCGCGCTTTCGGCCGTGAGCGTCAATTTGTTTCTGCCGCCCTCACGCGCGTAACGGATGCCGTTCATGATCTGCTTGACAAAGAAGATGCCCAGACCCCCGATCTGCCGGTCCGGGATCTCCGCCTCTGTATCAGGTTCTTTGGATGCCAGCATGTCGAACGGTGCGCCTGAATCGATTATTTCAATTTCCAGGGCGTTTTCGCCGGTCCGGCGGCAGGCGATTTCTATGTCGCCGGTTTCCGGACGGTCGGAGTAGGCATAATTGATTATGTTGACCAGGACCTCCTCCAGCGCCAGACGGATTTCGCTGATGCGGCGCTTGCCGAAGCCCTGTCCGGCGGCGCAGGCAGCCACGAAATCGATACACCCGTGCAGGTTTTCGATTTTTGCCGGCAAAATCAGTGATTTAACGGCGGAGGTCCGCATGGGTCAGAGCTGCTGGAGGGCTTCGTCCCGGCTGTCGAATATCTGAAAAATAGACGCGAATCCGGAGATTCTGAACACGTCTTTAACCGGACCCTGAAGACCGGCAAAGAGCAGCTTGCCGTCTATGGGTTTCAGGTGTTTTGCCGTAGCCAGGATGCTGCGAAGGCCTGCGCTGCTGATGTACTCAAGCGATCCCAGATCCATGACGATGATCTTTTCGCCTTTTCCAATAAGTTCGGAAAGGCTTTTTTCAAAATCCGGGGAAGTCACGGCATCGATTTTTCCCTTTACGGAAACTACTACGCAATTCCTGATTTTTTCCGAGTTGATCTCCATGATTTCTCCCTTCCGGTTTGCTGGAAACGCAGCTGTAATACGGCGGCTTTTCTTTCTCACAGTTCCGAAACAGTGTCAAGACTGCGAAAAACGGGCGTTGGGTGTCGGGCGTTGGGCTTCAGGTCAACAATCAGATTACACCTTAAGCTCCTGATGCCCAATGCCTTGGATGCCCGTCCCAATCTTCTGTTTGCATTATGGCTGCATTACCTATACATTTGGTCCGCTTTGCGACATCCAAGGAAAGGACTTCAAATGAAAATATCAGCCGTCGTTCTGACGGTTCTGGCCCTCCTGGTTTCGACCGTCGCCGCCGCCATGACCCCGGAAGAATCTTTAAAAAAGAATTTTCCCGATATCCCCTTCCAGAGCATTTCGCCGTCTGAAATCAAGGGGCTTTACGAAGTAGTAGTGCCGGGGAGAATTCTGTACTACAGCCCCGATTCGGAAAAGATCATCGTCGGAGACATCGTTTCAAAAGAGATGAAAAACCTCACGCGGGAGAAAATGAGCCTTCTGATCGCCGCCCGTCTCAGACAGCTTCCGCTGGATAAGGCTTTGAAGATCGGAGAAGGCAAGACGATCGTGGTGGAAATTACAAATCCCGACTGCCAGTATTGTCGCAAAAGCTCCGATTTCCTTTCCCGGAAAAAGGATCTGACCCGTTACATCTTCTTCATGCCCTTCTCTCCGGAATCGGAAGCAAAGATCGAGTATATTCTGTGCGCCAAAGATAAGGCGGCGGCTTATGATAAAGCTATGACCGGCGGGCTGGACGACATGAAGTTCAAGGCGTGCGGCGCGAAAGAGGTGAAGCAGAAAATCAGATCCGATCAGGAAATCCTGGCGCGGGCCGGAGTACGGAGTACGCCTTATTTTCTTATCAACGGACAGGCGGTCATGGGCGCGGATATGGAGATGCTCGAGAGACTGCTCGGGCCGGATAATCCTCCGCCGGCAACGTATTTTCCATAAAAAATCTAAATATCCGGAAGGAACAGTTACGGAATTGAGATTGTCCCGAAGGTTCAACCCGCAGTACAGCTTTGGCTGGATTCTATTCTTTACGGCCTTTTTCATCTTCGCCTCGCCGGCTTCGGCCGCGCACCTTCAGAAAGTGACTTTTTTGCCCCAATGGTTCCCCCAGGCACAGTTTGCGGGCTACTACACCGCCAAGGAAAAGGGAATTTACGAGAAATACGGTCTTGACGTGACGATCCTGCGCGGAGGTCCCGAAATGCCCTCCGACACGATGCTGTCCGGGAGAAAGACCATGTTCGCCACGATGTTCCTCGCGGAAGCCGTCCAGCAGTCTTCAAAGGGACCCAGACTGGTCAATATCGCGCAAATAGTGCAGCGCTCCGGTTTTATGATCGTGGCGAAAAAATCGAGCGGCATTCAGAACGCCGGGGACCTGCAGGGGAAAAGGGTCAGCCTCTGGCCGAATTTCAGTCTGCAGCCGCTGGCCTTTTTCAGGAAACAGAATATTAAAGTCAAAATAATTCCCCAAGCTTACACCCTGAACCTGTTTCTGAGGGGCGGCGTCGATGCGGCTTCCGCAATGTGGTACAACGAATACCATTCCATCATGAGCGCCGGGGTCAATGAAGACGAGCTGACGACGTTCTTTTTCAACGGCAATGATTTCAATTTTCCCGAGGACGGCATCTACTGCCTGGAAGAGACCTGGAAAAAGAATCCGGACCTGGTCCGCCGTTTCGCCAGGGCGTCCATCGAAGGATGGAATTACGCCTTCGCCCACCCGGAAGAGGCCCTCAACATAGTCATGAAGTATGTCGAGGAAGCCAGAATCAACACCAGCCGGCCTCACCAGAAATGGATGCTGGGCCGGATCAAGGAAATAATCGTTCCGGCGGACAGGGGAACGTCAATAGGGACGCTCTCCGAGAAGGACTATATGACTGTTGCCCGGGAGCTACGCTTACGCGGTCTGATCAGCAGAATTCCTCCATATGAAGAGTTTTATGCAGGGAGCAGCGGAAAAAAATAGAAAAAGGGGCCTCGCCTTCAAGCTCTCGCTGTTCATCCTGGCGAGCACGACGATGATCTTCCTCATCGCTTTCGGGTATAATTACGGCGAATCCCGTTATCTCGTCATGAAAAATGTCGAGGAAAACGCGAAGAATCTTGCCCTGTCAACCTCTCATCAGATAGAAAACGTCCTGCGCGGCGTGGACGACGCGCCCCGATATCTTGCATCTTCCCTTGAATACATCGACTGCAGCGATAAGGAGCTTTTGAAGCAGATAGAGGGGATCGTGAAATTGAACCCCGATATCTTCGGGTCGACTGTCGCCTTCGAACCCTATTCCCGCGACCCCCGGCGGCAATATTTTGCGCCGTACTATTGCCGGGATATGGATCGTCTTAAATTATCCTACCTGGGCGGGAAAGGTTACCATTATCCCCTCTGGGACTGGTATCTCATCCCCAGGGAATTGGGCGCGCCCGCATGGAGCGAGCCGTACTTCGACGAGGGCGGCGGAAACGTTGTGATGTCCACCTATTCCGTGCCGTTCTACCGCAATGGAGGGGGGAGGCGGATGTTTGCCGGTGTCGTGACGGCCGACATGTCTCTCGATTGGCTGAAGGAGACAATGGCAAAGGTGAAGATTTACCGGACCGGGTTCGCTTTTCTCATCTCGCGCAACGGCGTCTTCGTCAGCCACCCCAATAAGGATATGATCATGCGGGAGAGCATCTTCAGCGTGGCTGAAAATGCCGGCGACACCGAGCTTCGGGAGATAGGCAGGAAAATGATCCGCGGAGGGGAGGGGTTTGTTTCCGTGCCGGAATATTTCACGGGCAAAAAGGCCTGGATGTATTACGCTCCCCTCCCTTCGGCGGGCTGGTCCATCGGCGTCGTCATTCCCGGGGACGAGCTCTTCGCAGACGTCCGCAACCTGAGCTGGATCGTGCTGGTAATAGGAATAGGCGGATTTGCCTTCCTGTTTTTTGTCGTGACCTCCATCTCCCATAAGATTACGCGTCCATTGCGGCGGCTCGCGGAGACGACGTCCGAGATAGCAAAGGGGAATCTCGATGTCGATCTGCCGTGCGAGAGGTCCGGGGATGAGGTCGGCGAGCTGACGGAGTCGTTCGAGAACATGCAGGCGGCCCTGAAGGAGTATATAGCCAATCTAAAGGAGGCGACCGCGGCCAAGGAACGGATGGAAAGCGAACTGAAGATCGCCCGGACGATCCAGATGAGTTTCCTGCCGAAGCGGTTTCCGCCTTTCCCCGAGAAGAAGGAATTCGATATATTCGCAACGCTCGTCCCGGCGCGCGAGGTCGGAGGCGACCTCTATGATTTCTTCCTGCTGGACGAGGAAAAGCTCTTTTTCGCCATCGGGGACGTGTCCGGAAAGGGAGTGCCGGCCGCCCTGTTCATGGCCGCGGCCAAAATCCTGATGAAGGGCAGCATCAGCCGGGACGTGGATATTGCGGAAACTCTCGCCAGGGTGAACAGAGAGCTCTGCATCGAAAACGAAGCGACAATGTTCCTGACCTATTTTTGCGGCATCCTGAATTTCCGGACCGGCGAGCTGAAGTATTCCAACGCGGGCCACAACCCTCCGCTTTTGCTGCGCGCGGGCCGAAAGCCGGAGTGGCTTCCTCTTCCGGAGGGAATCTTTCTCGGAGTTTTTGAAGAATCCCCGTATCTCACTTATACTACGCGCCTGGAACCCGGCGATGCCCTCCTGCTCTACACGGATGGCGTAACGGAGGCGATGAATTCCGGGGAAAAGGTCTATACCGAAGAGCGATTGTACGAATTTTCAGGGGCTTTAGCGAATTCCCACCCGGAGCACATGGTTCGGGAGATCGTCGCGGACGTGCAGCATTTTGCAGGCGATGCGCCGCAGTCGGACGATATAACCATGCTCGCTTTACTGTACAGGGGAGAACAGTTGCGAGCGGGAAAGGCGGAAGGAGCCGGACGCGAAAAGGGAAATCGGGAGGGAAGAACGGAACGGGGCGATTTGCCTTGAAAAATATCGAACTTTGAAATAATCAAGTTCAGGAACAGCACACGTTCTGAACGTACGGGCGGCCTTAAGAAGGCGGAAGTTGTCCTGAATAGATGCAACCGGGCTGTCCGCCGGGTCTGATCGGATGGTTTAATTAATAGTGGAGAAGAAGCAGAGGAGCACGGTCCCGGAGAAATCAATCCGGCTGAGGCGTTTTTTTCGTCCTGCCGTTTTTATCATTTCTGCCTTTATCTTTCTGTCCGCCGGTCCGGCGCTGACACAGCAGGCCCAGCCCTCTCCTGTCCGGCAACAGCCTCAAGAACAGCAGGCATCCCCGTCCGCCGGGAAGGATCCTGAGCAGCAGAGAGCGCCGCAGGCCGCACCATCCCCGGCGCAAACCGGGTCCGAGCAGCAGAAACAAGTCCCATCGCCGGCGGGACAGAACGAGCGGAATCAGATTCAGCAAGTCACTTCGCCTGCAGAGCAGAAGCCTGGACAGCAGCAACCCGGCCAAGTCGCGGCGCCCGCGGCACAAGCCCCGCTCGATCAGGAGATTAAACTGCAGGTCCTGCAGACGCAACAGACCGGAAAACAGGGTGAGCCGAAGCAGCCGGAGCCGCCCCGCGTCAAAATGACCCTGCACGAATGTGTCATCCTTGCCCTCATGAACAACCTGGACGTGAAGGGCGCCTATCTCGACCGGATCATAAACCGGTTCACCCTGCAGCAGGCCGAGCAGAGATACTGGCTGCCCACGGATCCTTACCTTAAGCTCTCTGCCGCATCAAATTCCACGTACGGCGATACCGGACGATCGCAGAGTTTGCGACCAGGGGGTATGTTCGTATCTCAGTTGGGTCTTCCGACAGGCGCAAAAATCGATGTAACTTGGGATAATAGTGCGTACCGGCGAGATATAGGGGTGGCTTACGCATACACCTCAGGATGGAGCGCCACATTTACCCAGCCGCTTCTGAAAGGTGGAGGGATCGACAATGCCACCTACGCCGTGAAGACCGCCAGGATCACGGAGGAGAAGAACATCCTGTCATTAAGAGACACCGTCTCAACGACAATCGGACAGGCAATCACTAATTTCCGGGCCTATGCATCCGCCATCAAGACGCTGGAGAACAGTGAAAAAGCGCTCGAAAATGCACGGCAGACTTATGAGATAAACAAGGCCATGGTGGCTGCGGGAAGGGTGGCCAGGACCGAACTGGTCCAGACGGAGGCAGATATCGCCAGTCGGGAGTACGACCTCATCAGCGCGAGGAACAGCCTGGATTCGGCGCGGCTGACTCTCCTGTCGTTCCTGAATATCGACAAAAATTTCGTATTCGATCCGGTGGATGAGAAGGAGATCAGATTGCCCCCCCCGCCATTGCAGGAAGCTTTGGAGATAGCTTTTAAGAACAGGACGGATTATCTCGGCGCCCTCTACGATCACGAAGTCAGGAAGCTGACCCTGAAGACCGCGACGCGGAACAGGATGTGGGCCCTCGACCTGACGGGCGGCACAGCGGAAGGCAAAACGAGCGACGGCGAGACCTATGTCCAGGCATTCGGAAACCAGAGTCTCTCGAAGAGGGACTGGAATCTTAACCTGAGCCTTACTATTCCGCTGACCTGGCTTACGGAAGACAGGAAGGCTTACCTGGTCGCCAAAAACGAGGTCGAAAAGGGCGAGTGGAGCCTGAAAAAAAAACGCTCCGATATCGAAATAGAAGTGCAGAACGCGATTCGCGAAGTAGGGATGAAATATAAGGCGCTCGAGCTTGCCCGCGAAGCCCGTAAGTTATCCGAACAGAAACTCGAGATAGAAAACGTGAAACTCAAACTGGGGAGGACGACTAATTTCCAGTTGGTGAGTTTCCAGAACGATCTAAAGAGCAGGCAGGATTCGGAATTAGCGGCCCTCACCGCTTATCTGGGCGCTATTGACACGCTCGACAGCAAACTGGGCGTGACACTCAACCGTTGGGGCATTGCGATCAGAAAAGAGGACGACGTCATCAGGCTCAACGAGACTGACAAGAGTGGGGCGGATCAGAAGCTGCTGGAACTGAATCTCGCTCCCGGCAGCGCCGAAAGGAAAGGGCCATGAGCCAGGACCGGATTATCTACAAAGGCATTCTCGAGAACATGACCGACGGGGTCATGACGATCGGTCTGGACGGCCGCATAATAACTTTCAACGAGGCGGCGGCGAAAATACTGAACCTCGGCAGGGATGAAGTCCTCGGCCGGCCTTTCGGCGAAATCTTCCTGGCGATGGAAGGTAATGACGATTTCAACCAGACCATCCTGAACGCCGTCTATGACGCGGCCACTGCCCATAACAGCACCGTGGGATTTTTCAACGGGAGAAAAAATCTTACTCTCTCCGTCACCACCTCTTTTCTCCGTACCGATGAGGCGGGAGGGAAAAAGAACGAGGCGGTCATCGTCGTTTTCAGCGACCGGACGGAAGTGGAGAAACTCCGCGAAACCGAGTCGAAACTGTCCGAGGAAATCAAGACGCAGCACAAACAGCTGCAGGATTCATACCTCGAGCTCGAAGATACCAATGCCAGTCTTCAGACGGCTCTGAAGAAAGTCCACATGATCCGCATCGCGGCGACGGCCTTCGTCATCGTCCTGTTCCTGGCCGTCGGAGTGATCACCTGGATCAAGGCCTCCCCCGGGAAGAGCGCGCCCTCTCCGCCGCGCGGAAGGGACGACCGCGGTCCGGCATCGTTTATCGCGGCGCCGTCGACGCTCACAGACAGCATTTCCCTCAAGGGCACCCTCAAGCCGATAAAGATAGTAAACGTGACCAGTCCCTTTTCGGGAACGGTGAAAGAGAAGCTGTTCGAGTACGGGCAGGCGGTCGCCAAGGGACAACTGCTGCTCCGAATGGATGCGGGGGAGACGGAGCAGAAGTACCGCGACGCCAAAGCCGCATTTATCGAGGCGAATGAGAAATTGAGGCAGGTGCTCAACTGGTCCGCCAGCGATGAGATGGGAAAGGCGAACCGCAATCTGGCCCAGGCGAAGCGAAGTTTTCAGGAATCGGAATTTTTGTTCAAAAAGGGGATCGAGTCGGCCAACGATTACGAATCCAAAAAGAAGGCATATGAAGACGAGCTCCAGGCGTACCGGGCCGAGAAGGCCAAGGGCGAAGGGGAGAAGCTTACCCTGGAGAAGCTTAAATTCGAGAATGCCAAAGTGAAGATGAACGATCTGGCGGCGCAGCTCAGGAACGCCAATGTCTATGCGCCCGTTTCCGGAACGATCATCCTCTCCGAACTGGCCGCCGAAAAGGACAAGAAAGGAAAGGTCGCCGAAAAGGGGACTTCTTTCTCTCAGGGAGACATCCTGCTTTCCATCGGCGATACGGAAGGTATATCCGTTTCCGCCGAAGTGGACGAGATGGAGATCATGAAGATCAAGAAGGACCAGGAAGTCGTGATCACGGGCGATGCCTTTCCCGGGGTCACCCTGAAAGGGAAAGTCTATCACCTTTCTTCTCAGGCGGGCGGCAAAGGCGGTGACATGGGGGGGCGGAGGACGGCCTCTTTCGAGATTACGATCACGGTGGACAAGCTGTCCCGCGAGGAAGCGGAAATGCTCCGACTCGGAATGTCGGCGAATATCTCCATCATGATCCTGAACAAGCCCAACACTATTCTCATTCCGGTCGGCGCCGTCCGCACCGAGGGGGCGGACCGGGTGGTGATGGTCAGGGACAAGCAGTCCAAGCAGCCGAAGAAGGTCAAAGTGGAGACTGGAATCACCACGGTAGATTCCGTGGAGATCCTCAAGGGAGTCCAGGCGGGCGACGAGGTCATGCTGCAGTAGGTGCAAGCCCCCTCCCCTTAATCCCCTCCCACGAGGGGAGGGGAGAGAGAATAACTTGGAACTGCTCAGTTCTCCCTCTTCCGGGAGAGGCTGTGTCGTATGGGAAAATGCCGGTAAATGGTCATACCGGCGGAAGCCGGTATCCAGTAAAAACAATGCTGAAAATTATCGATGTACATAAAAATTATGCGGTCGGCCCGACGGAGGTGAAAGTTCTCAAGGGTATTTCCATGGAGGTGGGGAAAGGGGAACTCCTCGCGGTCATCGGCGCATCCGGCAGCGGGAAATCAACCCTGATGCACATGATCGGGCTGCTGGAGCAGCCCACTTCCGGAGATTATTTCATCGAAGGGGAAAAAATCAGCTACGACAATGACCGGGTGCTTTCGACCATCAGGAACAGGAAGATCGGGTTCGTTTTCCAGCAATACCACTTGCTGCCGCGCCTGACGGCCCTGGACAACGTCGGCGTCCCGCTTGTTTACCGCGGGATGCGGGAACCGGAGATAAAAGAGAAATCGATGGTCTTTCTGAAAAAAGTCGAGATGGAAGATCGCGCCCGGCACCGGCCGAACGAGATGTCGGGGGGACAGCAGCAGAGAGTGGCGGTCGCCCGGGCCCTGGTGGGGAATCCGTCCATTGTACTGGCGGACGAGCCGACGGGCGCCCTCGATACCCGGACCGGCCAGGAGATCATGAATCTTTTCCGTAAATTGAATGAGGAGGAGGGAATCACCATTATCGTAATTACCCACGATCACAAAATCGCCGCACAGTGCAAGCGGCAGGTGGAAATGGTGGACGGCGTAATAGTCCAGAGTTCGGAGTCCAGAGTCCAGAGTTGAGGATCAGGTCAGCCCATGGATTCTAAAACAAAAGTACCTTGAACTCCGGACTCTGAACTCGGGACTATTTTCATGATTCTTAAAGCCAACATAACGGAGGCCCTCCGAAGCCTGGTCAGCGCCAAGCAGCGGACGATTCTCGCCCTCATCGGCATCGTCATCGGGATAGGCTCGGTCATCGGCATGGTGTCCATCGGATCCATCGTGCAGAACGAGGCGCTCAAGCAGTTCAAGGACATGGGCGTGGATATCGCCACGGTGAGAAAAGATTCCGGGGAGAAAGGGAGCGAAATGGCGCTGAAGGACATTCTCGGTCTGAAAGGGCGCGGGGACGTCACGGAAGTGGCGCCGTATCTGACTTCAGGAACGGAGTACGGTTCGGGCAGCAAGAAAATGTTCATGGAGCAGATGGGCGTGACGGAGTCCTTTTTCGATCTGAACAAGATAGTCATGAAAAGAGGGCGGCGCATCACGGATCTCGACGCTTATCGCTACTTCTGCGTCATCGGAACGGAAACGGAGCAGTTTCTGAACAGTGCCGGCACCCCCGATCCAATCGGCTCCCGGATCGCCCTCGGCGACCGGATCTATACCATTGTCGGCGTAATGGGCGCAGTCTCCGAAGGCGGTATGCGCCCGTACGGCATTAACAGGTCCGTCATCACCCATATCACGACGGGGACGAGGTCGTTTCAGAGCAAGGAAATAAACACCTTCATGGTCCGCCTCGCCGGACTCAAGGCGGCGCCGGAGGTTAAAGCGGAATTTCAGGATTATTTTGAAAAGAAGTCCAATGGTCTGCGGGTATCTGTCAACACGGCGGAGGAGCTCATCGCCAGCATGAAGAAGCAGATGCAGCTCTTCTCGCTGCTTCTGGGAGCAATCGGGAGCATTGCCCTGATCGTGGGCGGGATCGGCGTGATGAACGTGATGCTCATTTCCGTGACCGAACGCCGCAAGGAAATCGGGTTGAGGCGCGCCCTCGGAGCCCAGCAGATGGATATACAGGCCCAATTCATAATTGAATCGGTAACCCTCTGCCTTGCCGGAGGCATCATCGGAATATTTCTTGGAATCGGGGTTTCCCTGGTTTTTGCAAAGTTATCGAAATGGGAATTTCTGGTTTCCTACGGCTCCATCGCGCTCGGTTTCGGGGTTGCCACTGCGGTCGGCATTTTTTTCGGTTATTATCCGGCGCGCCAGGCCGCGAGACTCGACCCGATCAAGGCCCTCCGGTCGTAACCAGAGTCTGTTTTCATCTTTCGTGCCGTAACTCCTCTTTCGTCATTCCGTGCAAGCGAAGCACGACACGGAATCCAGTAGTTTCAGTGAATTCTGGATACCGGCTTTCGCCGGTATGACTATCAGACGGAGACGACAGACAGTTACGTCAGGGGAAGAAAAAAGGCACTTTATGGCAGGAGGCGATATGCGAAGATTATTTTCGAGCCGGGTAACAGCCCTGTTCGTCGGTCTTATTCTGTTTTTGTCCCTTCCTGAAGGCGCGTGCTCCGCCACGGTTACACTGTCAGAAGCCGATTGCGGGAAAAGCATCGAGGCGACCGCAGGGGATATGCTCATGGTTGTTCTGGAAGGTAATCCCACGACAGGATATACATGGGAAGCGAAGTCAGGAGAGGGCTGCGTGTTAAAATCCGCGGGCTCACGTTATGAGCCTGCGAGACCGATCCCGGGTTCCCCCGGAACTTTCTTCTTCTCTTTCCTGCCGATCAAGCCGGGACAGGCCATCATGGAATTCATCTATCATCGGCCCTGGGAAAAGGCCCCCCCTCTGAAAAGCTGTACCCTCACAGTTATCGTGAAGTAACTGCCCTCAGTCTCAGGTCTGAATGTAAGTTCGCAGTTCACAGTTATCAAGAAGACCGCCGGCTGCACAGGGATGACTGTGAACTCGATTGTTTAGAATTCAAGGGGGAAGACGGCCTTGATCCCCGTTCTCTTTGCATCGCGCGCCG
>JAQTPK010000094.1 GCA_028712885.1 Syntrophales bacterium | reverse complement strand
CTGGATCTCGACGGAATGCTCCTGGATATGAGGAGTCGCGGAAGAATAGACCATCTTTCCGCCGGCCATGCGCGAAGCCGTTTCCGAATCCACCGGAACCACTCCGAGCGGGGTTTCAAATCCCCCTCCCGGGTAAATAGAATAGCCTTTGAACATGGACCTGTGGCTCGGGCCTACGATTACGACACTTTCGAACTGTATCCCGCGGATCAGGCGATAAGCATGGGCGGCAATCCTGCCCGAATAGACGTACCCTGCATGGGGAGAAACGAGGCCGACAACTTCTCCGGCGGCGCTTCCGGGCAGATCCCGATAATATTCTTCAATTTCCGACCGAAGAATTGCCGGGCTGCCTGGATACCAGGCGCCCGCGATGACCGATTTCCTTGTCTGTACCTTCACGCTCCCGGCCATTTGCCACAATATGGAAGTTGGTGAAAAAGTTTACAAATATTGGAACAACCAGTCAAGCGGAAATCATTTGACTAAATTCAACTACATGGGATAGTATTGAGCGTCCGAAAAAGAGTTGAAAATGAAGTCTTCCATGGTCTTAACGCCGGTTCGGAACTGAGGAAGGCTTTTTCTTTTGTTTTCCCCGGACCATCCGGACCGCTACCCGAAAAGGGAGGTTCTCATGGCTGTAAAAGTCGCTATAAACGGTTTCGGCCGGGTAGGAAGATACCTGGTCAGGGCCTGCAATGAGGAAATGGATATCGTCGCGATAAACTCGCGCGCGAAGGCGGAAGTGCTTGCCCACCTGTTGAAGTATGATTCCGTGCACGGGAAAGCGGTGAACAGCGTCCAGGCCAAAAACAATGCCTTGCTCGTGGACGGCAGAGAGATACGGATCACAAACGTCACCAGGGAACTGGAGACCCTCCCCTGGAAAGATCTCGGGGTCGATATCGTACTTGAATCGACCGGCAAGTTCAGGAAGAAGGACGAAGTGGCCGGCCACCTGAAAGCGGGAGCGAAAAAGGTCATTATCGCCGCGCCCGGCAAGGGCGTGGACGCCACTATCTGCATGGGAGTTAACGAGGATATTTACGATCCCGGCAGGCACCACATCGTTTCCAACGCCTCGTGCACGACAAATTGCCTTGCCCCCGTCGTGAAGGTCCTGCATGAGCAATTCGAGATAAAACGCGGGCTCATGACGACCGTCCATTCCTATACGATGGACCAGAGGCTTCTGGACGGATCGCACAACGACTTCCGCAGGGCCAGGGCGGCCGCCATGTCCATTGTGCCGACTTCCACGGGCGCCGCAAAAACCGTGGCGGAAGTCATACCCGCGCTCAAAGGAAAGCTCGACGGGCTGGCGCTCCGCGTCCCGACCCCCAACGTGTCCCTTGTGGATTTTGTCGCCGAGGTGAACAGGAGCAAAGTCACGGAAGACGAAATCAACTCCGCCCTCAGGGCCGCCTGCGACGGCAGGTTGAAGGGCATAATGCACATGTGCGAAGAGGAGCTGGTTTCAATCGATTTCACGAGCAGTTCCTATTCGGCAATCGTGGACGCCCCTCTCACCAAAGTGATCGACGGCAACTTTGTAAAGGTATTCGCATGGTATGACAACGAAAGCGGATACGCCTGCAGGATGCGCGATCTGGCGGTATACATGGGAAAACGCCTTTAGAAACCGGTATTGGGTATTAGGTTTTGGGTTTTCGGCTCCAAAACAGATAAGTTTCAGGAATGAGCCGATCTGTTCGGCACCTAATGCCCAACACCCAAGACCCAACACCTATGAAACCCTTTATTGCCGGCAACTGGAAAATGCACAAAACCGCGGGGGAGGCCGTTGCATTCGCGCAGGCCCTCGCAGGGGAACTGAATGCCGCGCAGGACAGGGATATAGTAATCGCCCCGCCTTTCACCGCTCTCCATGCCGTATCGCGAAGCTTGGCGGGCTCCGGCATCAAGGTTGCGGCACAGAACCTGCACTGGGAAAGAGAAGGCGCCTATACGGGCGAGATATCCGCCGCGATGGCCGTAGAAGCGGGATGCAGTTATGCTATTATCGGGCACTCGGAGAGGCGGAAGCTTTTCGGGGAAAAAGACGAGGAGATCAACCGCAAGCTGAAAAGCGTGCTGGCGTCCGGGCTGGGCCCGATCTTCTGCATCGGCGAGAACCTGGAAGACCGCGATGCGGGCAGGACGCTCGCCGTTCTGGGCTCCCAGCTCCGGAAGGGTTTGGATAGTTTGACCCGCCGTGATATTATGGAAACGGTGATCGCTTATGAGCCGGTCTGGGCGATCGGAACGGGGCGCGCCGCCACGCCGGGGCAGGCCCAGGAAGCGCATGCATTTATCCGGCAGACTCTGGGAAAAATGTTCGATGCTCCCCCCGCCGGGATTCCCGTCATTTACGGGGGAAGCGTCAGTCCGGGGAATATCCGGAGCCTGATGGAGCAGCCCGACATAAACGGCGTCCTTGTCGGGGGGGCAAGCCTGGACGTAGATTCATTCGTACGGATAGTGAACTTCGATAAGTAATCCGGAGTGAACATTTTTTGCCCTTTTGCATAAATTGTGATATTTGTCCCCGCCTGGCGATTATAAAGGGTAATGGGTTATAGGTAATGGATAATGGCAGGCTCGTTTTACCTTAACCCATAACCTGTGATCCATTACCTGTTTACCCATATAAGAAAAGAGAGGAAAGAAAATTGCACATCATAGTCGTCATTTTACATGTCGTAATGGCAGTTCTTCTGGTGACGATCGTTCTGCTGCAGAAGGGTAAGGGAGCGAGCATGGGCGCGGTATTCGGCGGGTCCAGCTCGACCATTTTCGGCAGTTCCGGCCCCGGCACCTTCCTCGGCAAGATGACCACGTGGATTGCCCTGATATTCATGATCACGTCTCTCT
>JAQTPK010000093.1 GCA_028712885.1 Syntrophales bacterium | reverse complement strand
GACGAAAAGGGGATCGGCCGGCGCGGGGTCATAATCAGGCACCTGGTCCTTCCGGGGAAAATTGAGAACAGCATAAAGGCCCTGGAACTGCTCGCACGGCGGATTCCCCGGTCGGTGCCGCTGAGCATCATGTCCCAATACACGCCCATGCCGTCGGTGAAGATGCATCCTGATCTCGGCAGGAGAGTTATGAGAGGGGAATATGAACGCGTGGTCGAGCGCGCCCTCGATGCAGGATTTGAGACGATCTTCACCCAGGAGGTGGATGAAAGGGACCGCGCCCCGGATTTCGACAAGCCGGAGCCTTTTGATTTTAATTAGGGATACTCCCCGGTACTTGCCCTGAAAAGAGGTTAATTTCTGAAATATGGGAAGTGTCCCTGGTTTTTATTTCCGGAAGAAGAGATAAAAAATGATACTGAGGATAACGCTGATCAGGATACTGGTAGTGAGGGGAAAGTAGAAAGTAAAGTTCTTGCCTTTAAAGCAGAAATCTCCCGGGAGCCTTCCTACCCAGGGAATTTTGCCGCCCACCACGAAGAGCAGCCCGACTCCCGCCAGAACCAGCCCTGCTATTAATAAAATTTTTCCTAATCCGCTGAACTCGCCCATATGAAAAAAAGTTTCCGGTTCAGGAACTGAAAACCAGGAACCAGAAATTAATTATGGTACATTCTGTATTTCCACCCCCTGCGGCGGCTTAAACGTGAAGAGGGCGTCGGAGAATCCGTTGTTTATTTTTATTCCCGTGAAGGTGATGATCGTTGTGTTTCCGAAATGATCCCGGAAGCGGCATTTTGTTATCATGTGAGTGTCGCGGTCCACTGTGACGAACAGCTTATCGAAACCCGATTCCGGACTGCGGGGGGAAAGCTCAAGCAGGAAATTACCCTTTTCATCCGTTTCAGGATCTGAATACCGGATGCGGAAATCATCCCCGATCTTCCCTATTCCCGTCAGGAATTTTATTGTCAGCCTCGAATTGAATATTTTCCGGCTGTCCTGAATATACACGACATTGTCCTGCGGGACATACAGCCATGATTTTTTTGGATTGATCACCAGTTTTTTCGCCTCCGGACGGGTGTAATCCCAGAGCATCCTTTTCGGTTTTTTGAAATAAACAGTTCCTTCTTCCCGTTCCGTCTTCCTGACGGTCTTCATGGTGATTTCCTGGACGAACCGCGCCCGGAAATCGGATGTGGAGTCATATTTTTTCTGAATGCCGGCCACGAGTTCATCGAGCGCAGGCGTTCCGCAGATTCCCAGGCCTGGAAAAGCGAACGAAAACAGCCCTCCTGCAATCAGAATCGCAAATACAGTTTTTTTAAATATTTTGCTCATAGACGGTAAAACCCTGGTATGTTTTTCGCAAATGTTCATTTCCCGCTGTACATGAAGGAAAAAAACACGAGTAAAAGAGCTTGGTTGCAGTAAATACTTGATATCACTTAATTCTTCTTAGTGCTTAAACCGTATGCAAAAAGGTGGAAAACGGCTTCTGTACGGCACTTCTGGATGCTATCAACAGGTTTATCCACAGCTTTGTAAACAATGTTGTGGATTTCATTTTTCCGAGCTGAAGATCCAATCATTTCTCCATTTTAGCATCATGCACCCGGCAAAAACCTGTCGGAGAGACCGGATGACGAACAACGGTTGTTGCCATCCGTACCGTATATCCTTCAGCGAATAAGGACGAAAAATCAGTCCAGCTTAATACGCCAGCCGAAGGGATCATCCGTCTCGCCGTACTGGATATTGAGGATCTCGTAATACAATTTTTCAGTGATCGGGCCTGTCTTGCCTCCGTTAATCAAGTACTCTTTGCCCTCGAAATAGATCTGTCCGACAGGCGAAACGATAGCTGCCGTTCCCGCGGCGAACGCTTCCTTGAGATTGCCCGAAGTCGAGGCATCGACGATCTCATCTATCGAAATCGTCCTTTCAGTGACGCGAAGGCCGTTTTTCCTGGCTATCTGGATTACCGAATCACGTGTTACGCCCGGCAATATGCTCCCCGACAGCGGCGGAGTGACGAGTTCCTCGCCAAAAGAGAAGAAGATGTTGCTTGTCCCCACCTCCTCCACATTCTTGAGCTCGATCGCGTCCAGCCACAGCACCTGCGTATACCCCATCTGGCCGGCAGTCTTGCCGGCAAGCAGGCTTGCTGCGTAATTGGCGGCCGCCTTGCACGAGCCGATCCCGCCGCGTACGGCGCGCACAAATTCCTTGGTCACGAAGATTTTTGTGGGGCTGAATCCCTGGGGGTAATACGCCCCGACCGGGCCGACAATTATATAAAACAGGTACTCGGCGGAGGGGCGGACGCCCAGAGCCGGTTCCGTGGCGATCATCGTCGGGCGGATATACATCGAGGTACCTACCCCGCGGGGGATCCATTCCTTCTCCAGCAGCACGAGCTTTTTGACGGCTTCCAGCGCCGTATCCTCATCCAGTTCCGGCATGCACAGCCGGCGGGCGGAGGCGTTCATCCGGCGAATATTTTCCAGGGGCCGGAAGAGATAAACGGAACCGTCGCGGCCCCGATAGGCCTTGAGTCCCTCAAAAATTTCCTGACCGTAATGAAGGCACATGGCCGCAGGATCGAGGGGTATCGCCTTATAAGGACCTACCACGGCATCATGCCAGCCCTCACCCTGTTTGTATTTCATGGTGAACATGTGATCGGTGAAAATGCTTCCGAACCCGAGCTTCGATTCGTCCGTCGGCTTGGGTTTCATACTGCCTGCCCTGGCCTTCACTGTCTTGATCTTCATCTTCTCCTCCCAGCTGTCAGGCTGTCCATAAACGCCCATCTGCTGTGTTGCGCTCCGGGCGGCAATGCTCACGTACTATCAGTACGCTGCGCTTGCCGTCCTCGCGCGCCTTGCATC
>JAQTPK010000018.1 GCA_028712885.1 Syntrophales bacterium | reverse complement strand
TGCAGCACTGCCGCCCCGAGCCCTCCTTCCCGCCCTCTTTTTTCCATGAAACGTTCAACGGGATTTAATGAAATATTAAAAAAAACGGGCAATGGGTTATGGGGGTATTGGGTATTGGGTATTGGGTTTTGAGCGGGAAAGGCGGGAAAAGCGCGAGGTCATGGTTCGACAGGCTCACCATGACACGGAAGCGTCACCCTGAGCCTGTCGAAGGGCTCACCATAACAAGCCTCCTATCCTCGCACCTTCGCAACCTCGCATCTTCGCCCTTTCTCACCCTCTCACCTTCTATCTTACGGGCATCCGTTGCGTCTGAAGCTGGTCACATGATATAGATGGAGCGATCAGCCGGAGGCATGAGCATGAGCAGCAGGATCGGGAACGACTCTCCCACGAGATATTTCGATCGTCCGGGCGGACGGAACACCGCCGCCGTTCTGGACGCGGTCGCGCGAAGGGCTTCTGATCTTTCCATAAATAAAGTTCTGGTCGCGACCTGTTCAGGAAAGACGGCGTTTGCGGCTCGTAAAAAACTTGATTCGGATGTCAATATCATTGCCGTGACGCACGTAACCGGTTTCTCCCGTCCCGATCATCAGGAACTCAGCACAGAAAACCGCAGAAAACTGGAAAAGGCCGGGGTGACGGTTCTGACATGCCAGCATGCCTTCGGAGGGGTGGGAAGAGGCGTGAGGACCAGGCTCGCCACGTACCAGGTCGACGAGATAATGGCCTATACGTTGAGAATATTCGGACAGGGCACCAAGGTTGCCGTTGAGATCTCGCTGATGGCGGCCGATGCAGGACTGGTCCGCACGGATGAAGACATAATTTCCATCGGCGGCACGGAAACGGGCGCGGATACCGCCTTGCTGGTCCGCCCGGCAAACAGCGCGCGCTTTTTCGACCTGAAAGTCAAAGAAATAATATGTAAGCCGGCAGCATTTTAAAAGTAGAGGAGGTAAACGCATGTTAACCCCTGCCCAATCGGAAAAGTATGCAGACGTCCTGCTCTGGGGTCTCCTGACCGCCAGAAAAGGACGATTTAAAAAAGGTGACATTATCCTGATTCAATTCGATAGACCTGCTGCGGGGCTGGCGGAAATCCTCCAGGGGAGAATCCTCGACATGAAAATGCATCCCGTGCTCCGCGCCGTTGCGACATACGGCATGGATAAAATTTTCTATCAGAAGTCGGATATGCGCCAGCTCACGTTTCTCGTGCCGGGCGACCGGGAGCTTTACGGGAGTCTTAACGGGAGAATATTCCTGAGGGCGCCCGAGTCCCTGACCCATCTGAGCGATGTGGATCCTGCAAAAATCGGGAAGGCGCTCGTTTCCCGAAAAGTATATCGCGAGATAATGGATAAAAGGGAGGAGAAGGGCGTTTACAGCTGGACTCTCTGCACGCTGCCGACTCCGGAACCGGCCCGTCAGGCCGGGCTGAGCCTGAGGCAGTACACGGAGCAGATCGTCAAGGCATGCTATCTTGACTTTGACGAGCCGGTTGCTGAATGGAACAGGATCTACAAAGAGGTGGGATCGATCAAGAAATGGCTGAACGGCCTGGAGATCCGGTACATTCAGGTGCAGTCCGGAAATACCGATCTGAGAATAACTCCCGGAGAGCAGAGAAGATGGCTCGGCATTTCCGGCCATAATATTCCCAGCTTCGAGATATTCATCTCGCCCGACTGGAGGGGCACGGAAGGGGTATATTACGCTGATCAGCCTTCTTTCCGCACCGGCAATTACGTCGAAGGCGTCCGCCTCTTTTTCAAAAAGGGAACAGCCGTGAAAGCGGAAGCCGAAAAAGGGGAGGAGTTCGTCCGCAAACAGATAGCCATGGACCGCGGAGCTTCCAGGGTGGGGGAATTCTCTCTCACGGACAGGCGCTTTTCGAGAATCAACCGTTTCATGGCGGATACCTTGTTTGATGAAAACTACGGAGGGAAATTCGGCAACTGCCATCTCGCCGTCGGCTCGTCCTACTCCGATACCTTTTCAGGAAACCCTGCAAAACTGACGAAAGAGAAGAAAAAAGCGATGGGGTTTAACGACTCGGCCCTCCACTGGGATCTGGTCAACACCGAAGACAAGACGGTAACGGCCCGGCTCGCTTCCGGCAAAAACCTCGTAATTTATGAAAAGGGCGTTTTCAAAATCTGAATTGTCAATATTCCCACATGAGACGCGCAGGAATAAAAAAGATAATTCAAATTGCCATTAGTCTCTGCGTCTTTGTGTGAGATAAACAGGAGCATCCAAGGAGGTTCAGAGTGGGAAGCCCTGATGCGCCGGGAATCAGATCGCCAAAGCTGAAGCAGATTTGCTGGCTTGTTTTTGCTGCTGTTTTGTGGAGCGGCGCATGTCCGGCGGAGAATTATACACTCCAGGGCGAAATGGGCTCCGATATCCGGTTCGAGATCCGGAAGAACGTGGAGGTCAACGACGGCGTTCAGAAGCTCACCTTGAGTTTCGTCGTGCCGCCGGGTTTCCGCTCTCCCACCTATTCCCAGGCGATCAATAATTTCGACATCCGGTTCAGTCCCCCTCCCCAGGACCGCACGGAAGCGGCGGGCAACCGCGGATCGCGGGTGATCACGGCCGTCTGGCAGCGGCCGCCGAGAACGGTGGAGGCCAGGCTTTCCTTCTCCGCGTCGAACCGGACCAGCCTGCAGGTGCTGAATACAAAGGCGCCCTTCCCGGTGAGGGACATTCCGGAAGACGGCCGGGATTATCTGAAATCAACGGAGCAGGTGCAGGCCGGTGATTCCCGCATCCAGCGGCTCGCGGCTGAACTTTGTTCCGGCGTCAAAACTGAATTCGACGCCGTGCAGAAGATCCTCACCTGGGTGGTGGACCATGTCAGGTATGTCACTCCTCCCGAGCGCTACGATGCATCGTACTCGTTTGAATCGGGCAAGGGGAACTGCCAGAATTTCTCCCATCTCAGCGCCGCGCTGATGAGGGCTTCCGGAATCCCGGTCCGGATCGTGAACGGGATAACCCTGAACAAGCCGTTCGACGTGGTGCGCCAGGGCGGGACGCTTACCTTCAAAATGGGCCAGGGGCGGCATTCCTGGATCGAGGTATGGTTTCCCGATCTGGGGTGGGTTCCCCTTGATCCCCAGCAGACCGCCATGTTCGTTCCCAACCGCTTCATCCGGATCGAAACGGGCGTCGACAACAACGAAACTATCCAGGACGGCCTGATGAAATGGGCGCAGACGAGGGGCAGCGAGGATCCCCGTGATCAGGAGATCATTCAGGCGGATTTCGCCGCCGACAAGGTAAAGATAGCGGGAAAGCGTGAATCGTACGGTCCAAGGAATCTCCTACTCTGCCCCGGCGTCAACGCCGCTTTTACCAGGAAGGAAATAATAGCCCCCCCGCCCCCGCCCGTTATCACCGATGCCGAACTGGCGCGGCTCCGGTTCGATTCCCCGTTCCTTTTCGGAAATCTCGAGTTTCCCGAGGGTATAGACTTCGCATTCCCGCCGTCCCGGCCCGGAATGCGAAAAGGCATGAAAGTTAAAAGCTTTGTAGTGGAAACGGCTGAGTACGTCACCACCGGGATGACCCAGTACGCCCAGGTATTTATCCTGAGCCGGCCGATCCGGCTGAAGAAAATCGGGCTCGCGCTCCACAAGTTCGGCGGCGACGGACAGCTCTGGATCGATCTTTACAGAGACAATAAAGGCAAGCCGGGCGATCCACTGGCCGCAAGCGATATTGCGGACCTTGAATCCATTTCGGGCAAGCCCGGATACCGCTGGGCTGATTTCAATTTCAAGGGCAATCCGGTCCTGGCCCCCGGAGCGTATTGGATCGGGCTCGGGTTCACGGGAAGCCCCATCGTGAACTGGTTCTATACCTATGGCAAGCCGGTAGGTCCTCTTGAGGGCACCCGTTATAAGGGTGTTTACGAAGAAGACTGGAGCGGCGCCCTGGGCTATGAATTCAATTACCGCGTGATCGGTCTGGCTTCGGGAAAGAGCGCTGCGAGAAAAACCGCCGCTTCCGCAAAAAGAAAAAAATAAAAAAGTGTAAATGCTTTCAGGGTGTGATCATGGCGGCGAAGGTTTTCTTCTCACAGCGCTTCGATGCGGAATCGATAAGGACCCTTTTTGAAAGGGCCTGTTCGGCCGCGGCGGTGAATATAAAGGCGGGCGACAGGACGGCAGTAAAGGTGCACTTCGGCGAGGAGGGCAATACCCGCTTTGTCCCCCCGTCCTCGATCAGGCCCGTCATAGAGGCGCTGAAGGCGGTCAAAGCCGCCCCTTTCCTGACCGATGCGAACACGCTGTACCGCGGGATGAGGGTGAACGCAACCGACCACATGGAGATAGCCGCCAGGCACGGATTTAAAGCGCTCGGCGTCCCGATCATCATAGCCGACGGAGAGCGCGGGGAAGAAGAAACTGAAATAGAGATCGAAAAAAGAATTTTCCGGAAAGTCAGGATTGCGGCCAGGGTCGCCGAAGCGGATGCAATAGTGCCGGTATCGCATTTCAAGGGGCATATCCTCTGCGGGTTCGGCGGAGCGATCAAGAACCTGGGAATGGGGTGCGGCTCCCGGGCAGGCAAACTGGAAATGCATTCGAAAATCCGGCCTTCCATCGGGGCGGGGTGTCTGGCGTGCGGCAAATGCGTGGAGAACTGCCCGGCGGACGCCATTTCACTGGAGGGGGACCAGGCGGAGATTATTCACGAACGCTGCATCGGCTGCGCCGAGTGCATCTCGGTCTGCGAAACCGGCGCCGTGGAAGTCCCCTGGGCGGGCGCAACCAGCCGCGAGGTGCAGGAGCGCTGCGCCGAATATGCCTTCGGGGCGCTGTCCGGAAAGAAGTGCGTTTGCGTTACTTTCATCAACAATATTACCAGTGATTGCGACTGTATGGCGGACTCGCGGCTTATCGGCAAAGATGTCGGGATCGTTTCTTCACCCGATCCCGTTTCCTGCGAGCAGGCCGCCTACGATCTGGTCGTAAAGGCTAACGGGCGGGACATCTTCCGGGAAGCAACCGGCACGGACGGACGGCACATCCTGGAATACTCTGAAAAAATCGGCCTCGGGACCCGTGACTACGAACTGGTCCGCATCTAATCTAAACAACAAACACCAAATTCCAAATACCAAATCCCAAACAAATCACAAACTCGAAATTCCAAATTCAAAACTCCGGAAAGAACGCTGGTGAAGGGGAAGTGCCCTTCCAATGCTTTGAATTTTTATTTCGGAATTTGAATTTACTTGGGATTTAAAAGCATTTTATAGAGTTCTCCGCCGTCGGTGATTTCCAGCGCCAGCGTTTCCATTGGGCACGGGCCTGACCCGGTTTTATCCAGGATCACATCGACCAGCAGATCGTAATTAACGCCGATTCCGAATTGCGACAGGATCTGGAGGGCCGGGCGGGAGCATGTCCCGGCATGAACGGAAGAAATGAATCCTGAATAGATAATCAGCCTGGCCGCAGCCATGCCGACTACTTTATCGTAGAGGACGCATCCGTGAATTGTGCCCCGGAATTTTCGGATACACTCGACCAGAGGGGCCAGGCGGGACTGGGTGGATTCAAAAATGATCTGATTGTCTATACTCAGCGCCAGCGCGTACCGGCTGAAATCGAGTCTCAAGTCGAAATCATTCTCCTTACAGAACCCGTCAGGCTCCAGGCCGCCGTGCCCCAGGCAAGGTTACTGAGGGCAAGGGATACGGCAAGGGCGCTTATGTAATCAGGCGACAGCCCCATGAAGAAATAATCGGTCGATACGAGCCAGGGGAGCTGGACAAGAAAGGCAAGAGCGGCGGCGCTGACCGGGTGAATTCCCCGGGCGGCCATCCATCCAGCCGAAAAGCCGAGAATGGCATTGCCGGCGGGGATAAAAGGATTCTGGAGAAGAAACGCCGTATAGACGGATCCCGCCAGACCGGAAAATAGTCCCCCCAGCGGTCCGAAGGTGAATGCCGCCAGAAAGACAGCGAGCTGGAAGAAATGAATTTTAAATCCCCAAACGGTCGGGAGGTTTATCGCTCCCAGGATATTCGGCGCTATAAGAAGGAAGGTGAAGCATGCCGCCCTTCGGCTGTCTCCTATATTCTCCAGGACCAAAGACTTCATATATCAGTCCTCCATTCACTCGGAACTGTTTTTCAATTTACCACGTCCGGGCAGGGGGAGGCAAGGAGACAATCCGGGGCGGCTAGAAGATAGAAGGTGAGAGGGTGAGAGGGTGAGAACCGAAGATGCGAGGTTGTGAGGATAGGCCGCTTGTCATAATGAGCCCTTCGACAGGCTCAGGGTGACGCTTCCGTGTCATGGTGAGCCTGTCGAACCATGACCGCCTATCGCTTTAAGCCCAAAAAAGAGGATGCGAAGGTGCGAGGTTGCGGGGATAGGCGGGCTTGTCACTGAAGTTTCGAATTTCTGATTTCCACAAAATAATTGACATGACCGTGAATCACCATATATTTTCCGTGGCACGATCCTGAGTTGGAGGGGCAATCCTGGGCGGGGCGACATGGAAAGAAGGCCGAACTTGTGCAGAAGGCTCCATCGGGAGTATGCAAGTAACCCTGTGAGGCTTCAGGGTGATTTGACGGTGCCCGGTCAAGCACAGGGTAGGCGGCCCTTTCGATCAAGCCCGGGGGGAGATCCTTGCCGGCAACGGCCGGATTTTTCTCTGCCCCATTTTTTCGGAAATGCTGCAGGTTAGGACCCTGCGGATCGAGAACCCTGTTATACGGGCAACGATTTTCGAGTCGGAAGCGATGAATCGATAAAGAGAAAAGTGAAAAGCGGAGGTTGTGCTGATGAAGAAAGTCATGCTTGCGGTACGGAGTAGGAAGGGGAAAGCGGCTCGGGGCGGAATGCCGTTCGGCGGATTCCTGGTCGGGATTTGTGCGCTTGGCATCTGGATCTCGCTATCGGCGGGAGGAGCGGAGGCCTTCAACCCTGCTGATCTGGAGAAACTGATGAAGACCTGGAAGTGCTCTAGATGTGATTTGAGCGGGGCAAACCTGAGCGGGCGATTACTGATGGAGGCAGACCTGAGCGGGGCAAACCTGAGCATGGCAAACCTGAGCGGAGCAGACGTGCGCAAGGCAAACCTGGACGGGGCAAACCTGAGCGGGGCAAACTTGGGCGGGACAAACCTGTTCGCGGCGAACCTGAGCGCGGCAAACCTGGGTGGGGCAAACCTGTACGAGGCATTCCTGTGCTATGCAAACCTGCGCGGGGCAAACCTGAGCGGGGCAAACCTGGGCGGGGCAAACCTGGGCAGGGCGATATGGACGGATGGCCGAACTTGTGCAGAAAATGGCTCCATCGGACAATGCAAGTAACCCTGTGAGGGTTTCAGGGTAAAAAAGTATCCTGAACAGAACTTGAGTTGAAGTGGCAGTATTGTTTGTGATTTGGAATTTGGAGTTTGGAATTTATCAATGCAAGGATAGGATTTTGCACGTTTCCTGGCCCAAAGCCCATATTATTTTACGGCTTTGGCTGCGAGTTCTCTGATGGATTTCATGTATCCCGCGGGATCGTGGAAGAGGATGTCATTGTGGCCGGCGCCTCGCACCTCCAGCATCTTTTTGTCGGGGGAGGGCGAGGCTTCATAAAGGTCCCGGCCGTCCTGTATAGGAAGGATTTCGTCGTGCTCGGCGTGGATGATGAGAAGCGGCTTGCCGAATGTCCGGATTTTATCGAGATTGCGGAACCCGTCCTCTTCTGAAAGCCCGAAATGGCTCAGCTTGGCTCCGACGAGACGAAGCAGGGTATCCGAATGTGCAAAACCGCTTTCGATAACGGCAGCGTCGATCTTATCCCCGCGGCTTGCCAGCAGCTCGAGGGCGGGAGCGCTGCCCAGCGAGCGCCCCATAACGATCATGGGCCCGGTATGAGCTTCCGCCTGGAGCACGCCCCTGAAGAAATCGAATTCCGCATGGGCGTCCGTCAGCATGGAGGAGATGGAAGGCGTTCCTGTCGAGCGGCCGTAACCGCGGTAATCCACAACGAAGAGATTGATCCCGGCGCCCAGGAAGAGGTCCGCGATATCGTCGTAGTCAGCGGCAATCTCGCCGTTTCCGTGGAAAAAGATGATGTTGGGCGAAGCCTTGTCTTTTTTATGGAAACGCGCGCCGATCACGGCTCCTTCTACCGGGATCAGCACCGAATTATCCGGCGCTCCCCCGGCATATTCATCCTCCGGGCGTGGGTAGAAAAGGAATCTCGATGACCCGATCGCGTCGAGCTTCGATAGGTCTTTATGGTCCATCATGAATCCCTCCTCTTCAGCCCCTTTGCCTCACGCGAAGCGTAACAACAACCGAGGGCATTTTGTCCCCGGGGAAGCGGACATCCGTCGGCACAATGAGCTCGGGCGTAAGGACCACGGTGGAGGTGATGTTTCTCATATCTATGGCCCTGGTCCGGAGCCTGATATTGTTCTTGTATTGGCGGGGCGAAACAAGCACCGTCACGGATGAAGGCATGACTTCGATCTTCTGGAGAGAAAACCCGGCGGGCAGGCTGCCCGACGTCTTTACGTCCACCGGGGCGCTTAAGGGAACAAGCTTGTATGCGTTTATATATATGCGGTCGGGCTTCAGTCCGACAATGGAAATATTCGCCGGCGTTCTCATCATCGACTTGGAGAGTGCGATTTCCTGTCCGCCCTGCCGGACCTGGGCAAGATCGAGCGAAATTTTCAGGGAAGACGGATTATAGAGCTGGAACGCCTGCGCCGGGCCGGTGAGCATGACCCTGGCCTCGGTGGCCTTGGGCTCCTCGATGATCCATTCCGGAGACAGGTTGCGGTACTCGATGGGAACCGTCACTTCCCGTTGCACCGTTTCCCGCTGATAACCGAGGCCGAGCCAGAGAACTACCGCCAGGCCGACCGCGGTAATCTTTTCTCCGGCGTTTTCCCTGATCCAGGAAACGGCAGCCCGCGGCTTTTCCTTCGGAAAACGTTCCGCATAGAAATTCTCAAGGATGGCTCTTAACGCGGCGGCTTTTTCCAGGACCTCTATTTTCTTGTCCAGGGCTACGGAGATGGTTCCTTTTTCTTCGGAGATAACAATGCACAGCGCATCGGATCTCTCCGAAAGCCCGAGCGCGGCGGTATGGCGAAGCCCGAGGTTGCCGAATTCGGCCGAATTGGAGGACAGGGGAAGATGGCAGCCGAACTGGACTACCCGTCCCTGGCTGATAATGACCGCCCCGTCGTGGCCCATTGAATTCGGGTCGAAGATGCTCTCCAGCAGCGGCTGGCTGAGGACGCCTTCCAGCCGGATGCCCCCCTCAAGATGACGGTCGAGCAGCTCCTCTCCCTGAAGAACCAGAAGCCCGCCTGTTTTTCTCTTTGCCATATTGGCTGCGGTCTGGATGATGACCTCGATTTCATGCTCAAACGAGGCGGAATAGGTCCTTTTGCGAATCCTTCCCCAGAGCGCGATCCGCTCAAAAAAACGGCGGAGCTCTTCCTGGAAAATAACGATGAGCGCAAAGAAAAGTACGGCGAAGAATCCCTGGAGGATAACGGCGGTCATGTACAACTGGAAAAATCTCGACATCACGTAGATGAGTCCCATCAGGAGGATGCCTGCCAGGACAAAACGGGAGGCGGTTTTCTTGAACCAGATAAGAAAACCGTAAATCATCAGCGCGATGATCAGGATGTCGAAAACATCCTGAATTCTGAAAGTATTCCAGATAGATGTGAATTCGTTCATAGTCGCATCCTGAACGGTTCCGGGCAGAGGCGGCCCAAGCATCCTTCTTGCGTTCAGCCGGCGGAATCCGGAGTTTCAGGCCAGCTCTATAGCCGTGTCTCCCGCAACGGCGAAACATTCGAGCAGTGAATTTCTCTTTTTGACAGTTTCCCGGCAGTGCTCGACGATCCGGTCCACTTCGGCGTCTTCCCGGTCCTGGTTCAAATGGTACAGTCCGAACCGGCCGACTCCGGAATCCAGCGCGAGATCCAGGGCGCTGGTATAAGCCGAATGCCCCCATTGGCGGTATCTCCGGTATTCGGCCTCCGTATATTCGGCGTCGTGGAAAAGGACGTCGGCTCCCGCGCTGAAATCCCGGTATTGCGCGGCCGACAGCCCCCCGGGATGCATGAATTCAAGTTCGTTGTCGGTGAGAAAGACGAAAGTCCGCCCTTTCTCGACGAACTTGTACCCGTTACCGCCGTTGGGATGGCTCAGGGGAATCGGAAAAACGGATACCGAGCCTATTTCGAAATTCTCGGGGCACACGGTCGTGTACTGGATCGAGGCCCTTACATCCGCATAGCTGACCGGAAAATTGGGTGGCGACATGATCCGCGTAAGCATCGTGTGCACGAAATCGAGCGCGACGGGGCATCCGTGGATCCGGATTTCCGACCCTTCCGAATACAAGGGCCGGAAAAAGGGGAATCCCATCAGATGATCCCAGTGCGCATGCGTGAAAATGAGATCGCAGCTCCGCCGATCCTCTTCGACAAGAATTTTTCCGAGGCGGCGGATTCCCGTCCCCGCGTCGACGATGATAGTCCGGTCGTCTTCCGTCCGGATTTCCAGGCAGGTCGTATCTCCGCCGTACTTGAGATATTCCTTTCCTGATACGGGTATTGAGCCCCTTGATCCCCAGCAGCGGATAAGCATAGGCGACCTGGCGGTTGATTTTGCGCAAAGGATGCGTATTGATAATGTATAAACCGGCAGTAAGTCAAGCAGGAAGCGCACTGCGGGGAAGTAAATCGGCACACGGTCAGCATTTTTCCGCTATTGCGGGAAAGAGTCCGTCCGCTGCGGCGCGGGCGGATTCGTCCGGAGAGAGTATGTCTTCCTCGCGCTTGAGAATGCGGGTCACTCTCAGGACCTCCTCCAGGGACGTTTTTCCTTCCAGGACCTTTCTCGCGCCGTCCTCGACCAGGGAAATCATCCCCCTTCTTCCCGCCTCTTCTTGGATCTGGTTGGCGTCGGAGGTTTTCAGGACGAGCCTCTTCAGATGCTCATCCATGATCAGGACTTCGAAGATAGCCGTCCTCCCGCGGTAGCCCGTATGCATGCAGGCGGGACACCCTTTTTTTGTGTAGATTTTTTTCGGTCCCGTCAGATCCGGATCGATGCCGATATTGGCCAGGGATTCGCGATCGGGAATGGCCGCCTGCCGGCAGCGCGGGCAGAGCACCCGGACGAGCCTCTGCGCGATGATAGCGATGACGGAGGACGTGATCAGGAAAGGCTCGATGCCCATGTCGATGAGCCGGGTAACGGCGCTGGCCGCGTCGTTGGTGTGGAGCGTGGAAAATACGAGATGGCCCGTGAGCGAGGACTGGATGGCGATCTCGGCGGTCTCCTTGTCGCGGATTTCTCCCACCAGGATGACGTCCGGGTCCTGGCGGACAATCGACCTGAGCCCGGCGGCGAACGTCAGGTCGATTTTGGGGTTGACCTGGATCTGTCCGATCCCTTCGATCTGGTATTCGATAGGGTCTTCGATCGTGATGATGTTGATATCCGCGCGGTTGATGCTGGAAAGGGCCGCATAGAGCGTGGTCGTTTTGCCGCTGCCGGTCGGGCCGGTAACCAGGACGATCCCGTAAGGCGACTTGATCAGATTGTCGAAAAGCCGGCCCCTTTTTTCGTCAAGTCCGAGGTCTTTCATCTGCAGAAGCGCCGTCGTCTTGTCGAGGAGGCGCAAAACGACGCGCTCTCCGAACGCGGTCGGAATTATGGAGACCCTGATATCCGCGCTCCGGTCTCCGATCTTGATGTCGATTCTTCCGTCCTGGGGGAGCCTTTTCTCGGCTATGTTGAGCCTGGACATGATCTTTATGCGGGAGACGAGCGGAGATTGCACTTTCCGGGGCAGGGTGAGGACATTGTACAGTATCCCGTCTATCCGGTACCGGACTTTCAGGGAGTTCTGATAAGGCTCGATATGTATGTCGCTGGCGCGGTCCTTGACCGCCTGCGAAAGCATTAGATTCACGAGGCGGATCATCGGCGCGTCGCTCGTGTCGTCGAGCAGGTCGCCTGTTTCTTCAATTTCGGAGATGAGGCTGTCCGGGGATTCCCCGCTCATGCTGTCCAGGAACTCCTGGGCGGAATTCTGCCCGAGGTCGTACGCCAGATTGATCGCCGACATGATTGCTTCTTCCGTCGAGATTGCGATGCGAAAATCCTTTTTTCCCAGGATCCTCAGCAGGTCGTCGAGCGCCTGGTAATCGGATGGATCGTTCACGGCGATCAGCGCCTCGGCCGGCGTCTCGATCGGAACCATTTTGTGCTTCCGGAGATACTGGATGGGAACCGATCTGGTGAAATCGGTTTTAATGTGCCCAAGCGGCAGATCCGGACGGAAAGGGATGCCGAGGTCCCTCCCGAGACTCTCCAGCGCCCTCCGTTCCGCGGCGGCTTTCTGCTCGGCCTTTCTCTTCGCGGGCGTGAATTCCGGGGAATGAAAATCAGGCCTGTTATAGGCAAGGGATTTGGTCACGGTACCTTCTCCTTCGAAAAGCTGTCTGGATCATGAAATTGAAAGATAAAAAGCAGAACGTTTCAGTAACGCTGATCACCGACTGCTTACTTTGTTTTTCCGCTCTGCGCCTCTTTTTCCTCCTTATTGCCGCCGTGGAGACGGATGATTCCTTCCTCGACATGGCCCATTTTGCCCCGCTTTTCCTGATAGACGTTTGAGGCTTCCGACTGGGTCCGGACGACGCGCGGCGTCAGGAAAATAAAGAGATTGGTCTTCTCGCGGGTGCTCGCTTTCGTCCTGAACAGGGCGCCAAGCCCGGGAATGCCGCCCAGGCAGGGCACCTGGTACTTGTCCAAGGTTGTGCTCTCGCCGATTATGCCGCCGATAACGACCGTGTGGCTGTCTTTCACCATAACGGTGGTATTAGCCGTCCGCTTGAGGGTTGTCGGCGCGGATACGCCGGAGATCCCCGAGCTCTGCGAGACTATTTGCGTGACTTCCTGGCCGATTTTAAGCCTGACGAAGCCGTCTTCATTGATATGGGGGGTGACCTTCAACATGACTCCCACATCCCGGTACTCATAGGTATTGTAGGCGACGCCGGTAGTAGCGGTGACGGTGTCCTGACGCGTCAGGTAAGGGACGTTCTGCCCTACCCGGATCTCGGCGTCTTCGTTGTCCATGGTCATGATCTGCGGCGTGGACAGGATATGAATGTCCTGGTCCTGCTGCAGCGCCTGGACCACGGCGCCGATGCTCGGGAAGGTGACTCCGCCGATCGTGATTCCCGGGCCGAGTATCCCCAGGGAGAATCCCGACGGGAAATTCGGTGTTGCGCCCGGAGCGGGGAAGATCGAATACCCGCCGGGATTCTGCCTTGAGCCCAGGCCCCCGGAGCCGATAAACGCCCCTGCGCCGGCGCCGGCGATCCCGCCGGCGGTTCCGATGTCCTTCATGGACCGCCACTCGACGCCCAGCCGGAAATCCTTGTTGACGGTGACTTCCATGATCAGCGCCTCCAGGTAAACCATCGCCTTCGGAACATCCAGGCTCCTGATAATGCCCTCGAGCACCTTATAGTCGTCCCTGGCCGCGGTGATTACCAGCGTGTTGGTCGATTTGTCCGCCTGGACCTGTACCTCCTTGGAAATGACCGGGGCCTTGCCCTTCTCCTGGCTGGGCGTTTTCCCGTCCCTGGTGGGAAGGTTCATGAGGACCTTCGCCAGATCTTCAGCGTTGGCGTTCTGCAGACGGTAAACGTGCATGGTCGACTCGCCCTTCGGGACCTCCCGGTCGAGAAGCGAGACGAGCTGCTTTATCCTGGCCGTATAGTATTCGCTTGCCAGGATGATGATGGTGTTTGTCCGGTCGTCGGAGAGAATGCGGATGGCCTGGGACCCTTTCCGCTGGCCCTGCTCGGCATGGAATACGGACGTGAGGGACTTCGCGATGTCCCCCGCATGGGCGTTCCGCAGGGGAACCACGGAAATCAGCTCGCCCGCCCCCGAGACGTCGAGGGCGGAGATGATCCGGAGAAGCCGCTTGATATTGGAGAGGACGTCCGTAATGACCAGCATGCCTGTCGGCGGATACGAGAGAATAATGCTGTTTCTGGAGATCAGCGGATCAAGCACCCGCTTGATCTCATCGGGGTTGGCGTGCTTGAGGGTGATGATCTGGGTGGCGATCTTGTCCCCCGGTGCGGTGAGATCGGCTTTGAGCCTCGTCTCGATATTCTTTTCCTTCGCATCCTTCGACGGAACGACTTTAACGACATCGCCGGAGGGAATCGTGGCGTAGCCGTGCACTTCGAGAATGGACTCGAATACCTTGTACGCCTCCGCCACCGAGATCTTCCGGGGCGAATAAACGGAGACGTTGCCCTTTACCTGCGGGTCGACGACGAAATTCTTTCCCATCATCTCTCCCACGGTCTTGATGAACACCTGTATGTCGACGTTGTCGAAATCCATGGTGACGTATTTGCCTTCGGCTGCGGCGGGGATCTCCGCGCCCTTTTTCTTCGCCGCGGCCGAAGGCCGGCGCGTGATCTTCTTTTTGACCGAGTCAGGCTTTCCGTTGCGCATTTCCGTTTTACGGCCGGCAGCGTTCTGTTTTGCCGGGCTGTTCTGCGGCTTTTCATCCGCCGCCGCCGCTGCCGGCGCGGCCTGGACCGAATGCTGCGGGTCGGAGGACGAGACGGGGCGGTCGTCGCCTGCGATCCGCGCACCAATGGATACTCCGCTCAGCAGCAGCACTATTCCGAGCGGGACTGTTATTCGCATAAGGTATTTCGTTATCTTCATTTCGCTATCCGATCACTTTCTTGAATTCGGGCATCTGCCGCAGGCCTTCGAGATCCCGGTCGTCCTTCGCCCACTTTGCCGCGTCCGGGTTGAGCCGGACCGCCGTGGCAAGGCATTGCAGGCTTTCGGACATCCGTCCGGATCGGGCGTGGAGGCAGGCCATGTTGTAATGCGGGTCGGCATAGAACGGATTGCCACGCACGGCCTCGGCCAGGACGCGGAACGCTTCATCGTTCCTGTTCTGCATGATCAGGATCACGCCCAGGTTGTTGAACGCCTCCGAGTGGGAGGGGTTCAATTCCATAATCCTGCGGTAATCGTGCTCGGCTCCGGAAAAATCCCCGCTCCGCTGCCTTTCCAGGGCCCTCTGGTACAGCGCCGAAAGGTCGGCCGGGGGCCGGACCGCCTGCGTAGTACTGGCGGCGGCGGTCTTGCCGGCCGGTTTTTCCCCGCCTGCGTCCTGCAGGGAATAATACGTATACGCGCCTGCCGAGGAGAGGATTATCAGGGTGCAGATGAGGACGGCTGTGATCCGGAGATTGCGGCGGGAGCCGGCCGCGCCCCAGACGGACGAATTGATAATGTAGCCGTACCGGGAATAGCGGCTGTCTTTTTCTTCCTGCGCTTTTTTCAGGGCGTCGTTAATATAGCTCATGGCTTCTCAAGTCAAGTAGGTTTTCAAATTGAGGAACACTTCCGTCAATTCGTTGCGGTAAAACAGAATGAGACCCGCCGCCGTGCTCAGAAAAACGGGGATCAGGACGAGGAGGAGCCGGCGCAGGGAGCTCCTTCTCCTCGCCGGGACGCCGCGAAGGTCCACGAGGGCGTTGCGGACTGTCTTTCCGTCCACGAGGCTTCTGTTTTTCACATAAGCGACGAGAAGCGCCCGGTCGCAGATTGCATTTATGTGCCGCGGGTTGCCCCTGGAGGCACGGTATATCACCCGGTGCGCCATGCCCGAAAACCGGATCGAGCCCCCGCCGGCCGCGTTCAGCCGGTGGGAAATGTACTCGCGGCACTCGTCCCGGGAAAGGGCGTTGAGAGCAAACCTGACGGTGATCCGGTCATTGAGCTGTTTCAGGGAGGGGGAAGCGAGGATGTCCTCGAGTTCAGGCTGCCCGATGAGGACTATCTGGATCAGCTTTTCCCTTTCCGTTTCGAGGTTGGACAGCATTCTTATCTGTTCCAGGGCGGAGTACGAAAGATTCTGCGCCTCGTCTATCACCAGAACCGTATTCCGCCCGGCGGAAAAATTGTCGAGCAGAAATTTATTCAGGCGGTCGATGTGCGCCTTTTTGCCGCCCGGCATTTCAAGCTTCGCCCCGAGCTCGTGCAGGATAGCCCCGAGGAGCTCCATGTCGGAGAGAAAAGAATTGAAGACCAGGGCGGTGTCCACGCTGTCCTCCAGGCTTGCCAGAAGGGCCCTGCAGATCGTCGTTTTTCCCGTTCCGATTCCCCCCGTCAGGACGATAAATCCCTTGCGCTCATGAATGCCGTAAAGGAGATGGTTGAGCGCCTCGCGGTGCCTGCTGCTGAAAAAGAAATAGCGGTAATCGGGCGTGAGATTGAAAGGATTTTCACGCAGCCCGTGATATGCGGTGTACATCTGCTCCTCCGGCTCCGAAGCGGTGAGGGGGTCAATTCAGGTTCAGCGTGACCGTCTGCCCCCTCCGCTTGACTTTAATGGTATATTTCGCGCCCGGGGATACCCCGAATTTCTCCAGATTGCGGATGTCGTCCGGCTTTTCGATCGCCTCGCCGTTGACGGCTTGTATGATGTCCCCCTCCTCGAGGCCGATCTTCTTCAGGATCCCATCCTTCAGTTTGCCGACAATGAAACCGTTCATTTTGCCCCCCTCGAAATGAGGCCGGGCATTTGCCTGGAACATGACCTCTTTCATGCTCAGGGGCGAACCGGCGGGGGCTTCCGGCGAGGGCCGTTTAGCTTCCGATTCCGGCGAAGCGGGTCTCTCCGTTTTCGGCTTTGCTCTCAGGATTTCCTCCCTTTCCCCCGTTTTCAGCACAACGGCGTTCCTCATTATCCTGGTGATGACGGCTCCTTCCACGGCATCGCCGACTTTGAATGCCCGCTGCTTCTTTTTTTCACGGTCCATGAGGATCACGCGGCTGTGAGCCTCGTCCCCGGCGATCGTGCCCAGAAGGTCCAGGGGAAGTCCGCTGGCCTCGAGCCCCTCGCCGCCTCCGGCCCATGTTCCCGCCGTTTCCTTTCCGGTGGTTCCAAATAAATTCCTTTCCGCTATGGCCGAGTACGTTTCCAGCGGCGGCTTATCCGCAGCCTGTGGGGTTTCGCGCGTTGCCGCCGATACCGTATCAGGTGCGAGTCCCCGCAGGCGCGCCATTTTCCTGTATGTGTCGGCGGCGGAGAAGACGATTGCGACCGCGGCGGCGGCCGCGATGACGAAAGACGGCCTGAACGCCGGAAAGCGGGATGCCGCCGCGCGAATCCGGTTAATGATATTGAAGCCGATTTTGTGCAAGCTGATGCCCATCATTCTACCCGTCCTGAATCAGATTAGCCGCCGGTTCGGCAACGGTCCCCGTAACGACCACGGAAAAGGCCTGGCGCGGGTTGCCGGCGGGGGCAAAATCACCCTTCATCGAAAGCCTGCTCCGGGAAAAATCGTCATGGAGGAAAACCCGCCCCCGGAAACTTCCCTGCACATCCCGTCCCGACAGATGAAATTTCCGGATTTGCATGGCGTTCCCCTGCCACGAAGCTTCCGCCTCCGCGGAGTTGAATCCCCCGGCCAGGGCCGGGATTCCGGATTTGAAATCGGCTTCCCTCACCGCGATGCGCAACGCCCCTTCTCCCTGGGAATTCCGGCCGGCCGCGGCCCGATAGTCGAGGGACCCGCGCGCGATCCCGCCTTTCAGAAGTCCCGCCGGGGAGTCGAGGAATTTGCATTCGCTGACCCGGATACCGGCAAAATCCAGGGCGAGCCGGAAGGGCCCGGAGGCCGAAAAAGCCCGCAGGAATTCCAGCTTCCCGTTGATTCTTCCCCCGTAAGCCCCTGCATCGAAATCGAGGGAGAGGCGTCCTCCCAGGAGCGAAGCGAAGCGGAACCGGACAACCAGCTCGCCGGCTTCCAGGGATGCTCCTTTTCTGAAGCGCACGGCCACTCCGCTCATCCGCATTCCGAGGGGGAATGCCGGCCGGCAGGACGAAATCGCGACCTCGGAAACGCCCTTCCCGGAGAGCATCGAGGCTATGCCGCTTCGCAGGCGATCCGGCGAGAAGAGAAGCCATGAACCCAGCAGCAACAGGGCGATGAGCAGCGCGAGGGTCGCTGCTGCGGCGGCCTTGAAATATTTTCCCATCAGGAAGTCCTCCCTGGTGAAGCCGTTTCACTGCGGATTTTCTGATAAGTCGCGATCTGAAACTGCGCGGAGAGATACCTGGGATCTTCCGCGCTGCGGCGGACCGAAACCTTGCGGAAACGGACGGCGTCCGGAGCGGAATCCGCGGCATGCAGGAAACGGACAAGCTGATTCAATGTGATTTTATCCATGCCCATCTCGAGAACGGACTCCTCGACCTCCGCGGAAAGAGGCGAGCGGCTCGGGCGCATGCTTTTGATGTTCGAGCGGACACCGGCTTCGCCGGCCTTCTGCTCGATGAAGGAATAGAGACTGAACCCGGGAGACCTGGAGGCGAGGGCGGACCGGACCAGTTCGAGGTCTTTTTTATAGCCCTCGAATTCCGAGCTCAGCGCGGTAATTTCCTTGAGGGTTTTTTCGCTGCTCCGGATGGATCTCTGCAGTTTGCCCCCGGCCTCGATGAGCGGGATGAGAGCGGAATTCACGGCAAAAAACAGAATGATCACGGCAAGGCCCGCGCCAAGCGCATAACGCTCCCTTTTCCCCAGTTTGGTCCAGAAGTCTTTTATCCTATTCACAAGTCATCCTCAGCTCGAATTCGACCCTGTTGCCGTCTTTTTTCTGATTCACCGCGTCCACTGTCACTTCCCGGAACAGCTGGGAGCGTCCGATTTCCCGCTTAACCGTCTCGACCGCCTCGATGCCCGCGGTTTCTCCCCTGAGCTCGACCTTTGCTCCGTCCAGGGAAATTCCGGTTATCAAAAGAGGGATTTCCGCCGGGACCAGACGCGATATTTCCTGGAGCAGGTCCAGGAATCCGGCGCCGCTCCGCGCGAATTTTTTCGCCTCGTCTATTCTCGCCTGGAGCTGCTGGACGGGGTCCACGATCCTCGGCGCATCCGGGCATTGCCTTGTGAAGGCCGCCGCTATCCCCTGTTTCAACTTCCCGAGATACATGTAATCCATGTACAGGCCGGCCCCCCAGTTGATCCCCAGCACGAGCGCGAAAAGGGCCGAAAGCGCGGCCGCCTTTTTAAGGCGGTTCACATGCTCCCGGAAGAATTTCTTTTTGCCTTGCACCCCCGGAACCATGTTGAACCCGCCTGCTCCCCGGGAGCCGCGAAGGGCGAGGGCGAGGGCCTGATTCATCAGCGCCGGTTTCCAGACGCGCCCTATCCCGGGATCGAGCCGGACAGCGCATGTCGCGGCTACGTCCGCAATTTCCGCCCGGGTCCGGAAGCGCCTGCGGATAAGGGCGGCGGTTTCTTCCGTCGCGCCGCTACCCGTCAGAATGACGACGTTCGGCGAAAAATCCCCGTCCTTTCCGGAGAAGAACCTGAGGGTCTGCTCCAGGCGATCCAATAATTGCTTTATGCCGCCGTCCCCGCCCGGTCTTCCGTCTCCTGCCCCGCAGGGGAAGGCCCTGATCTGGACGATCTGGCTCCCGAGCATGAACACGGCCCCGGTCTCTCCGGACCCGATGTCGAGGACGATCCCGTTTTCACCAGGTCCGATCCTCGTCCGCACGGCAAGGGCCACCGGAACGGGTTCAATATCGATGACCGACACATCCGCTTCCCCGAAGACCTCCAGGCGCTCCGAAACTGCCGATTTCAGGACGGCCGCGGCCAGGATTTCCGAGCCGCCGTTCCGGGAAGTAATCGTGAAGTCTACTGCGACATCTTCAAGAGGGTATGGGATCAGCGGCTCCAGTTCGAATCCCAGCGTCTGGGCTATCTTCTTCTTCTCCCGGAAAGGCAGCCGGACGTTCCGGAAGGAAAAGATGCCCGCAGGCAGCGCCGTGATGCATGTTCCGCTCTTCAGCCTTGCCAGCACCGACTCGATCGCCTGCCGGAGTCCGCCCGCTTCCCCGATCCGGACAAGCGCGGTCCCGGTCACGCGGGCGTTTCCCCTGTATCCATGCTCTACCTGGACGGCCTTGACCGTGTGCCGGCCGATATCGAGTCCGAGAAATTTTGCCTTCATTGTTCCACCTTCCAGGAAAGGACCTGCAGTCCTCCCGGAGCTTCCCCCCTCCGCACGATACCCGTTACGGTTTCGCTCATTCCATTCATGAAACCCGTGGAGCGGATTTTGAAGTGACTGCTCCTGACAGTGATCAGTCCGGAGCTGATGTTTATCCCCGAAAGGCCGGGGATCTTTCTGTACCAGGACGAATCGGACAGGTTGCTCCCTTCCGATTGCCTGTATTTGTCCATTTGCTCCGCCAGATCGGCGGTTATCCCCGGAGCGAGGGCCTTCAGCACCGGCAACGGCGCCGTATTGATATTGATTCTGCCGTCACCGTATATCGTCAGCAGATCGACCAGCCCGGGCGCCTTTCCCTTTCCGTAAAACAGCTCGGGGGAAATCCCCCGGACCAGCAGAAGCTCTTCCAGGGAATCGACGGCGCCGTCTTTCGACGGATAGGGTTCCCGCTGATCTTTTTCAGAGGGCTCCGTGACGATGCTGTCGGCATCGAGCCAGTCCTTCACGGCGTTTACGATCCCGGCGGCGCGGTCGGGGCCGAGGCCGAATTCGGGCAGGCCGAGCAGGCGGACCATCACGTCCCTGACCTCCGCGTTATAACCGTCGTCCAGAACGAGACTGTTCACCGGGATTTTGCCGGATTCGTCCTCCACCTGGAGTTTGAAATAGCCTTCCGCGTAAAGCGACGAAGAAAACGCGGAAAGGACGTCGCTCCGGGACCACTTCGACAGGAGCGAGTCGAAATTCGCATCCTGTTCCGAAACGACGGTCCGTGCGAATTCGAAGCCCGATCTGGCGACGGTCGCCGCCTTCAGGCGGTCGCGCATATTGGCGGTTTCGCTGATCTCCGCCCGCGAAGAGGCGTTCAACTCGAGCGTTACGGCTATAATGGACCCGATGATGAGCAGCACCGTCACGAGCGCTATTCCGGGGGAATCGTTCCTTCTGCGGGAAGACATCATTTAGCCTCCGTCTGCGCCGCGCCGATCCGCGCCCGCGTCATGAAATGGTAAGGCCGCCGGTCCGGCCGGCCGCTGTCCAGTTTCAGGTCGATCTGCACGAGCGCGGGAATTTTTCCTCTCCGTCCCTCCTTGTCCGATTCCGAATCCCAGGAATCGGAAGACCTGCCCTCCGAGTCGGTCAAGGTGAAGTTGAGGGAGTGCAGCTTTCCGCAGACGGCGAATCCCGCGGCCGTCGATGCGTCCGTTCTCATGAGGACGTAACCGTCCGCATCATCCTTCTCCACGTGGTACCGTATATGGGTTGTCCACGCCGGCATTCCCCGGCCCGAAAGGTCCAGGCCCGAGCCCGAGTGGAAAGACAGGACGGGGAATACGCTGCGCTCCACTTCCCGGCTGGAAAGAACGAAGCGGTAAGCCCCCCCGTAGGAGCAGGCCGACTCGAGATCCCTGGTCATTCTTTCCAGCGCGGTCCGGGCCATTCCGTGCATTTCGTTGCCGGCGAGCGTATCCTGGGCCAGCCGGAAAGTTCCGTGATAGGCCGCGAACACGGTCGAGAACACGACGGCCAGGATGAAAGCCGCCAGCAGTACTTCCAGAAGAGTGAATCCGCTCTGGCGCAAATATCAACCCTGTTCCTTCCGGAGGCAGCGGTAGGAAACCAGATCCAGCCGCTGGTCCCTTTTCGTTCCGAAGCTTACCGTGAGGTCGATGCGCTTCAGGCTGCGGACGCCCGAGTCGGAGACCTCCAGCCGCCATTCATAACCGGGAAAGTCAGGTCCGAAATCGCCCCGCCCGGGCGCTATCCCGGCCGGCTCCTCGCTGTCGATCTCCGCCATTTTCGCCTGCCCGAGCAGGCAGAGCGTTGCGCCGATCCTGGACCGGCTCTCCATGGAAATGCTGTCGGCCTGGGATTTGAGGGCCGCCACGAGCGCGATCGCCAGGATCGTCATGGCGATCATGATTTCCACGAGGGTGAATCCGTCCCCGCCCGCGCTCCCGACTCTGCGCACGGGCTTCATCCGGATGAATCCTGTTCCGAGAGCATCTGCACGGGCGTCTTCGCTCCTTCCTCCTTTTCCCAGAGGTCGACGTAATCGGCGTGAATTGCGACCGCGTTCAGAAACGGCTGAATGACCACCGTAACCTGCCTGTCCCCATGGGCCAGGTGAATAACGGCGGGCTGGGCATATCCTTTTCTGGAAAACCGGACGGCGGTCTCCCCCTCCTTCTTCTTGTCCTGCCCGTACGGATGGGCGTCCACAATCAGGACGTCCGCGGGCAGGCAGAACGCGTACTTCTTCACGTCCGTGCTTTTCTCCGGCGAAAGACTTGAGCGGAACTTCCAGAAGCAGCCCCTGTCCAGGTCTATCCGGAGGAAGGAGTCCTCGTTCTCGCGGGCCGCTTCGCTCCGCAGCTCCCTGCTCAGGGACGCTATTTTCCTGGCGGCGGAACCGAGACGGTCCTCCGTCAGGTTTTCCCTCACCTTGGGGACCGTCACGGCGAGCAGAACGCCGACCAGCGCCAGAACCACCATGAGCTCGATGAAAGTAAATCCCTTCTCACTCATTTTCCCAGTTGTTCAGGTCCCTGTTCTTGCCTTCCCCTCCGGGCTCGCCGTCCGCTCCCAGCGAGCTCAGATCGAATTCCCCGTGCGTTCCCGGCGACACATAGATATAGTTGTTGCCCCAGGCGTCCTTGGGAATTTTGCCTTTTTCCAGATATCCGCCTTCCCTCCAGTTTCGGGGGATTGCCCCCGTCGCAGGCTGTTCGACGAGTCCCTGCAGACCCTGCTCCGTCGTCGGGTAGCTTCCATTGTCCAGTTTATAGAGCTTAAGCGCCGTCTCGATGCTTTCCATCTGGATTATGGTTTTCTGCCTTCTCGCTTCCTCCGGGCGCCCCATTATGCGGGGCACGATCAGTCCCGCGAGCACGCCGAGGATGACAAGCACGACCATCAGCTCGATCAGAGTAAACCCGCCGCTTCTTTTTTCTTTTCTTTTGAGCATTTTCCCCCTCATCTATCGAACAAGTTGGTTCATTTCAAAAATCGGAAGGAGGACGGAGACGACAATGAATCCGACGACCAGTCCCATGATCAGTATCATGGCGGGCTCCATGATCGAGGTGACCACGGAAACGCTCGCTTCCACCTCTTTCTCATGCGCATCCGCGATGCGGTACAGCATGTTTTCCAGATTTCCGCTCTGCTCGCCGACGGCGATCATCTCCGTCGCGATCGGCGGAAAAAGACCCGATCGAGCCAGGGGCGACGAAAGGCTCTGCCCCTCTTCAATTTCCTTTCCGGCGTTTTCCACGGCGTCCCGGATCAGGGAATTCCCGACGATGTTCTTGACGATGTCGAGCGAGTTCAGCAGCGGCACGCCGCTTTCCAGCAGAGTCGCCAGGGTGCGGCTGAAGCGGGCGACGGCCATTTTTCTGGTCAGCGCCCCGATGAGCGGCAGCCCGAGCTTAAAACGGTCCCACCGCTGTTTTCCGCGGGGCGTCCCGGCGGCATAATTCAGCAAGACGGCGGCAGAGACGGTTACGGCCAGGAGAATCCACCAGAAGCTCTGAAAGAAGCGGCTGGCTGCGATCAGGGCGATGGTGATCAGCGGCAGCGTCTGATTCATCTCTTCAAACACCTGCGTGATATTGGGCACGACGAACGTCACCAGGAAGAACATGATGAGACAGCCGACCGCGAACATGAACATGGGATAAGCGAGGGCCGTCTTGATTTTTCTCCGGAGCTCCTGCTGCCGCTCGAAAAAGTCCGCCAGTCTTTCGAGGACGAGTTCCATCATTCCCGAAGCCTCGCCGGCGCGCACCATGTTCACGTAGAAGGGAGGGAACGTCCGCGGAAAACTGGAAAGAATCCCCGACAGGCTGTTCCCTTCGTTCACCTCTTCCTTTATCTGGGCGAGGATCTTCTTGAGCTGGGAATGCGAAGTCTGGGCAACGAGAATATTGAGCGACGGCACGAGGGGAAGACCGGCCCCCAGCAGAGTGGCGAGCTGCCGCGTCATGGCCGATATTTCCGCCGGTCCGGTCCGGTTAAAAAAGCTCGTCACCGACCGGCCGGACAGCGGATCTCCCTTCCGGGAGACGGTCGCCTCCCGAAACTCAACGGGGAAAATCCCGCTCTCCCTCAATCTCTGCCGGGCGGCGACAATGCTTCCGGCATCGACAATGCCCTTGAGTTTCCTGCCATTCGTGTCCAGGGCTTTATATTCGTAAACCGCCAATTAAGATGAACCCCTTTTGGGCTGAATTTCGATTGACCGACAGACTGTTTTAAAATGCTCAGATGCAAGGCGCGCAAGCCCGAGGAGCGCAGCATACTTTTTGTGTATGTGAGCACCGGAGGGCGAAGCGCAACACGGCAGCTGGGCGTTTTAAAACAGTCTGTCAGTCGAAGCGGAAATTGTCTTCCAGTATCAGCTTCCGGCAGGCGTCGACCGCGTCCGGATCATAGAGGTGTCCCCGCCGGGCCAGGATCTCTTCCGCCGCCTTGTCGATCCCCATTGCCGGACGGTACGGCCGGTGGGAGGCCATTGACTCCACGATATCCGCGACTGCCAGAATTTTCGCCTCTATCAGGATTTCACTTCCGGTGATCCCTTCAGGGTAACCCGATCCGTCCAGGCGCTCGTGATGCTGATAGATGATCCGGGCGATCGGCCACGGGAAATCGACCGACTTAAGGATATCGTAGCCGACCTGCGGATGGGTCCGGACGATGACAAACTCGATTTCGTTGAGCTTGCAGGGCTTGTTCAGGATTTCGGCCGGAATGTATATTTTCCCGATGTCGTGGATGACGGAGGCCAGATAAATGCCTTCTATCTGATCCCTGCCAAGATCCATTTTATGAGCCATGGCGCACGCCAGCCCGGCTACCCGCTGCTGATGTCCGGCCGTATAGGGATCCCGCATTTCCATGGTTCTTTCCATCGCCTGGATGGTGCCTTTCATGGTCTTGCGGAGCTTGTCATAGCTCTCCTCGAGCTCTCGCCGCCATTTCCTGGCGTCCGTGATATCACGCGAGACCCCGCAGATTCCGACGACCCGGTTGGATCCGTTGCGAATCGGCGTCTTTATCGCTTCGAAGACTTTTACGCTGCCGTTCATGCAGAGCGGATATTCCTGCTTGACGATCTCGCCGTTGAGCACCCTCTTTTCGATGCTTTCAATCGTGCGCGCCGTATCTTCCCCCAGAATGTCCATCATCTTTTTTCCGATCACGTCGGCGGCCGGCCGCCCCAGCAGTTTTTCGGTGCCGGGATTCACCATGATGTACCGGAGCGACTGATCCTTCATGAAGATGGCGTCCTGCGCCGTATCGAAGATGGCGCGGAACCGGGCCTCGCTTTCCTGAAGAGCATCGTCGGAAGCGATCTGCCGCGTGATGTCTTCAAACGTCATTACAATTTCCCGGATCTCCCCGGGATGCTCCAGCAGCGGGGCCGCGTTGACGGAAAGAAAAACCCGGCGTCCGTCCGGCCACTCGACGGCGTGCCGGATATCGTATACGGCAGCCTGTTGCGACATGACCCGGTAAAAGGGGAGTTCATTTTCGGGAAGCCTGTTCCCGGCGCCGTCCGTCATTTTCCAGGCCGGTTTGGCGTAGCCGCCGCCATTCAGGTCTTTTCTGCTGAGTTCCAGAACCTGTTCCGCGCGCCTGTTTGCAAACTGGATCCGTCCTTCGCGGTTGACGACCAGGATGCCCGCCGGAGTCGTATCCATGATGCGGGACAGCAGCACGCAGTTCCTGTCCATGCACTGGGCCGCGTCCGTGGAACAGCCGTTTTTTTCGGACTTTTCCGGCTTGCGCCGGCGCGAAACGGAATTCTTTTTGGGCCTCTTCGGGCTCGGAACGCAATACATTGTTCCGCCTCCAGGAGATTTTCAAAAGGGCTAACCCGCAGGAAATAGGACGAATAGGAAATGGCGCCGGAACGGCAGTGCCGGGGAGAAGCTGCTATAATGAATTAAAATAGAAGTTGAACGAAGGAGAGCTGGAAAGAGATTGTCCGGTTCGATGTTTTTTGTTTTTGCCTGGCTGCCTCTTCTTGGATATGCGCTTTATTTCGACTCACATTAGCCAATTGCCGGGCTTTAGTCAAGCAAAAGGAGAAGTCTGTTCTAATCCCCCGGATTAGAACAGACTTCTCCTTTTGTTCGCAGTTCGCAGTCGCGGAACCGGGAACCGGGGACTGGGAACTTCCTAATAGTGGTATTCCAGGCGGGGAGTATACAGTTCATAGCTGTTCCGCCCGGTTTCCTTGGCGTGATACATGGCAATGTCGGCGTTTTTGGCCAGGACTTCAAAAGTATCCCCGTCGTCCGGGTAGACCGAGATGCCTATGCTGGGAGTGATATGGAGCAAGCGGCCGCCCGCGTCAAAGGGCGTCCGGAAAGCGGCGATTACTTTTCGGGCGATCTTGAGCGTATCTTCTTTGTTTTCCAGGTCGGAAAGCAGCAGCATGAATTCATCCCCGCACATGCGGGCGACCGTATCCGTTTTGCGGAGAGTTTCTCTCAGCCGGGCGCCCACTGCCTTCAGGAGCAGGAGAAGGATGACATCCGTGGAACTCTCCACCAGCGTCCTGTATTTTTCCTCGGAATTCTTGAGAGCCTCCTCCCATGTTTTCCGCTCGGTTATATCGTAGATCATGCCCTGAATAATGGGACGACCTTCGGCGGTGCAGAGTTTCTGATCCAATTCGCGGACCCACCGGATTTTCCCTCCCGGCTGAGCGATGGAGTATTCCCGTTCGAAAGTGTCGATCAGGCACTGGAAATTATACGCGACGATATCGCCGCCCCGGATGGTTTTTCCCCAGTCTGCTTTCCCGGAGAAAAAATCCTCCGGGCTGTATCCCGAGATTGCCTTCACCGCGCCGAGCAGGAATATGGGGGCAAAATTCAGGTCGCACCGGAATGCTATGCCCTGAAAATTGAGCAGGAGCGAGAAGGCCATTTCCCCGATCTCCGGGACCGGCGGCGAAGGACTGAAAATGGCTGATTCCGGGCGGGACGGGGACAGCGGCTGCGCCGCAGGAGAGGTTTTTCCCTTTTCGTATTCGGTCATCGGCTTCTCCTCGGTAGCTTCCGGGTTCGTACGGCAATGTGCGTTATCATCAACCCGGAACCGTTCAAGCTCAGCCCGGGGCTATTCGTACCGGAGCGCGTCGATCGGATTGAGCAGCGACGCCTTGTATGCGGGGTAAAAACCGAAGAAGATCCCTACCAGTCCGGAGAAACCGAAGGCGAGCAGGATCGACAGGGGGGAAACGATTGTTTTCCATCCGGCGAAATGAGACAGCAGCCCGGAGCCGGATACCCCGAGTATGATGCCGGCCAGCCCGCCGATCAGCGAAAGCGTGAGCGCCTCGATAATGAACTGGAGCCGGATGTCCCAGGACTTGGCCCCGACGGCAAGCCTGATCCCGATTTCCCGGGTCCGCTCCGTGACGGAGACGAGCATGATGTTCATGATCCCTATCCCGCCGACGAGGAGCGACACGGAGGCGATCGCCCCGAGAAGAAGGGTCATTACCTTTGCCGACTGTTCGGCCGCCTGCATCATCTGCGTCAGGTTCCGGATCGTGAAATCGTTATCCTGCCTGGGCCCGATGCGGTGCCGCTGCCGCAGGAGCTCTTTTATCTGGGCCTCCGCCTCTTCCAGGTACTCCGGTCCCCTGGCCTTTATCATGATGGACCGCACCATGCCGGGAAAAGAAGTGCCGAAGATCTTTTTCTGCGCGGTCGTGACAGGGATGTAAACGGTATCGTCCTGGTCATGCCCGGTCGGGGACTGCCCTTTGGATGCGAGAATCCCGATAACCGTAAAGGGGGCGTTTTTAATCCGGATGATCTGGCCCACCGGGTCCAGTTCTCCGAAGAGGTTGTCCGCAACCGTTTTCCCGAGCAGGCAGAATTTGGCGGCGCTGCGGATGTCCTGATCCGTGAAGTTCCTTCCCGATTGGAGGGGCCAGTCCCGCACGCTGAGCATCTCAGGTGTCGTGCCGACGACGCCCGTGGACCAGTTCTGGCTGCCATAAACGACCTGCGCGACCCCGTTCAGGACGGGGGCGACTTCGGCCACGGCCGGGCATTCCTTCTCGATAGCATCCGCGTCATGGCTCGTCAGGGTCGGAGTTGTCCCGGCCCCCATGCGGATCCCGCCGGAGGTCGTGCTTCCCGGGAGGATCACGATCAGATTGCTCCCCATGCTGGCGATCTGTTTCGAGACCTGCTCGCTTGCCCCGGTCCCGATCGCCAGCATGGCGATGACTGCGCCCACCCCGATGATGATGCCGAGCATGGTCAGCGACGAGCGCATCTTGTTTACCCGCAGCGCCCGGAAAGATATTTTGAGGGTATTAGGTATACTGATCATTGGTTGCTCTATTTGACTCTGAACTCTGAATTTTTTTTATGGCTTCGTCGCTCACGACTTCCCCGTCCTTGAACCGGATAATGCGTTTGCTGTATTGGGCGATATCGGGCTCGTGCGTGACCAGGACGACGGTAATCTTCGCCTCCTCATTCAGCTTTACTATCAGCTCCATTATTTCGATGCTGGTTTTCGTATCCAGGTTTCCCGTCGGCTCGTCCGCGAGCACCAGCGGGGCGTTGTTGACCAGCGCTCTCGCAATGGCAACGCGCTGCTGCTGCCCCCCGGAGAGCTGATTCGGGTGATGATGTTCGCGTCCTTCCAGGCCGAGCATCCTGAGGGCGGCCCGGGCCCGCTCCTCCCTTTCCCTCGTCGGTATATTCATATACAGCATCGGGAGCTCGACGTTTTCCAGCGCCGAAGTCCTGGGCAGAAGATTGAAGCCCTGGAAGACGAAGCCGATCTTTGCGTTTCGAATTTCAGCCAGCTGGTCCCGGCTGAGTCCCCCGATATCCCTTCCCTCCAGGAGGTAGTTGCCGCTCGTCGGCTCGTCGAGGCAGCCGATCACGTTCATAAAGGTCGATTTGCCCGATCCGGACGGCCCCATGACGGCCACGAACTCTCCCGGCGCAATGCCGATATTAACTTCATTCAGGGCGTGAACCTTGCTTTCGCCCAGATCGTAAATCTTGTTCAATCCCTTCGTCTCAATCAGAAACATGCTTTTATTTACCTGAAGAATCTCGGGTTCGGACCGGAGGGCGACGAATTCTGCTTCCCCTTTGCGAGGGAATCGATGATGACCTCCTGGCCTTCCTTCAGATCCCCGGATACGACCTCGGTATACGTCCCGTCGCTGATCCCCGTTCTGATCGGGACGCGTTTAGGCGTCTTGTTCTCCAGCACCCAGATGCTTGTCCCTTTCTGGTCCGGAGGAGGGGCCGACGGCGCAGCGGCTGCGCCGGAGCCGCTTTTTTCCGCCGGCATCCTGAAGCGCAGCGCGAGATTGCTGATTTTGAGAGCGTCAGCCATCCGGGCCGTAACGATCGATACGTTCGCCGTCATTCCCGGCTTGAGCCTGAGATCGGAGTTGTCGACCTTTACTACGACATCGTATGTGACAACGTTCTGGACGGTGATCGGCGCATTGCGGATCTCCGATACGGTTCCCTTGAAAGTGTTTTCGGAGTATGCATCCACGGTGAAATCGACCGGCTGTTTCACCTGGATTTTACCGATGTCCGCCTCTGCGACGCTGGTATCTATCTGCATCCTGGTGAGGTCCTGCGCGATGTTGAACAGGGTAGGGGTCTGAAAGCTCGCCGCCACCGTCTGGCCGACGTCGACATTCCGGGAAATGACGATCCCGTCTACGGGAGAAAGGATCCGCGTGTATTTAAGGTTGATTTCCGCGGTTTTCAGCGACGCCTTCTGCTGTTCGACCTGCGCCCTCGCCGCTGCAACCTGCGCGACGGCCGACGAGTAATTGGTTTCGGCGGTGTCGAGGTCGCTCCGCGCGATCAGGTTCCGGGCGAAAAGAGTGCGGTTCCTTTCGAAAGTCCTTTTGGCGTCAAGCTCGGCCGCGGCGGCCTTTTCCAGATTCGCGCGCGCCGCCCCGAGATTGGCCCGGGCCTGATCTGCCTGAGCTTCAAATGTGGCCGGATCGATCAGCGCAAGCAGTTGTCCTTTTTTTACGGGGGAATTGAAATCCACATACAGGCTCTTGATTGTTCCGGAGACCTGTGTCCCGACCAGGACGGTAGTGACTGCATTGACCGTTCCCGATGCGGTTACCGTCTGGTTGATGGAGCCCCGTATTACCTTATCCGTTCTGAATATCGGCTCATTTCCCGCTCCATGGAACGCGAAATATGCGCCTGCGGCCAGGACCAGCACAATCCCGGCAATGATCGGAACTCTCTTCTTCAGCATTTCTCTCGTCAGCACTGTATCTCCATTCAGGTTTTATTTATTGCGGCAAGGGCGTTGATGGAAAAACGGGTTATATGATCCGTGATGCCTTCAATCTTCTCCGGGGCGAATCTTTTTTTATTCAGAAAAAAGAATCTGGTTTTGCTGTTGCCGAAATAGAGGCACTGCCCCAGGATGCTGGCGGCGCAGAACCGGACGGTCTCGGGATCTTTATCCCGGCCGACAATATCCTCGATGATCGAAACAAGGCGGAGAAAATTGGGATAAAAGACCTCCTTGATCAGGGAGTCGAGGACCGGAGTCGGCTCGATTATCTCGCGGGAAATAATTTTCCCGAACCAGGCGGAGCGCCCCGGATCGAGTATCCGGAAAAGGAAAGAGCGGATGTAGGCCCGGAGGCGGTCTTCAGGGCGATCCGCGCCGGTTGCACCGCCGTCGGGGGGGTATTTCTGGTACGACAGGAAAACGGCGTTGCGGAGGGTCTCCCGATAAAGATTTTCCTTGTCCCCGAAATGATAATTGATCGCAGCGAGGTTTACCGCCGCCTTTCCGCATATGTCGCGCACGGTCGCCTTCTGGTATCCGCATTCGGCAAAAATTTCGCCGGCCGCTTCCAGAATCCTCTCTCTCGCGTTCGCTCCCGTTCTGTTCGCCTTTTTCATAAGCGCCCAAACATTTGTTTGAAACGACCGTATTAAATATTCGGACGCTTTGCAAGCATTTTTTTAACGGTAAAAAGTGAAGAGTGAAAAAGGAAGGTGAAAAGTAATAAGCCTCTCAATTCCTGCCTTTCTTGCTTTTTACCTTTTACTTTTCACATACTGTGACGACCCGGTGCGGCTCGTCCACGAACATCAGGTAGCACTCGACCGGCCGCCCGCCGAAGAGTCCCTGGAGGATGGTCCGGTAGCGGATCATCTGGGGGCGGTACTTTTCGGTGAGATGGCCGACGCGTCCCGTCTTGAAATCGATAAGGGTGATGAGGTCGGGGGCGATGATAAGCCGGTCGACGATTCCGAAGGCGCGCGTATCGGATACGTGCTGTTCCGTAAGCACTTTCCCGGGCCGGAAAATGATCTCCCGCACCGTCGGGTCGCCGAGGAATCGATCGACGGCGGCCCGCTCGTCCGGGGTGAGGTTGCCCGGGATTTCCGCCGTGCGATCGCCGGTGAACCGGGCGAGCGCCGCGTGGATGCGCAGGCCGCGCTCAATTCCCGCCTCGATGGCGGCGGAGCGCAATGTCGGGTCCATCTCCCCGCTGTCGACCGGTGCGGCGGGGGCTTCGGCCGGATCGGTCGCGGTCAGCGACTCGCAGTCGGGCGGGCGCGGCTCCTCGAGTCCGTAGTCGCGCCGCCAGCCGAATTCGGTGCGCTCGGCGTCCGGTATGGACACCTGGGCCGCGTTGATTATCCGCCGACTGAAGCCTTTCAAGACCCCTTCGCCGTCCGCCCGCAGGAGGATCAAAAGACTCTTTTCGGCCCGCGTTGCGGCGACGTAGATGAGGTTCGCCGTCTCTTCGGCCTTTTCTTCCATCAGGGCCGCCGCCCTCCCGGCGATTGCCTCTCCTCCGGCGATCGGGCCGGCGGCCAGAAAGTCCAGTTCATCCCTGCTCAGGTTCAGCGGACATCCGTCGTCGGGGTGGGGAATTGCGGGCGCCCTGTCGATCCCCTCTTTCCAGAAAAGGAGAACGTGGGGAAAACCCAGTCCCTTGGTTCCGTGAATAGTGGCCAGTTTCACGCAATCGGCATGCTCTCCTTCGGGTACGGTAATGAGGTGCGACACCTTGAACAGGTATGCCAGGAAGGCGCCGGAATCGACGGCATCGGGCCGGTCAAAGTAGAGCTTCGCCTCGTCCCAGAGCGTCTCGATGAGAATGCGTGGGAAATGCGATGCGAGGCTCCGCAGAGCGGACGCAAACGCCGCAAAGCAGTGCGGCCGGGGCATAGTTCCGATGCTTCCGGCCAGCCGGTCGAGGCAGGCCTCCGGCAACTCGCCGTAGCCCAGGGACGCGAGGGCGCGGGGGATGAAGCGTCCGTCATGTCCGGCGAACAGGGCGGCGAGGGAAAGGAAGAGCGCCGTCCCCTCGCGAAGAGAAAGGAGCTCGCGTCCGCGTACTCCCGAGGTGGGAATTCCCGCCTTCGCCAGTGCGGCCGCGGCGTTGTCCATGTGAACGTTGGTGCGGCACAGGACCGCGATATCGCCCCAGGGGCATGCGCACTCCGCCTTTTTCCGTTCAACGGCGGCGACGAGCCGCTCGTAGACAGGCTCGTCGCGGGAGCCGCAGGCGACCGGAATGACCGCCGCCTCGGAGACCCCGCCATATCGGCCGTTCGGCTTTTCGGGAGGAGCCTGGAGGTTGACTTTGTCCGTCCCGGCGAAGAGCTCAGCGACAAGATTGTTGAAGAAGCCGATCAGGAGCGGCGACGAGCGATAGTTGCAGGGAAGGGTCTCGGCGGCGATTTGACCGCTTGCGAGGGCAGGGGCGATCGAGGACCTCAGCCGATCGGGGGCCGCGCCCCGCCACCTGTATATCGACTGTTTCCAGTCCCCCACGAGGAAAATCGACCGTTCCCCCTCGGCATTCTCTCCCACGGAGCCGAGGATATCTTCGATCAGCGGCCGGAGCAGCTCGAACTGGACCTGCGAAGTGTCCTGGAACTCATCGAGGAGCAGATGATCCGTCCGGTGGTAGCCGAGCTCATAAAGGCGATTCATGAAGAGAGGCCGGTCGGGGCTGTCCGGCCCGTCAAGGCCGATCAGCAGTTCGGGTACGTCTTCGAAATAGAGCCGTCCGAGCCTCTCCTTCTCTTCCGCAATCACCTCGGCGCGCCGGCTGGTGAAGCGCTTGAGAAGGGCGCTCCGCAGCCGCTTGGTGTTGATGAGATGTTCGGCAAGGAGGCGGCGCATGGAGGGATAGATTTCACGCAACGCGGCGTAGGCGGGAGTTGAGCGGTCTGCGGCGGCCACGTTGACCTCCGACAGATCGGATCTTTTAAAAAGCGCCCTGCCGAGGTCCGCGGCAGCGAGCGGCTCGAGCAGGGGGGCTGCCACCTGCGCGCGCAGGTTGCCCTTTGTCGATTCCGCGACCGCCTGCACGCGGGCCTGCAGCCGCTCGTACTCGGCAGCGAGGCGCGCCTGTCTGCCTTTGAGATCGTCGAGCAGGCCGCCGGGGCAGTCCCACGCCTCCAGCGCCTCTTTTCCTTTATCCAATTCCTGCAGCAGCGTCTCGGGCTGGAGGTGGAGGATGCGCGCCGCGATCACAATCTCTTCGATGTCGGCCAGGACGTGCGGATGCCGGAAAAAACGCTCGTCGGCGACGGCGGTGATGACGGCCTTTTCATGATCGTCTGCGACCTGGGGCACGTATTCTTCCGTCGAGAGGAAACGGTGAAAGAGCGCGTCTATTGTCGAGAAGCGGACCTTGGCGGCGCGCATGATCAGCTGCAGCTTCCCGGCGGCGCTCTCCTTTCCCTCCGCGATCATTTCGAGAAGTCTTTTTTCCATCTCGGCCGCCGCGGCGCGGGTGAAGGTGACGGCAACGACGAGTTGCCCATCTTTTCTGATATGGCGCCGGACCTCCTCCGTAAGCCGGAAGGTCTTCCCCGAGCCGGCCGAAGCGGTGACGAAGAGGCTCTTTACCATGGGCGCCTCCCTGCCCTATAAAGGTCCGGCCTGAGGCAGAGCGCCTTATGGGGGCAGAAGGAACAACTCCCGGCTCTGTAATTGGGGGCGAAGCCTTTCAGGGCCAGCAGACCGTCGAGCCGCTGCGCGATGCGCTCCAATGCGGCCTCGCAGGCGGCCAGGTCATCCTCAGCGATGCGGCTTATATAATCCCCGCGCGCTCTCGGCCGCAGAAAGAAATGGGCCGCATCGAGCCGGCCGGGCTCCGCTTTGCCGTTCTGGAGAGCCAGATAAACATAAATGAGCAGCTGAAAGCGATCATCGAAGGAATTGGGATCTTCCACCCGTTCCGCCAGCCGCTTTTTCCCGGAGACCTTCTGCTTTTCCCTGTATTTCAGATCGGCAATGAGCCGTTTTTCCCCTTGAAGCTGCAGGCGGTCGATGCGCCCTCCGATATGGTAGCGGCCGCCGCCGAAAGCGGCCTTCAGCTCGAGTTCAGCGTCGGTCACCCCGTCGGAAAAAAGCAGAAACATGTTCTTTTCCTGTTCCCACGAGGCGATATCGGCCAGGTAACTCCGGACGATGGCCTTGCGGACGGCCTGATCCGGAAGTTTTGCGAGGAGACCCGCATCGCTGTCCCAGCTCTCCTCAAACCGATCGCGCCAGAGCTCGATCGCGGGGCGATGCTCCTTCAGCTCCGCAAAGAAGCGGTGGAGGAAATCTCCGATGAGGAGGTTGGCGCCGTCTTCGCCTTCGAGGCACGCGGGGGGGGTCACCCCCTGAATATCGTCGAGTATAAAGCGGCAGGGGCAGGTGAGAAAAATTTTCAGCGATCTGAAGGACCAGGTGCGCCGCCGCAGCTTCTCCTTCAGTTCATCCGTGTTCTCTATGACAAGGCCGCCGCTCGTAGCGCGGAACAGCGCCGGAGCCAGCCGCCGTTTGACTGTTTTTTGGCCGAATTCGGCGGCGAGGAAAGAGAAGAAGGCCGATGGCGCCTCGCCGTTACCTTCGTCATAAAGGGCGGCGATGTGGGCCGTCCGGCCGAAGGAAAGTAACTGCCTGAGCGCAAGATCGTCCGCCTCATACTGCGTCCGGTATACGCGCGGCAGGTGGATCAGGTTCAGGTAGGGATCGCTTAAGGGCTTTCGCGGGAAGATGCCGCTGTTCATCGGCAGGATGACGGCGCGTTGAAATGGAATTCCGGTCGCATCGCCGAGCCCTATCACCTGGATCGGTGCGCTGCGGCCTCCGCGAAGCCGCAGCTTCCTTACGGCAATAAGGTACTCGGCCAGCTGCTGCCAATTGTCGGCCATGAGCGGGCGGAGCCGAACCAGTTCGTCGCACGCCGTGATCGCCGCCTCGAAGGCGGTGCGGTCGGCCTCGTCCAGTTCGTTCCACCGGGAGGTAAGCTCGGCGATAAGGTCCCGCCGCACGGACTGCAGCTCCTTTCCGACGCGGATTGCCTCGCGAATCCTCTGCGCGGCCGCAAAGTGCGTGAAAGGAAGCCACGGCGCAAAGTTGACCTGTCCGCCGAGGGGGCGGGAGAGGAATTCCCAGAGATAGAACGAGAGCCTCTCGTCCAGAGGCACGATAAAGAGCTGTTCCTCTTCGCGGCGCGGCTCGCGCAGAAAGGAGTCGATTTCCCGGGCGAGGAGGGCCGGCAGCGCCGCCCGTTCGGCAAGTTCGGAAAATACGAGGCCATCGCCGGGGCTCCGCCTTTCAGGCACGCCGATGCGCCGGATGAGGGACAAGGCCGTCTCGTAATCTGGCGGTTCCGCCGGCATATGGGGTCCGAAAAGCGGCGCATCCATAAAAAGACGATCACGCGGGATGCTGCTGAAAAAGGACTGGTTCACAGGGCTCATGAGAGGCATGCCGAAAAACAATTCTCCATCGCCCGGCTTCAATCCGGCAAACCGCTCCGCCTCGAAAGGCGGATAGAAAAGACCACGGCCGGCAAGGCGGGCGCGGAACTTCTCCATCACGGAAAATAACCGGTCTATCCGTTGGAGCTGTTCGTGTCCGATCCGGTCCAGGGCGCGCAGCTCTTCGAGGTTCACCGAGAACTCTGCGATAGTTGCAAGGTAAGAGAGGAGCCGCCGGGTGTCGGCCGGGGAGAGGGAGCGGCCCTCTTGGCTGCACCGCAGGGCATGGAAGTGGAGAAAGGCCTCATCGTCCGGTACGGCCGTGCGGCCTGTCGCCTCTGCGATGCGGCGGGTTCTGTAGTCGTCGAAGGAAAGAACGGCCGGCAGGAGGCCGCCGATCCGGGTATGGACGAGATGATGCAGGAAGTCGCGGCCGCGTCCGGTCATCGAAACGGCCGTAAATCCGCTCATGTCCGGGTAACGGGTGCGCAGCCGCTCAATGAGGGCGTCTGCCGCCGGACGGCGGTCATCGATCTCAGTGTCATGATTGTCGAACTGATGGGGCATAGCGGTTAAATTCTTGTCAATAAATCTCAGCTTCCAGTTTCGGAGTTGCGGAGGTCTTCACAAAATTGAGCCGAAAGAACTTCTTGAGGTAAAGCTTCCTGAACTTCCCTCTTGGTTGGAAACCGGGCTGAAAAACCAGAAACTGTTTTGATTGGGGGTCAGGTCTTTCCCTTATTTCGCCCACCGTTCGAGTTTTTCGAATGCGTCTGCGACGGCCTTGAAGAGGACCTCGTTTGTGATCGGCTTCCTGAAATAATCGTCGAAACCGGCCTCGCGGCACTCGTCGATATCGTAAAGAGCGCCCCAGCCAGTCATGGCGTAAATAATGGAAGACGGTTTGAAGCGGCGGATTTCCCGGCACAGCTCGATTCCGTTTATCCCGAAAAGCTTGAGATCGAGGAAAATAACCTCGATTTTTTCGCTCTTCAGGATGTCGAGGGCCTGGCTTCCCCCTTCCGCGGACAGGACTGCATATCCCTCCTCGGTAAGGACGTCTTCGAACAGGCTCCGGACCGATTCTTCGTCGTCAACGATAAGAACTTTTTTGCTGTGATTCCAGATCTCCGGCATGAACAATCCCCCAAAAAAAAGGCCCATGGCAGGGAGGCCCCACGGGCTTCTTGATGCGCTAATTTTATAATCGGCGAACGGCAGAAAATCTGAATCCGGATTCCGGAATAATTCTCAATCAGGCCCGGGAAAAACCCGGCCGCCTGTTCCGCCTCCTTACCGCTCGAATCCCGCCAGGAGCCGGCGTGCTTTCGTTCCGCGCTCTCCCCTGCTGTCGAGAACGTCCCTGACTTTCTTCGAGAGCTCTCTCATGCTGAAAGGCTTCTGGATGAAATCGTCGCAGCCCTGTTCCATGATTCTGACGGCCTGCCCGTTGAGGCTGTATCCGCTGGAGAGGATCACCCGAACGCCGGGATTTATGTTTTTAAGCTCTTCAAAAATCCGTTCGCCGCCCATCTCCGGTATGATCATGTCCAGGATGACCAGGTCGATTTTGTCCTTCTTGGCCCGGTATATTTCCACGGCTTCCGCGCCGCTGCTGGCCGAAAGGACCCTGTAGCCGAGCGTTTCCAGGATTTCCCGGCTGACTTCGACCACGGTTTCCTCATCGTCGATCAGGAGAATGGTCTCGTTCCCTTTCAGGATCTCATGCGAGATGTTCTGCGCGATTTCAGCCGGTTCTTCCTCCGCAGCGGGCAGATATATATGAAAAGTCGTTCCCTCTCCTTTTCTGCTGAACACGTTAATGACCCCGCCGTGCCCCTTTACTATCCCGTAAACCGTCGCCAGGCCGAGACCGGTCCCCCGTCCCATTTCCTTGGTGGTGAAGAACGGTTCGAATATCCTCTGCCTCGTCTTCTCGTCCATTCCCACCCCGGTGTCCGTGACGGAAATCTTCACGTATCTGCCAGGCTTGAAATAGAACGGCCCCGCGAAGCCCTCGTTGATGGCGGAGTTTTCGGTGGCGAGAACCAGTTCGCCTCCGCCCGGCATCGCCTGCCAGGCGTTTACGTAGAGATTAAGGAACACCTGCTCGATCTGCCCCTGGTCCGCTTCCACCTTCCACAGGTCCTCGCCGAGCATGCGGCTCACTTTTATCTCTTTTTTCGTCCTGCCGAACATGGTCGAGGTCTTTTCCACCACCTCGTTCAGATTTATCGGCTTGACTTCATACCTGCCGCCCCGGGCGAAGCCGAGGAGCTGCCTGGTCAGGTCGGCCCCGCTCAGCACCTGCTCCTCGATGCTCTTCAGCCGTTTAAAGTTCGGATGGTCCTGATCCATATCCATCATCATGAGGGATGTATATCCCTGGATCCCCATGAGCAGATTATTGAAATCATGGGCGATGCCCCCGGCCAGCGTGCCGATCGCTTCCATTTTCTGGGCCTGGAGAAATTCGGCTTCGAGCTGTTTGCGCGACTGCTCCGACGTCCTCGTTTCCGTTATGTCCCGGATAAGCTCGATCGCGCCCACGAGGTTCCCTTTCGAATCGTAAAGCGCGGTCGCCGTGCCCAAAAGGTAAACTTCCCTTCCGTGGAGGTTCGGGATGTACGACTCTCCGCTGATGATCTGGTCGTTTCTCCGCAGATTCGAATACCTCTTTTCCGCGTCCTCATCATGCTCCAGGACCAGATCGATCAGCATCGGCCTTCTCGCGCCGTAGAACGGAAGGGCGTATTCGTAATCGTCCCTGCCGAGCATGTCTTCCGCCTTGACTTTCGTCATCTGTTCGATGGCCCGGTTCCAGGCGATCACTTTCCTTTCGCCGTTGATCACCAGGGCGGCGTCGGGGAGGAAATCGATGATGTTCTTGAAGCGCCTTTCCGACTCGCGCAGGGCCTCTTCGCCCCGCTTGCTCACGGTCACGTCTTCGAAGACGGCTACGATTCTCTCGCCCCTCTGGTCCTTGCCGATGCGCGAGGCGCTCACGCGGCACAGGAGTTCGTTCCCGTTCCGGTGGAGGCACGGGAATTCCAGGTCAAGGCCCCAGACCGGCCGCGACTCAAGGTCATTGCGTATCTTCTTCCAGATCTCGCTGCATTCGGCGTCATTACGGTACAGGATCCGGATGTCCTTCCCGATCAGCTCCTTGGGCTTCCATCCGAAGACGCCTTCCGCGGCGTCATTGACGAAGGTTATCCTGCTGTTTTCGATCCCGAAGACCGCATGCGGAATAGATGCCAGGATGGAGGATTCCGAGGCCGCCAGCTCCTCCAGTCTCCGGCCGGCTTCCTTCTGCTCCGAGACGTCGATAAAGTTGCCGAGGGTCGCGCGTTCCCCCTTGAACCTGATCGACCGGACGGTTTCGATGTTCCACCTGATCTGCCCGTCCTTGGCCATGGTCCTGAATTCATAAGAGGAAGAGCTCTCCCCCTTTATCATCCGGACGGCTTTATCGCGGACCGGATTCCGGTCATCTTTGTGAACGAGGTCGAGGGGGCTCATCCCGCGCAGTTCCGACAGCGTATATCCCGTATAGCGCTGGAACTGGGGGTTGGCGTAAACGAACCGCCCCTTCTGGACAACGTATACTCCAACGGGCGAGCTGTCGGCGAGGGTCCTGTACAGGTCCTCCGCCTGCTTCCGTTCGGTGACGTTTTCGATGACGCCTTCGAAATAGGCGATCTTCCCGGCAACGTCCCGGACCGCGCGCGAGCTCTCGGAGACCCAGATGATGCTGCCGTCCTTGCGGTAGTATTGGATCTCGAGACCGGAGACGGAGTCGTATTTGTCCAGGAGCCTGATGAAGGCATCCCTCCGCTCGGGCTCGACGTACAACTGGGTCCTGATGTCCCGGACGGACTGGATGATCTCCTGGGGGGAATCGTAGCCGAACATGCGGGCGAAGGCCGGGTTCGCCGTGATCAGGCGGCCCTCCGGGGTGCTCTGATAGATGCCTTCCACCGCGTATTCGAATATGTTTCGGTATTTCTCCTCGGCCTTGCGCACCCTCTCTTCGACCAGCCTGCGTTCCGTGATGTCCCGCGCAATGCCGCACAGGCCGATGATGCCGCCGTCCGTGTCTTTCAGCGGCACCTTGATGGTATGGAAGGCCCGGATACTGCCCCTGATCGGCTTGACGATCTCTTCGTCGACTGTCTGGCCGGCCAGCACCCGCCGATCCATTTCTTCGAATTTCCGGCCGATTTCCTCTCCGAACAGATCCAGGTCGGTTTTCCCGACCATTTCCCCTGCCTTCATGCCGAAGAGATCCGCCATGGCCTGATTGACCACCGTGTACTTAAGATCTGCGTCCTTGATGAAAATGGAATCTTTTGCCGACTCGATAATGGCGATGAGTTTCGATTCGGACCGCCTCAGCTCGCTTTCAGTTTTTTTCCGCTCCCTGATGTCCCTGGCGACGATGAGCACGCCCGAGGGTTCCCCTTTTTCAAGGATAACGGAGGAATTGACCTCGAAGGAGACTGATTCGCCGCGGCTGTTGATCGCCTCGACCTCGTAAAAGAAGGGATCCTGGTTGCCATGCCTTCTCTCTTCGAATTTGGACTCAGCCTCCGCCAGGGAAGACGGGGCGATCACTTCGGTGATGGCCCTGCCCCGGGCTTCTTCCTTGCTGTAGCCGCTGAAGTCTGCCGCCGCCTGATTGATATAGGTCACGCGACCGTCCAGGTCCAGGGATACGATAAGGTCACGCGCCGTTTCCGTGAGCAGGCTGAATTTTTCTTCGGCCCGGCGGATGATTTCCCGCGAATACTTCCGGTCGGTGACGTTGCGGAACGTTCCCTGGGTGGCGTTTTTCCCTTTGTAGAGTATGTAGGAATGGGAGGCTTCGATCTCGATGCGCCGGCCGTCCCGGGTTAAAGCGGTAAATTCGTAGGTGGAGTCCAGGGGTTCTCCCCGCAGGCTTTTTTCCAGGCGCTCTTCAATAACATGCCTGCTCTCGGGGGCGACCAGGGACATGAAATCGAAGTCGGGGTCCATTAACTCCCGGCGGCTGATCCCGAAAATCTCCTCGAACCTTGGATTGACGTATTCGATATTGCCGTCCGACATGAGATAGACGGCGTCGTCGGCCTGGTCGGCGAGCGAGGCGTAAAGCTTTTCGATCTCCTGGGACGAGTCGCCCCTGAGCCAGAGCTCAAGCCTCATCCGTTCATAGCGCATGAGACGGCGACGAAGGTTCTCGACCTCCTGGAGAAGCTGTTCTCTGGTTTTTTCCGCATCACTCATCAGGGACTCCGGGAAGGGAAAAGACTAAATTCCCTTGTAAACAGAGTTTAATTGCCGGGATATCGGATGTCGGATTGTTTTTCTGATCGAGACTTGGGGGTACGAATTCCTTGGGTTATCGGTAGTTTCGGGAAATCCCGGAAAATGTCCCGGGGTACTGGCGCCGGTTCTGACATAAAGGCGAAATACGCCCCTGAGTTGATGGGGGGGTTGTAGATTAAACCTGCCGAAAAAAGCAAGCTAAAAAGAACCAAAGCGGAAGCCAAGAATTCCATTTGGTTTTTCATCAGAATGGGAGAGCAGCCCCGTCCGGGGCCGCCGGACTTTTCCGCTTGTATACTAAGTAATTGAATTATATGCGTTCATATTCCGACCCCGGAACGCGGCGCAAAGGAAATAAACGATCAAAAAACCAGGGACACTTCCCATATTTCTCTTCCGGACGCATCAGTCGAAAAACACGGTAATATTCCTTGTTTTTTTTGATCACAGATTTTTACGGCTTGGTCGATGTGAATTAATGAATGACGGCGGTTTGGTAAAGTGGAAATGTATCGAGGGAAAAAAGAGGGAATTTCCAATATTTTCATGACGAGACGCAGCCGGCAGAAAATATGGGAAGTGTCCCTAGTTTGTTTATTATTTGGTTACGCAACAAGGGGCTATTTGTATGACAGAATATTTGCATATGCAGGGCAGGCTCCCGGGTGTCATGGTGAGCCTGTCGAACCACGCCCGGAGCACAACCCTTCGACGGAGCTTGACCTGAGTTTATCGAAGATCTCAGGGCAGGCGCTGCAGACTCCGTCCCCGCGGAGGCGGGGATGGGCGTTTTCAAACAGCCTGTATTATTTGGGCGGCATGATGAGAGCTACTCCATCCAATACAACCGTGCCGTCCTGGTTCGTGCAGGTCGTCTTCAGCTTGACCCGATTTTTTTCCGTGTTCTTCTCGATTACCTCCACGCGGGCGGTGATGGTATCGCCGATACGCACGGGGGCCATGAAATTGAGCTCCTGCCTGAGATAAATGGAGCCGGGTCCCGGAAGATGCATGCCGAGGCAGGCCGAGATAAAACCCGCGCTTAACATGCCGTGGGCGATCCTCGTTTTGAAGAAAGTTTTTGAGGCGTAGGCCTCGTTCACATGGGCAGGATTCAGGTCTCCCGATATACCCGCATAAGCATATACGTCTGATTCGGAAACCGTCTTGGCGAATTCGGCCGCATCCCCTATGCTGATTTCGTTAATGGTCTTCCCCTTCATCTGGATCTCCTTTTGCTGGGTAATAGGTTGTGGGTTATGGGTAATGGGGATGATGGTCTCCGGTATTTACCCATTGCCCAACGCCTGACACCTGACGCCTGAAGCCCATTACCCCGATCTAATCCGTTTTTGCCGCCATTGCCGGGACGGTTGCTTTCTTCCGGGAGCGGGTTTTCGGTTTTTCCGGCGCGGCATCCGCCTGAACGGGAACCGCCTCTCCGTCGCGGTCCCTCAGCCAGCGCACGATTTTAGGTCCGAATTCCTTCTGCGTTTTTGAACTCACATAAATTCCGATGTGGCCCGTGTCGAGGGCCACGTCCTCCTTGTCCCGGCTCGGGATCAGGGGAATGAACTTATCGCTGCTCGAAGGCGGCACGAGGTGATCGAGGCGAGCATAAATGTTCAGGACCGGCATGGTTATTTTCCGGAGGTCCACGATCTTTCCGCCGATGTTCAGTTTATTTTTTACGAGCAGGTTTCTTTTGTACAGGTCGTTGATGAACTGCCGGAAAGTCTCGCCCGGCACGTCCGGGCTGTCGAAAATCCATCTTTCCATCCGCACGAAATTCTCGACGAAGTCCTTCTTGTGCACGTTCTCGAGAAAGCCGACGTACTTGTCGATGATCAGCCGGGCAGGGTTCAGCATCAGAAACCCGAGATTCAGGAGATCGCCCGGCATGTTGCCGTAAGCCTCGACAATTCCATCCGCATCAATGGACCGGGCCCAGACATTCAGCAGATTCTCGTCCGTATCGAAATTGACCGGCGTCACCGTCGTCACAAGATTTCTTATTTTCTCGGGATGAAGGGCGGTGTAGATGATGCTGAACGTCCCGCCCATGCAGATCCCCATCAGATTGACCTGCGGTATCCCGTGTTTTTTCCGGATGTGCTCAACCGCATGGTCCATGTATACATTTACGTGGTCGTCGATAGTCAGGTATCTGTCGATCCGGGTCGGAAACCCCCAGTCGATCATGTATACTTCAAGTCCGGCTTCCAGGAATCCCTTCAGGACGCTCCGGTCGGGCTGGAGATCGAGCATCGTTTCCCGGTTGACCAGCGCATAGGTGATCAGGAGGGGCGTCTTGAAGCGGAGTTCCGCCGGCTTGTAATGTTTCAGCTTCACCCGGTCTTCCTGGTATTCAATTTCGTAAGGAGTCTCGGCGATCGCAGTATGAAGAGGCCCCAGGAGAATGTTCCTTGCTTCCCGAAGGCGGTTGGCCGTTTTCGCGGTATCCATGGCCATTTTCGCCAGCAGAAAATTCCCCGAGATATTCAGCGGCGACAAAAGATCTTCCCAGTTCATCTTCTTCATGGCTTCACCTTTTCTCCAGTTCGCGGACCCTTTTTTTAAGAAGATAGACTTCCCGGTACAGCTCATCCATTTCCTTGTTGGTGGGAATCGGCAGATCCTGGATAATATCGATCATGAACTGCTGCCGCGTTTTGCGGTAATCCTGCAGGGCCTTAAGCGTCTTCTCGAGAGATTGCAGGTAATCGGGCGATCTGAGCAGGCCGCTGTAATTCTTTTCCAGATTACCGATCCAGGCCTGGTAAAGGGCTTTCGATTCCTCGGCCATATTGTCGCCTTTTTTTTCAATTTTGGGCATTTCCTCCTGCAGGGCCTGAAATGCCCGCTCCAGCGGCGTGTAGAAAATATGTATGAATTCCGATAATTCGGACTGGAACTTGTTGAACTTCTCCATGGTCCGGTTCACCCGTTCCTGGTAGAACCGTGTCAGCCCGAGCTGGGGTATGTTGAGGAACTGGTTCAATTCCTTCTGGTACATCTCAAACCACGCCCGCGTGATCGACCGGGCGATTTCCCCCATATTCGAGACAAACTCTTTTTTCTCCTCGGCCTTTTCCTCCCCTCCCTGCTGGAGGAGAAAGTATCCCGCCCAGAAGGGTTGGGCTATCTTCATGATGAGTTCGGGAAGGATAGCGGCCGGCTGCAGATTCCCGGGCGCGGATTCGCGGCCGGTAACCGAAAAGAACGTGCCCCACGTTTCGTAAAGCGTGCGCCAGAGATCGGCTGCCTGGGCTGCCTCCGAGGACTGGTTTGCTGAAAAGGGAAAAGGTCCGCCCGCCGCACCGGGCAAGAGGCTTGCGGCCGGGCCCCAGAAATCTGAACCCGCCTTCATCCATGCAGAAAAGAGGTTTTCCGGACTGCCCGTCCGGCCTTTGTCCTCGCCCATGCCCCACCTCGCTTTCCGTATAAGGTCGTGAATAGTGAGTGAACAATTAAAAGAAGACGGACTGGCCTATTTTCTATCACTAAAAGGGATCGGGGCGCAAGGCATAACGCCGAAAAGAATGAAGTTGCGAGGATAGGTGACTTTAACCGGGAGGACCTGTTTAACTGCGAAGGATAGAGACCTCCTGACTTCTCAGCCTCTCAGCCTCCCAACTTCGTTTTTTTTTGTATTTTTTGTGTCTTTGTGTGATTAATTTATTAACAAAATATTCCGGGAGGCGTCATGGACAAACACTTCCTTGAATTCTGGGGCAACTATCTGCTCGGGATGGCGAGAAGCCGGGAACAGTTCGATAACGCAGCGCAGTTTTTCCGGCGCTCGCTGGAGTTATGGGGATCTCCGCGGGAAGAGGGGGCCGGGAAAGAGCATCCGGACGAGATTTCCCGCTGGATAAAAATCGGGGCGGCGCACTTCCAGGCGCAGATGGATCTGTTCCGGAAAATTTACGGCCTGGAGGGAAATCCGGAAGAAGGGTCCGCAAACCCCGCGGAATGGAACAGGGCGGCGGAGAATTTCCGCAAGTCCTTCCGGGAATTTTTCGAGTTGCTCGGGGTCGTGCCCCGCGAGGATTACGACCGTCTCCGCCGGAATTGCGAGGAGCTCAAGAAAAAATTCGCGGAACAGGAAGAGACGATCCGCCGGCTGAAGAAGACGCGCGCGGAGAAGGGCCCGGACCCGGAGCAGACAATGCAGGCCTTCGAGGACCTGATCCTTAAACAGGGGAAACAGTTCCAGGACATCATGGACTCGTTCGGAAAAATGTATTCGAAACGGGATTAGTCATATTGCCGCGGTTACTTTTCCTTTTCCGTGTCCAGGGCGAAGCGGACAGGGCCGCGGTATTTCTTTTCTCCGAAGCGGGTGTGGAGCGCGCAGTCCGAGGTCGGGAGAGACCAGGAAGTTGCGATCGCGCCGTGCCCCTTCGGGAATTCCGTTACCTCTACGTCCACGAAATCGGCCGGGGCAATCGCGGCGTCCTTGTCCACCAGATCGTCTTCCGCCGCGTAGCACAGCAGCCACTTTATGCCTTTCTCTTTTATTCTCTTGAAATTCAGCTCCCGGCCGAACAGCTTCACCGGGAGGGTTCCGTCCGGAGTCACGGGGATCGTATATGAATCGAAGCTCATTTTAGTGACGGCGATCGGCAGATCCGAGCGCTCATACATCAGCCAGTAATTGAGCGCCGCCGCCGTGCTCGTGATCCTGACGCTTTCCGGCTGGTCGAACATCATCAGGTTGCGGTAGAACGCGAAGAGCGGCGCCTCCCGTTCCATGCTCTTCAGCTTGTACACCCAGCTCATGACCTTGCCGTCCACGACGCGGTTCCCGTTCGGAAGGGTTTTGACCGCGTATCCCAGGTCCCGGAAACGGGGCGGCAGATGGGACAGGTAATCGATCAGGGATTTGCTGCGCATGCCGTCCATCGGCGCGACGCAGGTGATGAACGCATCGACCAGACCGTCGAGCTCTCCGGAGAGCAGATTGCATACGCTGACGTAGCCTCCCTGACAGAATCCGACCAGCGTGACCGGCCTGCCGTGCTTTTCCTTCAGCGCTTCGCAGAAGCGCCGCATATCGAGGCAATCGTCCTCTCCCGTCATTGCCTGGACGGGGGGAGTGTCTTCGATTTTTTTCATGATCCGGATGTACGTCGGGATGCCCTGGTTGGCAAAGGCGTGAGTGAAGCTTTTGTTCTCCCTGGGGAGGAAGGCAAGGATGCTGGCGCCGAGGACGTATGGGGGAGCTATCAGGACGGGCTTCCCCTTTTCCCGCACCTTTGCTTTTCTGTACGTCGGGAGGACCTGCCATAGATCGAACCGGTCCGTTTCTCCCGCTTTCACATAGCCGCCGTTATCGAAATGGAATCCGAAGTCGGGCTCGATGCTCCGGATGGCTTCAGGGTATTTGTATACGATCGCTTCCATAAGTCCGGACTGCCGTCTCGAGTGGTCCCGGATATCTGCGCCGTCACGCAGAAAAACGGTGTTCAGCCAGGCGCCGAAAGCCTTCCCGGCCTCCTTCATCTGATAGTCGTGCCAGGCGGAAAAACTGCTCCTCAATCCTTTCTTCGCGATATCCGAGTTGAATTTCATGAGCTCGGAATAATCGCTGCAGGTCTGGACGGGGAGGGTCCGGACGATCTTCTTCCTTTCCAGGTGGAGAAAGGAATCGAGTGCGATCCAGTAAGGGGTCATGAACTCGTTGACGTACGACATCATTCCGCTGACGCACATTTGGTGCGTCCTGACCTGTTCCGCGGCGGCCTGAAAGAACTTGAATGTATTTTCCGAATACCGGCTCTGGAGACGGATGGCGGATGACAATGCCTTCCAGGGAAGACAGTAAAAATTCATCATCATATTGAGAACTCCATGTTATGGAAGCCTCCTCGCAAGCAGAACAAGATTGTCTTAGAAAATTGCAGGTCTCTTGTCAAGAGTAATGTTGCAATGCAAAATTGCTCTTGCAATTCGGTTCGAATAGATATATTGACGTTAACAGTCCTCAAATTTTGCATTGTGTCATTGACGAAAAATTCGAGGAGACGGGGACATGGCTGGGAAAGTTCTGCTGAAGAAATATACCAATCGCAGGCTCTACGACACCGAGAAGAACGCCTATGTGACGCTCAACCAGGTGGCTGACCTGATCAAGCAGGGCAGGCAGGTTGAGGTCATTGACGCTAAAACAAAAGAGGACGTGACCGCGTTCATTCTGACCCAGATCGTGCTCGAGGAGGCGAGGAGGAGAAACGTCCTGCTCCCGGTTCCGCTGCTCCACATGATCATCCAGTACGGGGAGACGGTCCTCGGGGATTTCTTCGACCGTTACCTTCAGCAGATCATCAGGAATTACCTCGCCTACAAGGTTTCCGTAGACGAGCAGTTCGGAAAATGGCTGGACCTCGGCGTGCACATGACCGAGGCGGCAAAAAAGACCATGGCGGGCACAATGAGTCCGTTCAATTCCATATTGAGCCTGTTTCCCGATAAAAGAAAAGAAACAGAAGACGAAAAAGAATAGTTCACAGTTCGCGGTTTCGGGCGGCTTAATTTCCCCGGCAGGACTGAGAATTGTGAACTGTAAGCTGTGAACTATGAAAAACCGGGGTTATGTCTTTCATGATCCTGATGAGTTCCGGAAGACCTCTCCCACATTTCGCCCATAGCTCTCCTCCAGGGAAAATATTATAATTTATTCTGTTTGCGAACTATTATATAGAACCTTTAATAGTCGGCCCACGGGATTTCCTTTTATCCTACAAAGAGAAATGAGAGGTCGTACCGATGAGAAGGGCTGCGAACGTGAAAAAAAAGTCGACGAAAAAGACGGGTGCGAATAAAACGAATTCTGAAAAAATAGAACCCGTTCCCGCCGGAAAGGATTTTCCCATAGTAGGCTTGGGGGCGTCCGCAGGCGGCCTGGAGGCATTTCAGCAGTTTCTGAAGAAAGTGCCCCCGGACAGCGGCATCGCCTTTGTCCTGGTGCCTCACCTCGATCCGAACCACGCGAGCATGATGTCCGACCTCCTGCGGCGGTATACGACCATGGAGGTCATCGAGGCCCAGGACAACGTAGTGGTCAAGCCCGACATGGTTTATATCATCCCTCCCAAAAAAGATATCGCCATACATAAGGGCGCTCTTCTGCTCACGAACCCGGAGGAGCCGCGGGGCCTGCGCATGCCGATAGACTTCTTTTTCCGCTCCCTCGCGGAAGACCGGGGAGAAAGGGCCATCGGCATCATCCTCTCGGGGACAGGCACGGACGGCACCATGGGCGTCCGGGCGATTCGCGAGGCGGGGGGTATGTCGATGGTACAGGACGAAACCTCCGCCAAGTACATCGGCATGCCGCGGAGCGCAATCAACACCGGTCTGGTCGATTATATCCTTCCCGTCGAGAAAATGCCGGAGCAGCTGATCTCCTACATCTCCCGTTCCTATCCGAAGAAGAGGCCGAAACCGGACGAACTGAAAGAAATTCCCGTATCGTACCGGAAGGTGCTGTCGATGATCCGCCTGAAGACGGGCCACGATTTCTCATATTACAAGAAGAGCACGATCTTCCGGCGCATCGAGAGAAGGATGAACGTTCACGAGACGAAGGATATCAATTCCTACTTGAAATATCTCCAGGAGCACCCGGAAGAGATCACGATGCTTTTCAAGGAACTCCTTATCGGCGTCACCAATTTCTTCCGGGACGCCGAGGCTTTCGATATCCTCAAGAAGAAGGGGCTGCCGGCCGTGCTCGGCGACAAGCCTGAGGGGTATCAGGTCAGGGTATGGGTGCCGGGGTGTTCCACAGGGGAGGAGGTATATTCAATAATCATTCTCCTCCGGGAATATATGGATGAAGTAAGGAAAGAATTCAAAATCCAGGTCTTCGGGACAGACATCGACGAGGACGCGATCAGCACGGCGCGTTCGGGCATTTACCCCGGCAATATCGCCATCGACGTCAATCCGGAGCGGCTGAGAAAATATTTTATCCGGGAGGAGAACGCATACCGTGTAAGGAAAGATATTCGCGAGGCCGCGGTCTTCGCCGTCCAGAACGTCACCAAGGATGCGCCTTTCACCAAACTGGATATCCTGAGCTGCCGCAACCTCCTGATTTATCTCGACAGCGATCTCCAGTCCCGCCTGATGCCGCTGTTCCATTACAGCCTGAAGCCGGGCGGGCTCCTGTTCCTCGGCTCGTCCGAGAGCATCGGCTCGTACATGGATCTCTTCCGGGCTTTCGACAAGAAATGGAAATTCTACCGCCGGACGGAAACGCCTTCGGCCAACAACGTGGGCGCTTTCGCCGGATTCCCGTGGACGCTCGAATCCGGCCAGAGAGAAGCCGTTCCGGAGGTGAGGAAGCTTCGGGCAGTCAGCACCTCCGAGCTGGCCAGAAAAGTCCTGATCGAAAACTTCGCGCCTCCTTCCGTCCTGATCAACAGCCGGGGGGAAATTCTGCACGTACAGGGGAAGACCGGGAAGTACCTGGAGCCTTCCCAGGGGCAGGCCAGCCTCAATATCATCGATATGGCGCGAGAAGGACTGCAGTTTGAGCTTCGTTCGGCCCTCCGCAGCGTGCAGCAGGAAAGAATGGAAACCGTACAACGGAATATAAGGGTGAAGACGAACGGCGGAGCCCAGGTCATTAATCTCAAAATTATCCCTGTGCCGGATTCGGAGCAGGCGCAGGGCCTGATGCTGGTGAGTTTCGAAGACGTGGTCCCGGTTAAGGCGAAACAGGCCGAAAAGGAGAAAGGGGGCCGGGCCGACGCTCGGGCCGGAAGGGTGCACGAGATAGAAAAAGAACTGAAGTACACCCGGGAAAACCTGCAGGCCACGATTGAAGAGCTTCAGGCGTCCAATGAGGAGCTCAAGTCCGCCAACGAGGAACTGCAAAGCACCAACGAGGAGCT
>JAQTPK010000065.1 GCA_028712885.1 Syntrophales bacterium | reverse complement strand
GCGGAGGCTGAACACCCATCATATCGAACATCTCCTTGCAGACCTCGGAAAGTGGCTGCACTATAGCATTGTTCGATTAGCTTTGCTTCGGGCATTTGGGCAACAGCCCCTCAAGACCTGACCCCCAATTTCTTTTTCTCAGCCTCTCAGCTTCGGTTTTACAGCTCCGGCGCCTTCGAGGGAATCAGGCAGATGAACGTGAGCGCCGCCTTCCCGGAATTCCGCACCTGGTGCTCTTCATTAGGCGGTACGTAAACGGCGCTTCCGGGCCGGACCGGAACCCAGTTCCCATTCCCGAAAACCTCTCCCTCTCCGGCGTGGATAAATATTTCATGCTCCCAGTCATGGACGTGTTTCGGAGTGTGGCCCCCCGGCGCAATCTCGAACACGCGCATGCAAAAGGTCTCCGCCCCTTCTTTTCTGCCGATCGCCACTCGCCCTGCCACTCCTTTCGCAGGTCCTGCGCTGAACTGCAGAGGCTCGATCTCGGTATAATGTTTTACCTTCATGTCATTCTCCTCTTTATTTCCGAATTTCAGTCAGGATAATAAACACCTGTGTACTGACGCCTCCTGTGCGGCGATCAAAAATCGAATTTGAATCTCCCGGAGCACTTTCCGTCCTTCAGCATGAGACAGCCGCTGACATCGGGTGAAAGGCTCCAGCGTACGCCGAGACTGTCGAACCAGCAGGCGAGCCGGTAAATAACGCCGCACTCGTACTTGTCTATCGCGCCGATCCGCTTGATCCCCTTGAACGCGAAGCAGCCGTTCGGGGCGAATTCCCACTGCAGGACGTTTTCCTCCGGGAAGGTTACGGCGATATTCATGAAGGAGGGAATGAACAGCTCGGCGGCGGCCGTAACGAAATCTTTCAGCTCCCGGAAGTTGCCCGGTTTTTCCCGCCCGAATCCCAGGGCCTCCCTGATCCTGCCGATCTCCATCGGGGCCAGGGACTTTATCGCCTCCTTGTTGATCCTGTTGGCCTTCTCGATGCCGAACTCCCTGAAGCAGTGAAAGAACCACATCCCGTCGTGCGTCATCCAGCAGCGCTGCAGCAGATCCACTATTTCATTTTTCTGGAGATCCCTGACGAATGTCATTTCCGCCCTCCTCTTATATTCAGTACCATGCGCAAGTCAAACCGCGGCTGCGAGGCCGGTCATCGGGAGACCCGATGCCATTTTCAGGGATTATAGACCAGAAATTGAAAAAATGTCTCCATCAGCCGGCTTATATATTTATCCCTCAAATATGCGATGTAAAAACTCAATATTACTTTTTTCCCGAGCCTGTCAAAAAGGCTCAGGCCGTAATACTCCTCCAGGTCCTTTATATGCTTGCTGACTCCCGGCTGCGTCAGGCACAGGGCTTCCGCGGCCCGCGTGAAACTTTGTAATTTCGCGGCTGTATGAAAAATTTTGAGTTGATTCAGGTTGAAATTGGTTTCTTTATTAATCATTTATAATTATGATTTCCATAATATCTATTCATTTGATTGATATTAAAAAAAGATGATAGTAGCAAGCAAGAAAAACGGTCTTATAAAAGACTCTTCAGGAAAAGGAAAGCTGCTGGCGGCCGCCCTGCTGGCGAATTTCACTGTTTCGCCTCTTTTGATGTCGGGGCTGATGAATTTCTGTTCCGGCGGATTGATGCCGGACCTGGCGCTCGGCCTTCTCATCTTCAGCGTCGTGCCGGGCGGCGGCATGGGCCCGGCGTATACCGACATGATGAACGGCAATGTGGGATTGTCTGTAGCGATCACGGCAGCGGGACTGATAAGAGCATCATCTTCATGCCGCTCTGGACCGTGTTTCTCGCCGGCCGGGAGATGGAAGCGCATGCCGCCGTCATCCTGGAACACCTCTTTGTCATTATCGTCGCACCGGCGGTGCTGGCGTCGGTTTTCCGGAGGCAGACAGTGCGGCGCCGCGGCAAGGAGGCCTTTGAAAAAATCAAATTTCAGCTCCAGGACATGGCCGGAACAGGATTGCTCCTGCTGGTGTTTGTCATCTTCGTTCTCAACGGCAGGTTCGCCGTGAGCAACTGCACTCTGCTCGCTCAGGTATTCTGTCCGGCCGCAATGTTTTCCATGCTGCTTTTTTTCGGATCAACGCTCCTGACGGCCCTGTTCCGGTCGGATTACGGCGATTCGGTCGCGTTTACCATCGGCGTGTCTCTGAAGAACACCGCCGTCTGCATGGCGCTGGCGACGGCTGTTTTTCAGGATCGGACGGCTCTGGCCGTCGCCGTCGCCGGGCCTCTGGCGCAGTTTCCGATAATGCTCGGATACCTGAAAATAGGGAATGATGTTCAGGGTTTCACCCGGCTTTTAACATCGTGACATTTTCTTTGACAAACCTTCCGAACAATTCTAAGTAGCCCATTGATTCCGGCACACGGAATCAATTCGGATGGGAGGAATTGGGATGAGGTCGCGATCGGCAGTTTTTTTTGCGGCAGTTATTTTTTCGGCTGTTCTCCTGAGCCTGCATCTTCCGGTTTCTGCGGCAGGCCTGGAATACAAATCGTCATTCGAAGGAGGGAAGCTGTACCGGGCGGGAGAGGCCCGGGTCCTGGAGCTCACCGGAAATTACCGGCAGATGGGACGGCAGTACGGGGCGCTGGCAAAAGAAGAGCTGAATACGATGCTTGCGACAATAGACAAGGTATTTCTGAAAAACTCGAAAATCCCGCTGAAAAAGGAAGATCTTACCAATGTCGCCCGGCTTGTGTACGACCGGTACCCCATGCGCTACAAGGAGATCCTGCACGGAATGGCGGAAACCTCCGGACTCAACCTGGAAAAGGTCCTCCTCGTCAACGCCCTCGAATGGTTCCCTAAAATAGACAAGCTGGACTACGGCCGCTGTTCGGGAATCGCCGTCTGGGGTCCCTACGCGAAAGACGGCAAGGTCGTTTTCGGCAGAAACGACGATGATGCAACTTTCTACCTGGAATTCGCCATTCCGACGATCGCCGTGTTCAAGCCGGACGACGGGAGCATCCCCACGGCCCTGATCAACTATCCGGGCGTAATCTACAATGCGACGTCAATGAACGCCGACGGACTCTTTGTCGAGCTGAACTCCGGCACCGACATGCCTTTCGCCATGAAGGACCGTGTTTCGATTTTCACAACTCTCTTCACCTTTATGCAGGAGTATGGCAGTCTCGCAGAACTGGACCGGGCCATGCGCTCCACGCTGGCCGACATGAGCTCCATCGTCACCGTCGCCGATGAGAAGCGCGGTTACTCCTATGAGTTTTCATTGTGGGATACCAGGCGCCGGGACCAGGACGATAACGGCGTCGTCGCGGCGGCGAACGCATTCTCGCTCTCGGATTGGAGCATTACGCCGCCGGACCCGAAGAAGGACCCCGGAGCAAATGAGCTGAGGAAGGGGAACCTGCTCAAGCTCGCCGCCAGGTACAAGGGACAGATCACCCCTGAAGTCATGATGAAGAAGATAATGGACGTGCAGATAAAGGACGGCGGTGCAACCCACGCCGGTACGATCATCCAGGTCGTGGCCTCCCCCGCGGACCGCACGGTATGGGTGAAGGTGCCGGGCAAAGTGGAATGGACGGAGGTTAAGCTCGGACCATTATTTAAGAAATAATATAAATCACACCGATAACGAAAGGGGCTGCTCATCGGCAGCCCCTTTTTTTACTCAACTCTTCGCTGACTTGATTTCGCCGACACCGGGCCCGGCAAATAAACTTTCCTTTGAGCTGCGGTATGCGCATTACCTGGCATGGATCGCAAACACGTCCCCCGGAGCGCCGGCGCAGAAGACGTAGCTTCCCGCGGGTGCGTAAAATTCGCCGGAATCAACTATGCTGTCGAAAAGTATTGCGTCCGCCCGCACGATCAGCACCCTTCCATTCCGGGGTATTTCCATGCGAACGAGCGCGCCCTTGTTGATTTTGAGCCATTCGTTCCAGCCGTCTTTTTTGATCGCGAGGCGGTTGGGACCGCTCGCGGCTATCGGGGCGGACTCCGCGGGAGAATATAAATATATGCCGACCTTCGCCCAGGTTTCGCCGCTCCGGTCGAGAAGGAAAAGCGCGGACTGATCCCGGAATGACGTAGCTGCGATGCTTGCATATTCCGCGTTCTCGATCTTCTTGATCCCCCCCAGGTCCACGTAGCCGGGCAGCTCTTTATAGACCGATGAAGAAACCACAAAGACATTCTGGTCCGTCGAGATGTACGGCTGCGCGTTTCTCACCAGCCAAGTCTTCCCGTTCATGTCCGTCTTCAGGGATACGGGGTTCTTTACTTCCTCCAGCTTCTGGTACGTCAGCATGTCGGCGCCGAAAGGAGCCATGGCGTGGGCTGCCAGGTAGCTATTTCCCTCCACCGTCGTGAAATAGAAATTCACATCCCTCTCAGCATTGTGGAAATAGCCGTTACGGTAAATGAGCGTAAAGGGTTTAGCGTTCCTGCTGAGCGGGGTCGCGCTGACCTTGTTATTGCCCTTGTCCAATTCAATACGGACAACACTGGAATCGTTCGTGTAAAGCCCGGCATAATTCAGGAATTCGGGAGGAAACGGCTGCGGGTCGGCGGGTTTCCGCGCAATATTCTCCTTTGCCGCCATGATTCCCTTGTCCTCCATCAACGCATCCAGGATCGGCCGCGTCAGCATTTCTCCGCTGTTCTGTCCGGATATGCTCAGGGCGACTACTATCCTTCTTTCAGGGATGACCTGCAGGTTTGTGGAATAAAACGGCGAGTTTCCCCCTTTGGCCAGGACCTGTATTCCCTTTTCCCGGTATCCTCTCAGGTTCGAATAATCCCAGCCGAATTCGCTCATCATCTGATAGTCCTTCAATTTGCCGGAAAAAAGGGTCGGTTGGGTTCGGAGGATCTCCCGGAGCGAAGCGGCGGAGAGGATTCTCTTTCCCTTCCCGGAAAAACTGTCGCCGAAGCGGCACAGGTCCTCGGCCGTGGAGGACAGGCCGCCCGCTCCGTAAACTTTCACCACCTCGCGCGGATACTTTTTCCCGGTTTTCGGGTCATAATACTCAGCGACATTTGCAGATTTGATTTCGCCGACGTTGGGCCCGGTATTCTTCATGCCCAGCGGCTTGAATACGCGCCGCCTTAAGAAATCGATGTATTTCTTCCCGGAGACTTTTTCGACGATCATCTCCGCCAGCGTGAAGCCGTCGTTGCAATATATCGACATGGCGCCCGGATCGTGCTTGAGCCAGGAATCTTTAAGCCTGTCCAGCATTAATTCATGAATATTGTATTCCCCTGCGTAGCCGCAAAAGTCTGACGAGCCGGGAAGCCCGGAGGAGTGGTTGAACAGCATGCGGACGGTGATCTTTTTATATCTCGGGTCCTTCATCGTGAATTCCGGGACGTATTTCGCGACACCCTCGTCCAGTTTGACTTTGCCGTCATCGACAAGGAGCAGGACGGCCGTCGCCGCAAACATCTTGCTTGTCGATGCGATGTTGAAGCGCGTATTCCTGTCCACCGGGCGGTTTTTCTCCCGGTCGGCGACGCCGATCCCCTCCGAATAGATGATCCTGCCGTTGTCCATAACGGCCACCGTGGCGCCCGTCCCATGGCCGCTGGTTATTGCCTTCCAGACCGTTTCGCGCGCCGCTGTGACAGTGTTTTTGTACTTGCTGCCGATCGTTGCGGCGTAAGCGGGACAATCGAGCATAAAACCCGTACACAGGATCAGAATAAATAAGGCTCCGGCCGAACGCATCCTTTTCATGTCATCTCCTCATCTTTCGTCAATTATGGTCCTCAGATCGCTTAGATTCCCTACCTGTGATTTCTCTCAGGGCTTCGGTTCACCGGAATGACATACAGGAATATGCTTCTCAGCTTCTATTTTTTCACCTCGCATGGATCGTAAACACGTCCCCCGGCGCGCCGGCGCACAGCACATAAGTTCCCGCGGGAACGTAAACTTCTCCGGAGTCGACGACGCTGTCGTAAAGGGCATCTTCCGTATTCCCGACCAGCACCCTCCCCTTCCGGGGCATCTCCATGCGGAGAATAGCGCCTTTTTCAATTTTCAGCCATTCATTGAATCCGTCTTTCCCGATGACAATCCGGTTTGCGCCGCCCGCGGCCTTCCGCACTCCATCGGCGGAGGAAAACAAAAAATTTGCCTCCTTGGCCCATGTTTCGCCGCCTTTTCTGAAAAGGTAAAGCTCGGACTGGTCGCGCAAGGCCGTTGCGGCGATACTCGCGAAGTCGTCGCTTTCTATTTTCTTGATCCCTCCCAGGTCCACGTAGCCCGGCAGTTCCGGGTACGTAAAAGCTGTTGCGGGCATAACGGTCGCGGAAATATGCGGCGAAACATTGCGCACGAGCCAGACTTTGCCGTTGATGTCGGGCTTCAGCGACTTCGGCTCTTTTATCGCATCGAGTTTCTGGTACAGCAGGAAATCCAGGCCGAAGGGCGACATCGCCTTCTGCATGATATAGCTTCTGCCGTCGACAGCGGCGAAGTAGCAGCACTTATCCGTTTCGGGATTATGGAAAACGTCGTCTCCATACACGAAACTGAGCGGCTTTGCCTTGACCTCCCTGTTGAGCGGAGTCACGGTAAATTTCTTCCTGTCTTTATCGAATTCAACCTTGACCGGACCGGATTCATTCGCATAATAACCGGCATACTCCAGCAATCCGGCCGGAACAGTCTGCGGAACTGAAGGCTTTCCGGCGGCCCCGGTTTTAGCTTCCATGATTTTCTTGTCAATCATCAGCGCATCCAGGATGGGCCGGGTCACCCCCTCTCCTTCCGCGCTGCCCGAGATGCTGAACCCGATCGCTATCCTTTTTTCCGGAACAATCTGCAGATTTGTGGAGTAAAAACCTGTATGGCCCCCCTTCCCCAGGACCTGGATCCCCTTTTCCCCGTAGCCCGGGAGACTGTAATATTCCCAGCCGAAAGCGCCGAACATCTGCCTGTTTTTCAGCTTAGCGACGAAGGGGGTCGGCTGGGGGTTGAGGATTTCCTTGAGCGAAGCGGCTGATAGAATTCTCCTGCCCTTCGGCGAGAAACTGTCGCCGAAGCGGCAGAGGTCTTCGGCCGTCGAGGACAGCCCTCCGGCGCCGTATACTTTGACGACCTCGCGCGGATATTTCTTCCCGGTCTTCACATCATAGTACTCGGCCGCCTTTATATTTTTGGCTTCACCGACGCTCGGCCCCGTGTTTTTCATCCCGAGCGGCCTGAACACGCGCAGTCTCAGAAAATCCATGTATTTTTTCCCGGAGACCTTTTCGACGATCATCTCCGCCAGCGTGAAGCCGTCATTGCAGTAAATGGACATTGCGCCGGGGTCGTGCTTCAGGTACGCATCTTTGAGTGTATCGATCAGAATGTTGTGGAAATCGCCGTCAGGTTCGTAGCCGAAATAAAAAGACGAGCCGGGAAGACCGGAGGAATGGTTGAACAGCATGCGGACGGTTATCTTCCTGTAGCGCGGATCCCTCATCCTGAATTCGGGGATATATTTTGCGACGCTCTCGTCCAGCTTTACTTTTCCGTCGTCGACGAGGAGAAGGATGGCAACCGCTGTAACCATCTTGCTGGTCGAGCCGATATTGAACCGCGTGTTCCTGTCCACCGGTCTGTTTGCCGCCCGATCGGCAACGCCGATCCCCTCCGAGTAGACAATCCTGCCGTTGTCCATGACGGCCACGGTGGCGCCGGTCCCGTGCCCGGTGGTAATCGCCTTCCAGAGCGTTTTTCGCGCCGTAGCAACCGTGTTTTTGTAGTTGCCCGCAGCCGCAGCCGCTTCGCCGGCGGCGCTTGCCGCCAGGAAAAGTGCCGTGCACGCCGTCAGCAGCAATTTGATTCCGGTCGAATGCATCCTTTTCATTATGATCTCCTTACGTCATTCAGAGTCGATGTCCTCTGCCGGCCCGTTCGCGGCCTCAGAAAAGGACGCCGGTTCAAGACCCGCCTGCAAATTTATGGTGATCGATCACGATGTAATTGCCCGCAACCGCGTTGGTGAAGCCGATTTTTCCGGACAGACCCCGACCAGTTTTGTCGCGTATCGATTCCAAGACCGTTCCGTCGCCCACGGCATAAACTTCACGCCCCCAGATGCCGAAATCGGAGAGCGTCTTCGGGTTCGGGGTTGAGATCCCGGTGAAGTCGATCCCTTTCTGGGCGGCGCCGACGGCGTCGAAGGCAAACTCCTGGGAATGGGAGCCCCGGTGGTGGATGTAGCTGAGGGGGATCTGGGCCATGTGTATGTCGCCCTTCAGCGGAAAGATATAATTACCTTTCTGTTCGAAGTGGGTGAACTTCACCGGATATTGCAGAATTCCGGATTTCTTCCCGTTCCATATTTTGACGGCCAGATCCATTGTTTCGACCCTTTCATTTTCAACTTCTCCTTCCTTGCTTGTTGCAGGAGGCTGATAAATCCGGTTTTCTGCTTAATAATTGGAACTCTCCAATGGACGGGATAATATGAAAAGGTAAGTTCGTCAAGGATTATGGCCGTAAGAATAATTCCATAATTCCTGTAATTATTCGAGGAATGCAAAAAAGAAAGAAGAGGCGAGGTTGCGAAGTTGCGAGGACAGGCAGACCTGGACCGGAACTGAAAGCCGCACGGATTCTCAGCTTCTCGATCATCCGCCGGCCCGGAGATAATGTGAACTTATCAAAGATAAGCACACGAATGCCGGGATGAAAGATTTCTCCCTGCCGTTCGAAATGACATTTATGGGAACTTCGTCTTTGTCTGTTTTTATTCAGATCCTTTCGCTTTCAGGAGCTGGATCAGGGCAGGCTTTTTTCGGGCTTCCGCTATGCTCAGCGGGGTATTGTTGAGATCGTCCCTCGCATTGGCGTCGGCGCCGAGGCGCAGAAGTTTTTCTGCGACTTTCACCCCGTCCCCGGCAATGGCAAAGTGAAGGGCCGTCATTCCCAGCTTCGACCTGGCGTTCACGTCCGCTTTCTTCTCCAGCAGGAACAGCGCCGCATCCTCCTTTCCGCCGCAAACCGCTATCATCAGCGGGGTGTACCTGAGAAAACGATCGGCGGCTGCATCTATCTTCGCGCCTTTCTCCAGGAGGACCGCCGCGGCTTCCCGGCTTCCGCCCCAGGCGGCCAGATGAAGCGGCGTAAACCCGGATATGTCCGCGACGTTCGGGTCTGCGCCGTTGGCGACCAGCACCCGCGCTATCTCCGGATGCCCGCCCAGCGCCGCAAAATGAAGAGGAGTAATCCCGCCGGAAGCCCTGCTGACTTTCTTCTGATCGGCAGCCATTTCTTTCCCGATCCGGAGCGCCATCATCTTCATGTCTTTGAACGTCAAAGCCATTTTGAGCATATCCATGCGGTCCATGGTCTGCCTGTTTCCGGCCTTGACATCGGCGCCGCTGGCGATCAGGATCTCCACGGCTTTTCTGTTCCCGGTGAGGACGGCCAGGTGGAGAGGGGTATTCAGGGGCCCGGCGTTGACCTCCGCGCCTCTGGCGATCAGCCACTCGATGGCGGGGGTCTGCCCCTTTGCCGCGGCGGCATGCAGGGCGGTGGCGCCGGACCTGCTGCGGAACCGGACGTCCGCGCCTTCATTATGCAGGGCCTCCATCGCTGCGGTGTCGCCCTTCATAGCCGCCTCCTTCAGCTGCACGTTTCTGATTATGCGCGGGACGTGCTTCTCCGAGATCATTACGATCACTCCCATCATGATCTCGTTTTCCTTCCTCTGGCGCAGGATGTTCCTCATTTCCTCCCTCAGTTTCGACGAGGAGGCGGCATCGTGCATCTTTACGAGTTCCTGGAGAGCGGCCAGCGATTTCTCCGACTCCTTGTCGTTATCCGCTATTTTCTTGAGACAGGCCTCATAAATTTCTTCGGGGGACTTCATTCCCGCCAGGATGTTAAGCAGGACGTTCAGCGATGCCGTCCCTTTCCGCTTCAGCGCGGCGATGCTCTCGGCTTCGGCCTTTTCCACAGAGCCCGTGAACCGCACCGGCGGCTCCGGCTTATACCGGTTCAGAAGGTCCGAGAATTCCTGTATCTGCCTGAGAGTGAGGGTTGTCAGCGCGGCGGTTTCGGCCAGGTCGGAGCGCGAAGCGGACCAGCCCGGTCCGGCAAAACCCGTGAGGAGCAGGACGAGCAGGCCCGGGATGAAAGCGGAACGGATCTTCATGGCGATGTACCCCCTTTGAGGTTTTTGTTTCATTTTAAATCCAGGATAAATTTCTGTTCGTTTACTTCCGTGCCCCACTGCGTACCGCGCTGCTGTTCTGCAAGCCTGAAGCCGGACTTCTCGTAAAGACGGCGGGCCGCGTTCAGGCCCTCGAACGTCGACAGGCGGACGCGCCCATATCCGCACCGGCGGCAGAAATCGAGGGCGGCACCGATAAGTAAATTGCCGATTCCGCGCCCCCGCAAAGAGTCGGATACGATGAACCACCTGAGGTGGGCTCCCTCGCCGTCCGCGTGCAAGCCGTCAATGGCGATGGAAGCCTCGACGCGCCCGCCGGGAGATCCGGTGGACACCGTCCAGATTCCGTCCCTGTTGTCGTCATAGCGGCGGAGGAATTCCGAGAGATCCATCGCCACCCTCGATTCGAAGAACAGCGTGAATCCCCAGTGCCTGTGGTAATACGTGCCGTGCATCTCGGCAATCCGCCCGATCGCCCCGGGGACGTAGCCCTTCGTGATTTCCAATTCCACTTTAGGTCCTTCGCTTCACCAATGCAGAAGTTGACAAGGTGAAAGGGTGAGATCCATGCCAGGACAATTTTCAAGCCGAAATAATCTGCTGCCCTGCATGCTTCTATTCTGAAAACCGGGCCGGCGCTTTTTTCTCACCTTCTCACGATCTCACCTTCTTACCCTCTCGACTTGAGCCTGAGCTCATGATCCACGCACGGCGGTATCTCGTCCCGGCGGTGGGTCACGTAGATCACGCTGGTTCGCGTCCCGGTCCCGATGAGCTGTATCATATCCAGAAGTCGTTGCCTGTTCCTTTCATCCAGGCCCTGGCAGGGCTCGTCGAGCAGGAGAAGCTCCGGACATTTGACCATGGCCCTCGCCAGCAGGACCATCCGCCTCTCCCCGTATGAGAGCCTGTTGAACATATTATCGGCATAGCCGGCCAATCCGAAAGCATCGAGGCATTCGCGCACCCGCCGGCGCCTGCCGGCGTCTACGTCTCTGTAAAGTCCGACGGAATCGAAAAACCCGGAAGCTACGGCCTCGAAGACGCTCAGGGGTTTCCGGTAGCGCACCTGGAATTCGGAGGACACCAAGCCGATGCGGCTTTTTATATCCCAGATGCTTTCGCCGGAGCCGCGCCTCCTGCCGAAAAGATAAATCTCGTTGGCATACGCCTGGAGGTGATCGCCGGAAATAAGCGCGAGGAGGGTGGATTTTCCGGAACCATTGGGTCCCGTCACGGCCCAGTTTTCCGCTGGCTTTACCGTCCAGTTGAGCCGGTCGAGCACGGCCACCCCGTTATACTGCACGGTGGTGTTTATTATTTCGACCAGAGGCCGCTTCGCCTCTCTCCCGGCTTTTTTCCGGGCATTGCTGAAAAAGAATTCCCGGATTTTGGGCGGCCGCGAACCCTGCTTCATCCCGCAGCGCCGGAGCGCGCCGCCCTTCTCACCCTTGAACAGAATTCTCCCCTTCCCGAGAAGGAGAATGTGCGTGATCCCGGGAAGGATCTCGTCCCTCCGGTTCGATACGAGGATGACGGGGAGCCCTTTCTGCATCAGGCCCCCCAGGAGGGCGGCCAGTTCGCGGGATGAGCATTCGTCGAGTCCGTCAAAGGGCTCGTCGAGAATCAGGAGCCGAGGTCTTCTCGCCAGTTCCCGGGCAATCAGGACCTTCCTGATTTCGCCCGTGGACAATGAACGGAGCGGCCTGTCGAGGAGATTTGAAGAGAGAAGAGGAAAAAGTGAAGAGTGAAATTTGAAATTCTCTCCCGGGAAAAAGGCATTCCCGCGAAGGAGGGAATCCGCATGCTGCTCTTCCCGAATGCATTGATCGGGAAATTTCCTTTTCGCTCTTCGTCTGACTCCCCCCCTGGGCAAGGGGGGAGATTCGGGAACTTCTTCCCTCTTCAGGAGGAAGTCCCGGACCTTCAGAAAACCTTCTTCCCCTGCAAAGTCCCGGGAGTCATCGGCAAGCTCGTCTTCCGCGATCAATTGCTCATGCCTTTCGAAGGAGACATGGCCGATCGAATCTTCCGTAACGGGAGGATAATGGGTTATTTCACCGCCGGCCAGCGGGACGTCCCCGGTCAGTACTTTCATCAGCGTTGATTTCCCGGCGCCGTTCGCGCCCAGGACGGCCCAGTTCTGCCCGGTGCTGATCACCCAGGAAACACCGGGCAGGACGATCCGGTCGCGGATGCGCGCCGCGCCGCGCCGGATCGAGATCAGCGGCTGTCCGGTTGTGCCGTTCCCTTTTTTGATCATTTAATCCTGCTCAAAATGCAGAGATTTCCCTGAAGGGCCTTTTTCAGAACCT
>JAQTPK010000064.1 GCA_028712885.1 Syntrophales bacterium | reverse complement strand
GGTTCAGACGGCTTGATAAAAAATGGCTGCTCCCGGCCGGAGCATTCATTATCGCGGCGATCCTTGCCTGGATGCTGCTCGGCGGCGGAACGGAAGTTCGGGCCGTGGCGGTTTCCCAGATATATCCTTACCAGTCTTATACCACTCTGAACGCCAGCGGCTACGTAGTGGCGCAGCGCAGGGCGGCGGTTGCGTCCAAGGTCACCGGGCAGCTCGTAGCGCTTTTCGTAGAGGAGGGGAGCAGAATTGAAAAGGGCCAGGTGATCGCGAGGCTGGAGAGCCGCGATGTTCAGGCCCAGCTGAATCAGTCCATTGCGAACCTGAATGTCGCCCGGTCGAACCTGGCCCACGCGAAAGCGGAACTGCAGGACGCCGGGAAGACTTTCGCCAGGCAGAAGCTCCTGTTCCGGAAGGACTTCACCGCCAGGGCCGACCTGGATGCCGCGCAGGCCAGACTCGACAAGGCTGAAGCGGCGGTGGCCGCCGCCGAATCGGCAGTGCGCGCGGAAGAGTCGGCCGTTTCCGGCGCCCGCGTCGCCGTTGAGTATACTCTGATCCGGGCGCCGTTCGATTCCGTCGTGCTGACCAAGAACGCAGATGTGGGCGATATCGTGACACCGCTCGGAGCGGCGGCGAACGCCAAATCCGCGGTGGTTACAATCGCCGATCTCGATTCGCTCCAGGTTGAGGCGGACATCTCGGAAGCCAATTTAGGACTGGTGAAAAAGGGGCAGCCCTGCGCAATCCAGCTCGATTCCATACCCGACGAAAGGTTTCCCGGACAGGTCCACATGATAGTTCCGACCGCCGACAGGACCAAGGCGACGGTAATGACAAAAATACGTTTTTTGCGCATGGATCCCCGGATCCTTCCGGAAATGAGCGCCAAGGTGGCATTCCTTTCAAGGCCCGCCGAAGAATGGGAACGGAAGCCGCATACTGCGGTACCGCAGGGCAGCGTAGTCAGTCGCGAACGCCGGGAAACAGTTTTCGTTATCAGGGACGGCAGGGTGGAGGAGGTCGAGGTAAAGACCGGAAACAGGATCAACGGCATGATAGAGATTTTGCATGGACTTAAATCCGGAGAGAGGGTAGTTGCCGACCCTCCGGCCCGATTGAGCGGAGGAGAAAAAGTCAGGGTCGTCGAGAAGTGAGCATGCCGCCGGAACAGGAGCCTATTGTCAGGATTCGCAGGGTCAGCAAATCGTACCGAAGCGGGTCGCGCGTCCTTCCCGTCCTGGAAGATATCAGCATCGATATCGGACAGGGAGAGTTTCTCGCGCTGATGGGCCCCTCGGGATCGGGAAAAAGCACGCTCCTCAACCTGATTGCCGGGATCGACCGCACGGACGGCGGAACGATCGAGATCGGGGGAATAGACATCACAAAAATGAGCGAGACGGAGCTTGCCGAGTGGCGGTCGCTGCACGTCGGGTTCATCTTCCAGTTCTACAACCTGATCCCGGTCCTCACGGCGTATGAGAACGTCGAACTGCCCCTTTACCTTACCGGTTTGTCCCGCATGGAAAAATCCGAGCACGTCAGGACGGCATTGGCAGTGGTGAAGCTCAAGGACCGCATGGACCATTATCCCGCCCAGCTCTCCGGCGGAGAGCAGCAGCGCGTCGCGATCGCCCGCGCAATCGTGACGGATCCGACGATCATCGTCGCCGACGAACCCACGGGAGACCTGGACAGGAAATCCGCGCAGGACGTGCTCGATCTCATGGGACGGCTCAATTCGGAATCGCGCAAAACGATCATCATGGTCACCCACGATCCGAGGGCGGCCCGGAGGGCGCGGTCAATTCTCTACCTCGAAAAAGGGGTTTTGAGCCATGCTCCTGATCAGACTCCTTTTTAAGAACGCCTTCCTGCGGCATAAGCTCCGGAGCGTCCTGACCGTGCTCGGGGTTACTATCGCCATTCTGGCCTTCGGGCTCCTGAGGACGGTTATAACCACCTGGTATCTCGGAGTGGAAACTTCCTCCCCGACCCGGCTGGTCACCCGCAATAACGTATCGATCATTTTTCCCCTCCCTCTCTCGTACAGGGAAAAAATCCGCCAGGTCGAGGGCGTCAAGATAGTCTCTTACGGAAGCTGGTTTGGAGGCGTTTACAAGGACAAAAAAAATTTTTTCGCCAATTTCGCCGTCGAGCCCCGGACATACCTGGAGCTTTATCCTGAATTCATCGTGCCGCCCGACGATAAGGAGGCATTCCTGCGCGACAGGAGGGGATTCATCGCCGGCAAAAAGCTCGCCGACCGCTTCGGATGGAAAAAAGGGGATATCGTCACCCTGGAAGGGACCATCTATCCGGGCAAGTGGGATTTCATTCTGCGGGGCATATACCGGGGGAGAGACCTCAATATCGACGAGACCCAGTTCTTCTTCCATTGGGATTACCTGAATGAATCTGTTTTAAAATCAAAGATTTCTCTATCGGATCAGGTGGGTTTCTACATGATCGGGATCTCAAGCCCCGGCATTTCCGCACAGGTATCGCAGGAAATCGACGCCATGTTCAAAAACTCCGCAGCCGAAACGATCACGGAGACGGAAAAGGCCTTCGTGCAGGGATTTATCGCCATGAGCGAGGCCATCATTGTTGCAATCCAGCTCGTTTCTTTAGTGGTGATCCTGATCATCATGGCCGTTGTCGCCAATACAATGGCCATGACGACCCGGGAGAGGACCGGAGAATATTCCATACTGAAAACTCTCGGTTTCGGCGGCGGAGTCATAGCGCTGCTGATCATGGGCGAGTCCCTCCTGGTTACGCTGTCCGGGTGTATTCTGGGGATAGCTTTGACCTACCCCATTGCCGGCGCCTTCGGGACTTACCTGGGAACGTACTTTCCTGTCTTCAACGTCGAGAACGAGACGGTCCTGCTTGATTTCATCGCAGCGGTCCTCGTTGCGTTTGCCGCCGCCGTTATTCCCGTCAGAAACGCCCTGAAGCTCCGCGTGGCGGAGGGCCTGAGGAGGATCGGCTGATGGCCGTTCCGATCGCATACAGTGTAAAGAATCTCCTGGCGAGAAAGATGACTACGATTCTTACCATTTCGGGCATGGCCCTCGTTGTTTTCGTCTTCGCCTCAATCCTGATGATGGCGGAAGGCCTTCGGCAGACCCTTGTCGAGACCGGATCCCCCGACAACGTCGTCGTGATCAGAAAGGGATCGGAATCAGAGGTGCAAAGCGGCATCGAACGGGAGAAGGCCTACGTCATCGAGGCGTTCCCGGAAATCGCGCCTTCCGGAAAGGGAGGCGCCCTTTCCGCAAAGGAGATTGTGGTGCTCATCAATCTGCCGCGCCGGGGCGAAGAAAAGGAATCTCACGTCCAGGTACGGGGAATCGGGGATCATTCTCTCGAACTGCGCCCGCAGGTCCGGATCGTGGAAGGCGGAATGCCGCGTTCCGGCTCGAATGAGATCATCGCCGGCCGCCAGATTGCCGAAAGGTTTCAGGGCGGGGGTCTGGGAGAGGCGGTCCGCTTCGGAGGCAGGGAGTGGAGGATCGTAGGGGTCTTCGAAGCGGGATCTACAGGATTCAGCTCAGAGATATGGGCCGACGCCGACCAGCTGATGCAGGCGTTCAGGAGGCAGGCCTACTCATCGGTCATTTTCCGGCTGAGGTCGCGCGATCTTCTTCCGGTCGTGCAGAACAGGATAGAAATGGACCCCCGGCTCACGCTGGACGCCAGGCAGGAGAACGTCTATTACGCGCAGCAGTCGGAAATGATGGCAAACTTCCTGCGCATCCTCGGGATCTCGCTTACGGTAATATTTTCTCTCGGCGCCGTTATCGGCGCGATGATTACAATGTATGCGGCGGTATCAAACCGCACGGCCGAAATAGGAACGCTCAGGGCCCTTGGTTATCAGCAGCGGAGCATACTTGCCGCTTTCATGACGGAATCGATTTTTCTGGGTCTTTCCGGCGGAATCGCCGGCCTGTTATTTGCTTCTCTTCTCCAGTTATTCACCATCTCGACAGTGAATTTTCAGACGTTCTCCGAGCTTGCCTTCCGTTTCACCCTTACGCCTGCAATATTCCTTGAGGCCCTTGCCTTCTCTCTTGTCATGGGCCTGGCGGGTGGAATCCTTCCCGCGTTGAGGGCATCGCGGATGAAAATTATTGAAGCGCTTCGGACGGGGTAATAGGCGGGAAAAGCGTTTCACGCCTTTCTCGCTTTATTTTTTGATTATTTCGGTAATTTCCTCCATTGTGGGAACTCCCTTGAAATATGCTATTTTTTTCCCGTTCCTGATAACGAGGAGGGAAGGGCAGTCGCGGATTTCGTATCGCGCCGCTACAGAGGGGCTCTTTTCCGGGTTCAACCGGGCGATCTTTATGCCGCCCCCGAATCGCGACGAGAGGCGGTTGAAAAATTGCAGGAGTTCCTCGCGATTCTCCCGGTGAAAGGCCCAGCAGGCCACAAGAACCGTGCCGGGGAAAAACAGGACCTCTCTCTCGAACGTATCGTCCCCAACGATTTCCGCTGAGGTGCGGTACAGAGGCATCCGGCAGCGGCCGCAGATGGGACGGTCCTGGAGCCGCTCCTCCGGAATGCGGTTCATGGTCCCGCAGATAAAACACTTTACGATCAAATCATCGAGATGCGACCGGCATGTCCCGCAGATGGGACGGGAACCGAATCGATCGGAACGGATGCGGTTTCTTCTGCCGCATTTAAGGCAGCGGATGATCAATTCACCGGGCTTCATTCGCTCTTTCCTTTAGAAGCTGCCGTTTTTTATACCATAAAAAGTAAAAAGTGAAAGGTGAAAGTTAATAAAGAGAGGGTCCAAGGGGTCGAGAAGTCGAGTGGCCGAGGGGCCGTGGGGTCAGGGATTCAAAGTGCTTAATAAGAACACTTGAGCCCTCGAACCCTTGACCCCTTTTTTTCTTTTCACTTTTCACTTTTCACTGATGATATGCTATACCGGACGCGCGGGGAGGACGGGTATTGAAAACAGTTCTGCAGAGAGTGGATTATGCCAGGGTCAAAGTGGGCGGATGCCAGATAGCAGGGATCGGAAAAGGAATTCTTGTTCTGCTCGGAGTCGCCCGCGGAGATACAAAGGAGGATGCAGGATATCTGCTGGACAAGATCATCCACCTGCGCATTTTCGAGGACGAAGCGGGGAAGATGAATCTGTCCCTGTCCGATATCAGGGGAGAGCTTCTCATTGTATCCCAGTTTACGCTGCTTGCCGACTGCAGAAAAGGCCGGAGACCCTCATTCACGGACGCGGAAAGCCCGGATGCCGCGCGCGAGATGGTGCAATACTTCGTGCGGAAGGCGGAAGAAGTTTACCCCGGCCGGGTCGCCTCAGGCGAGTTCCAGGCTATGATGGAAATAGAGATGGTAAACAGCGGACCCGTAACGATACTGCTTGAGAGCAGAGGATGCTGAAGATGCCGCAGCCGCAAAACGAAATTCACCCCTGTGAAATAAGAATAGATAAGGAAGGAACATGGTTCTTCAGGGGCTCCGAGATGTTCCGGAAGGATATTGTACGCCTGCTTGCGGACAACATGAGCCGGGACGAAAAGGGAAGATACCTGATCGAGTACAACGGCGAGAGGTGCTGGCTGGAAGTTGATGACACGCCTTTCGCCGTGCGCTCCGTTACCGCCGTTCCCGAGGCGATTTCCAGGGGAGAGTACCTGATAAAGCTGAACGAGGGCTCGGAGGAGCTTCTGGACGCGGAAACGCTCTGGATCGGGGAAAGTAACGTCATGTACTGCCTCGTCAGGCGCAGAGCCTTTGCCGCCAGGTTCACCCGGGCGGCCTATTACCAGCTTGCCGCATTTATAGATTATGACGAAGACTCAGGAATTCCCTATCTGCGAGGCGGGGAGCGGAGGTTTGCGATCCGCGCGGCGGGGGATTGCGCCGGCCGGCCGGGATCATAGCCGGCAGCGCCCCTCGGATCATCCCGGAAGACCGTTTCGGCTCTCTTGATTCGTTTCCGGATTCCTTCAATTATGATATACTTTGTCAATTAATATTTAGTCTTTGGGCGCCGGCAGGGCCTCAGGAGGTAGTGACATGCTGGATGAAAATGTGCGTGAATGCCTGACCTTTGATGATCTTCTCCTCGTACCGGCGGAATCATCCGTCCATCCGAAGGACGTTGATACATCATCGCCTCTGACAAACGAGATCAGGCTCAATATACCGATTCTGAGCGCAGCCATGGATACTGTCACGGAATCCCGGGCGGCTATAACGATGGCCAGGGAGGGCGGAATCGGCATCATCCACAGGAACATGAGCATCGAGCGGCAGGTAGTTGAGGTCGACCGCGTAAAGAAATCGGAGAGCGGAATGATCGTGGACCCGATCACGATCGAACCTCAGCAGAGGGTCCGCGAAGCGCTCGAGATGATGAAGCATTACAAAATTTCGGGAGTGCCGGTCGTCCGGAACAAGAAACTTGTCGGTATCCTGACCAACCGTGATCTCAGGTTCGAAACGAATCTCGATCAGCCCGTCAATAATGTGATGACGAAGGAAAACCTGGTCACCGTCTCTTCAAGCATCACCCTGGAAGATTCCAAAAAGCTTCTCCATAAGCACCGTATAGAAAAGCTTCTGGTGGTTGACGATGAATACAACCTGAAGGGACTCATCACCATCAAGGACATTGAAAAAATCGAAAAGTACCCCAGTGCATGCAAGGACGGCCTCGGAAGGCTGCGCGTCGGCGGGGCGGTCGGCATCATCGACCGCGAGGAGCGGGTGGAAGCCCTGCTCGCCGCAGGCGTCGACGTGATAGTTATCGATACTTCGCACGGTCACTCCAGGGGGGTCCTCGACGCCATCCGAAGCACGAAGAAAAATTTCCCGGATTCCCAGGTGATCGCCGGAAACGTCGCCACCGCGGAGGGAACGGAGGCCCTGATTAAGGCGGGTGCGGACGCCGTAAAGGTGGGAGTCGGGCCGGGCTCGATCTGCACGACGCGGATAATCGCCGGCGTAGGCATGCCGCAGATGAGCGCCATCAGGGACTGCGCGAAGGCGGCGCAGAAAAAAGGGATCCCGGTGATCGCCGACGGCGGGATCAAGTATTCGGGCGACATCGTGAAAGCGATCGGGGCGGGCGCCTGCTCGGTGATGATCGGCGGCCTTTTTGCCGGGACCGAGGAAAGCCCGGGAGAAACCGTCCTGTACCAGGGGAGAAGCTACAAAGTCTACCGCGGCATGGGCTCCCTGGAAGCCATGAAGGAGGGGAGCAGGGACCGCTACATGCAGGACGATATAGAAAGCACGCTCAAGCTGGTTCCCGAAGGAATCGTGGGCAGGGTGCCGTTCCGCGGTTCCCTCTCGGCCAGCGTTTATCAGCTTATCGGCGGGCTGCGCGCGGGCATGGGTTACGCAGGCTGCGAGACGATCGACAAGCTGAGGACGACTGCTAAATTCGTCAAAATCACTTCTGCCGGTCTCAAGGAAAGCCACGTCCACGACGTGGTCATTACGAAAGAGGCTCCGAACTACTGGCTGGACTGAAAAAAAACGAAGCTGGGAAGATGAGAAGTTAAGAAGTTAGGAGGATTTGAAAATTGGGCAGGACGGCTCAGAGTTCAAGTGTGAGTCGCATAGAGCTTGTTACCTATCGCCCATTGAGTTTAACCCATAGCCCATCACCCATTACCCATAAACTGACACTTGAAGCCCGAAGCCCGGACCTGATGCTGATGTCTAACGTCTAATGTCCAACATCTAACGTCCAACGTCCAACGTCTGATTTTTATATGAAGCACGCAGATTTCGTTCACCTACATGTACATACTCAATTCAGTCTTTTGGATGGAGCTATCCGCCTTGACAGGCTGTTCGAAAAAGCGAAGGCGATGTCCATGCCCGCCGTGGCCATTACGGACCACGGGAACCTCTTCGGGGTCGTCAGTTTTTACCAGCGCGCCTTCAAGGCGGGAATAAAACCGATTATCGGCTGCGAGGTGTACATGGCCCCCCGGAGCCGGTTCGACCGGGAATCGGCCGGAATCGGCGATTCCTCGCGACATCTCGTGCTCCTGGCAAGAAATTACCAGGGATATAAAAACCTGGTAAAGCTGGCTTCCCTCGGTTTCCTGGAGGGCTTCTACTATCGCCCGCGCATCGACAGGGAGATCCTTGCGCGTCACAGCGAGGGTCTGATCGGCCTCAGCGCCTGCCTCCACGGAGAGATCGCGCAATACATCGTGCGGGGAGAGCGCGATGCCGCCCGCGCCGCAGCGCTTCAGTACCGGGATATTTTCGGAGACGGCAATTTCTACCTCGAAATAATGGAAAACGGCCTTCCCGAGCAGAAGACGGCGAACGAGGGGCTGATCGCACTCGGAAAAGAGCTTTCCATCCCCCTGGTTGCGACCAACGACTGCCACTACCTGAACAGGGAGGACGCGGAGGCCCACGACGTGCTGCTCTGCATTCAGACGGGGAAGACGGTCGAGGATGCGGACCGCATGAAGCTTGGAACGGACCAGTTCTATTTCCGCTCTCCCGCGGAGATGAAGGAGCTCTTTCACTACTGCCCGGAAGCCGTCGAAAACACCGTGCGAATTGCGGAAAAATGCAACCTGCAGCTTGATTTCGACAAGATATTTCTGCCGCACTTCACCATCGAGAGCGATCTTACCCTGGATGAGCATTTAAAGGGGCTGGCCTGGCGCGGATGGGAGATAATCAAGAAAGAATCCGGCTTCAAGCCCGATACCGTCGAGAGATACGAAAAGCGATTGGCGTACGAGCTCGACGTGATCAAATCGATGGGCTTTGCGGGATATTTCCTGATCGTGGCCGACTTCGTGAATTACGCCAAGTCCCGCAGCATTCCGGTCGGTCCGGGCAGGGGGTCCGTAGCCGGAAGCCTGGTGGCATATTCACTCGGAATAACCAATATAGATCCGATACGTTACGGTCTTTTTTTCGAGCGTTTCCTTAACCCTGACCGGAAGGAAATGCCGGACATCGATACCGATTTCTGCATCGAGGGCCGCAACGATATCATCCGGTATGTTACAGAGAAGTACAGCGCCGATCGCGTCGCCCAGATTATAACTTTCGGGACAATGCAGGCGCGGGCGGTGATCCGCGACGTCGGCCGGGCCCTCAACATGTCTTACAGCGACGTCGACAGGATCGCAAAGCTGGTACCCCTCGGCCCGAACATGACGCTTGATGCGGCCATGAAGAGCGAGCCCAGGCTGGAAGAAGAGGCGAAGAAAAACGAAAAAGTGCATAAACTGCTTTCTCTTTCGCGCCGTCTCGAAGGACTCAACCGGCATTCCTCCACTCACGCCGCCGGGGTTGTGATCTCCGATAAGCCCCTGATGGAAAGGGTTCCCCTCTACAAGAGCCAGCGCAATGAAATAATCACCCAGTACCCGATGAACGACCTCCAGTCGCTCGGCATGATCAAGTTCGATTTCCTCGGGCTGAAAACGCTGACGGTGATCCGGGACACCCTGAGGTTCATCCGCGAAGGAGGGGGTGAGGACATTGATATCAACAGGATACCGCTCGACGACCGGCTTACCTATCAGCTCCTGGCTAAGGGCGAGACCGACGGCGTTTTCCAGCTGGAAAGCTCCGGTATGAAGCGGATCCTGATCGGCCTCAAACCCGACTGCATCGAAGACGTCATGGCACTCATCGCCCTTTACCGTCCCGGCCCCCTGCAGATGGTGCCCGAATTCATCTCCAGGAAACAGGGGCAGATGGAGGTGTCGTATGAGGTTCCGCAGCTCGAGGATATCCTGAAGGAGACGTACGGCGTCATTCTCTACCAGGAGCAGGTGATGCAGATTGCGAGCGCCCTCGCCGGCTACACCATGGGCGAGGCGGACACGCTGCGCAAGGCGATGAGCAAGAAGAAGGTCGACCAGATGGAGAAGGAGAGGCCGAAGTTTCTCTCCGGCGCCCGCAAAAACCGCATCCCCGAACAGAAGGCCGTCCGCATATTCGAGCAGATGGAGACGTTCGGCGGCTACGGATTCAACAAGTCGCACAGCGCCGCCTACGGCATCATCTCCTATCAGACGGCGTACCTGAAGGCCCACTACCCGGTCGAGTTCATGGCCGCGCTCCTGACCAGCGAGAAGAACAACCGGGACAAGATTATCAAGTACATCAGCGACTGCCGGGAGATGGGGATAGCGGTGCTCCAGCCCGACATAAATGAGTCGCTGAACGATTTTCGGGTGATCGGAAACCAGATCAGGTTCGGTCTCGAGGCGGTGAAAAACGTGGGGGCGGGTGCCATCGAGGGAATTATCGCCGTCCGTGAAGAGGGGGGAAGTTTCTCATCGCTGCAGGATTTCTGCTCCCGCGTCGACCTGCGCAAGATCAACAAGCGGGTAATCGAGAGCCTCGTCAAGTGCGGGGCGTTCGACGCCTTCGGCGCGAGCCGCCGGCACCTGATGGAGAACTACGAAAAAATAATCGAAAAGGTCCAGAAGAGGACTAAAGGAGGCGGCTCCCCGTCATCGGGACTCTTCGAGATGGGAGGCATTCCGCCCGCATCGGACGAAGGACGGCCCGCCGGCGAGAAGACCGCGCCCGAATGGAACAGCAATGAGCTGCTCGCCTACGAAAAGGAGACGCTCGGTTTTTATATCACCAGCCATCCGCTCTCCGGCCTTGCCGACCGCCTGCAGCTCGTCGCGAATACCGACTCGTCTTTCTACGCCGGCCGCACGGACAACGGGGATGACTCCGGCGAAGGCGCCTGCGTGAGCGACGGGGACGAGCACGACCATGCCGTCCTGCGCAGGGAAGGGGAAACGGTCACATTCGCCGGGATCGTGAGCGGCATCCGGGAAGTCCTGACGAAAAAGAAGGAGACGATGGCCCGCGTTTCCCTGGAGGATATGAAGGGCTCGGTGCAGGCGATTGCCTTCCCCGAGCCGTACAGGAAATTCGGGGATCTGCTCCGCAGCGAGGAGCCCCTGCTGGTCAAAGGCATATTGAAAGTGGAGCAGGACGGGCCGAAGATCAGGATCACCGAAGTGGTCTCCCTGCTTCAGGCGCTGGAGCAGCCCGTCAACTCCGTTCATTTTATTGTCCGCAACGGCTCCGTGACGGACTCCCAGATATCCGCCCTCAAAGACCTCCTCAGGAGCCATCCCGGCGCCGCCGAGTGTTACTTCCACCTCCTCGTGGAGGAAAGCGAAACGGTCATTTATCTGGGAAAGGACATGCGCACCCGCATTTCCGACGAGGTGAAAAAGGGAGTCGACCTTATCCTCGGGCCGGGGGCAATACGGTTCATGTAATCGCGTCTATTGCGTCCTTTGCGTCGAAATTTTCGCAATCGGGATTGCCGCTTATAGACTCCATGACTGCAACTGACCCGAATTCTTTATGAACGCAGAAATTAAGGATTCGCGGACGCTATGGACGCAACGGACGCAATAGACGCAATGGACGGTATATACCGCGAGCGAAGATACCGAAACGAGGTCCGTGAGACCGGGTTGGCGACTTTCGAAGTGCAGGTCCGGGAAACGGACCTATGGATTCGCGCCGACAGAGATATGACGGCGCTCGCCCGCGAGTCGATTATCAAATACAGAAACTATCTCGAGGAATACATAAGGATCCGGCCGGAGTTCAGGGATTCGCTGCAGCCGATCGGCTTCGACCCCGTCGCCCCGCAGATAGTCAGGACCATGCTGGAGGAATCGGCCAAAGCCGGGGTAGGGCCCATGGCGGCGGTGGCGGGCGCCGTCGCCCAGTTTGTCGGCGAAGACATTCTCAATGGCTCCAGCAGCCAGGTGATCGTGGAAAACGGAGGAGATATTTACCTGAAGTCGGGACGGGAGGTCCGGATTGGAGTATTTGCCGGCGGTTCTCCCTTGAGCGGAAAAATCGTCCTGAAGATCAGTCCCGAAATGTCCCCGCTGGGCATATGCACTTCTTCCGCGACTGTTGGACCGTCGCTCAGCCTCGGAAAGGCCGACGCCGTGTGCGTCTTGGCCCGGTCTGCGGCGCTTGCCGATGCCGCTGCCACGGCGGTCGGGAACAGGATCCGGGGCAGGGCGGATATCGATCCCGCCCTGAGGTTCGGATCGAAAATAAGCGGGGTAACGGGTATACTCGTGATCGCCGGGGAAAATATGGGGGCCTGCGGGGAGCTGGAACTGGTTTGAAAATAGCAGGTGAGGAGATATGATTTCAGAACGGCAGAAGACGAATTCCGCGGAAACCGACATGAGCCACCTTGCCCTGGTTTTACGCCGCGCCGCGGAGAGATTCGGAAACAAAACGGCCATGCGCTTCAAAACTCCCCAGGGCTGGATGAGCCTTTCCTTTCGCGACGTCTACGGCAATGCCCGTCTGGTTTCTAAAGCGATTCTTGAACTGAACGTCAGACCGGGTGAAATGGTCGGCATTTTTTCCCCGAACAGACCGGAATGGGCCGTCGCGGATTACGCGATACTGGGCATCAGGGGCGTCTCCGTGCCGATATACGCGACCAGTTCCTCGCGCCAGGCCGAATACATTATCCGGGACGCCGGTAT
>JAQTPK010000017.1 GCA_028712885.1 Syntrophales bacterium | reverse complement strand
GACCGCGATGGAAGCGGTGCCTTTGTTCATCAAGGCCGGGAAAAAGGTGGTCGATCTGAGCGCGGATTACCGGCTGCGCGACGTCTCGGTCTTTGAAAAACATTATTGCCGGCATGCCTCGCCCGAGCTGCTGGGCAAAGCCGTATACGGACTTCCCGAACTGTACCGGAAGGAAATAGCCGCGGCCGGCCTTGTCGCCAACCCCGGGTGTTATCCGACCAGCGTCATTCTCGGGCTGGCGCCCGCTCTCAAAAAGGGGATCCTCGATCCCGCATCCATCATAGTCGATTCGAAATCGGGCGCGAGCGGGGCGGGCCGGGAGCCGAAGACAGGATCCCTGTTCTGCGAAGTGAACGGGGGCTTCAAGGCATACAATGTTTTCAAGCACCGGCACACCCCCGAGATGGAGCAGGAGCTCGGCAGGATATCCGGATCCGAAATCCGGATATCTTTTGCGCCCCATCTGCTCCCGATCACCCGGGGAATCCTGAGCACGATGTACGCGACCCTGCAAAGGGAGATGTCTGCTGCGGATCTGATTTCCCTCTACCGGGCTTTTTATCGCGACGAAAAGTTTGTCCGGATCTGCCCCGAGGGTGCGCTTCCGAACGTCTCTTCGGTCAGGGGAACAAATTGTTGCGACATCGGGTTTGCCGTCGACGGGGAACAAAGAAGAGTAGCCGTTTGTTCCGCAATAGACAATCTCTTCAAGGGTGCTGCGGGCCAGGCGGTTCAGAACATGAATATAATGACCGGACTGGAGGAAGATACGGCGCTGGATATGCTGGCGCTCTTTCCGTAATGGGCTTCAGACGTTGGACATTGGACATTAGGTTTCCAGGCCGGTGCGTTCTTTCCTGACGTCTGACGTCTAACGCCCAAAGTCTTGATACGGGGGACGTTATGACATTGAAGGTTTACAATACCCTTACAAGGAGGAAAGAGGAATTCGAGCCGATTACGCCCGGCAAGGCGGGCATCTACACCTGCGGGGTGACGGTTTACGATACCTGCCACATGGGACACGCCCGCTCGGCGGTTGCTTTTGACGTGATCACAAAATACCTCCGTTTCCGGGGGTACGACGTAACCTATGTAAAGAATTTTACGGACGTCGACGACAAGATCATATCCCGGGCGAATAAGGAATCGAAGGATATTTCCGAGGTCACGGAGCGGTATATCCTCGAGCACGACAGGGACATGGACGAGCTCGGCGTTTCCCGTCCTGATATAGCCCCGCGGGCGACGGAAAATATCCCGGGCATGATCGCTCTGATCGGGAAACTGTTCGAAAAGGGACTTGCCTACGAGGCGGGCGGAAATGTCTTTTTCGCCGTCGACAAGTTTGCGGGATATGGAAAGCTCTCGGGCCGGAAACCGGAAGATATGCTGGCCGGGGCAAGAATCGAAGTGGACGAGAAAAAGAGAAGCCCCCTGGATTTTGCGCTGTGGAAAGCGAGCAAAGAGGGCGAGCCGAAATGGGAAAGCCCGTGGGGTCCCGGGAGGCCCGGATGGCATATAGAGTGCTCCGTTATGAGCCAGAGATACCTCGGGGAAACTTTTGACATTCATGGTGGAGGCGAAGACCTCATCTTCCCCCATCATGAAAACGAAATTGCGCAATCGGAGGGCGCTACGGGGAAGCCTTTTGCCAGGTACTGGCTGCACAACGGCTTCATCAGGATCGAGAGCGAAAAGATGTCAAAGTCGCTCGGAAACGTCTTCTCCATCCGGGAGATGCTGGGACGGTACCATCCCGAGGTGCTGAGGCTCTTCATCCTGCAGAGCCATTACCGGAGCCCTGTCGATTTCACCGAGGAAGCCCTCGCGGAGGCGCGTTCCGGGATGGAGCGGTTCTATTCGACCCTGAACAGGATAAAGGAAGTCCTTGCCTCCGCGCCCGAAGCGCCGGGACTGACGCCGGAGAAGCTGGGGAAGAAGGACCGAGAGGCGGCTGAAAAGATAAATGAGCTCCCCGCGCGGTTTGTGGAGGCTATGGATGATGATTTCAACACCGCCCGGGCTATCGGCTTCATATTCGACGCAGTCAGGACGGTTAACGGTTATCTCAACGAAAAGGGAGGCCGGATAGACGCCCCCGCTTCGGTAGTGCTCGCCGCGGCGCGCGACCGGATACTCGAAACGGGAAAAGTTCTGGGCCTCTTCCAGGAAGACCCGGAGGTCTATTTCCGGAAAGACCGCGACCGGGAAATATCCAAATTGAAACTTGATGTGAGGGAAGTCGAAAGGCTCATTGAAGAGAGACGCTCCGCCAGGGCGGCCAAAGACTGGAAGAGAGCGGACGAGATCCGGGCGGAGCTTGCTTCCCGGCGGATTGTTATAAAGGACGGGGCGCAAGGCACAACTTGGACGATTGAATGAGTTTCAGGGATATTGCATTTTATAAGCGTGCTCTACGTCCGGATCGGATGCTATTTCGTAAAGCGTACTGAAAAGAGAGTACTGCATTGTGTCCGGGATAACAGGCATGTAGGACGGGTCAAGCGGCGGAATCGGATTTTCGTGCTCGTCCACGCTGTAAACCGCGCGGCAGGACCTCTGGGAAAATCTCATTTCGTATAGAGTGCGCGGATTTTCCCCTTCGGGGGCGACATGTTTTGTCCATACGCGCGCATAATCCCGATCATCGCGCACTACAACGAAAATCCCCCAGGAAAAATATATCTTTTCCGGGTACTGAATGCTTTCCTCGTCATAATACGCCAGAGGCCACCCGGGCACCGGAACCCATTTCTCGGCTGAAACCTGTCCCGTAAGAAAAAGGAGAAACGCCAGGAAACTGATCGCGGCCATCTTCCTTTTCATCGCTTTTTCTCCTTAAAGATATTTTGTTAATTTATTTTCAAATTGCATGCCAGCCTTGTTCGGCCGAATATGATTGATTTTATTGTAAAATTTAAAGACAGCCGGCGCCGGGGGAGGAAAATTTTTCCTTTCGGGTAAAGACTGAGCCGTTTTAGGGGAAAAAGAAGAAAAAAATAATCCAGGCGTTCATGGCGGATTTCTTTTTTTTTCTTCTACACTTTCAGCAAGGGGGTGCCGTTATGGCTATCGATCCTGTCTGCAAAATGGAAGTGGATGAGAAAAGATCGAAGTTCAGGAGCGAATATGAAGGCAGGAACTATTATTTCTGCTCTGAGGAATGCAAGCAGGAGTTTGAGGAAGATCCCGAAGAGTATGTCGTCTGACGGCGCCGGAGGCGTGCGCCGAAGAGGCGTTCTTCTCCCGCCGGGGCTGATCGGAGCGGCGGCTGTATTTGCTTCGTGCGTGCTGCTGGCTGGCTGCGCATACCGGTATAGCTGTGAGCCGGGACCGGTTTCTTTCCTCGACTGGACGGGAAGAAAATGGATCTACGACCCTCTGTACTATCAGCCGCCTCCCAAGACCTTCTCCGAAAAGGAGGCCCGCACCATGAGACATGTAAGTTTATTTGGTTTTGAAGCTGCCGGTCATGGAGTGGAATCTTATTTTTGACATCTGGGAGCTTTGGGGGTCGTCAGAGAACGCGAAGTAGATCAAGACGACCGCGGCCATAATCAGGGCCGTAATGATAAGTTCCAGTAAACGGCGAAAGAAGGGACGGTTGATGGCGGGACTCTCCGAAGCGTACTTTTAATTTCTATAGTACGTGCCGGAGATGCTTTCCTATCGGGGGACTCCCGTTTTCCAATACTGCGGAACATTAAATCCGTCTTCGGGGAAACTTACCTGAAATAATGAAATTATCTTAAGCGGGCGGTTATTTTTTATGGTGCTGATAGTGAGTAGGCAAGGAGTAATTATCGGGATCGAAGTTTCTGAGCATCTCCAATGTCTTTAATTTTCCCGAAATGCTCTTTATTCTTTTCTCGTATTCGGGAATGGCTATTTTGTATTTTCGCCTTACATCCGCCTGCAGGAAAGGGTTGTTCAGGGCCTCCTGCATCTTCTGCCGCAAGGCCTCCATCTGCACTCTCTCGAGCTTTAATTTTTCTATTTCTTCCGCTCCGCTCTGCTTCAACTCCATCGAAACCACTCCTTAGTTAAAACCAATGGACCCGCACGGGCGGAAGAAAAGTTTTTCTGATGCCTGTGCGGGTCCCATCCAAAGAGGAAAATCGGCCGCTTGCCTTGCTGACTGATCCGGGCCAGGCAACGGCGTCCGAATCAGGAAAGACCGGATTATTATTTGAAATGCTCTTCCCCTTCCTCCTTCAGCGGGAGAATCTGCTCCGGATTGACAATCTTGTGCTTGGGTCCGGGCAGGGCAGATGAGGTTTCCTTCCGGATTTCCACGTCTTCCGTTCTGAAATTCCCCATTATCGAAGCGAGTTTTTCGGCGTTTCCGGCATTCTGCTGCGTTGTCGAATTCATGCCGGCCATGGCGCTGTTGATCTGATCCAGTCCCTGCGCCTGTTCCTGGGAGGCGGCGGCAATTTCGCTCATGAGTTCGACGACCTTGTCCGAGCTCGTGGTCACCTGATCGAACGCGGTGCTCGTCACGTTGACAAGGCTCTCCCCGCTTCTGACCTTATTGACGATGTCTTCGATCAGGTTTGAGGAGTTCCTCGCCGACTCCGTAGCCCTCATGGCAAGGTTGCGCACCTCGTCCGCTACGACCGCGAAACCCGCGCCGGCTTCGCCCGCCCTGGCCGCTTCGACTGCGGCGTTAAGAGCGAGCAGGTTCGTCTGAAACGCGATTTCGTCGATGCTCTTAACTATTTTCTGGGTCTGCTCGCTGGCGCCGGTTATATCTTTCATCGAGCGCGTCAGCTCGGACATGGATTCATTCGCCTTCTTGATCGCCTGTTTCGCCGAGATCATCAGCTGGTTGGCCTCGTTGGTATTGGCGGCGTTCTGGCGGGTCATGGACGCTATCTCATCCAGGGATGCGGAAGTCTCTTCCAGGGATGCAGCCTGCTGGGATGAGGAATCGGAGAGAATCTGAGAAACCTGCAGCGCCTGGCCTACCGCATCTCCCATTTTTTCGCGCATGGTGTTTACCGAATCGACAAGATCTCCTATCTCGTCCTTGGAGTTCATCTCTATTCTCTGCGTCAGATCGCCTTCCGCTACTTTTCTGAGCACGGAAATCGCCTGATTGATCGGCCTGACGATCAGCCTGGTGATCGATATGCTGGTCAGGAGCGAAAGGATGACAGCGATGGCGAATACAGCGAGGAATATCTTGAGCGTGTTGTTGAAGGTCGTCATCGAGAAGTCATAGCTCTCTTTGCTGAGTTTTGTCTCGAGAGCGATAAGGTCATACAGGCTCTTGCTGAGGATCTGGAATCTCTCGTCGGCAACGCTCATGAACATGACGGCGCCGTTGATGTCGGCGGATCCGATGTCGATAACGCCGTTGGCCGGCTTCTGATACTCGAGAATGTTGTCCAGAACCGCCTGATAGAGTTTTCTCTCTTCAGCGCTCAGCGCCCCTGATCCCATCAGCTTTTTGATAAACTCGATATCTTTGACTATCGTCTGTGTCTGCTCTTTCGCCAGGGCGTCTATTTTCTGGGCGTCGTAATTTGTGCTCGACCAGTTCAGGACTTTATAAAGGTTTGCATGGACGATGGCGGCGTCCTGAAGGATCTTCGCGCTGTTCTGGAAGGCAACAAACCGGTTGTTGAAAATGTCTTCAATTGCGGCTTTCTGCTGAGACATGCCGTGAAATGCTCCATACGCCAGGGCCGTCAAAAACAGCATCACCAGAACCGGCGAAATCAACATCTTCTTGGAGAGTTTAAGATTATTGAAAAATTTTTTCATGCGGTCTACCCCCTTCCTCCTTGGATCGGTCGTTTCGGTGATGCTCTGGGCCGGAACTCCTCATCCTCTGATCTCCGCCGCTCACTTTCTCAACAGATCATTGCAGTCAAGACTTTCTCTCGTGATCGGCTCAGTTCTTTTTTCGGATTCATGAAATCATAATGAACCCGCTTGCGATTTGCCCCTCCCCTGGTAAAGCCGGGCTGCGACATGCGAAAGACCGGACCGGCTGTCAAATATTTATCTGTTCCGCCGGAGATTTTTTGTCGGGCGTCTCCAGGCGGAAGAATATTCGGTTCAGCTGTCAAAGAAATGTTGCATGATATTGAACAGTTGTAAAAAAATCAGCTGCGGGGTCGCCCGCTTTTTCGCGGCATACCTGATATAATTGCAAATTGGGGGCCAGATCATTTCAGATTAACTATCTCCACGAAACCGAACTCCCGCCGCATTCGCTCAACCTCGGCCGCGGGAATCTTCAGATGTTTACCGATTCGGTACGACTTGATGGTCCCCTTTTTGGCCCAACGGTAAATAGTAACCCGATTGATGCCGAAAAAATGAGCCACCTCTGATGTCGAATAATAAACTTTGGACATGGGAGAGGCCTCTTTCACTGAGTGAATCGAGAGCAACAGATTAATCCAATGTAACCTCAAGGTTAAATATCGGATTAAGCGGGCAAAACTTAAGAAAAATGTAGTCCGAAAAAAAGATTTAACTTTTTGCCTTTTTTCTCGATAATGTATCTTGAGGTTGTTTTCACGATTTGCGTGATCATGGCCGTTCAAAATGGCTTGGGGGGCCGAACTTCAGGAAGGAGACGGAAATGGGCGATCAGGCATTCAGGTGGGACTCTTTTTTCAAGTTTCCGAAGGAAAGCTTCGAGCTTGTTACGGGCGGCTTCGAAATGTACAATAGAATGATGAAGTCGTGGATGGATTATATCGAGATGTCTTCCAGCGGCGAAACAGCGGATATGTCGAAGAACTGGATGGAGAACTACAGGAACCTCAGCGCTGATATCCTGAGTTCATATTCAAAACCGTTTCAGACACTGGGGATCAAGGGAATGGAGGGGAAGAATCCCTGGGAAGATCTGATAAAGGCATGGCGCAAGTCCCTGGAGGGGTCTCCTGCGGGTCTTTTTCCCGCCGAATCGGGAATGGATGAGCTGGTCAGGATTTCCAAAAGCTGGCAGGAGAATTATACGAAAGTCTTCAACTCCTGGCTGACTCTGTTCGAAAAGACCGCCGATGCGTATAAGTCCGGAAAAGAGAGAGGTGAAGACCCGGAACAAGTATGGAAATCCTGTCTCAAGACCTCGGAGGATTTCCTTGAGGCGTGGACTGCCTTCGTAGCCGAGCAGGCGAAGACCTTCTTCCAGTGGCAGGCCCTTTCGGGCGAGAAGGGAGATACGCCTGCGCCCAAAAAAGAATCCAGAAAGAAAGAAGGAAAATCTTAGTTCTCTCAGCAAAGGTCTAGACATCAATCCCGGAAGCAGGCGTTAGGGTTGACAGCCTGGTCCCGGGCGCATTCGGGACAATAGTATGCCGGCCAGACACAGCCGCACCCGGACCCGATCAGCTCAAAAACAGCGCATTCCCGGCAAATACCTCTTTGGCATCCGAGGCAAATGGTAAATTTCACTTTTCCGCAACGGCAATTTTGACCTGACTTCACAAAAATGCCCCAAGGTTGGCTATAACACTATAATTATCTCCAGGGCAGCGCCTTCCCGCTTTCCCGCGTGCACCTTTTTATCCGATCAGAAGTACTTTGGCACCAGGCCTCGTCTATCATTCGGATTTTGAATTTCGAATTTGAGCATTGTCTGTAATTTGGTGCTTGGTGTTTGGAATTTCTCCTTTTGCCCAACGCCTGAATACACTTACCAGATATTTGCCACGGAGTAGAAGTCTTTTCCGATGCCGTTTACCCCCCGGCACGAGTCCATCCATTTTCTTATAGAAATTTATGTATGTTCTTCCTATAATGGCCGGAGTTCCATGACGCTGGCGACGCGAAAGGACCAAAATAAATGAAGCACTTAAGGCTTGTTCTTATTTTCTTGTTATGTTTGCCGTTCCTGGGGGCGCCGTGTCCCGCAGCCGAAGCGATTTCTCCGGGAAGCGTTTTGACCCTGGACCGGGCCGTGCGGATCGCGCTGGAAAATCATCCGGGAATAATAGCCGCCAGGGGCAATGTGGATGCGAGCCGGAGTCGCGTGGGACAAGCCAGGTCGGCATACTACCCGCAGGTCAATTTTGCGGCGGGGTACAGCCGGAGCGACCCGGCGCAGCAGGCGGGAGGAGGCATACGAACGACGGGTCCGTTCAATTCATATACGGGAACCTTCACCGGCACCCAGAATATATACGACTTCGGCCGCACATCATCGCAGGTCGGAGTTCAGGCGTTTCAGCTCGAATCTTCCCGCTCGGATCTCGAGAGCACGGCCGAGCAGGTCGTTTTCCGGGTGAAGCAGACCTATTACGCGCTGCTGCAGGCCCAGAGAAACAGGGCCGTGGCTGTCGAAACAGTCGGTCAGTTCCAGGAGCATCTGGAACAGGCCCGGGCTTTTTATGAAGTCGGCACCAAGCCGAGAATTGACGTGACAAAAGCCGAGGTGGACCTCAGCAACGCCCGTCTTAATTTTATCCGGGCGGAAAATACAGTCCGGATTGCCAGGGTTAATTTGAACAACGCCATGGGCGTCTCGGCCGTTCCCGATTACACTGTTCAGGAAGAGGCGGTGATTCAGCCCGGAGATGCTGAACTCGGCGAGGTCTTGAAGAGAGCATACGAATCGAGACCGGATCTCCAGTCTATAATTGCGCGGGAGAAGGCCGCCGAGCAATCCGTGCGCCTGGTCCGGTCCGATTATCTGCCGTATCTTACCGGCAACGCCAATTTCGGATGGGCCGGAGACGAAGCCCCTCTGGACCGGGGGTGGGCGGTTGGCGCTGCGGTGAATTTTCCGATTTTCAGCGGATTTCTGACCCGGTACCAGGTCGAGGAAGCCAAGGCGAATCTGAGAGTTCTCAAGGCCAATGAGGAGTCTTTGCGCCAGGCGATCAAGCTGGAGGTCGAGCAGGCGGTCCTGAATTTACGGGAGGCGAGAGAGCGCATCTCGACAGGGGAGATAACAGTCAGGCAGGGAGCGGAGAATCTCGAACTTGCCCGGGGCCGGTATGCAGCCGGGGTAGGGAGCCCGATTGAAGTCACCGACGCCCTCGTCATCTACAGCAACGCAAAAACGACTCTCAACCAGGCCGTTTACGACTATAAGACGGCCGAGGCTGATCTGGAGAGGGCTATAGGGCTCCCCTCCGGCCTCAAATAGGCCGGCGGTTTGAAAACGCCGGAAGATTTATAACCTGTAAACCGGGAACTTTTTCACCCGAGCCATCTCATGATTCTTTTAAGAGCAGGAAGAGAGGTTTTGTATGGCGGATAGGCCAGGGGAAGATCGGGTGTCATGCCGCGCTCCATGATGCTCTTGAAATGCGAGAACGCTGCGAAGCTCTTCTTCCCGTGATAGCTGCCCATTCCGCTTTCTCCGACGCCCCCGAAGGGGAGATGCGGATTCGAAAGGTGACGCAGGGTATCGTTGATACAGACACCTCCCGCCGGTATATCCCGTACGATTCTGTCCCGCAGTTTGCCGTCGTCGGTGAACAGGTAAAGGGCCAAAGGCTTCGGGCGGCGTACTATCTCGCCGATTAATTCATCTATGTCGCCGTAGGCAATAACGGGCAGAACCGGCCCGAAAATCTCTTCCTCCATGATGCCGTCCTTCCATGAGACGTTTCGGATGATGGTCGGGGCAATATACTTTTCTGCCCGGATTCCGGCGCCGCCGGCCGCTATGTCTCCACGGATGATTCCCATTATCCTGTCGAAATGCCTTTCATTCACTATCCTCGCGTAATCCGGGCTTTTGACCGGGTCTTCCCCATAGAATTCGGAGACCGCTCTGCTTAACGCCCCGACCAGGTCGTCCTCGATTTCCCGGCTGACGCAGACATAATCGGGGGCGACGCAGGTCTGTCCCGCGTTGAAAAATTTCCCCCATGCGATGCGCCGGGCGGCCTTTTCGATATCCGTGCTCCGGTCCACGATGCAGGGGCTCTTTCCTCCAAGCTCCAGGGTCACGGGAGCAAGGTTCTTCGCGGCCGCTTCCATCACCAGCCGGCCGATGCGGGTTCCTCCCGTGTAGAAAATGTAATCGAAAGGGAGCTCGAGGAGGGCGCGGGAAGTTTCCGGGCCTCCCTCCACGACCGCGGCGTGGCGCTGATCGAAGTTTTCACGGATGATCCGCGCGATCAGCGATGAAGTGCAGGGGGCTATTTCCGAAGGTTTCATCGCGACGCAGTTCCCCGCCGCAAGTGCTCCGATCAGGGGTCCGGCGAGGAGCCTGAGGGGATAGTTCCACGGAGCAAGGATCAGGGCCACGCCGTACGGTTCGGGCAGTATGCGGCTTTTTGCAGGAAAATGAGCCAGGGGCGTGGGGACTGTTTTCGGACGGATCCACCGGGGGAGGTCGCGGACGGCGGTTTCGATCTCGCGGATGGTCATGAAAATTTCGCTCAACCAGGCCTCGACGGCCGGTTTCCCCATATCCTGCCGAAGGGCTTCCAGGATTTCCGGTTCGGAATCAGAAATTGCGTTTTTCAGAATCCGGAGACTCTCGATGCGGAATTCGATGTTCCTTGTCATTCCTGACCGGAACCACGCCCTCTGGGCCTGGAAATTATTTACGATGTCCGATTCCTTCATCTCCATTTCCCCCTCCTGCGTCCCGGATGCATGCATATTATACGGTCGGCATCTTCCAGGCCAGCAAATTTGATGCGTTGACAGCATTCCGCAGCCGCTGGTATAAGCCTCCGACGGGAATAAATACTGTTCTCATCGGGATAAAAGCGGATCGAATCTGAATCCGGCAGCGAGCCAATACTCGTCCGCCGCGGTCCGCCGAGACATACGGAGTAAGCGAGCGAACCATGTTTAATCATCTTCCCTGGGGATCGAAGATTCTACGGAGCTTGCGCCGGATAGTCTTCAGACTCATGGCTCCGGTAAAGAGGATCCATCCGAAGCTTTATCCGTATGCGGTGCTTGCCGCCGTTGTTGTTTGCGCCGGCATTCTATCCTTTTACGGGTTGGGAAACCATGCCTTCTGGGAGGACGAAGCCAATACGGCCCTCTTCGGGCGCAACCTGATCCGGTTCGGCTCTTTAACCGCCTGGGACGGAACAAACCTGATCGGTTATCGCGCGGGAGCGGAACTTGACCGGAACCTGAAAAATTTCTACATGCCGCCTCTGCAGTATTATGCTGCGGCGCTGGGGATTTATCTGTTCGGCGAGACCAACCTGGGGGGGAGGATTATCTTTCTGCTTGCCGGGCTTGCAGCCCTTGTCGCCGTCGCCCTCTGGGCAAAATGGCATTTCGGGAAAATGGTCCCGTGGCATCTGGCTCCCCTTGCGGCGGCATTCAGTACTGCGTACCTGTTGTATATCCGGCAGTGCCGTTACTATGCGCTGGCGGCCTTTTTTTCGGCGGGACTGCTGGCTGCGTTTTCATACAAAGCGGATACCGGCCTGAAGGGCAGAATAGCTCTGCTCGCCGGCGCGTCTTTGGCCGCCTGCCTGGTTTTTACCAATTATCTCAATGCAGCCGCGCTTTTTGGATCTCTCCCGCTTTTTTTCCTTCTTCGGCGCTACCGGACAAGGGACCACTACCGGTTATTCGCCGTGATTTCCGCCGTAGCCCTCGTGTCGGGGATATTCATTCTGACCCGGTCCAATCCGCTCCATGCGGGAATCCCGGCCGGGGATCCCACGCCTTTTTTCACCAGGATCTTTATGTTGGGCGCGCTTCACCTGAAAGATCTGGCCCGCTTTGAATTCATTCCGGCGGCGCTTCTCCCGGTCCTGGCCGGCCCGTTCATCTTCCGCCGCTTGCGGGAGTTCAGGCCGGCGGCCGCCGAATGCCTTTTTCTCATGGGGTTCATGGCTGTCTACATCGCGATCCTCGTCTCTTTTTCGCCCCAGCCGGCGCATATGGCTGCTATGGCTGATATGAGATACCTGGTGCCGCTGATTCTTATCGGCAGCGTCCTGATCCTTTGCACGCTTCAGATACTCTGGTTTCTGAGCAGGCCGGTTGCAGTCGCAATTGCCGTTCTCCTCTTTTTTTCCAACGCTCTGTATCTGAGCGCGCTGACCGGACAGCCGCACCGGAGCACTTTATGGGAATACATAAGCGAGAACCGGGTGGGGTACAAGACGGGAACCGAAGCAGTGGTGGAGTTCCTCCGGACGGTCCGTCCCGGCAGCACCGTAAGGATAATACCGCCGTCCATGACCTATCCTGCCATGTTCTATGTCCCGGGCCTGCATTACATCTGCCAGCTGGACCCGGACAAGGATGTAGCCGCGGCAATAAGGCCGCAGCTGCCCGATTACGTATTCTGCGGAATGGCAGCTGCCGATATCCTCATTATCGGCGGGATTCAACCGGTCAATTTCTATTACATCAAGAGCCTTCGTTCTCACGAATACAGGCTGCTGAAAATTCTCGACAGCGACTGGCGCGACTGTTCCCGTCCTGAAATACCCCAGCATTGTTTCGGGCCGCCGGACGTCACTTACGAGATCTCCGCTTTTGAAAGGATACGCGATTCGAGGCTTTCGGGCGCGAGCATAAGGCGTTAGGGGCCGGAGGAAGTGCTCTATGCCGGATCCGGTTATCGCGATAAGGATCCTCCATGGATTCAGGGTACGATGAACTCCCCGGATGCCGGCAGCTTCAAGGATAGACTCACCTTTTCAACTCGGAACTCTGAATCCTGAACTCTAAACTGTTTTTAGCACGGGAATACCACGGCTGCTCAGGTAATCCTTGACCTCCCGGATCCGAATGGTCCGGAAATGAAACACGGATGCGGCCAGAAGGATCTTGGCCCCTCCCTTTACTACGGCATCATGGAAATCCTCGAGCTTGCCGGCGCCGCCTGAGGCTACTACCGGGACGCGTACTGCGTCTGAAATAGCCCTGGTGAATTCGATGTCATAGCCTTTGCGCGTGCCGTCTCCATCCATGCTGGTGGGAAGTATCACGCTTGCTCCGAGCTCCTGGCATCGCTTCGCCCATTCAACGGCGTCCTTTCCGACGGGCCTGGTTCCGCCGGACACTACAAGCTCGAATCCGGAAGGCATTGCCGGGTTTCTTCTTGCATCGATGGCGACTGTAATCCGCCCGGCTCCGCAGTGCAATGCCGCTTCCAGTATCAACCCGGGGTCTTCGACGGCGGAGCTGTTCATCGAAACCTTGCTTGCCCCGGCGCCGAGGACGAGATCGATATCGTTCAGGCACCCGATTCCGCCTCCGACCGTGAGGGGAATTTTAATCACGGAAGATACCTGGCGAACCCATTCCAGCCGCGTGCCGCGGTTTTCCAGAGTAGCGGCGATATCCAGCATTGCGAGTTCATCCGCCTCTTCCGCCTGATAAAATGCTGCATTCTCGACGGGATCTCCGGCGTCCCGGATGTCTATGAAATGAACTCCCTTTACAACCCGCCCCTCTTTCATATCGAGACAGGGCATTATCCTGACAGGTTCCATCGCATCTCCTACGGGATTCTTGATGATATGGTTCAGGGGGAAGGATTCGAACCTTCATGACCAGATCCAAAGTCTGGTATCCTGCCGTTGGATGACCCCTGAGCAATAAATTGTTCCGGGTTGCAGTTGATGTCTAACTTTTGAATAACGGGTGCGGTATGCTTCCGAAACAACGCATTCTATTAATTAACTGGCCGAAATTGCAAGAGCTTTGTAACGAAAATGTCTGTTTTCTTCTGTCTTGCGCCGTACTAATATAAAAACAGGCTTCAGGCATCGGGCTTCCGGCTCCGGGCCGAGAAGCCGGGGAAAAAGTGTCCCGAAAAACCGCAGTTAATCTGCATCTCAGAATCGCGCCTGGCTCTCCTCTCTTCATGTCTGATCCCGTAAACCGGAAGCCCGATGACCCAAACAGGAGGTGAAACATGCCTATCGGAGACATCTGCAACCGTGATGTGGTTGTCGTGAGGAGGAAAGAAAACATAATCGAAGCCGCCCGGCTCATGCGCAGCTATCATGTCGGAGACGTCGTAGTCGTTGAGGACATGAACGGCAACGTGATGCCCGTCGGTATTCTGACCGACCGCGACATCGTCGTCGAGCTGATCGCGAAGGAAGTTCCTCTGGACAGTGTATTTGTGGAGGATATTATGACATTGAATCCCGTTACGGCCCGGAGCGACAGCGGAGTCTGGGATACTATCCAATGCATGCGCACTTACGGAATCAGGAGGATAATAGTGACGGATGAAAGAGGGGCGCTGATCGGAATTCTCTCCATAGACGACCTGCTGGACCTGCTTGCGGGCGAATTGACGGACGTGATCAGGATTGTAAATGCGGAACAGAAGAGGGAAAGAGAACTGAGGCAGTAAAACCGATGTTTCCGGTCGGTCAATAAACCGGAAACGTATGTCTACATCAGCTCCGTGTCCTCGTGCGAGTACGCGGGGGAGCAGCAGCAGATGATTCGCAGCGGCGCGACGCCCGAATTCCTGACCATGTGCGGTTCGCCGGGCGGAATCAAGACAGTGTCGCCTTTCCGGACGAAGATCGTTTCATCCCCGAGCGTCAGGAACCCCTCTCCTTCCGCAATATGGTAAATCTCCTCCGCCCGCAGGTGCCGGTGGAGGCGCGTTTCGCGACCCGGCCCGACCGCCGCTTCCGCCAGGCTCGTCCTTGCCGCCCCGTCCCGGTCAGGGTGCAGCAGCTCGCGTATTTCCGAGCCGTCCTTTGTCGTGTAAGGAATAATGGAGTCGTAGCTGTTCTTGATCACTGACCTCGCTCCGATACTGCATCTTTTTACCCCATGTGCCTTCAATTTTGCAATGAGAACCTCCTGCTATTGACTTCCGGATGATTTGCGTCTACATACGCGGAAAGCGTTCTTCGAGTAAAAGCACACTTTAACCGCGTCATGATGCTGAAGAGGGAGGAGGCCGATGCCGAGGATCCGCGTTAAAGGAATTCCGGCCGCGATAATCGCCGTCATGTTCTATTTCGCTGCAGCAGGAACCTGCGAGGCGATCGCCGTCCTGAAATCAGAAAAAATTCAGGAAGAGAACGGGAAGATTTCCGTCGAGATCCGCTACCCGGTCACCGCAAATACGCAGGTGAACCGGGCGACGGAGAAGTGGACGAAGGTGGAGCTTTCGCGGTTCAAAGCCTCTGTACCCGAAAACCCGGAAAACCCCGACTGGAAGTTTCATCTCACCATCAGCTACTCCTGCTCCGAATTCTCCTCCCGTATCGCCAGCTTTCTTTTTCGCATTGAAAGCTTCACGGGCGGGGCCCATCCTTATCCCGGGATCAGGGCCGTAACTTACGATCTCAGGACCGCCAGGGAGATTCAGATCGAGGATATATTCAAGGGTAGAGGATCCATCCGGTGCATCTCCGACCTTGCGATTGCCGAAATTCTCAAAGATCAGAGAGTGACTGACCGCGACTGGGTCCTTCGCGGCGCCGGGCCGAGATGGGACAATTTTCAGTATTTCATGCTTCATCCGGAAAAAATCGTTTTCTACTTCGCCCCGTATCAGGTTGCGCCGTATTACCTGGGTGAGAAGCGCGTAGAGATAAGGTGGGAGCGGATCAGGGAGTATGTGAGAGAGGAGTTCAGGCGAGAGTAGAATAGCGGTCGAGTCAGGTTCCTCCGGCGATACAGGTCTTTTCTGCCACTCGGGTCACCCTGAGGCCCTGAGCCAGTCGAAGGATCGAAGGGTCTCGCTCCGCTGTAACGCACATTCGAATTCACCATGATACCTGTAATTGCACCTTTACATTCAGATGAGGATAAACAGAGGCTGGATAGTTTATTTTGGGAAGTACTGTGGAAACCGCTCGGCTTTCCGCGGGACGTCCGCAACTCATTCGGTATGGAAGGCGAAAAAATGGAATTCGCCGCTTTTTCAGGCGAAAAGGTCATCGGGGGCGTCGCCGCCTTTTGCCCTTCACCCGCCATTCTGGAGCTCCGGCATATTGCCGTGCTTCCGGAATGCCAGGGCCGCGGCATCGGAACCGGCCTGGTCAAGGTTCTGATCGAAGCAGGCGCCGAGCGTGGATCCGGCCGGATGCTTGCGGTTGCGCGCAATACTTCAGCCCGGTTTTTCCGCAAGCTGGGATTCAATGCCGTGCCGGTCGCCGCTCCGGAAAATCCTGATTTCAGCATGCACGGGATATTTTTTATCGTGATGGAAAAACATATCGGAAAGGCGTTTTGATGACTTTGAAAGCGGAAAATATTCTCGAGCTGGCCCGGAACTTCATGGAGAGCCGGATTCTGCTTACGGGCGCGGAGCTCGACCTGTTCACGCGCCTGGGGCGGTCCCCTGCAACGGCGGCGCAGCTGGCGGGCGAGAATGGGCTTGACCTCAGGTCGTTGACCATCCTCCTCGATGCGCTGTCGGCAATCGGACTGCTGGTCAAAGACAAAGAAAACTACCGGTGCGATCCCGGCCTGATACCGTTTCTTTCGAAAGATTCTCCCGAATCGCTCCTCCCGATGATCCTGCATGCATCCCATCTTTGGAAGCGATGGGACAAGCTCACGGACATTGTGAAGGGGATCCCGATCCCGGCGGAAGGGGAGCTGTCCACCCGCAGCCCGGAGGCGATGCGGGCGTTTATCGGCGCGATGCACGTGGTCGCCGCGCACCGGGCGGATAGTATCGTCAGGCAGGTTCGCCCGGGCAGGGCCGGTAGCCTCATAGACGTGGGCGGCGGGCCCGGGACTTACACGATCGCCTTCCTGCGTGCAGCCGCGCACATGACGGCGACGCTGTTCGACCGGCCGGAAGTAATCGAGATGGCGCGTGAACGGATTGCCGCGGCAGGACTGGAAGACCGGGTAAGATTCATTTCCGGGGATTTCTTGAAGGATGAATTGCCGGCCGGCCACGATCTTGCTTTTGTGTCGGCCATAATCCATCAAAACAGCCGGAAACGGAACCGGGAGCTTTACAGCAAGGTTTATCGTTCCCTGGTTCCGGGGGGGCGGATCGTTATCCGCGATTACGTAATGGATGCGGGCCGGATCAGGCCCAGAGACGGCGCCGTCTTCGCCGTCAATATGCTGGCCATGACTCAGGGGGGAAACAGCTACACTTATGAAGAGGTTGAAGAGGATCTTGTCGGGGCGGGATTTGAGAAAATCCGCCTGAGAAAAAAAGGAGACCACATGGATGCGCTTGTAGAGGCCTTGAAAAAGCGGGATGTCGTGTCGGCTTGAGAAGCCGGGCTACGGCTGTTCGGGACCGGGCGAACCTTCGGTCGAAGCAGGAGGGCTCTCCAGGGACCGGAGCGGCTCCAGGACCTTTATCGGTATCTTGAAAACGCGGCGGAAGACGTCCATAATACTCTGGCCCAGGACGGAGGGGTCAAGCGGCACAATGAACGGGTCGTTCCAATGGCCGTATGCCCCCACCGGAACGGCGATGAACGTTCCGCCCATCAGGTAGCGCACGACGGGGATCTTGCCGATGATATAATCGGCGGCCCGCAGCGGGGACACAAGCATTGACAGATCCATATCCTCTTCAATGAAATCGACATATCCCTGGCCGGCAAGTCTCAGCGTCGGCCCCTCCAGAAGGAATTCCTTCAGGAGCAGCCTGCCTCCCTCTATCCGGCCTTCCAGGCTAATCCTGTCGTAAGGGAGGCCTTCCTTTTCGAGATCGGGCACCCGCCCCACGAAAACCTGCGTTATATTTATGAACTGGAGAATCCGGCTCAGCAGTTCGAAGTGGAATATCCGTCCGTCCCTCATCACAAGCCCGGCAGTACCCCGCAGCGACTCGGGATATTTGAGATGGCCCGTGACTTCCAGGTTGAGATCGAAACGACCGGTCAGGCCGGCTTCTTTTCTGAGAAAACAGGTAAGGAAGGGCTCCACCTCCTGGTTAACCGATACAGACCGGAAATTCATCGAAATTCCCAGGGGAGTGATCACAATCCTGCCGGGTGCGGCCTGCCCGCAAATGAAAAGCCGGGGAAATTCCATCCCGATGCGCTGCGGGCTGATGGAAACATCCGCACTGAACGGCTGCGCGATAAGTTGCCCGTAGTCAAGACGGTCTGAGGATACCCGCAACACGCCGTGCAACGGTAAAGGCCAGGGTTTCTTCCCGTCCGGTTTATCCGCGTCTTTTTCCTTTTCTCCCATTATGTAGTCCAGCAGCCGGTCGAGTTCGATCCATCCCGCGGAAATGTCGAGATCGAGAACGACTCCGTCGGCAGAAGTCTTGAAAGCTCCTCCCGCGGTGAATCGCTGCTCTCCCCATGAAATGTCGGCGGATTCGACAGAGAACTGGTCTTCCGCCGCTTTCAGCGAAATGGAATGGGCCCTGAATGGAGGGGTTGATTCCAGAGGTATGATAATATTCGATGCCCGGAGATATCCTCGGGCGGTGCTGCGCAGCAGTTTCCCCGGAAATATTCTCGCGCTCAGATTTCCTTCGATCCTGGCTCCTGCGGGCTGTTCACTGGCGAAGAGCACATCTGCCGTCTCGCTGTGAAGTACCCCCCGGAAAGTTGCCTCGGCGGCTCCCCCGGCAGACCGCAAAGAAAATGCCGCGTCCGACCGGCTGTCCTTGATTGCAAGCCGGCGGATATTCAGTTCGGCAGGCGTGCGCGCCAAGTCGATAACCAGGCTGGTCCCCGTTCGGAGGATGAAAGTTCCCTGAACGGAATAAAATCCCCCCTGCTTCCAGTCAAAGCTCGCCCGGGAAACCGAAAAGCGGGGAGGAATTCTAACCTCCTCCGGAATTGGGACAAACTCACTTATCCAGTCAATGGTGTTTTTTCCCGATTTCCCGGATACCTCGAAAGACGCCGACTGGATGTCGAAATTCCGCACCCCGATCTTTCCCGAGACCTCCGCGGAGGTATCGAGCAGATCCGCCTTTACGCCGCGCAATGCAAATTCGTCCGGGGTGACGTTGAAACCCCCCTCTCGGATCAGGAGCGGCTGCGGCAGGGCGCCGGATTCTATCCGGAGTCCATCGAATCCGCCGTTTGCGGCATAGCGCCACTCGTCCGGTTTTCTCAGAGGACCTTCCAACTGGAGGGACTTGACCCTGAGCACTCCGCTGAGATTCTTCAGCCGGGCTTCCTTGATTACCCATCCTCTGGAAACCAGCCAGGGATAGATCTCGTCAAGGACGAGGACCGCCTCGCCGGTCTGCAATTCAATGCCCGGCGCTTCCCCCAGGGAGATCCTTGCATCGACTCCGGAGAGGGAGGAGCCTGCCAACCTTCCGCTCAGACGCTCAATGCTGATGGACGAGGCATCGTATGAAATGCGGCCCCCGAGGGAAACCCTGCCCCATTCGGCGGTGATGCCCTGGAAGTCGACATCCAGCCGTTTATAGGCGAAAGAGGTCTTCAGGCTGAGGTCTCTGCAGGTGAAGGCGCCTCCTCCGGATTCGGAAACCCTGACCTTGCCTTTCTCGATCGAAAGGGTAAGTCCCGCAGGCAGAGCCTCCGCGACCCGGGCGGCCTTACCGTCCAGTTCCTCAAAGGAAAAAAGGGGGGCAGCCCCATTGTCCCGGGGAAGGTTTATGCTGCAGTCGGGTTCGCCCAGTTCAACCTTGTCGAGCTCTAAGCTGCCCCGGAGCAAAGGCATTGTCCCTGGATAAACGGCGAGTGTGGGGATAGTGCAGACAGCTTCCGGTCTGGACATACTGAAATCGCGGAAAACGAGACCGGGACGCGGGAAAAAATTTATCTCCATTGCCGAGTAGTCGACTTTTCCCGACAGAATCAGCGAAATTTCGGCGATTATCCTGCCGCGGACCGCGTCCGACCGGAGAAGATACTGCGCAGCCGCAAAAAGGGCGATCAGGATGATCACCGCAGTTCCTGCGGAAATTCCCGCCCAGACCAGGACCTTTTTCCGCTTGCTCAATGGAAACCCTCAGGAAATTTAGTCTGAATGCTGAAACAAACCGGGTTAATGTAACTGATCTTAAGGACGGATTCAAGGGGTCAGGTCACCGGCCTGAATGAATGCGGCGGACGGGGCCGGGAACGTCCCGCCGCTTCGGGGTAAGTCTCTGTCATAATTCATCTTTCCGGATACTGAAGACACTACCAGGAGAACGCGATCGAAACGGAGCCGAAGCTATGGCTCAATGACTGTGATTTATATTCCTTGGTCCGGTAAGCATATAAATAGGATAATTTTACCTTTTTGATTTGGAATACTATTCCCCAGACGACATCGGCCACGAAATGCCGTTTGTCGACGCTGTGGCTGTCCCGGAAAGTATTTCCGTCCAGAAAGATGTTCCTCAGCACGGCGCGGCCGTTGACGCCCGCAAGAACGTGAATTCCGCAGTTCGTCCGGGCAGCGGCGGTTTGTGTTTTTTCGGGGACGTTGCTTTCCGAGCCGAACATAATGAGGTAAGTCCCGTAGTCGTCGGGAAGATTCCAGCCTAAGCGGACCTGCGCCCCTGCTCCGGCTTCCGTCAGCGCATTTCCCACGCTGAGGCCGGCGCGCGGAATAAAATCGAATCCCGGACCCGAAGCTCCCATCCGGATGAGCTTCCATTTCCGGTCCAGCGATATATTCAGGACGGGCTCGTCATGGAGCTGGTGATGCCAGCCCTGCGGTTCCGACGAATTGAACCATTGATGAAATACCTTTTGCACGTCTTCGGCGTAGGAGTGCCGCCCTGCGAGCCCTACTACGATTTCCAGTGTATCCAGCTTGCCGGCGCCTGCGCGATGGACGGCGGCGGAAAAAAAGCTGAAACCGGCGTAGGGGCGCTCCTCGCCGTCAAGGCCTCTTTGCTTCAGCTCGTCGGGAGTAAAAATCATCTGACCCAGGGAAAAGGATGTGAAGCGGGAAGCACGGGCATCTGCCGGCAGGGTCCGGTCAAGGATATGAAAGAAGTATTGCTGGAAAGATCCGGTCTTATCCGGCGGGCAGGATGATAGCCAGGTTATCTTCCCTCCCTGCGTATAGTATTTATCGGAAATGCGGTTGGCGAACTGGTCGTTTTCCAGGACAAAAGTAATTGTATCCCCGCTCCACGCCTCCATGATTCCAGGAACGGCAGCCGGGGAAAGGAGGCATGAAGTTGCAGTAAGGATGCTGACGACGTATTTTGAAATCCGCCCCATTGTACAAGCGTTGCATTAATCGGCCGTCATGTCGAGAATGTATGGAAAAAGAGAGATACTGCAGATGCGGGCTATCGATCTGAAGCGTATTTCGGCCGGGAGCAGTCCTTGGATTCAAGTAAGCGGGGGGATAAAAATATCAGAAGCATGAGCCCTGTGCCCATCAGCACCAATGCCGCCGGTTCCGGAACCGGCTCATTCAGGTCGTCGGGAGGTACGCAGGGGTCCGGATCGGGGTTTCCGGGGGGTATCAGGACGTATGAACCGCCCGGGGCAGACAAAAGGTTCCCGGGGAACGATTCAGTGCCGGGGAAGAAAAAGGATTTGGGGAGGGGCGCAAATCCGGATGCCTTTACCGCGGCGCCTCCGTCAGCGGGGGTATTGCCGCCTGATGGACCCTCCATGACCGGCGCCGTTCGGTACACGGCGCCGTGCGGGGCGTCTTCCTCCGGCTCCGGGCCCGCAGCGTCAATATGCCTGTGCAGGAGATTGAAAGGGAGCGGGTTCGACCCGGAAACATGGGATTGCAGTCTGAAAAACGAGTCATTCATGAAGAGCATCAGGGGATGCAGGTTCGCATGCGGTAAATCAGTCCCGGGCGAAACCTTGACGGAGGAATTCTGCGCGAGGTTGCCCGCGGAAATCGCGTATTCAGGAACAGAGTTGCCGTTTATCCAGAAGAGCGGCGGGATTGACAGGAGTATACAAACACCGGCTACCTTGGCCGCCGCCGGTGCTTTGCGTGAAAACTTGCTCATGAGGAAGAAGCGTATTTGCGGGGACACGTTAACCTCACGCAGCTTTTAACCTCAGGATGGTTATCAGCCTTCATTCGGATCATAATCTAGGGAATAGGGCAGGTAAATACGGGGTAATACTGAATTTACATTCAGCCGGAAATGTCAATGCATACGGGACAAGGCTTAAATTAAAGGTGAGGAGTAATGGGTGGGAATGGTGGAAATAAGAGAATGAAAAATTTGTCGATGCTCCCATACAAAAGATAATTCAAGCTGTCCGGAATCTTGTCCCGGACTTGATCCGGGAGGCCCGGATGCGAGGCCGCTCTGGATGACTCAGGAAGTGTTTTTATGAGGGGGTGGAAAAAGAGGCCTGAGAAACAGGCCGCAGGCGGATTAAAAATATCAGATGCAAGGGCAGGTTCCCGGGTGTCATGGTGGGCCTGTAGAACCACGCCCGGAGCGCAACCCTTGGACAGAGCCTGTCCTGATCCCTTCGACAAGCTCAGGGCAGGCGCCGCAGGTGGGCGTTTTTAATCCGTCTGCCCTATTCCCAGCCGATAGGGTCATACCCTTTATCCTTAAGGCAGCGGTTCACGAATGCCTTGTAAACCGGGCTGGGCTTGGATGCCTTGTAGAGCCCGCGTATCAGGCCCGTGGAAGCCCCCGCGGCCGCCCCGATTGCCGCCCCTCTGCCGATCCGTCCGGCAACGGCCCCCACCGAGCCTCCTACTACGGCTCCGGCCCCGCCGCCCACGATGGTTCCGCCGACCACCCTGGCGCCGGGATTAGCCTTTACGTAGGCCTCGGCCATCTTTGAGCAGCCCTCGATATCCTTCTGCGCCTGTACTTCTCCAACGCGCTTGAGGTGATCGTTAGGGTAAAGAACCGGTCCCTGGCTTTTTGCCGCGCATCCGGCCAGGAAGAGGACGGCCGTGAAGACAATAATTCTTTTCATGAATTCTCCTCCATATTCTACTGACTACTCGCCCAGAAACCCTTTGAGGAAATTTACGACGGGTCCCGTGAAGAGTGCGACAAGAACCGCGTACAGGACAAATATGGCGATTGCTTCGCCCGTGCGCATCCTTTTGTATCTTTTTCTAAGGTACGCTATGACAAGTCCTCCGAGAAGAAGGGCCAGCAGGGGGAGCGCGATTTCCAGAACAATGCTGTTCATGCTTTCACCCTTTCCTGATCACGTTGTGTGAAGCGAAAAACAGACCCGGACCAGCAGGCTTCAATGAATAGGGAAAACGGCGAAGATGAAGGCGCTCCAGAAGGAATGGGACACGATGACCGGACCGAGATCCCGTTTCCACAGGTAGAGCCCGCCCCAGAAGGACCCCGCAATCAGCGCGGCCATGACCAGAACGAAATTCATCGAGAAGATGTGGACGCTGCTGTAAACGGCCGTGCTTACAATGAAGCCCGGGACATCGCCGAACCGCTGCATCAGCTTTTCCTGCAGGAAGCCCCTCCAGAATATTTCCTCGCCGGGACCGGTTATGAATAAAAGCAGAAAGAACACCAAGACCTTGTCCGTTCCCGCGAAGCGCTCATAAACGGCCGTTACCTGGCTGCCGGCCCCGTCTAAGAATAAAGGCGCCAGCGCATTTCCGAGAAAGAAGATCCCGTACAGAACCGCCGCCGAGGCGAGCCCGGCGGAAATGAAAGATGGAGTAAACCGCAGACGCGGCCGCCCCCAGAAAAAGGAATAAGCGCAGACGACGGCCACGGAGACGACGATCTTTGCCCAGAAATTGCCCCATTCCACGCCTAAAGTAAACGCCCAGCATACGGAGGCGATAATGACTGCGCCGGTTATCATTTAGAGGAGTCTCCGTAATCTCTGCGCTGCCGCTTTCACTCCTTGATTCCCGCTATATCTTTCGCCAGTTTCTTCTTGTAATCGAGATTGCCCTGGCGCGAAATCATGATACGCTGCGCCTGGGGGGAGCCCGCGCCGTGCATCGATTCCGTCCTGTACCCGACGGCCGCCGTCCCCAGCGTCACGTTTTCTATAAGCCTCAGAATGCGGCAGCGGTTCTCCGTCGGAACCGCCGCCACCCCCTTCAGGTACTTTTCCACTATTTTGCCTATTTCGGGGTTGCGCAGATCCTGTTCCGAAGGCATGGTGACCATCAGGCCGCCCGCAATATCCTCCGCCAGGCGGGCGATCTCATAAGGCAGGCGCGTAACGTTCTGCTTGCAGACATTAGCCAGCAGAAGATCGATCAGGTAATTCCCGGAAGCCGTCCGGCGGCCTTCCGACGAACAGGCAATCCCGCACGCATAAAGGGTCTCGTTGAGGTGGATCATTTCAATCAGCTTGTCTCTGATGTGGGAGGCCTTGTTCGCGCCGTTGTAATCGGCCGCCAGCGCGGCCGCGCCGATAAGCACGTCGCCGACGCCCACTTTGCAGCCGCCGTAGCTCTGGCGGTGATATCCCGCAAACCTTTCCACCAGGGCGCCGCTGAAATCGTACTCGCCGCACATGAACACGTTCTCCCAGGGGACGAAGAGATTATCAAAAACCATCAGGGCCTCATGACCGCCGAACTCCCTGTTGCCCACGTCGATGCGTCCGTTTTCCAGTTTCCGGGTGTCGCACGACTGGCGTCCGCAGATGTACAATATCCCCTCGGCGTCCGCCGGCGCGACAAAGGAAAGGGCGTAATCGCCGTCGTCTTTGGTCATCGTGCTCGTGGGCATGACGAGGATCCAATGGGAATTGATCGCCCCCGTCTGGTGCGCTTTGGCCCCCCGGACGACGATGCCGTCCTTCCTTTTCTCCACGACGCGCGTGTAAAGATCCGGGTCGGCCTGCCTGCCCGGCGGCAGGCTGCGGTCCCCCTTGGGATCTGTCATGGCGCCGTCCACGGTCATGTCCTCATCCTGCATCATCTGCAGGAACTTGAGAAAGCGGTCGCGGTACCCGGTGCCGAGCTTTTTGTCCATCTCGAAAGTTACGCTGTCGACCGCGTTGATCGCGTCCATGCCGACGCAGCGCTGGAAGCAGGCCCCTGTCTTCTGGCCCATGAGGCGCTGCATTTTGACTTTCTTGATCAGGTCCTCCGTGTTCTGGTGTATATGACAGAAGCGGTTTATCTTTTTCCCGGTCAGGTGGGAAGTCGCCGTCATCAGGTCCTCGTGCCGGGGGTCCTGGGCCAGGGCATAGGTCATCTTTACCGAGTTCATTGACGGCCTGATAATGGGGTGGTCCACGGGATTCGTCACCCGCTCGCCCATGAGATAGACCTTGAAATTCATCTTCCGCAGGCTCGCTTCATACTGCTCAGGTGTCTTCAGCGCCATATCAATGCTCCTCAAAGTTATTTGCCGTCCCTGATATGAGTGTAACAGCTATAACTTGCACAGATTCAGGATTTCGGCAATGACATCCCTGGAATAGCTTTTCATTCCCCACAGCGCGGCGGTAGCGGCGGCATTTTCAGCAATCCTGCCGATTTCATTTTCCGGTATCTTTGCCTCCTTCAGGGAGACGGGGCTCCCGATTGCCGAAAACCAGCGCTTCAGGAGGCCGATCCCTTCCGCTGCCGCCTTCACGTCATTAATTTCCCTGACACCGAAAACCTCCCGCGCCAGACGGGCGAACTTGGACGGATTTCCCGGGGCGGCGCGGCTCATCCAGGCCGGGAGCGTTATGCTGAGCCCGGCGCCGTGGGCGATATCGTACAGAGCGCTCAGAGAATGCTCTATCATGTGGGCGGGATAGCTTACCGGTCCCATGCCCGCCGAGGTCAGACCGTTGAACGCCAGAGTCGCCGACCACATAATGTTCGCCCTCGCATTATAATTGCGGGGATCCGTCAGAATCGCCTCCGTACTCTCCATGACCGTCTTCATAATGCCCTCGACAAACCGGTCCTGCAGGGGACTTTCCGGCTCCCTGTTGTTGAAATATCCCTCCAGCATGTGGGTGATGATGTCGACGGCGCTGTAGGCGCTGCATTCCGGCGTAAGAGAAAAGAGAACGGTCGGATCCAGGACGGAGACCCTGGGCTGGATCAGGGGAGAACTGATGGTGTATTTCTGCGCCGTTTTTTCATTTGTTATGACCGCTGTCGGATTCATTTCCGATGCGCTGGCGGACACTGTCAGGACGGTGACGACGGGCAGGGCGCTGCGGATCCTTTTTTTGAAAGTGAAGAATTCCCAGATATCGTCGCCCGGTTCCGCCTTGACCCCGGCGGCGATCGTCTTCGCGGTGTCGATTACGCTCCCGCCCCCCGCGGCGAGAATGACGTCGACGCCTTCGGCGGCGGCTGTTTCTATTCCCTTCATTACATGGGAGAGAACGGGATTTGACCTGACGCCGGGGAAATCGATCGCGGAAAGCCCTGCTTCATTCAGGGAAGACATTACCTGGTCGTAAATCCCGTTTCTCCTGATGCTGCTCATTCCATATACAAGCAGCGCCTTGTTCCCGAATCGTTTAGCCTCTCCGCCTGTCCGCGCGATAGCTCCTTTTCCGAAAATAATGCGGGTCGGATTTTCGAATACGAAATTCTGCATGACGCGCTCCTTTCAAAAAAGTTCAGCGGCTCCCGCCGGAAGCAGCTGAGCTTCGCTTAATCCAATCTCTCAACGAAACGCATCTTAACAAAAAATTTGAAAAGCCGAAAGGAATATGCAATAGGAAAACAAAGATTTGGCGTCAAAAAAGGAGAGATCATGAGGAAGCACATCCCGGCAATTTTCGTTTTCGTTCCGGTTCTTGTTTTTGTTCTCGCCTCTCGGGGTTATGCATCACCGGGAGAGGTTCTGTTCAGGAATGCGGTGAGCCTGGAGAAGAAGGTGGAGTATTCCAGGGCGCTGGTAAAGTATAAAGAGGCCAGTACGCAGCTTTTGAAGGAGGGCCGTTCAAAACTGGCCGATGAATGCCGGTATGCATCCACCAGGATCATGGCGATCCGGGAATCATACCCTTATACCGAAGACCAGGTGAGGAAGAAAATTAAAGAGCTTTATCCGAAAACCGATGCGCGGCGGATAGACGAAGTGATGCGGGCGGGGCGTCTTCCCAGCCTCGTCTTCGACGGCAGGAGGAACTATTTTTACGGCTTTACGAACACGCTGAACAATCTTTACGCGGACTTCCGGTTCGGCGGAGAAAAAGGCGCGCTGGGCAGCACGGAGGCCATTGTCGGTTCGATCAAGCCGTATATCGATGTAAAGGAGGATCTCCCTCCCGGAAGAAGCCTGGCCAGGCCTATAACATATGTCGCCGAGGGCGAAGCGGTCGTGCCCAGGGGAAAGCTGCCGTCAAAAGGGATTCTGAAAGTGTGGGTGCCCCTGCCGCTGGTTACGGCGGCGCAGCAGGATGTGGAGATTATTTCCGTTTATCCGGACAAGTACCTGTCGTATCCCATCAGGCTGGATGGAGATATTGCGCTGGCGTACATGGAAATACCTCTGGAGGAGATCAAAGGCGATCTCCGGATCGGGGCTGAATTCAAATTCAAGCATTACGAGGAGCGCTTCAATATAGATCCCGCGAAAGTGGGCGCGTACGACAAAAAAAGCGATCTCTACCGCCGCTACACGGCGTCCGACCGGAATATCCGGGTTACCCCCGCCATCAGGGCGCGGGCAAACAAGATAGCGGGTACCGAAACGAATCCGTACAGGATAGCCAAAAAGTTTTACGATCACGTCGTGCACGACCTGGATTACAGCTACATGCCGCACGGCCATCTGGATGTCCTGAATATTCCGGAATCCGTGTATGTACTGGAAAACGGAATAGGCGACTGCGGCGCCCAGAGCATTTATTTCGCCGCGCTTTGCCGGGCGGCAGGGATACCGGCGCGGGCGCCGGGTGGAATGCAATTGTTCCCGGTTAACGAAGCCGGCGCGGGGACACATTTCTGGGCCCAGTTTTATCTCCCCAACTACGGATGGGTCCCGGTCGACACTTCCGCCGGCCAGGCGATCAAGTACCTGGAAGACGTGCCCGCCGGACTGAAACGGGATTGGATAGATTATTTCTTTTCAAAAATGGATCCGTTTCGCTATCTGATCCAGGTGGACGTGGACGTGCCGCTTATTCCCAGGCCGGGCGAGCCGCTGGTCTTCTCCATGGTTCTCCAGATGCCGACGGCTGTTTCCCGGGACATGTATGACAATCCCGGGGCTCTTCTGATGGAAGCATGGAAGATAAAAGTCCGGCAGATTAAAAACGAATTCGCGGGGAAATAAAACGTCCCGAGTCCGGAGTCCCGAGTTATTAAGAAAAAGGGCAATCATATAGCTGTCCTTTTTTAATGATAAATGCTGCCAATTCAGGAAGGGCTGACTCTGGACTCTGGACTCAAAACTGTTTTTCAAGGCAGGCGCGCAATCAGATCCGCCGATGCCCTTTCCATTACCATATGCAGCGTCACCGCCTTCTCCTTGAAGGCCTCAACGGCGTATTGCATCTCGCAGATGCTTTCCCAGGCGATGCTTCCGTTTCTCGTATCCCAGATCTGAAGGAAAAGCCTGATCTTGGCGTACTTGGTTTCGAGAAGCCGGAGCCCGAGGACGCCCAACCGCGTATTTGATCCCTGGCTGAAGTTGGCGAGCTTCAATTGGGCAACGTAGCGGGTGTTCGTCGCGAATCCTATTTTTTGCAGGGTGTCCCGCTTGAATATCCCCGTGTCGCGGTAATCCACGAACATTGCTTTGTAATCGACGGAGATGCCCGCCTTGTTAACCGCATTGATAGTCTCCGCCAGCGTTACGCACCTGATGTCGGGGCGGGTTTTGGCGAGGATCTCCGTAAACGCGAGGGCGACCGCCTGCTTTTCCTCCTCCTGCCCCGTAACGGTCGATGGAGTGATAAAGGCGACGCCGTAGCTCTGAAGGTCTTTGGCATCCAGAGAAATCCGCCTGTCCTGCAGGGAGGGATAGATCTGGGGCGCGCACCCGCTCAGGAAGAAGGCGGCTGCCGCAGCAATGTAAATTACGGCGGGTAACATTTTTTTCGTGCAGCTCAAGCTCGTATTGTCTTTCCGCATTGCCTGACTCCTAAAAGGAAAAAATTATTGAAATTCCGGCATGGCGCCCGCCTACCGCGGGCATGACGGCGAAATTTGTTTTTTTCCGGTGCAGGGACATGATCGCCTTGGCCGTGAAGTAACCGATGGCCGAACCCACGAAAGCATCGGAGGTCCAGTGGGCGCCGTCGTGAATCCTCGACAGGGCGGTCAAAAGCGCCAATCCGTATGCGATCGGCGGCACGAGGGGTTTGTCACGGTATTCCGTTGCGATGACCGTCATGACGGAAAACGCCGCCGTAGCGTGGCCGGAGCAGAAGGACATATCGGATGCCCGCAGGGCGGGACCGTCCCAGTTGTCGTACCTGTCGCCGTCAGCAGGCCTCTGCCTGTGCGTGGCATATTTCACGGCGGTCGAGAAGAACCCGCCGATAAAGAAGCTTTCCACGGATAAAAGGGCGGCCCTTTTCGCCCTGCTGTCGTCCGCGGCCACGCCGTAAAGATAGAATGCGCCAAGTCCCGGCAGGAGATTATATCCGACCCCGAAATGGTTTCCGAAATCGGCCAATTTCTGAGTCGTGCCGTTTTTGTTTTCCACCGTCCAGTTTTTTACATTCTGGTCGAAGTAATACAGGCCTGCGGCTGTCCCGACGGCGGCGGCGGCCGTAAACCATTCCCTGCGCCCCCATCCTGCGGGGGAAGCGGCGATATGGATGGTATCCTCCGCGTAACCCCACAGGTATTTCCTGTTGAGGCTCACGTCTTCCATGGCTTCTGTTTCTGCGGTTGCGCCTGACACAAGGGAATAGTCGGGGGAAGCCGGTTCGAAGAAGTACGAGAATGACTGAGTTGAGAAGAGTAAGACCAGGAGGAATGGGACCGCCGAAAACCCAATCCGTCTGAATTCCATTTAAAACTTTCAAAGATTAAATAGGAGCCACTCTTAGTCATGCCGCCGGATTCGGGACAATCGGTCCTTGGCTGGATTTTTTGTAAGTTGAACGTTGGGCGCCTATAGGACGCCCGGAACACGGTGTGAATGGGAATTCCTGCAACCGGAAGGGAAGCGACAAGTGAAGAATAAAAGGTGAAGAGAAATGGCGGTCAATCAAGACAATATCCTGTCTCGGCCCGGGTTGATTTTTTCTTTACACGACAGCGCCATTGTGGCTATAGTCAAGCGCCTGCAAGGCGAACTCCTGCCGAACACATCCAGACTATACGTCCGATGAGGTGACGAAATGGCGCAGAAGAAACACAAGGCCGTTGAGGGAATCGGAATCGGTCACAGGGTCAAGGATCTCCGGCTTAAAAAACGCATCACCCTTCAGGATCTCGAGGCAAAAAGCGGCCTTGACAGAGCCCTCCTCTCGGAAATCGAAAAAGGCTTAATCCTCCCGCCGGTTGCTACACTTCTGAAATTATCCAAAGCGCTGTGCGACAACTGCTACTATTTCTGTCCCGATCTTGCCGTGGTCCGGGAATCGGAAAAAACGGAGCGCCGGATCAACTATGATTACTGCAAGGGCTGCGGTCTCTGCGTTGCGGAGTGCCCGCGCAACGCCATGACCCTGGAGGAGGAAGGACGATGAAGAGGGTCCTGGAAGGGAGCCATGCCGTCGCCGAAGCCGTCCGGCTCGCAAAAGTCCAGGTGATCAGCGCGTACCCTATAACCCCGCAGACGCACATCGTGGAGATTCTTTCTGATTACTGCTCCAGCGGTAAAATGAAAGCCAGATTCCTGCGGGTGGAGAGCGAGCACTCCGCCCTGGCGTCGCTTATCGGATCTCAAACGGGCGGAGTTCGGAGCTTCACCGCTTCCTCTTCCCAGGGGCTTGCCCTCATGCACGAGCTCCTTCACTGGGCTTCCGGTGCGAGGCTGCCGATTGTCATGGCGGAGGTGAACCGGGCCCTTGCACCGGGCTGGAATATCTGGACCGATCAGACGGACATATTCAAGCGCCGCTACGGCGCAGTGGAAGCAGTGCATTGCGAAGATGCGGAAATCGTTCTGATAACGTCCGGAACCGTTACGAGCACTTGTCGTCTGGTGGTCAACGCGCTCCGGTCCCGGGGTGAAAAAGTCGGCGTGCTCAAAATCAAGCTTTTCCGGCCGGCCCCCGTTGAAAAAATCCGAGAGGCGCTGAGGGGGGCGAAAAAAGCGGCCGTTATCGACCGTAACTGTTCGTTCGGCGCAGGAGGCATCTTCGCTCAGGAGGTGCGCGCCTGTCTCTGTAATTCCCCCGGCCATCCCCCCGTTTACAGCTTCATTGCCGGAATAGGGGGAAGGGATATTACCCCGGAGCTGCTGGAAGAGATTTACTGGTCAACCAAGAACAGCGCGGCTCCCGAACGGGAAAGCGTCTGGATGGGTCTGCAGGAGGCGTCCTTTGGAACTGAACGTTCTTGAGCAGGAATTCATGTATTCCGGGCACGTGGGTTGTCCGGGGTGCGGTGCGGCGATTGCCATGCGCTTTCTCCTCAAGGCGCTGGGGGGAAAGACCATAATGGTTCTTCCGGCCTGCTGCTGGTCCGTCATCGCCGGACCTTATCCTCAGACAACGCTGAAGATACCCGTAATTCATTCCGCATTTGAGACGGGCGGGGCCGTTGCTACAGGCGTCCGCGCCGCTCTCGATATGAAAGGGGACACGGAAACTGCAGTCGTGACGTGGGCGGGCGACGGCGGGACGTTCGACATCGGCTTCCAGGCCTTGAGCGGCGCCGTCGAGCGAAACGAGGATTTCATTTACGTCTGCTACGATAACGAAGCTTACATGAATACGGGAATCCAACGGAGTTCTTCCACTCCCTACGGCGCCTGGACGACCACGACGCCGGGTGCAGACTGGAAAAGGCTCAGGAAAAAGAATATCGTCGAGGCGCTCGTTGCGCACAGGATCCCGTACGCGGCCACGGCCAATATAGCTTACCCGGACGACCTCGTCCGCAAGGCGCAGAAGGCCAGGTCCATTAAAGGATCGAAGTTCATCCACATCTTTGCGAGCTGCCCAACGGGGTGGCGCATCCCCTCCGAGATGTCCATCAAGATCGCCCGGATGGCCGTGCAGACCAATATTTTCCCGCTTTACGAAGTGGAAGACGGCGTCCGCTACACCATAAATTACAGGCCGAAGGAATACCTCGTGCGCGAGTATTTCAAGCTCCAGGGCCGCTTCCGGCACCTTACCGAAAAGGACCTGGATCAGATCCAGGAAATGGTCAATGAGGACTGGGAACTGCTGCTGCGGAAAACAGGGGACTTCCGCCTGGAGCAGTAAGGATAGCCGGTTCCCGGAATATCTCGATGCGCAAGTTGCCGGATAACACCTTGCTCCTTACTCCTCACCCCTCACGATCATCGCATTACATTCCTTTACCTTTGCCGCCCTTGGCTCCCCTCGGCTGGGCGCCTGCCTGTTTCTTGGCGGCCATGTACTGCTGTGCTATCTGCCGGGCCTGCTGGTCGTTCCAGACATTTTTTGCCTGATCGAAAAGCGGGCCTTCCTCGTTTTCAATATGCGTATTCAGGCTCTGGTTCAGCATGTTGAAGCCGGCCTGCCATTTTGCGTCGTTTCTGCGCATCCTGGACATGTCCTGCAGGACCTTCTGCGCGGCCTTATGCTCTTTCTGCGCCTGAAGGGCGAGGGACTTTGCGTTTTCGTCTTTCATCAGCGCCGGGTACACTACTTTCTCTTCAGCGCGCATGTGCGGCACCAGCGCGGATCGAAGCTGAGCCATCAATTGGGACGTCTGCCTGGGATCCTTGCTGTCCCCGATCCTTTTCAGGAGGTCTTTCACCTCATTATGCTCTTTCTGCAGTATATCGTAGATAGTCTGGTCGGCGCCCGCCTGAGCCTGGTCCATTTTCTGCCTGTCGGTCTGCTGCGCAACGGCCAGACCCGCCGCCGCTGCGGCGAATACGAAAATCGTAATCAGCGATATCCACCTTTTTTGCGTTTTCATAAAATAACCTCCGCACGTAGTCTCACATAATATAGTGATCCAACCGGCCTTTGTGCTTCAATCAATTTAAACCTGATTTTTTCATGCGGAAAAACTGATGAGCGCAAAACTGCAGCTGCGGCTTTTTGGATGCGAGCCGATGCCGAATATTCAAATCAAAAAGCCCCGGAAATATCTTCCGGGGCTTTGATCGGCCGTACCGGGTTAGAAATTAAGCGTCAATTTATGCATCAGCAGCCAGTCGTTTCCCACCGTGTTGGTGGACGAGGTTCCCTTGAAATAATCCCCCGCCCAGAGATATCCGAAGGCTACCATGTACTCGAGATTATCATATATCTTGTACGCTGCCTTGAGATCCAGCTCGTTTCCATAGCCGTCGCTTACGTAATTCGCAGGCTTCTGCTCCGCATAGGCCATGGTGTAAGAGGCGTCGAGGGTCAGCTTCGGGATAGGTTTGTAGCCGGCGAAAACCTGATAGAGGTTGGCGTTGGTTACGTAGTATGGACTGGCTATTGTTCCGTTAGTTCCCAACGCCTGGCCGGTGAAGCGCTGCGTCCAGTCATTCCAGAGGACGAGCGTGGGCTGATAATCGATATAGCCCGAAGGGGCAGAGGCCTGCCTCTTTTTGTCCGGTCTGGCCGGGTCGTCGCCCGCTATGTGGGCGTACTGCCCTCCGAAATAAAACGGCCCCGTCGTATATTTCGCCATCAGGTAATAGTTGAGGCTGTCATAATCCTTGTCCTGCAGCGACTCGTTCAGGTAATCGTTTGCCTTTCCGAAATAGTAACTGACCTCCCCTTCAACATACAGCGGACCAAAAATCGACTTGAACCAGGGGCAGAGGAGGTAATAATTCGCCCGGTACGGGGTTGCGGACCTTTCCTGGTCGTTGTACCGGTACCACTGGAACTGGGTTCCCACTTCTCCGCCGGTCCACTTGTATACGGGCGTTATGGAGTATTTATCCTTATCGCCGTCGCTGGTGCCGTTCGTAATCGAATTCTCGTCTGCTTTTTCGGTTACGAGCTGAATGCTCCAGGGTCCGAAATAGGTTGTGTATTTGATGCGATAGACATCCGCATCGTAATTCATGAAGACCGTGCCCGTCCTGCCTGCTCCCATGGCGCCGACGTCGAGCACGCCTCCGAGCACCTTAGCCGATAAATAGGCCCGCCGGAAAACGATATTCTGTTCGTCCCTTGTATTCCGGCTGTTCGTCGCCGTCGGGGTGCTTCCGATCGGATCCTGTCCCCAGACCCTCTCCATGGCGTCGAATCTCGTAACCAGCCGGAGTCCGTCCGCTACTTGAAAAACGGGGTTTACCTGCAGTCTCGATGCATAATACCTTTGCGCTGTTTCGTCCGAGCTTCTGAGCGCCCTGTTGCTTTCCCAGAATCCCGCCGCAAAGAATTCTCCGGTGACTTTAACCGTCACGGCTCCGGCGGGCGCGGCGATTGCCAGGGCCAGGGCGACGGCAACCGAATAAAACAATAGTCTCTTCATTTCCTGCTCCTCCTGATACTGATAAAGAATCTAATGGCCATCAGCCGATGCGTGCGCGATACGTATAAAACCGTGCTTGGCATCATTACTTATTACTGAAGCATAACAATCCCGACAGCAGACCTTCTATAAGAGGTAAGAAGGAATAGCAACAAAAAATTACTATTTACTACAAATTCCGCCTTACAGGCCCGTTAGTGATAGCCGTATTTCATCCTGACTTCCGTTCCCTCCGGCGAATTCAGGAACGCGGAGAACTGCTGCGCTGCGGCGCGATTTTTTGATTTTTTCAGCAGGCAGGCTGATTGGACTGTTTCAGGGGCTTCGGAAACAGGAAAATAACATCCCCTTTTCCCCTCCGGCGCCGCCGTGACGGAGAGCGCGCAGAAACAGGCATCGACTGCAAGGGTGTTGGCATACTGGAAAGACTGTGCAATATTCTGGGCGATAACCAGCTTGTCTTGAAGGGTGTCCCACAATCCGGCTTTCCGGAGCGCTGTCTGCGCGGCGGCCCCGTAAGGAGCCGTAAGCGGATTGGCGATTGCGATCTTCTTGATTTTGCGATATTTCAGGGCATCCTGCCAGCTTGGCCCTTTGCAGAAATTTTCATCCGCGGACCAGAGAATCACCCTTCCGCGCGCATATACGAAGGGTTTATCTGCTATTCCGTCACGGAATAAAACAGCCGGCCGCGTTTCGTCCGCCGACAAAAAAATGTCGTAAGGAGCGCCATTCACTATTTGACTGTAGAGGGCCCCCGTTGAGGAAAAAGTGCCCTCGACTTTTGTTTTTGTTTTCGCTTCAAAACGGGCCGCCAGTTCTTTGAAAGCCGAAATAAAATTTGCCGCCACGGCAGCGGAGAGTTTATCCTGGGCCAGCGCCGGCAAAGGGCCGATGAGAATAACCCAGATCACTACGAAGGCAACTACTTTTCTCTTCACCGCACCATTCCTTTCAGATTCTTATTGCATAAATTTATGCTTGGGATGACATATGTTATGTCAGGCATAAATGTCAAGATAATTCGATTCAGGTATTCATATTTGAAGTAAAAAGGTAGTACAAATTGTCGACAACACAATCAACACGTTCCCCAATTTCCTCCTTGTCTTTTCCGGGCCTTTTTACAAAGCTATAGTTATGAAAAAATCTCTGAAAATTGCGATTATCGCCGCTGCCGTCCTGCTGGCGGCCTTCGCCTCTTTATACCTTTTTCTCAGGTCTTACCTGACCGATGAGCGGGTCCGCGCTATCGTCTCCGAGCTTGCGGAGAAGTCCCTGAACCGCAAGGTTCTGCTGGGGGAAGCGGACCTGAGTCTCTTCCGGGGAATAGTCGTCAGAGGGATCGAGATAAAAGAAAAAGACGGCGAGACTGCATTCGTCAAGGCGAAAGAATTCAATCTCATGTACCGGTTTCTTCCGCTCCTGTCCGGGAGGCTGGTCATCGGCCGGCTTGGCCTGCTGGAGCCCGAAGTGTACCTGAAAAAGAACCCGGACGGATCTTTCAATTTTTCCGATATCGGAGTTTCCGGTGAAGAACGGAAAAAGGAAGCCGCCGGTCTTCCCTTCAGCCTGGATATCAAAAAATTGTCGATCGAGAAGGCGAGGATCAGCTATGCCGATCCGAAAGGAAACCCGAAGAAAGCGGAACTGCTTTTGAACGCGGACCTGGGCATCGGCGCCGTTTCGGACAGGACCCTTTCCTCCCAAGGCAGTTTCAGTCTGACCATAGTGGAAGCCGTGTTCCAGGGTACGGCCGGCCTGGTGAGGGATGTCAGGGCGGATGTAAGGTATAAAACGGATCTGGATCTGGAAAGGGAGCGGATCACCCTCCATTCCGTTGATGCGGAAATCATGAAGATACCGCTCCAGTTGCAGGGAAGTATCGACTACGCGGCAGGACCCGCCTATTCCCTGGATTTAGAGGTGCAGAACGCAGACCTCTCCAATATAAGAAATGAGCTTATCTCCGCCTTTCTGCCCGGAGCCGGCAATACAGGCGGAAAAGCAACCGTTATGCTCAGGGCCGAGAGAAAACCCGGGAAGGAAAGTCCCGTCCTTTACAAAGGCGATGTAAAATTGAACAGGGTCTCTTTCGCGTATAAGGGAATCCGGCCGGTAATGGACGGATCGCTGAAACTTGCTCCGGAGGTGATAACAATAGAAAGAATAAGGCTCATTGCAGGGGACAGCAGCGCTGACATAACCGGGTCCGTAAAGAATTACGGCGCGTACCCCGATGCGGATATTGATGTCAGGAGCGAATCGCTTCCGCTTGATCAGCTGATTGTCCCCGCGGCTCCCGTTTCCAAACCGCAAACTCCGGGAACGGAGCCGGAGCCCATGAATCTGAAAATGAGGGTTAGTGCATCTCTGGACATACGGCAGACTCAGTATAAAGGCATACCGATCAAAAATTTAAAATCGCGGCTTGAATTGAAGGAGAATGTCCTGCGGATCGTGAGCCTGACGGGCAATACCCTGAGCGGATCGTTCACGCTCAGCGGGGCCGCGAATCTTGCCCGGAGGGGCACCGCTTACAACATGGCTGCAGACCTGAAGGGCGTCAGGATAGAGGAGCTGGTCGACGCCTTTGCTCCGCCCCGGGCGAGGGGCAAGCTGCTCGGGATACTTTCCGGCAACGCCGAGCTTTCCGGTGCGGGGACTCTTCCCGCCAATGTAAAACGGAACCTCAAGGGGAAGGGATCTTTTGCGGTCAGGAACGGCTCCCTCAGGAACGCGGAGCTTAGCTCCGGCCTTCTTGCGCTTCTCGGGTTGCAGGATCTGAGGGAGATTCCGATCCAGACCGCGGAGGGGCGTTTTACCGTCTCCGGCGGGATCGTGAATCTCAGAAGCCTGGTCGAGAGCAGGGACCTGGGGCTCGAACAGACCGGGACGATCGGCCTGGATGAAAAACTCGATCTGGGTATTCTCGTCAAGGTTTCCGAAAGACTTGCGCCGAAACTCGTGAGCCAGTCGGCGGTCGCACGTTTTCTTTCGAGCGAAAAGGGATGGACCAGCGTGCCCCTGCGGGTGCGGGGCACGATTTCCGATCCGTCCTACAGCGTCGATGTGCGGGCCGCCGGCAGGAAGGCCGGGGAGGGCGTTCGGAAAAAGCTGCAGGAAGAGCTTCTGCGCCGCTTGCCGGGGGCTCCGGAGAAGGCCCCGGACAAGGATCAGAAAGGAATTCCCGCGCCGGGGGACGTTCTCAAGGAATTGTTCGGTAAATAAGCGGCTGTTCCCGCCTGAAGAGAGTCAAGCCTTCATTACGCGTTCATCCCAGCCGTTTTGCGAGGATCTCCCTGAGAAGCTTCGGATTCGCCTTTCCCTTTGAGGCCTTCATGGCTATCCCCATCAGGAAACCCAGGACCTTGGCGTTGCCTTTCCGGTAATCGGCGACATCCGCGGGGTGCTCACCGATGACCCTGTCGATAAGGGCATCGAGTTCCACCGCGTCCGATACCTGGCCGTACCCTCCCTTTTCGACGATTTTCTCGGGGCTCTCGTCCGTTGCAAGGAGCTGAAGCAGGACCTCCTTCGCCGACTGGGGATTAATGATTTCCTTCTCCAGCAGGGAAAGGAGCGCGGCAAAGCGCTCCGCCGAGAGCGGGGTTTCCGCTAACGCGGCGCCGCGGTCCCGGAGCGCGGGGGCGAGGTGGACTGCAATCCAGTTCGCCGCCTTGCGGGGTGCTGCTCCCGATTTCGCCGCGGCCTCGAAAAAATCCGATATGTCTCTCTCCAGGCTCATCGCCGCGGCCTCGTCAGGCGTAAGGCCGTAATCTCCGGAAAACCGCGCCGCCTTGCGGTCCGGCATCTCCGGGAGCATTCCCCTGATTTCATTCAGCCACTCCTCGTTTATTACGATGGAAGCAACGGAGGGATCGGGGATGCACGGGCCGGAGAACTTGCCGCGCATCGGGGCGGTAGCGCGCTTGTCAGGATCCCACAGCCGCGTGTGCAGGACGATCGGCTCTCCCTTTTCCAGGCACTCCGTCTGGCGGCGTATTTCGTATGCTATTGCGTCCCCGACATTGCGGATCGAGTTCATGTTTTTAACTTCCACCTTTGTGTTGAATCCGCTGCTGCCTTCCTGACGCAGGGAGATATTGGCGTCCACCCGCATCGTCCCCTTCTCCATGCTGCACTCCGCGCTCCCGGTGTAGCGGAGCTGGCCCCGCAGAGTTTTCACATACTCCATTGCCTCGTGGGGACTGCGCATGTCCGGCTCGCTCACGATTTCAATGAGGGGCGTTCCCGCACGGTTGAAATCGACAAGGCTGATCGGGGTGCGGCCTTCAGTTTCATGAACGAGCTTGGCCACATCCTCCTCCAGGTGGATGTGGTGAATCCGCAATCGCCTGGGTTCGCCGTTTTCGCCCGCGATATCGATCCAGCCGTTTCGGGCAAGGGGCTTGTGGTGCTGCGAGAGCTGAAATCCTTTCGGCAGGTCCGGGTAGTAGTAGACCTTCTGGTCGAAAGCGCTTACCGGCTGGATCGTGCAATTCAGCGCCAGGCAGGCCAGAACGGCTTTCTCGAGCGCTTCCCGGCTCAGCCGCGGGAAAGCCCCCGGAAACCAGAGGCAGACCGGACATGTATTGCGGTTCGGTTCGTCGCCCGGCCGGTTCGGGCAGTCGCAGAAGAGCTTGGTGGCTGCGTTGAGCTGGACGTGAATTTCAAGGCCGATAACAGCTTCGTACTTCATTTACTTCGCCCCTCTTGACGCCGCCAGACGCCTGCCCAGCGCAAGCAGCCGGGAGTCGTCCAGCCTCTTCGCCGTGAGATGCAGGCCGACGCAATCCCCGGCCGGATCTCCCGGAACCTGAAGCGCGGGCTGTCCCGTCAGATTGGCCGGCAGGGTCAGAATGAACTCCTCGTATGCGCCGCGGACATCGGAGGGAGCGGCGTCTTTTCGCACCATTCTGCATGTGGGGGAGACGAGAAGATCCAGTTCCGAGAGGAGATTCTCCATGGAACGCACAAGCCGCCGGCGGACGCGGCACGCATTTTCGAAAGCGGCATAATTTTCGAACTGGAAATACGCCCCCTGGAACAGGAAGGCTTTAACGAGCGTGCCGAAAGCCGCCCCGCGGGAATCGAGATACATATCGTTCCAGTTTTTTGCCCCTGGTGCGCGGTAACCGTAGCGGACCCCGTCGTATTTCCCGGCGCTGGACGAAGCCTCCGCCGCGGCGATCACCTGGTGCGCCGTCTGCAGGAGTTCGAATTCGGGGAACGTCACTTCCACGACCTCCACGCCCGCACTCCCGAGCATTTTCAGGTTTTCCCGGAACAGGCCGCGGTCTTTATCCGTCAGCAGCGAAAGCATCTCTTTGACGATCCCGGCGCGGCGCGACCCCGTTTTAGTTTTGCCCTCTTGTGAGAAGTCGGGGAGCTCTCCATCAGGCATGGAAAAGTCACGATCGTCCTTTCCGGAAATAGCCTGCATTACGCCGGAGATGTCCGCCGGATCCGCTGCTGCGACGCCGTAGCACTCCATGGAAGGGACGAGTCCGATCAGGCCGAACCGGGAGACAATGCCCCAGCTCGGCTTGAATCCGAAAATACCCGCCCGCGCCGCAGCCACCCGGGCCTCGCCCATCGTATCGGTCATGAGCGCGATATCGGCCTCTTTCTCGATCAGCGCCTGCACGGTCGTATCCGCCGAAAGTCCGAAACCAAGCTCGCTCATGCGGGAATTTCCCGCCAGGTGCGCGCCGCTTTTCTCCAGGCGGGGGATGATTGCGGCGTCTTCCAGGGCGGTGTAGTTTTCGAGGGCCCGCGAACCGGCGTTGCACGGCCACCCGCGCCTGGACATATTCGGCTGAATCACAACCCGTCTGCCTGAAAGCGGCAGCCCCGGCCTCCCGGAGACAGCCGCCGGATCGGTCTCCCTGTGCGTAAATAGTTCCACTGCTGCAGCCCCTTATTCCAGAATGCTTGCCGTCTTGAAAAAGCCCCCTTTGACCTCGGGAGCGTTCCTGAAAATATCCTGTTCTTTTGCAAACCGGCTTTCCCTCGCTTCGTTCCCCGGGCGCGTGCGGTTGGAGGCGGGAGCTACGGAAAACATCGGCTCCTCTTCTCCTGCCGCGGCATTGATCTTTGCGGCGCAACTTTTTGCCGCTTCTACGGCTTCGCTGATCGCCGCCCGTTCGCCGCCGTTGATCCTGATCCGGGATACCCATGACAGCGAATCGAGAAAGTCCTCCTGTTCTTTCGTCCCGGGCAGCAGCGCGGCGCCGCCAAGATCGAGGAGTTCAAGTTCGGCAAGCTGTCCGGCCGAGACGGTGGAAGGGGCGCGGGTCAGAGGACAAAAAGCGCTGCGGTTTTTGGGGAAAGCAATCACTTCCCGGATGGAAGAGGTCCCGAGGATCATGGATACGACCCGGTCTATCCCGAGCGCGATCCCGCCGTGCGGCGGGGCCCCGAACTCCAGGGCCCGCAGGAAAAAGCCGAATTTCTCTTCGACTTCGTTTTCCGAAAGGCCCAGGGCCTTGAAGATCCTGTTCTGGAGGGCCGTGTCATTGATCCGGATGCTCCCGCCGCCCAGCTCCTCCCCGTTCACGACCAGGTCGTATGCGCGGGAGCGCAGGGACAGCAGTTCTTCGATGTCGCCCGGATCGAAATCCGTCCGGTCCGGCATGGTGAAAGGATGGTGGCTTGAGGTTACCCCCCCTTCCACGGGCTCGAAAAGGGGAAAGTCGGTTACCCACAGGGGACTGAAAATATTGCCGGGGATAAGGCCCAGTCTTCCCGCCACATGAAGGCGAAGCTGCCCCAGGGCCGAGCAGACCAGTTTCCATGAGGGATCCGCGATGATCAGGATCACGTCCCCTTCTTCGGCTTCATAAAGGCGGACTATTTCGTCCTGTTCGCGCTTGCTGAAAAACTGGACGATATTGGATTCGAGCCCGCCATTCACGGCGCGCATCCAGGTCATCCCTTTCGCCCCGAAGCCGGGGACGATCTCTTTGGCGTATTCGTTCTGCAGCACGTTCTTGCTCAGCCGCGCGGACTGGCCCTTGACGTTGATCCCCTTGATGCACCCGCCGCGATCCAGGATCTGCCGGAAAATCCCATATCGTGTTTCCGAGAAAATTCCCGTTGCATCCCTGAAAAACATGGAAAAACGCAGGTCGGGCCTGTCGGAGCCGGTGCTGTTCATGGCGTCGAGCCAGGTCATCCGCGGGAAGGGACGGGGGAGATCGACGCCGCCGACGGAGAATATCCTTGCCGTCAGCTCTTCGAAGAGACGGTAGATGAATTCTTCATCGATAAATGAAGCCTCGAGGTCGAGCTGGGTGAATTCCGGCTGACGGTTCGGCCGCAGGTCTTCGTCTCGGAAGCACCTGGCGATCTGAAAATAGCGTTCCAGGCCCGCCACCATCAGCAGCTGCTTGAAAAGCTGGGGGGATTGGGGGAGGGCATAGAAGTTTTTCGGGTAGTGGCGGCTCGGAACCAGGTAGTCCCGCGCCCCCTCGGGAGTGCTTTTCGTGAGTATCGGCGTTTCCACCTCGATAAAACCCTGCTCATCGAGATAATCGCGGACGGCCTTCACGATACGGTGCCGGTTTATCAGGTGCTCCTGCATTGTCGGGCGGCGCAGGTCGAGATAGCGGTACTGGAGCCGCAGGTCCTCCGCCACCGATTCCTCCCGGTTTCCCGCGAGGCCGGCGACCATGGATTTTTCCGAAATCTGAAAAGGAAGGGCGCCTGCCCTGCCCAGGATATCGAGATCGGCCGCCATCACCTCGACATTGCCGGTGGGAATCCCGGGGTTTTCCGTGCCTTGCGCGCGTCTTACAAGACTGCCGCTTACGCGTACGCAGAATTCGCTCCTGAGGAGCCCCGCTTTCCGGCAGACCTCCTGGTCCGCCGTTTCGGGAGAGAATACCACCTGGACGATGCCGCTCCGGTCGCGAAGGTGAATAAAAATCACCTCGCCGTGGTCCCGCAGGGCGTCCACCCACCCGGCCAGAAAAACTCTTCTGCCCTCATCGGGTTCGCCCAGTGTTCCGCAAAAAGATCGATCTTTGAAAGTCATGAACTGATTCCTTCCGGGATGCATGGGTTGCGTTTCGGACGCTATCACCCTGAAAACATCCGGTCAAATAAAATCCAACCCCGGCGCAATCAGGTTCAATTCACGGGATTTCGTTCTAATACTTTTCGAGCCCGTTTTTGAGATTATCTCCTCTATTGCGGCACGTTCATCTGCCGTATACTTTTCCGGAATCTTTCAAAGGAGGGTAAGAGTAAGGCGTGAGGCGTAAGGTGTAAGGTGTTTTAAAAAAATCACTTTACGCCTTCACGCCTGACGCCCTTCGATTCATCGAATTCCGCCTTTTTTCCACTCTTCCGGACATGAAGGAGAATTGCAGAGAAGGGAGCAGAACCTGATAAAAATACACGGTTCATATTTCCCTCCCTGTGTCGTTTTTTCTTGAAGGAGCGCAACATTCATGCCCCGGGTAAGGCCGGCCTTGAGCATAACTATTCCGGGCAGATGCCGGAAGCAGCTCGGCCGAGATCAAACAGGAACCGCCAACAGAGTTGACCCTCCGTATGCCGCGGAAGCCGCGCAAGGGGAATGGCAACCGGTCGCGCGAATTTATCTTGCAGACCCCGTCAGCGCGGGAATAGAATAATATAGGCCAATGTCGGATCCTCAGATGGGAGGCAGCGCATGAACCGGATACTTATCGGAAAAGGAGAACTGCCGGTTCAACTTCTCGCAAGGTACGGCAACCGCCACGGCTTGATCGCAGGGGCCACCGGCACCGGAAAGACTGTTTCTCTCCTGGTTCTGGCAGAGGGCTTTTCGCGCATGGGCGTTCCGGTATTCATGGCCGACGTCAAGGGCGACGTCGCCGGCCTTGCGATGGCCGGCGTAAGCAACGAGAAGATCCGGGAGCGGGTCGCCCGGTTGGGCATGGAGGACTACGCGAACGAGGCGAATCCGGTAATGTTCTGGGACGTGCTGGGATCGTCCGGCCACCGGGTCCGCACGACAATAAGCGAAATCGGCCCCGGCCTGCTGAGCCGAATCCTGGAAGTAAACGAGACCCAGGCCGGAATGCTGGAGATTGCCTTCAGGCTGGCGGACGATCAGGGCCTGCTGTTGCTTGACCTGGACGACCTGCGCGCCCTGCTCGGATTTGTAGCGGAAAACCGCAAGGAGATCTCGAAAGATTATGGCCTGGTAAGCGCACAATCCGTAGCCGCGGTCCAAAGGGCACTGTTGTCGCTGGAGAGGGAAGGCGGGGAAGCCTTTTTCGGCGAGCCCGCCCTTGAGCTCAATGACCTGCTGCGGACCGACCTGAGCGGCCGCGGCGTCATCAGCATTCTTGCCGCAGACCAGCTGATCCTGAAGCCCCGATTGTACTCGAGTTTTCTCCTCTGGCTTCTTTCAGAGATGTTCGAGAACCTTCCCGAGGTGGGCGACCTTGAAAAGCCGAAGCTGGTTTTCTTCTTCGATGAAGCCCACCTGCTGTTTGACGACGCGCCTCCCAAGTTGCGGCAGAAAGTGGAGCAGGTCGTCCGGATCGTCCGCTCCAAAGGCGTCGGGGTATATTTTTGCTCGCAGTTCCCCGATGACGTGCCGAACGAGATTTTGGGCCAGCTCGGGAACCGCATCCAGCATGCGCTCCGGGCGTATACGCCGCGGGACCGCAAGGCGGTGAAGACCGCCGCGGAAACCTTTGCAGCAAATCCGAAGCTTGACGTCGCCGAGGTCATATCAATGCTCGGGGTCGGCGAAGCCCTCGTCTCCACGCTCCAGGAGAAGGGCATACCGATGCCGGTGGAGCGCACGCTGATCTGCCCGCCGCGCTGCCGGATCGGGGCGATAACGCCGGAAGAGCGCGCTGTCGTGCTGGCCCGCAGCCCGGTAGCCGGCAAGTACGATTCGCCGGTCAACCGCGAGTCGGCATACGAAATTCTCGGCCGGCGGGCCGTGGAGAAGGAAACGGCGGATTCCGGGACGGAAAGGATCGAGTCCGGCAGGCCCCCCGAGCGCGGGAGGTTCGGGGATTTCCTGTGGGGGACGAAAAGACGGCAGGGCATGGTCGAGACCATGGCAAAACAGACTGCGCGCACCATCGGCAGCCAGATCGGCCGGAAGATCCTGCGCGGAGTGCTGGGAGGCATATCAGGCGGGTCGAGCCGCAGGTAACACCGGGACTTCAGTGAAGCTTTTTCCCCAGGGGAGTGCACTTCAGGTAGCGTTTGTTTTCTTCGACGATCCTCCACATTCCTGAGGATATTATTTTTGATCTGGCTTTTTCCCGGCTTTGGTGGCCGTTGTCGATGAAAAGCAATCCCGCATTTCTGCAGATCCGGTTCAGTTCCCTCAGGAATACCGGAGCGTCGCTGACCATATGAAACATATCAAGAGCATAAATCACGTCCGCCGTCTGGTCCGGGATAGGGGAGGAGCCCGGGCCGGCCTTGACGGCCGTCACGTTGCTCAACCGCTCCCTGATAATTCGCCTTCCGACGGCCTCTATCGCCAGGTCATGAATGTCGACCGCCAACACTTTTCCCCCGGGGCCGGCCAGTTCGGATGCGCGTCCGAGGTAGGATCCCGGACCGCAGCCATAGTCCACCACGGTCTGCCCTTTTTCAATCCCGAACCGGTCAAGGAGCGCCCAGGGCGTCCTGAACCTGTCCCTGACGACAAATATCCAACTCATTACCCGAAAAGCCATATCGGGTATTCTGTCCATGCCTCTTCCAAGGAATCCTGTTTTCATTGCTTCCTCCGCTGAAAGTGTTTAGAACGTATACTCTTACTGCAAAAAAAATTCAGTCCCCCTGTTTAAGAAACTGCTCCAGGCTGGAAAGGAACTCGTCAAGAAAGCGAATCTTGTCTTGGGGAAGACTGAAGAAATAATCCCGGAAGCCGCCGTCCAGTTCCTCGTGCCATTGCAGATGCGAGTAGTAGGCCACCTTGCCTTTTGTGGACAGGCCGACCATCGTCCGGGAACTGTTCGCCGGATCGACCTTTTTTACGATAATGTCTTTTATTTCAAGTTTTTTGAGGGTTTGCGAAACAGCGCCTTTTGTTATTCCCAGCCGCCCGGCAAGATCGGTCACGCTTAAGTCTTCGTTCTGTCCCACCGCCTCAATAAGATGAATTTCTGAACCCGACAGCTCTGTTTCAGTACCGAATCTGCGCGGCCGGGAATTGAACTGACGCCATAATTTGGAAACTCTCGAAAATTTCTCGGCGAGGGAATACGGAGATAAAGCGGATTTCTTCATGGGCGAAGTGTATATGCGCTAAACACTATTGTCAAGCAGATTTTTCTTTCCTTCGCCGGCTTGATTATCTCATCGAAATACTCATGGAATTTTCGGCCATACGTTGTAAAGTCAAGACAGGGCCGCACTCAATCTTCCCCTCTCTTTCTCCAATCCCGAATACAAACAGGAAGTCTGCGAGGAAAAAGACTCGTGGATGAAGCTGTCAAAAAAGGTGAGATGTCCGTGTCTGCGCCGACCGACGAAACCGCCGTCATACAACTGACCGGAAGATGGAAAAGGAGCGCCGGCCTGCCCGGGGCCGGCGAGGCGCTCGGAATTCTCGAATCAAGGCCGCTGCTGAGGAAGGTGAGTTTCAACACAGCCGGGATTACGGAATGGGACAGCAGCCTGCTTACTTTTTTTCTGCGGATAAGGCACAGCCTGGAAATAAAGGGCGTCGTTGCCGAAGCCGACGGTCTGCCGGACGGAGCAAGGAGGCTGCTGAGGATGGCCGCGGCGGTTCCGGAACGGCCCGGAGCAAGGGCGGAGGCGGAGCCGGCGGGCGTCCGGCAGGAATCTTTCCTCTCCCGCGTCGGCGGCGGGGCGATCTCGCTTTCCGGAGCCGTCGAAGAAGCAGTCGCTTTTATAGGGGAAGCGGCGCTGGGTTTTTTCGCCCTGGTCCGGGGACGGGGCGCCTTCCGGCCTGCCGACGTTTATTCCTTCGTCCAGGGGGCCGGTGTCCAGGCCCTCCCGATCGTCTCGGTGATCGGCATGCTCGTCGGATCGATCTTCGCTTTCATGGGGGCCATTCAGCTCAGGACATTCGGCGCGCAGATCTACGTCGCCGATCTGGTGGGAATTGCCATGGTCCGGGTAATGGGAGCCGTTATGACCGGGGTGATCATGGCGGGCCGCACGGGAGCCGCCTATGCCGCGCAGCTCGGCGCCATGCAGGTGAACGAAGAAATCGACGCCCTCCGGACATTCGGCATCTCGCCCGTGGAGTTTCTCGTCGCGCCGCGCGTAATCGCGCTTACCCTGATGATGCCGTTTCTGTGCGTGTACGCCGATTTCATGGGAATCCTGGGAGGATTGATTGTCGGGGCCGGCATGCTGGATCTGAGCGCGGCCTCCTATATCGCCGAGACAAGGTCGACGCTGGACCTCACTAATCTGTGGATCGGGTTGTTCCACAGTTTTGTCTTCGGCATCATCATATCCCTGACGGGGTGCCTGAGAGGGATGCAGTGCGGCCGGAGCGCATCGGCCGTCGGCGACGCCGCCACTTCGGCGGTGGTGACCGCCATCGTCTGGATGGTTATTGCCACGGCCGCCATCACATATTTATGCGACCTGATGGGCATCTGAGCGGAGGCAGGGATGGACGAGACCGAAATAGCGGTTCGGGACCTGGCGATCGGATACGGCGGCCTCGCCCTGCTGAAAAATATCAACTTTACGGTCGGCAGGAGCGAGATATTCATCATCATGGGGGAAAGCGGATCCGGCAAGAGCACTCTGCTCAAAGCGATGATCGGCTTGAAGAAGCCGGCCGGGGGGCGGATTCTCTACGGGACGATGGACCTTTGGGGGGCCGGGCCGGACGAACGGGAGAGATTGATGAGGCGGTTCGGCGTGCTTTACCAGAACGGCGCATTGTGGACTTCCATGACGCTGGCGGAAAACGTCTCTCTGCCCCTCGAACAGCATACAGACCTGAGCCGCGGCGAAATCCGCGATACTGTCGCCCTGAAACTGGCCCTGGTCGGACTCGCCGGTTTCGAGAATTTCTATCCGGCCGAACTCAGCGGGGGCATGGCAAGAAGAGCGGGCCTGGCCCGGGCAATGGCGCTTGACCCCGACATCCTTTTTTTCGACGAACCCTCGGCCGGATTGGACCCGGTCAACGCACGGATGCTTGACAACCTGATCCTCAGGATTCGCGACAGCATCGGTTCTACTTTTGTCGTTGTCACGCATGAACTGGCGAGCATTTTTTCCATTGGAGACAATTCGGTGTACCTCGATGCGGATTCCGGGACCATTACGGCGGCTGGACACCCGAAGGTATTGCTGGCCCAATCCGAAGACCGGAAAGTCAGGAACTTCCTCACGAGGGGAAATGAAAAATCATATGCAGCGGACAGGGGAAACTGATCATGAGCAAACCTGCCAATAAAAAACTGATCGGCCTTTTCGTCATCGGCGCAACAGGCCTGTTGATCGGCGCAGTGCTCATGGCCGGATTGGGGCGCTGGTTCGGTCATTACCCGAAATACGTGATGTACTTCGACAGTTCCGTAAAGGGGCTTTCCGTCGGCGCGCCCGTCGTGTTTCGGGGAGTTAATGTCGGGGCGGTAACCGGGATCGATATAGACTTTAATCCCGCCGATCTGTCTGTTCTGACCCCTGTCTATGTCGAGCTTGGCGGGGGGAAGGTTTCGGAAATCGATCTCCCGGAAGAGAAGAGGACGGCGATACGCGATGAAATCATGAGCGCCCTGATCCTGAAGGGACTGAGGGCGCAGCTCGAGATGCAAAGCGTCCTGACCGGTCAACTGCTGATTTCCCTGGAATTTCATCCCGGCACAGCCGTTTCCCTCAAAGGCGGAGATAAGAGATATCTTGAGATACCGACGGTACCCACGGAGTTTCAACAGCTCACGAAGCGCATCGAGGACGTGCCCATCGAAGAGATACTCATGGAACTCCGGGATGCGCTGGCCGGGATCAACCGCGTGTTCAATTCGCCGGAAACGGCGAAAATACTGGCGTCCGGCTCCAGGAGCGCGGAGGAGGCGAGGGTTCTTCTCGACCGGCTTGAATCAAGGGTCGATCCCCTGGCAGACAGGACGGGGTCTGCGATTCAGCAGATCGACAAACTGGCTGCGGGAATGAACACGGAGGTGCCCGAAACATTGAAAGAGCTCCGGGAGGCCGCCCGCTCGATCAGGGCTCTGGCCGAGGAACTGCGCGAGCGCCCCCAATCCATTTTCTGGGGGAAAAAAAGGAAAAGATAACCGTTATGAGTCCCGGGTTTACAGGTCGATTCTCCTCTGCATATTCCGTCCACGACCCAATGCCCATAACCCATAACCTGCTTTATTTTATGCATGTCCGCAGGATCAGTTCGTGTATCCCCATCCGGCCCTTGTATCCCAGGCCGTCGCATTCGGTGCATCCGACCGCGCGGTAGAGCTTTGTGCTGCGGATATCGATATTCAGTTTTTCGAACCGCTCCTTCCCGTACAGATTTATGAGATGCGTCCATTCCTTGTGATTTATCTCGCCGATCGGCACCCAGAGCTCTCTCCTCAAAAACTCTTTTTTCAGATTTCTGAGCATCCCGGGCGCCGGGAGCTTCTGGTCAAAGAGGATGCACCGGCAATCGTAGAAAGCCTCGTAGGCCCTGGCCATAGGATAAGGCGGCTTATTCGGAAGGGCAGGGGAGAAAAGGGAGCTCAGGCTGATTGTGAGATAAAAGGATTGTGAACAGCGGGTATCTTGATTTTCAGCGAATCCGATTCCACCTCCGGATGTTTGTACTCTCCTTTAAAGCATCCGGCCCGCGGAAGTCAATGCAAAAGAGGGCCGGAAGAGATTCCTGCCCTCTTTTTATATCGGCTGAATGTTAACGGCAGGTCCTGAACCGGACCGTTTCCCCTGTTTATTTTTAAACTATGCCGTAGGCAAGCATCGCCTTCGCTACTTTCAGGAAACCGGCTATGTTTGCGCCCGCCACATAATCCCCTTTATTCCCGTAGGCCTCGGCGGCATCGAGGCAGGATTTATGGATATTTCTCATGATCATGAGAAGCCGGTTGTCCACCTCTTCCCTGTTCCAGGAGAGCCTCATGCTGTTCTGAGTCATTTCCAGTCCGGAAGTCGCGACGCCCCCCGCGTTGGCCGCCTTGCCGGGACCGTACAGGATTCCGGCATCCTGGAAAATTTTGACGGCCTCGGGCGTGGACGGCATATTTGCCCCCTCCGCCACACATACGCAGCCGTTGCGCACGAGCGCCTCCGCGTGGGAGCTTTCGATCTCATTCTGGGTCGCGCACGGCAGGGCTATATGCACTTTTATATCCTGGTCCCGTATGACGTCCCAGACGCTTTTATTTTCAAAACAAAGGGCATCGTATTTCTGGATATATTCCTTGATGCGGCCCCGCTTCTGATTTTTCAGCTTCATGACGAAAGCGTTTTTCCTGCTGCAAATTCCCTCTTCATCCAGGATGGAGGAACCCGAATCGCACAGCATGATAACCTTTCCGCCGAGCTGGTTCACTTTTTCGACTGCGTACTGGGCGACATTTCCGGCCCCGCTGATTGCCACGATTTTATTTTTGAAATTCATCCCTTTGGTGGCCATCATCTCGGCTGCGAAATACGTGCAGCCGTAGCCCGTCGCCTCCGGCCTGACCAGGCTTCCGCCGTACTCCAGGCCTTTGCCGGTCAGCACGCCCGTGTGCTCGTTGAGGATTTTCTTGTAATAGCCGTAAAGATAACCTATTTCACGCGCGCCCACGCCTATGTCGCCGGCGGGGACGTCTACATCCGCACCGATATGGCGAAAGAGCTCCCGCATGAAAGCCTGGCAGAACTTCATTACCTCGTTGTCGGATTTTCCCTTGGGATCGAAATCGGAACCGCCCTTGGCGCCTCCCATGGGGAGGGTCGTCAGCGAATTTTTGAATATCTGCTCAAAGCCAAGGAATTTTATTATCCCCAGGCGGACGGAAGGATGAAACCTGATGCCCCCTTTGTAGGGGCCGATCGCATTATTGAACTGTACCCTGAAACCGCGGTTCACCTGGACGGCCCCCCTGTCGTCAACCCACGGCACCCTGAAAATCAGGGTCCTGTCGGGTTCGACTATCCTCTCGTAAATCTTGGCCTTCACGAACTCCGGGTGTTTTTTTACGGTCGGCTCAAGAGTCTCGAGCACCTCCTGCACGGCCTGGTGGAATTCATTCTGATCCGGATCCTGACCCTTTACCTTCTCAATCACATCGGCGATTACTGACACTTGTTCTCCTCCGCACTGATTTATTTAACCAGACCCGCCTGGCCTATAACGATCTTTTCACATCCTCAATGTTGATAAAATTTTCGTACTCGAGAAGAGTCGACATGGCGTGGTGTTCCGGCTCCAGGCCGGCTTCCCGGGCGCAGGCGACAGGGTTCAGTCCTCCGATCAGGACCACGCCTGCCTTGTTCACATCGACCGGGACCGGGTACACGGTTTCGCTCTTTTCGCCTATTGCGATGACCCCGTTGATTCCCGCTTTTCGCAAATGAATCAGGATTGTGCCCGTCAGCATCCTGCACATGCCCGGTATCTCCCTGTAGTTTGCGAGAACGTTCCCGAATCCCGTTTCCACTGCTTTCCCGACGGAGGTCATATTCGCCCGGATGAAAGCTTCCGAAGGATCGAGGGATGAGCCGTTATAATATATAAGCTCGACGAAACGCAGCGGCCTGGAGTCGGAGATCTGCAGTATGCCCCCGAATTTAGAATCCATGGGGATGCCGCTCTTCAGAAAAACCCCGTTGATAATGATGCTGCATACCGTGGCGACGGCGATCTTGCCGGGAGGCACAAGGATACCCCCGATCGTCTGCCCCTCTTTGGCGACGGTGACGAACTCGCTGACCGAATAGCGGCTTTTGAATACGGGCAGCATAATGTCCAGGGCCTCCCTGAACCGCTCTTTTTCAAAATAGGATATGTTTACCGGCACCAGCCCCTTTTTTGAAACCGGATCGAAAGTCGTGCAGAAGGCGAGATTTTCAATGCGGGAAATCACGAAGCCTATCTTGTCCTGGACGCGGGCGTTGCGGATTTCCTCCCTGCCTTCATCGGTTATAACGCGTCCGTTGCGCCGGCCGACAAGCCTGGTAAAGCCCCTCTCGTCCATGACGCGCAGATGATAACGGATAGTGCGCTCGGAGAGCTTTACACCCATTTCGTTCATGTGCCGGGATATTGAGCGCGACCCGACCGGCTTCCGGGATTCAGACAGAATCCTCAAAATCAGGAGGGTTTTCTTCTCCATATCTTCAGACTCGAAAAGCCCGGTTTTTTTTGTATTGCTTGCAGTAAGCATGTCGTTATCCCAAAATACGGCAATCGATAGCATAAATTAGCCGTATTGGCAACAATTTTGTATTTAAAATTTGGTCAAAAAACCTGCTTTTTTGAAAGTCCGACTTGACTTGGCCGGATACTTTTGAAAATATCTGAAAACGGTAAACAGGTGATCGTATGCAGAAATGGGACAGGGCAAGTACTGGATTAAAGGGCCTTGACGCGATCATAGATGATCTGCGCAGCGGCGATAACGTAGTCTGGCAGGTCGACGACATTAAAAATTACCGCGAGTTCGTCCTGCCTTTCGTGAATAAGGCGGTGCAGTCCGGAAAGAGGGTTGTCTATATTAGATTCGGCAACCACCTTCCGCTATTAGGGAAAGAAGACCGAGTTAAAATACACGAACTCAAGGCTTCTACAGGTTTCGAATCCTTTTCCCTGCAGCTTTTCCAGATAATCGAAAAAGAGGGCCGGGAAACTTTTTACGTTTTCGATTGCCTTTCCGACCTCCTGTCGGTCTGGGCCACCGACCTGATGATCGGCAACTTTTTTCTGATCACCTGCCCTTACCTCTATGACATGAATACCGTTGCGTATTTCGCGATCCTGAGAAACAGCCACTCCTTCAAAACAGTAGCCCGGATCAGGGAAACGACACAGGTACTGATGGACTCCTATAACCTCGACGGCAAGTCCTGCGTCCATCCCCTGAAGGCGGCCGGAAGATACTCGCCGACAATGTTTTTCCCCCATCTGCGAAAAGACGAGGAATTTGATCCTATCGTGAACAGCTCTGAAGCCGCCGAACTCTTCCTCAACATGACAAGCAAGGGCATGGGGCCGTCGCGCCGGAATCTCGATTACTGGGACCGCCTCTTCATAGAAGTTGAGGACTTGCTGAAGAAAAATTCGCCTGCCCGGCGGACTAAGGCCCTTATCGACCGGGTAAGCAGGCTCCTGATCGGAAAGGAGGACAGGATCCTCGCCATTGCAAAAAAATACCTGAGCCTCGGTGATCTGATGCAGGTCAAAGACAGGATGATCGGAACCGGCTTCATCGGGGGGAAGACCGCGGGAATGTTGCTGGCCCGGAGCATTCTTTCCAGGGAGAAGCCGGAAGTATGGGGCCCGCTGCTGGAACAGCATGATTCATTCTATATCGGATCCGACGTTTTCTACTCTTTCATCGTACAAAACGGCTGGTGGAGGCTGTTCATCCGCCAGCGTACCCGTGATGAGTATTTCTCCATGGCCGCGGTTCTGAGGGAAAAAATCCTCAAGGGCGTTTTCCCCGATGAGATAAAGGAACAGTTCCAGCTCATGCTGGAGTATTTCGGACAGTCCCCGATTATTGTGCGCTCCAGCAGTCTCCTGGAAGACGCCTTCGGAAACGCCTTTGCGGGCAAATACGAGAGCATATTCTGCCCGAACCAGGGGTCTCCGGAATCGAGATATGAATATTTCGAGAATGCCGTCCGGAGGATATTCGCCAGCACCATGAGCGAGAATGCCCTTGTATATCGCAGGCGCCATAACCTGGACATGCATGATGAACTTATGTCGCTCCTGGTCCAGAGGGTATCCGGCACGTCCAGAAAGAATTATTTTTATCCCGAGGTCGCGGGAGTCGGATTTTCCCGCAATCCCTTTGTATGGAAAACGGGTCTGGATCCCGAAGCCGGCATGCTCAGGATTGTGCACGGCCTCGGCACCCGGGCCGTCATGAGGGACATCGGCGATTATCCCCGGATAGTCGCCCTGGACCAGCCCACGCTGAAGCCGCACCTTGGACTTGAGGAAACCAGGAAGTATTCTCAGCATGAGGTGGACGTTATCAATCTTCGGGACAACAGGTTTGAGTCCGTCCCCTTTGACGACCTGGTTGCAGGGGGAGTCGAGTGCAGACTGGAACTGATCGGCACGAAGGATGTTCTGGCCGGAAATACGGGATTTCAGGAGG
>JAQTPK010000016.1 GCA_028712885.1 Syntrophales bacterium | reverse complement strand
AAATTGAATACAGGTTCGTGAAAAAAACAGGGATTCGCGGATTTAATGTAGATAAGTTTTAGAATTTAGTAACTTAAGTTTGTAACCGTCGCGCCCCATGCGGGCGCGTGGATTGAAACCGGAGGCGATGCATTTCTTCAGCTCCTTTGGGACGTCGCGCCCCATGCGGGCGCGTGGATTGAAACAGCTTGGGATACAGTACGGATGGCTTTAGCCCTTCCGTCGCGCCCCATGCGGGCGCGTGGATTGAAACAAACCCTATGCCCCTGGAGAGTCGGAAGGATCGGTCGCGCCCCATGCGGGCGCGTGGATTGAAACTATAGATATACCCCTAAAGTTACCATTGGAGAACGTCGCGCCCCATGCGGGCGCGTGGATTGAAACGCCCTCTGCCCGTTGCTCATGGTCCCAATGAGCCGTCGCGCCCCATGCGGGCGCGTGGATTGAAACAATGCTTCATACGACATCATATCTGTCTGATTTTGTCGCGCCCCATGCGGGCGCGTGGATTGAAACGACTGAAGGTGTACAAATGGGTTTATAAGTGCTCCTGCGTCGCGCCCCATGCGGGCGCGTGGATTGAAACCCAAGGTTGCCGAATCCGATCTTTTTATCCTCCGCGTCGCGCCCCATGCGGGCGCGTGGATTGAAACATTTCTCCTTTTATTTTTTGGCTCCGATAATGGAGGTCGCGCCCCATGCGGGCGCGTGGATTGAAACTTCATCTTCGTTTCTCCTTTTCTCCCGACTTTTAGTCGCGCCCCATGCGGGCGCGTGGATTGAAACAATCCGCTCTTTATCGTAAGCTGTGCCGCTGGCTGTCGCGCCCCATGCGGGCGCGTGGATTGAAACATGTCCACCACAACATCTTGTGCTTGAAAATAAGTCGCGCCCCATGCGGGCGCGTGGATTGAAACTCGTAGAAATCAAGCTGAAAGACTCCCGGACTAAGTCGCGCCCCATGCGGGCGCGTGGATTGAAACATCGTAGTTTCCACCCTTATAGAACATCCGTTCTGGTCGCGCCCCATGCGGGCGCGTGGATTGAAACGTGCGAATTACCCTTGTCCATCAACTGAAGAACCTGTCGCGCCCCATGCGGGCGCGTGGATTGAAACCTGCGCTGGCTGGCCTACCTTAATCCGCTCATGTATTTTCTCATCATTATCAGAGGAATCTTCCTGAAAGGGGTGGGGCTGCCGTTCTCTGGCCGCAGTTCCTTGCTTTGCTGGCAATCGGCACTGTTGTGTTTACGGGGGCGGTCAAGCGTTTTCATAAGAGGCTGGATTAGATTACGGCGGCTTTGTGTTTCCGATCACGCCGGACATGGCCGAGTCCGTCGCTCCTTTCCTTGAGATAATCGAGAAGCTTCCGTCGGTCTCAAGGACTACGGCAAAGGTCTCCTCGACTGACGATATGCCCTGCTCCCGCAGGGCCGCCTCGATTTCCGTCCTGAGCACGCGCTCCCTCTTCATATTTTCCTTCAGGCACTTTCCGCGGAACAGGAGGAGGGCGGGTTCGGCCTTTATCAGGGATTGAAACCTGTCGGAACGCACGGAGAGCCACGTGATTACGTACTGCATGCCGACGAGAAGCAGGATGGCAAGGGCTCCCTGATCCAGTCTGGTTTCGCGGGATGTTATCACCGAAGCGAGGGTGGAGCCTATGGCCACCGTGATGACGAAATCGAAGGCGTTCATTTTCGAGAGGGTCCGTTTCCCGGATATCCGGAGAAAAAGGACCAGAAGGGCGTAAATCAGAATCCCGATTACCGCCGTACGGAACAAGACCCATTGTCCGCTCCAGAACATATGCGTCTCCTGTAGATACTTAATGGCCAGGCGGCACCTTGATTTCGGCCCGAAGCGGGGGAACTCCCACGATATCGAAGGTCTGGGAGGCGACGGTGATCCCCGCCGCTTCGAATTCATTCAATATCTCGCGGCTGATCGCGTCCTTTACTTCGCGCATGCCCCTGTCTTCGACAATGAAACGGACTGTCAGCTCCAGCCAGTTGTCTGTGAGCCGGAAATATACCCTGGGCCCCATTTCTTCCGGCTTGAGAAAATACCGGCGCTGCATTTCGCGCAGGTTATCTCCGCTGAGCTGCGATATTCCGACCGTGTGCCTGCGGGCGGCATCCAGCAGGATGCCTTCCGCCTTGTCCCTGTCGGCCTGATATGAGACCGGAATGCTGATTTCCTCCCAGATGTACGGAAACTCCCGGGTGTAGTTGAACACGGGCTCGTCGAATATTCTGGCGTTGCTCACCGTGACCACGCGGCCGGTGAACTGGCGGCTTCGCACCCACATCGCGGGATCGGCGCCCTCCTGCACCGAGGGTGGCTGCCCCATCTCCATGATGGTCGTCTGCGTGAGCCGGAGCGCGATGACGTCGCCCCGCACTCCCCCCATGACTATCCTGTCCCCCACGCTGAATGTTTTTCCGCGCAGTATTACGAAATAACCGGCCACGGCGGTGATGACCCGCTGCAGGGCAATGGCAAGGGCGGCCGTGACAAGGCCCATTGTCACGGCTAAACGGCCCGGGTCGTTGAACCAGATTGACGCCAGGCCCAGCAGGATCAATACGGCCGTGATCAGCCCCCCTGCCTGTCTGGTCCAGAACCGGATCCGTCCGCCCCCCCTCCCGCGCAGCGTGTATCCGACCAGAAAGCCGAAAAATCGCTTGAGGAGGACGACGGAAATCACGAAGCCGATACTGATCAGCAGCTTCATCCCGTTGAGGGCGCTTATTCCCACCATGCGGATGCCGAATATCTCAACAGCCCTTTCGGGGCCGACAAGCCGGATTATATCTTCCACCTGATCCCCCTGAGGAAGCAAACCTTAAAATCCATCTGCTTTAACTCGGTCAGGATTCCAAACGAGGATATTTCGACAGCCTGGTCTCAATCCGGCCGAGGAGCTGGAGAATTCCGGCTTTGTCCCTGCGGCTGAAATTGTCTCCTTCCTCGCAGAGCATTCTTATTTCCGCCAGTTCTTCTCTGAGTACATTGACTCTATCCCCGGATATCAGATTGTTCAGAATATGATCAATGACCTTCACGACTACCGAGGTAATTCTGGGTTTACCCCTTAATTCACCCCTGATCTGGTCCACCGAGAAGCGGATGTAGTCGTCCCATCCGGGACTGGCGAGGACGAATTTGATCGGATTGCCCGGAAACTCTCTTTTGTTTTCGGGAAATCTTCTGTTCGCCAGGCAGCCGAGGGCGTCGCCGATGTACAGCAGGGCGTATTCGGCCGTCGTGGGGTCGTTTATGCCCGGCGAGAGCGCGCGCAGGGCTATATCGACGAGCTGCCTGATCCCGTACATCGGATCATCCTCAAAAGAACGGTCGCTTCTGAGGACAAGGGCTTTTTTGATTTTTCCCCCCGTTTGCCCGCTTGCGGGTTCCCCGTCCATCTCGGCGATTACGCTTCCTGCAGATACAAATTCGCCGACCCTTACGGGTACGAAGATCCACCGGATTGATTCATCGCTTATTTCAGAGAGGGTCTTCTCGTCGACGCGGTTGAGAAAACCCGATTTTTCCGCTTTGACGGGATATGCTCCGTCTGATGACCTGATCGCTTCAACCAGTTCGTCCGCCGGCCGGGGGTCCTGTGATCCGATGCCGACCGTTTCGGGATACAGGTTCTCAATCTGCTTCATCAGGGCCTCATGGATCCTTTTTATGATATTCACCACCTCCAGGGAGGTGGCGATCCGGTGAATGAAGAAGATAAGGAGTCCGAGGCAGAGGAGAGTAAAAAAAATCGCCGCATTTACGGATAAGGCCGGCACAAAGCCGTCGTCTCCGCCTCTCACCGTCCTCAGCACGAGCAGCGAGTAAACAAAGGTCGCCAGATACATGCCGAGGACGACCTGGTTGCCTTTGTCGGAAGTGAAGGTGCGCAGCACCCTGGGAGAATACTGGCTTGAAGCCTGCTGCAGGGCGATGATGGTAATGGAAAAAGCAATGGAGACCACCGTTATCAGCGAGGTGGCGAGAGCGGACAGAAGACTCCACGCCGCCTCGGCGGTTCCCGCAAAAAGCCAGGGAGCCTCGGAGGCGATTTCCCAGGAGTAAGCCCGGTCAAGCCTTACCATTGCAAATGCAACGACCACTGATGCCGCGGTCAGAATGGCGGGATAAAACCATATCCTTGTCTTTAATTCATCATAGTAGTCCCGGAAGCTCCCCTTCATTCCGGGAGGACGGCCTCTTTTGCCCTTTACCGTTTTCATTTGGAGAAAATCCGCTGCCCGATTCAGCTCTTCTTCAGAATCCCGAAAAGCGGAATGGAATGCCCTGGACCCTGTCAAACACGGCTGTGATTTTTTTACTGCTTTCATCCATGACAATGCGGCAGCTGTTCTCTTCTCCAGGCACCGCTTCGCAGTTTCCGATCCACCCCGCGAATCGGCTGTTCAGCGCCGTTGCTTCCGCCTTCAGGATAACCGCCGTGCCGGGATCGAAACCGTAGGAGCAAAAGCCGTCCGCTCCGGTGCAAGCCGCATTCAAAGGCGCGACATTTACTTTGCCCCGGGCGCCTGAAACCGTGACGTCAAGGTAATTTTTTCCGGTCTCCCCCAGCCTGAGAGAGCCCTTGCCCTTTTCCGAATCGGCCGCGGCGGCGGAAGCATCGGCGAATTCCGAAGAATGCGCGCACCCGCCGTAAAACGGCAGGGGCATGCGGGGATCCGAGATCGGGATAAGGCAAAAGAAGATCAGGAGAAGACGGGAAAGCATAATCATAATGCCGGCACTTCAGGCTGACTCTGTTTTAATTTCGCCGATTCGGCGGTCCTTCCGGTTACTCTTACGTCTTCAAGATAACCTGCTTCCCGTTTGATGCAATCGAACAATCCCTTATTTTCGGGTGGGGATGGACTGAGGCTTCCTCAGAAATCCGTCCGCCGGTAATCATGCCCGGGATTAAGATACATGCAAGAGGAACAATTGCCGGAGAAACTCACCCCGGTCGGGATAAACCGGCTCGGACCTCGCCGGAAGACCATGCTCGATCAGTCGATATTAAGATATTTCGAACAGACAAATCTGATTTACGCCAATATATGGGGATTCAGGCTGTCCAATATAATTTCTCGAAGGAAAGGGCGAACCATGGGGACGACATCAGCCAGTTTCATACAGGAACGCGGTCCGGACAGAAACGTATTCCTTTACAGGAGGTGAAACCATGGCCAATGCGGCTGTAAACGGACTGGGAAGAATCGGCAGGGCGACGCTCAAGATTCTCCTCGATACTCCCGGCCTGGAGGTCAAAGCGCTGAACGATCTCATGCCGATTGACGATCTCGTGTATCTGCTGAGATACGATACGGTTTACGGAAGGTACTCCCGGCAGGTAGGCCATGACGGCAGCGATCTCGTCATAGACGGGAAAAAGTACACGGTGTTTTCCGAGAAAGATCCTTCCCGCCTTCCCTGGAAGAATCTCGACATAGATGTGGTGTTCGAGTGCACGGGGATTTTCACCCGGAGGGATGATATGCAGAAGCATCTGGATGCGGGTGCAGGAAGGGTCATCTTGTCAACGACTTCGAAGAGCGAGGATGTCCCCACCGTAGTGCCCGGGGTAAACGAGGCGGACAGGGATGCCCGGATCATTTCGTGCGCGAGCTGCACCACAAACTGCATAACCCCGGTCGTGGAAATCGTGGGACGCAGGATCGGAATCAGGAAAGCCGTCATGACCACTATTCACGCATATACCGCGACCCAGCTGATCGTCGACGGCCCCAGCAAAAAGATACGAAGGGGGCGGGCGGGCGCGGCCAATCTGGTGCCGACAACTACGGGGGCCGCGGAAGCCACGACAAGGGTGCTCACGCAGTATGAAAATCTGTTCGACGGGTCGGCCGTGCGAGCGCCGGTGACGTGCGGTTCGATTTCCAACATTGTGCTCCTGGTCACACGACGCACCTTCGTCGACGAGGTCAACGCGATTTTCCGGGAGGAAGCGAAAACGGACAGGTACAGGGATATCCTGGGCGTTACTGATGATGAGTGGGTTTCGTCCGATGTGATCCAGGACCCCCGGGCTTCAATAGTCGACTCCGGCATGACCCGGGTCGTGGACGGAGACCTGGTAAAGATAATGTCGTGGTACGACAACGAATGGGGATACAGTTCTCAGATGGTGAGAGAGGCCCGTCGGCTTTCCGCTGCAGGCAGATAGCATAACAAAATCAGCTTGTCATCCTCACAGATTCGCAGCTTCGTTCTTTTCACTGTTCTCTGATATGCCCATATCGGCGGCTTCCAGGGGAAACCGGTATCCTGCTTTTGCGTACAGATCCCTGATCCGGATCAGATCTGCTGTTATGTCCTTCCCGGGGACAATTTCGCCCAGCCACAAGGTCTGCTTGTTTTCATTGTCCAGGTACCAACATATTATCGAAACGCCGGCGGACCTGGCGATATACCAGAAGCCTTTCCGGATGGTCCGGATTTTTTTGCGGGTTCCTTCGGGCACGATCGCAAGGAGAAACTGATCATGAGCGTCGAATGCGCTCACCATCTGCTCCACTACTCCCCGGGAGGCGTTGCGATCGACGGGGATTCCTCCCAGCATACGGAGCACGACTGACAGGGGCCAGAAAAAGGCTTCTTTCTTGATCATGATGTGCCCTGTCCGTTTTATTATCCGCAATGCCGTGAAGGCCCGCACCGCGTCCATGTTGGTCGTGTGGGGGAATCCGATGATCACATGCTTCTTGGAAAAATAGGGCGGCAACGGTTCGAACCGCCAGCCCATCAGGAAATAGAGCAGCCGTCCCGCGAGGCTTAATATTGTTTTCATGCCGGCTTTCTTTTTTTTCGTCCATTTAGGGCGACTGCGCCATGCTTGTCAAGAATTATCCCGACCTGTTGCCGGAGAAAAAGGGATGCGGGAGAAGTCTCCTGCGCGGCAGGAAGCAAAAGCGGGGAGAGGATGATTCTACCACGCAGGGGGGATGTGGCTATACGTTGGCCAATTTTAACCTTTTTATTTTTTTGGGCTGGATCTTCAGCAGCTTGCCGATAAAGGCCTCGGACCGGTCCGCGGCGGCGTATTCCTTCTCTTTCAGCTTGGCGTGCGCTGCGGCCAGTCTGGCGATCGGGACGCGCGGGGGAGAACAGGATACGTAATTCAGTTTGATGCTGTGACAGAAGCGGATCGACTCGGGGTGCCCCCCGTGCTCGCCGCAGATGCCGACTTTCAGATCCGGCTTCATCTGGCGACCAAGCATGACGGTCATTTCCATCAGGCGCCCCACGCCCTTGACGTCCAGGGCCTCAAAGGGGTTGGACTGGAGAATGCCGGATTCCGTGTACAGGGGAAGAAACTTGCTTTCCGCATCTTCGCGGCTGAACGAAAAGGCGGCCTGGGTAAGGTCGTTGGTGCCGAAGGAGAAAAAGTCCGCCACCTGCGTCAGGCGCTCGGCCCGCATGCAGGCGCGGACGGTTTCGATCATGCTTCCGAACCTGAAACTCAGCTTCAGGCTGTAACGCTGCTCGACATAGGCGCGGACTTTCTCCACGTATTCGTGGACGCGCTTCAGTTCTTCCCACGTAACGACCTGCGGCACCATTATTTCTGCTCGGACGTCGACCCCCTCCCGGCTGCATTCGGCGACCGCTTCGAGAATGGCGCGGATCTGCATGATGTAGATTTCAGGAAAGCTCATGCCCAGGCGCACCCCCCGGTGACCCAGCATGGGATTGACCTCGCGCAGGTTATTCACTTTTTTCAGGAGGGACTCCCGGGATCGGAGGAGCGCCTCGATCGTCCGGGCGCTGTCGATGCCGCTCAAGCTGCCATGCAGCCTTTTCAGATCCTCTCTGAATTTCCTGTGCAGGGAGGGATCGACCAGCCTCAGGGCCTCCGCCAGGTCTTCCAGATTGCCGGCCAGATTACGATGCATCATGTGGCGCAGGTTCAGGATCTCATTCTCCAGGGCGCCGGCGGAAGGCAGAAATTCATGCAGGGGCGGATCGAGCAGCCTGACAGTAACGGGCAGTCCTTCCATGATCCTGAAGATGCTTTTGAAATCTTCGCGCTGGACGGGGAGAAGAGCGTCGATCGCCTCCCGCCTTGCATCGTCCGTCTCCGCCAGGATGAGCTTCTGAACAACGGGCAGCCTGTCCGGCTCGTTGAACATCCTTTCCGTCCGGCACAGGCCCACGCCTGCCGCCCCGAACTGGCGGGCCTTTTCGGCCGCCTCCGGGGTATCGGCGTTCGCCATGACCTTCAGCTCCGCCGCCTCGTCGGACCACTGCAGGATCTTCGCGAGGTCGTCGCCGAACCCGGCCTCTATAACGGGCACCTCGCCTGCATAGACATTGCCCGTGGAGCCGTCGATTGTGATCACGTCCCCTGCGGCAAGCGTGCGGGAACCGATCCGGGCCGTGTGGGCGCGCAGGTTTATCTCAAGCTGTTCGCAACCGGAAACGCACGGCTTGCCCATGCTCCTGGCCACTACGGCCGCATGCGATGTCTTTCCTCCGCGGCTGGTCAGGATTCCGGCGGCGGCAAAAAAGCCGTGAATGTCTTCCGGCTTCGTTTCTTCCCTGACCAGGATGACTTTTTCCTTCGCCTCTCCCCGCTCTTTCGCGGCATCGGCATCGAACACGATCGCGCCGGAAGCCGCTCCGGGGGACGCGGGGAGGCCTCTCGCCAGCGGCTCGTCTTTTTGGGAGGGTGCGAGACGCGGCGCCAGCAGCTGCTCCAGGGCCATGGGATCTATCCTCAGCAGCGCCTGATCCCTGGAGAGGATATTCTCTTCGAACATCTCGGCGGAAGTGCGCACCAGCGCCTGGGCGTTCATCTTGGCGTTTCTGGTCTGAAGGCAATACAGCACGCCGCGCTCGATCGTGAATTCGAAATCCTGCACTTCCCGGTAATGCGATTCCAGCCTGTCGCGCAGAGAGACAAGCTGCCGGTATATCCCGGGCATCTCCATCTCCATATCCGCAACCGGTTTCGGCGTGCGGATGCCGGCCACGACGTCCTCCCCCTGGGCGTTTGTCAGGTACTCGCCGAAAATGCCGTTTTCGCCGGTGGCCGGATTCCGGGTGAAAGCGACGCCGGTTGCGGAATCCGGCCCCATGTTTCCGAAGACCATGGCCTGTATGTTGACCGCCGTGCCGTTGGCCATTTCCGGCGTGATCCTGAACTGGCGGCGGTAGTCGACGGCGCGCCGGCCGTTCCAGGAGCGGAACACGGCCTGGATCGCGATTTCGAGCTGCTCCCAGGGGTCCTGCGGAAAGGGTTTTCCGGTGTGCGCCCGGATGATTTCGAGGAATTCGCCGCAGAGCTCTTTCAAGTGCTCCGGACTCAGATCAGGATCCTGCCCGGTCCCCGAGCGCTTTCTGATTTCGTTCATTTTTTCGTCAAAAAGCTCGTCGGGAGCACCGAGCGAGATTTTTCCGAAGAGTTGGAGAAAGCGGCGGTAAGCATCATAGGCGAAGCGCTCATTGCCGGTCTGCCCGGCCAGTCCCGGGACGGTCCGCCCGTTCAGTCCAAGATTCAGGATCGTATCCATCATCCCCGGCATGGACATCGCCGAGCCGGAACGGACCGAGACCAGCAGCGGGTTTTCGGGGGAGCCGAATTGCCTGCCTGCGGAGTCTTCCACGTTCCGGATATGGCTTCGCACTTCGCCTCTCAAACCCTGCGGCAGGGCGCCACCGGTGAGGTAATCCAGGCAGGCTTCCGTGGATATGACAAAGCCGGGGGGGACGTTTATCCCGATCTGCGTCATCTCGCAAAGGTTTGCGCCCTTGCCGCCGAGCAGCATCTTGTTTTTCCCGTCGCCCTCGGTGAATGAGAACACGTATTTCCTGCGTTTCGCCATAGAGGCTCTCTCTGCATGAATATAAATCAGGGTACTGCAAGAACTGCGGCGATTCCAGTTTTATTGAGGAACATGCCCGGGAAAGAACGAAGATGCCTTTCCCGCACGTCCCGCCTTTCCCGCCCGAACTATGTTTTACCTTGACAAAACCATTGAAATCCTACAGGTTCAAACTGTGAGTTGTTCCGGATCGCCGAAGCCGGAAATCGAAAATTGGTGAAAAATTTACAGTTAACTTTGAGATGGAGGAGAGATCGTGAAAGTCGTTTACCATTCCGATTTCAACCAGGTGTATACGATGGATCCTGCGGCGGCGGAGGGGCGGATAGAGGCGATTTACGAGGAAATAAAGGATCACGTCACTTTTGTAAAAGCAAAGCCGGCGGCGGAAGAAGATGTCGCGCTGTGTCATACCCAGTACCATATCAACGAAGTAAAAAGAATGGGGATCCACGACATAGCCTCTCTGGCGGCAGGCGGGGCGATACAGGCCGCAAAGATAGGACTGAAGGAACCATGCTTCGCGCTGATCCGTCCTCCCGGCCACCACGCGTCGGCGAACAGCTCGTGGGGGTTCTGCTTCTACAACAACATGGCTGTCGCTCTCAAGAAGCTCAAGAAAGAAGGAGAAATCAAGAAGGCTCTGGTGCTGGATTTCGACCTTCATTTCGGTGACGGCACCGTCAATATCCTGGGTTCATCCGGTTTCGTGGAAATCCATAATCCTTCCTCATCGTCACGCGGAGATTTCCTGAAGCAGGTTGAGAAAGCCCTGGCCGCTTCGGAAATGGACATTATCGGCATCTCGGCGGGCTTCGATTACGCCAGGGAAGATTGGGGCGGAGTGCTGGCGTACGAAGATTATACTAAAATCGGGCAGATGGTCCGGGAAGCAGCCGAGCGCTGCAATGCCGGCTATTTCGCGATCCTCGAGGGGGGATACAACCACTCCGTTCTCGGGAAAAATTGCCTTTCGCTCCTGAAGGGAATGGAAAAATAAGTCCAGGGTTCAGTCTCCCTGCAGGCTGTCTGATCGAGGAACAGGAGAATATTGAAATATGAACTTAATTGATAAGGCCTCCTGACCTCTCAACTTCTTTTTTTATGCGGTGAAAAGTGCGTAGGCCTTTTCGCACTGCGAAAGGGCCTTTCCTTTTTTCATCCCCCTTTTATGCTCCGCCGTTTTTTCCGTTGAAATAACACTTTAACATTCAGCTACTTGCATGCAGAGAGAAATACTTTGGAGTGGCATGGATCGTGCTTTGAGGAGAGTGCTCCGGCTTAAGCCGGTTTTTTCGCCAAGGATACGGATCGGAGGCCGTCAATGAGTCATATAGCCGCAGTATTCCCCGGACAGGGATCGCAGCGTCCCGGGATGGGAAGAGATTTTTTCGAAAGCATCCCGGAGAGCCGCCGCGTTTACGAAGAGGCTTCGGATGTCCTCGGCCTGGATATTGCGGGGATGTGCTTCGATGAAAACGAGCGCCTGGACCTGACCGAGTTCACGCAGCCCTGTATCCTGACGACGGAGATCGCCATGCTCAGGGGACTCTGGGCCATGTACGGTTTTTCTCCCGGCCTCTTCGGGGGCCACAGTCTCGGCGAGTTCACCGCCCTTGTGGCGGCCGGGGTGATCCCCCTGGCCGAGGCCCTCCGGGTCGTGCACGTGCGCGGCCGCCTCATGCAGGACGCGGCGCCTGTCGGGCTCGGCGGGATGTCGGCGGTAATAGCGGAAGGGATCGATCCCCTCCGGGTGCGCTCCGCCCTCAACGGGCTTCCCATAGACCTGGCGAACGTGAATTCGATGAATCAGATCGTCGTCAGCGGAGACGCCGGCGCCATGCCGGAAGCGCAGAAAAGGTTTTCCGCCTGGTTCGGCGGCGAGGCGTTCCGGTTCGTCCCGCTCAACGTCAGCGCGCCTTTTCACAGCCGCTTCATGGGCCCGATCGAGGAGCCTTTCGAAGAGACCCTCCAGTCGCTCGGCAATATTGAAGCGGAAAAAGCCGTCCGGGTGACCTCGAATTTTACCGGCGGATTCCATTCGGACAGCGCGGGAGAGTTGAGGGAGAGGCTGGTGCTGCAGCTGAGCAATACGGTCAACTGGAAAGACAACATGATCCGGCTGGCTTCGTCCGCGAAAACCGTTTACGAGATCGGGCCGAGCAGGCCGCTGAAAGAGTTCTTTCGCACAATCGGAATTGATTGTCGTTCGATAACGACCCTGTCGGCAGCCCGCAGGCTTTTCGAGGCGGCCTGAGGATCAGGAGAAGAAATGGATTTCAACCTGAACGAAAATCAGCAGAGCTATGTGGATATGGTGAGGAAATTCGTGCGCAACGAAATCCTGCCCCATATTCTCGAGCTCGAAAAAAAGCACGAATTCCCCCGGCGCATCATCAAAAAGGCCTGGGAGGCCGGGATCCTCAACCTGAGCATTCCCGAATCCGTCAAGGGATTTGAAATAGATCCCGTCTCAACGGCCCTGATCATCGAGGAGCTGTCTTACGGGGATACGGGAATATCCACGTCGGCCATGTGCAACGACCTGGCGAACGTTGTCATCGCGCAGCACGGGACCGGGTCCCAGCAGCAGGAATTTCTGAAGCCGTTCACGGATGCGCCTCTGCTGGCATCTTTCTGCCTGACGGAGCCCAACGCCGGTTCGGACAATTCGTCCATGACCTCCTTCATCCGGAAAACGGACCAGGGCTATATCCTCAACGGAACGAAGTGCTTTATCACGAACGCGTCGTTCGCCTCCCAGTATACCGTTTTCTGCAAACTCGGGAAACCGGGCGCCAATCTTCTCTCTTGCGTGATCGTCCCCGTCGAAAACGATTCCCGGCGGGGAAACGAAATATCGGCGGCGCGCGGAGGCAGGATCGTTCTGGGAAATCCCGAAGACAAGCTGGGTCAGAGGCTTTCCAACACCGCCAGCGTGACTTTCGAGGACGTCCTGATCCGCGACGAGCAGGTGATCGGGGACAGGCGCCAGGGATTCAAGTACGTCATCGACGTCCTCGATTACGCGCGGCCGATGGTGGCGGCGATCGGAGTGGGCCTGGCGCGGCGCGCATTCGATGTGACGCTCGAATACACGAAGGAGCGGAAACAGTTCGGGCAGAGGATATGCGACCTCCCGGTGGCGCGGGATGCCATCGTAAAAATGTGGAAAAAAGTTGAGCTTTCCAGAATGGCCCTGTTGCAGGCGGCCTGCAAGGTGCAGGAAAGGGCGCCGAACAGGGGAGTTTACGCCTCCCTGGCGAAAAATGTCGCAGCGGAAGCCGCCCTTTTCTGTGCGAACGAGGGCCTGCATCTCCATGGGGGGTACGGTTTCATGTCCGAATACGAGATATCCAAGCTGGTGCGGGACGCCCATATCATCGACATCTACGAGGGCGTGCGCGAGGTGCAGGATATGATAATAGGCCGCGAGCTGGTCTGAATGCGATATCCGAGCGCTCGGGCTGAAGGCTAAAGGCTCAGGGCAAAAGGCCAAAGAAAGCTCCGGAATTTCTCTCCTCTGCTATTCCCTTTAGCCCTTTGCCTTTAGCCTGTTTTTCAGCGAGGTATTTTTGATGTTGTATCTCCATGGACTCGGGCATTTCTATCCCGAGAATGTAATAACCAACCGGTTCCTGGAAGAGCTGGACATCGGCTGCAGCGAGGAATGGATACTGGAGCGGGTGGGGATCCGCACCCGGTGCACGTGCCTGCCGCTGGACTATATCCGTACGACCCGCAACAGAAATCCGCGGGAGGCGTTCGAGGCGGGGATTTATTCTAACGCCCGGACGGGGGCGGCCGCGGCGAGAATGGCCGTCGAGAGAGCGGGGCTGCAGCTTCGGGACATCGGGCTGGTGGTATCGGGAAGCTCGGTCCCCGACAACGTTTCGCCGGCGGAGGCGGCGACCATCGCCGGAGAGCTGGGGCTGGAAGTTCCCTGTTTCGATCTTAATTCGGCCTGCACGAGCTTCGGCATGCAGATTCATTTCCTCTCCGCCATGAAGCCGGAGGCTCTCCCGCCGTTCGTGCTGGTCGTTAATCCGGAAAACTTCACTCGCTGCATCGACTATTCCGACCGGGCTTCGGCCCCCCTTTTCGGCGACGGCACCTCGGCGGCGGTCGTGTCCGCGTCGGTTCCGTCCCGGATGCGCTTCACCGACTGCCGCATAGAGTCCCAGCCGCTGTCCTGGGCGAAAGTCAACGTGCCCAGGCTCGGTTTTTTCCGGCAGGACGGCAATGCGGTGCAGGGCTTCGCGATCCGGAAGACGACGGAGTCGCTGCGGGTTCTGAAATCCCTGTCGGGAATGAACTCGGACCGGTTCAAGTTCGTCGGCCACCAGGCGAACATGGGAATGCTGATTACGGTCTGCGAGCGGTGCAATCTCGACGAGAGCAATCACTGGTACAACGTGGCCGATTTCGGAAATACCGCGAGCGCGGGCGCTCCCGGCGTCCTCAGCCGGCATTGGGACGACCTGAAACCGGGCATGCATGTCGCGGTGGCGCTGGTGGGAGCCGGCCTGACCTGGACGCAAATGCTGCTGAGAGTGGATGAAGAACTATGATGACTTATGAAGAATTCAGGAAGCGGGACCGGTTCGACCTTTCCGAGCTGCTCGCCTTTTCTTATGGGACGCTCGTTTCGGATCCCCCGGGGGAATTCGACGCCCACCTGCCTTCTCCTCCCCTGCTCATGATGGACCGGATCCTGTCCATCAGAAGCGAGGGACGCCAGGGATCGATTTCGGCGGAGCTCGATGTGCGTCTCGATGCCTGGTATTTCCAGTGCCACATGCCGGGGGACCCGGTTTCTCCGGGCTGCCTTGCCGTTGACGCGGTATGGCAGCTCCTCGGCTTCTACTGCGTGTGGCGCGGCGCGCTCGGTACCGGCAGGGCGCTCGGGTGCGGCGAGGTGTCTTTCAACGGGCAGATCCGGCCGTACAACCGCACCGTCCGCTACGAGGTGAACGTCAGGCGCTACGCGCAGCTGCGCGATTCCGGGGCAAGCATCGTCATCGCAGACGGGCTGGTTTCGGTGGACGGCGAGATGATCATGACGATTAAGGAGGCCCGCACCGGCGTGTTCCGGCGAATCGCCTACAAGGACTATCCTAAGAGGTCTCCCAATTCCGTGGGCGGGATGATGAGAGGCGGAGAATGAGCGGGAAACCCGTGGCGATTGTGACAGGAGGGGGGACCGGCATAGGCGCCGCATGCTGCCGCGCCCTTGCGAAAGCGGGATTCCGCGTGGGCATTCAGTTCAGGAGCAGCGAAGACGGCGCCCGCCGCGTGCTGGCGGAGGTCGCAGACGGGTTCCTCCTGAAATGCGATCTCGCCGGGACAGCCGGTGTCGATGCCATGCTCGACGAAATAAAAACCGCAGCGGGGCGGGTAGACGTGCTGGTCAATAACGCAGGCATATCCGTCAACGCCGACATAAATTCCATGCGGCCGGAGCAGTTTGACGAGCAGAGGGCCCTGATGAAGGGAATCTGGTATCTGACCAAGCGGATCCTCCGGGTTTACATGCTGAGAAAAAACAGCGGAAGGATCATCAACATCTCGAGCGTGGTCGGCCATTCCGGCAACGCCGGCCAGATCCCGTATACGATGGAGAAAGCCGCCCTCGACGCCTTCACGAAATCCCTGGCGAAGGAGTTGTCGGGGCGAAATATCCTGGTCAACTCGGTCGCCCCGGGATTGATCGAGACGGCCATGGCGGGAGAGATCCCGGAGGAAGCCAGGCGGAGAATCCTGGCGGGGGTCCCGCTGGGCCGGATGGGAAGACCGGAAGAGGTGGCGGAGGTCGTTTCCTTTCTCGCAACCGGAGCGAGCTACGTGAACGGGTCCGTGATCCACGTCAACGGGGGTCTTTATGGCGGCTGATCCGGAAACGATCCGGCGGGTGCTCGCGGCGGTTCCGCAGCAGGATCCCTTCCGGTTCATCGGCGGCATTCTCGAGCTCGACACGGAGCATATCGTGGGCGCATACCGCTTTCGCGAAGACGAATATTTTTACCGGGGGCATTTTCCGGGCCGTCCGATCACGCCGGGCGTCATCCTCATCGAAACGATGGCCCAGACCGGGGTGGTCGCTTTCGGAATTTATCTCAATATGATTCAGGCCGGCATGAAACCCGAGGACATGGGCAGGCTCATGACTCTGTTCACGCTGGCGGAGAATGTGGAATTTACCGGGATCGTGTCGCCCGGCGAGAAAGTGATCGTCAGGGGGGAAAAAATCTTTTTCCGCCGCGGGAGCCTGAAGGCAAAAGTCGGCATGGAGCGCGAGAGCGGAGAGACCGTGTGCTGGGGCGTCCTGTCCGGCGCGGGCGTCTCTTCATAAAACAGAGAAACCGGCAAGCAGCGGCATGGACGCACGGCGGTTCCGGTGGGGGAGGAAACTTTGGAAGTAAAGAGGAGGAGAGTCGTAGTCACAGGCATGGGCATCGTGGCCCCGAACGGACACGGACTGGAGGAATTCGAAGCGGCCCTGCGCGAGGGGAGGTCGGGAATCCGCTTCATCCAGCAATTAAAAGATCTGAATTTCGCCTGTCAGGTAGGAGGGGTCCCGCAGGATTTCGAGACGGTCCGCAAGGGATACTTCGATCACGAAAAGATCATGTCGATCAACGACAATATCGGGTACGCGTCCGTGTCCGCCATCGACGCCTGGCGCGATGCAGGAATGGATATCCCCGAGGAAGACAGCGACGTCGACTGGGACAGCGGCGTAATCGTCGGCTCGGGAATCGGCGGCATGGACACGATTGCGGACAAAGTCGTTCCGATGGTCAGCCAGGGGATGGTGCGGCGGCTGGGGAGCCGCATTGTCGAGCAGGTCATGAACAGCGGAACCAGCGCCCGGATCGCGGGTCTTCTCGCCCTGGGGAACCAGGTCACGTCCAATTCATCCGCGTGCAGCACCGGGACGGAAGCGATCGTCGAGGCCATGTGGCGGATCCGCACCGGGCTTGCCGAGCGCATCCTGGCGGGGGGATCGGAAGGCGCCTCTCCCTTCATCTGGTGCGGTTTTGACGCCATGCGCGTCATTGCCAGAAAATACAACGACAGGCCGCAGGAAGCCTCACGCCCCATGAGCGAATCAGCCAACGGCTTCGTCCCCGGTTCCGGGGGCGCCGTCCTGCTGCTGGAGAGCCTGGAGAGCGCCCTGGCGCGGGGGGCCCGCATTTACGCCGAAGTCCTCGGGGGAGCGGTCAACTGCGGCGGTCACCGCAACGGCGGCTCGATCACCGCGCCGAATCCCGAGGGGGTGCGCCGGTGCATCCGGGCGGCAATCGCCGACGGAGGCATCCGGCCGGGGGATATCGACGCCATCAACGGCCATCTGACGGCGACGTTTGCGGATCCTTCTGAGGTAAAAAACTGGTCGGAGGCGCTCGGCAGGGGGCCGGAGGACTTTCCGTTCATCAACGCGACCAAGTCGATGATCGGCCATTGTCTCGGCGCGGCCGGGGCGATCGAAAGCGTCGGGGTCATACTTCAGCTTTACAGGGGGTTCCTGCACCCTTCGCTGAATTGCGAGGATCTGCATCCGGATATACTGCCTTACCGGGACCGCATCCCGCAGAAGGCGATGGATTTCCCGGCGCTTAAGACTATGGTCAAGGCCGGATTCGGCTTCGGAGACGTCAACAGCTGTCTGATTTTCCGCAAATGGGAAAACAGTAAACAGTGAAGAGTGAAGAGTGAAAAGTGAAAGACGGATTGTCATGCTGAGCTTGCCGAAGCATGACAATTTACGAAACCATGCATGAAACCTGATCTGAATAGAAGCGGAGGATAGTGAAAAAATGGATGAAGCAAGAATTTTCCAGGAGATGGTCAACATTCTGAAACCCTATACGAAAGATCAGTCGCTTTTGGAAAAGGCGACGGGGGATACGCACATCCTCACCGACCTGAAAGTCAATTCCGCCCGCCTCGTGGACGTGATCATCAAGTGCGAGGACGTATTCGGGCTGACCATCGAAGACGACGAAGCGGACAAGATCGGCACGATCGGCGACGCCGTCGCCCTGATCAGGAAGAAACTGGGATAGCGGGATCGTCATGTCATTTGCGGCCAAGAGGTTTCTCGACCTTCAATACCTGCTGGGGAGGATCGCCATCCTTTTCATCGGGCCGCTGTATTTCCTGTTCATCCGGATCCGCGGCTATCGGGTCCGCGACCTGAGGAAAGTGCGAAGGCAATGCGCGGCCCATTTCGAGCGGCACAAGGGCCCGTGGATCGTCTGTGCAAACCACCTGACGATGATAGATTCCGGTATCCTGATTTACTCCATGATGTCCCTGCCGGGGCATTTCCTGAGATACAGGCTGCTTCCATGGAATCTTCCCGAACGGGACAATTTCCAGCGGAACATCTTTCTCTCGCTCCTCTGCTACCTGACAAAATGCATCCCCGTCAGCAGGGGCGGGGACCGGGAGGAAATGAAGAAGACCCTCGACCGGTGCAACCACCTCCTCGCGATGGGGCAGAATCTGATGATATTCCCCGAGGGGGGAAGGTCGCGGACGGGCCGCGTCGATACCCGGGGATTTTCCTACGGAGTCGGGCGGTTCGTGAAGGACTTCGAGGACTGCATGGTCATGTGCATTTATTCGCGGGGAGACGGGCAGCACGGGTACAGCACGCTCCCCCGATTCGGCGAGCGCTTCACCGTCAAAATAGAGGTGTTCCGGCCGGAGCGGCCCGCGTATAACGGGCTGCGCGCGCAGCGCGAGTACGCCGAACAGATTATCCGCCGGATTTCCGACATGGAGGAGAAATATTTTGCATCGGATCGGAAACGACATTGTCAGCCTGACCGACGCCTCAGCCGTGAAACGGAGCGGCAACTGCAGGTTCCTGAGCCTCGTTTTCACGCCGAGTGAAAGGAAGATGATTCAACGTGCGGCGGAGCCGGACCGCATGCTCTGGGCTTTTTGGGCGGCGAAGGAGGCCGCCTTTAAAATTTTCAGGCAGTCCGGAGAGCAGGCGGTATTCAACCCCCGGGCGTACGAGGTTGCGATCGACGGCCGGCTGCGGCCGGGTTATGCACCCTTTGAAAGGGGATGCGTCGCCTGCCGTTCCGGTCCGGTTTTCGTGCGGATCGACGCCGCCGCGGAATATATTCATTGCGTGGGAACCGGAAATTGCGCCGGACTCCTGGACTCGGCTGTCTGGGGAGTCGAAAAGATCGCCGAAAACGAGGGCGAGTCCGCCGGCGCGCGCCGGATTGCGGCCGGTCCGTTATCGTTGCGTTGGGGAATTCCCGAAAGCGGGGTCGAAATCCGCAGGGAGAAGGCCCGGGGGAGCCTGCTTCCTCCCCGGGTATTCATTGCCGGCGTTGAAACGGATACAAGCATCAGCCTGAGCCACGATCGTCCGTATGCGGCTTATGCGTTTTTGGACCGGTCCTGAGCGGGGAAATCCGGCGATTCGTTCAGCGCCGAAACTATCTCCGGACCGAACCGGTCCGCTTTCCCGGGAGGCAGCTTTTCGGAGCGCCTCAAGCTCGAAAGGCTCCTTATTTTCGAGCGCGCCAGTTCTGAAAGATGCTGGTCGGACAGGATCATGAACATGGCGGTATTGGTCTCTTTCGCCTTTCGGAAACGCCAGCGGTAGAGCGCCTTCAGTCGCGTCCGCTGGGATCTCGTCATTTCCCGCGATCCCTTGATCCGCAGGTGACCGAACGGGTCCAGCGTCTTTTCGGTCCATGATACGGAGGCGATCTGCTCGAACGACCTCGCCGCCTCTTCCTCCAGGCCCTTGGCCATAATCTCTTTCCTGAAAATCCTGTACAGATCGGTCAGATAAGTAATATCCTGGACCGCGTAGCTGATCTGTTCCTGGCTGAGCGGCCTCGTGTCCCACTGTGAGCGCTGGATCTTCTTCGATTTGTGCAGATCCGTGCCCATAACGGTCCTGATTATACCCGCCAGGGCCAGGTCCTTGCAGCCGAGCAGGGCTGCCGCCCGCTGGACGTCGAACACGTTCCGGAACTCGAACCCGTAATCCCGCTTGAGCAGCCGGATATCATTGTCTCCCGCATGGAATATCTTCGGAACGGTGGAATCAGCGAAGTATGCCTTCAGGAATGACAGGTCAAGCCCCCCGAGAGGGTCGAGCAGAAAAATCTTGCGGTCGGTGTTGATCTGGATAAGGCACAGTTTCTCCCGGAAATAACGGAAGGAATCGTATTCGGTGTCGATGGCGATGAGGCGCGCGGCGAGAATGTCCCGAATAGCGCGATAAAGCGCGCGGCCGCCGTCTACCCAGGTAAATTCAACCACGTTGATTCTCCAGTAGTTTCCGGTTTCCAGTTCCCGGTTAACGGTTAAAAACCTCTTCAGGTCTGCAACCGTGAACTGTAGACCGGGAACCGGGATCTAAGAAATTATTTAACAGGCGCAAGAGCTTACCTCTCAATTACCAAACCCGCAAGTATTTAATTGACAAGGAACAGGCCCTCATTTGACTTCCGGCCGTGAACTGCTTTTCCTCTCACTCATGTTCTTCGAGGCATGCGGGCCGATTCCGTCAGGAACCGATCGAGGCCTCTTTCGTAGGCCGCGCGCGAATCGAGGAAGCCGCGATTGTGGCTGCCCTTTATTTCGAGAAAGCATTTCCGCCCCGGGAACGATTCATAAAGCCGCCTGCCGTGCGCGAAGGGGACGATCTCATCGGCGGGGCTGTGAATGAAAAGGACCGGCGTCTGCAGATTCCGGATGTGATCTATGGTTCCGTACCGGTATCCGGCGGCGATCGCGGTGGGAACCCACGGATACAGATCCCGGATCATGTCCGGCACCGACGTGAAAGAAGACTCGAGAATAAGAGCCCGGTGAGACCTGTCCCGGGCGAGCCGGGAGGCTACCGCCCCGCCTAGAGAGCGCCCGAATATGACAATCCTGCCGGGAGATATCCTTTTATTCCGGACCAGCCACGTCCAGGCCGCGTCCGCGTCGAGATAGGTCCCTTCCTCCGTCGGTCTGCCCCCGCTCAGGCCGTAGCCGCGGTAATCGAAAATCAGCGTGCTCAATCCCAGACGGTTGAAGATGAGCAGTGAGTCGAGCCGGTGCGATATATTGCCGCCGTTTCCATGGCAGAAGATCAGGACTCCTCTTTCATTTCCGGCCGGAAGCCACCAGGCGGAGAGGCGTATGCCGTCCGCCGAGGTAAACCGGACCGATTCGAACTGCAGCCCGACGTCCCGGGGCGTAGTCTCAATTTTACGAACGGGATAATAAAGAAAGTGCCCGATGCAGCCCGCCAGAAGGGCCGCGAGCACCAGGACGGCGGCAAAACGGAGTCGTTTCAATTCAGATCCAGGTCAGGGGTAATAGGTCATGGGTTATGGGTAATGGGAAAATTCAGCACACGCTTGCCTGTCCAACCAATAACCCATTACCCATAACCCATTGAATATTTATCATAAAAAAAGAATGCGGCGAAGATGATAAGCGAGACGGCGAGCGCGGCATAATCGGCCTTCCTGAAACGGAATTCCCGCAATGAAGACCTCTCCCCCGAACCGTACCCCCTTGCCTCGATGGACTCGGCCAGGTACTGGGCGCGGAGCAGGCACTGCATGGCCAGCGGAAGGCCCAGCGCCGCCATGTGCCGCGCCCGGCGGAGAATGGAGCCGGAACCCGGGTCCGCGCCGCGGGCCTTCGCGGCCTCTCCCGTCCTGCGGGCCTCCTCGGCCAGGACCGGAACGAATCTCAGGGCTACGGAAAGCATCATCGAGATATCCTGAACGGGCAGTTTGAGGCGGCGCAGCGGCCGCAGCAGGCGGTCCATGCCGCCGATCAGCTCGAGATGCGATGTCGTCGCCGTCAGGATAGATGCGGCGAGGACGAGGACAAGGCACTGCCCCGCGAGGAGGAATCCCTTTTCCCATCCCGCCCTGCTGAACGCGGGCCCTGCATCAGACATCAGGACGTGAGCGAGCAGGACCATCAGGGCGAGGGGCGCCACCGTCCGGATCGGAGAATAAACCGCCCGCCAGGGAGTGCGGGCGAAGCGGGACGCGGCGACAAGCAGGCACGCCGCCGCCGCGAGCGCGGGCCCGTCCGTCCTGAGGATAAAAAGGCTGAACAGGATGAGCATTACTATCTTGAGCCGGGGATCAAGCCGGTGCACGGCGGATTCCCGGGGTATGTAATGACAAGGCAGATTGATCATAAGATATTACTCCGCCCGCCGTCAGAGCCTTTTTGGCGCCCCGAAGCATCGAGGCGGACCAGGATTTCGCTCAGGGCCTGCTCCAGCGTCAGAATATCCGTCCTGAAACCGTTTCCCAGCCGGTTGAGCCGCCACGCGAGATCCGTCGCGAAGGGCACATCAAGCCCGATATTACGGATCTCTTCGACGCGGCTGAGGACTTCCGCCGGACGGCCGTTCAGGACAATGCGTCCCCGGGACATCACGGCAACCCGGTCGGCCGCGGTCGCTTCCTCCACGTCGTGAGTCACATGGATTACGGCAAGTCCGTCCCGGTTCAAGGACTTGATCAGATCCAGGACGCGCCTGCGCGATCCCGGGTCGAGACTGGATGTCGGCTCATCAAGAACGAGGTAACGAGGCTTCATGGCCAGCACGCCGGCAATTGCGACCAGGCGCTTTTCCCCGCCGGAAAGGGTATGCGGGGCGCGTTTGGCGAAAGGCTCAGTTGCCGTCGCCCGGAGCGCTTCCCGGACCCTTCCGGAGACCTCTGTCGGAGACAGGCCTAAATTGCAGGGGCCGAAGCCGACGTCCTCTTCCACCGTCATAGAGATGATCTGGTGGTCCGGGTTCTGAAAAACCATGCCGACGCGCCTTCGAATTTCTTTTCTTGACCGGTGATCTGCGGTATCCATGCCGTCAATTTTCACCGCTCCGGAGGAGGGGAGAACGAGGCCGTTCAGGTGGCGCATCAGGGTGGTCTTGCCGCATCCGTTCGGGCCGATAAGGGCCAGGTATTCCCCCTCGGTTACCTCAAGCGAGACCCGGTCCAGGGCCGGCTCGCCGCCTTCTTCATAAAAAAAAGAAATATCATCAACTTTTATCATACCCATGACCCATTACCCATTACCTGTAGCCCCTTTGTTTTTTAAAGCCTGAGTTTCGGTTTCAGCTTTCCTGCGACAAAAGCCGCCACTGCTATTTTCAGGACGTCTCCCGGAACGAAAGGCGCGACGCCGAGCATGAAAGCCTTCTGCAGGCCGATATCCAGGAAAAACGCCAGGCGGACCATCCCGATCAGCAAGATGACGGCGGCGCCGGCGGCCATGGAGAAAGCCATCCAGGCAAAGCGCGGGAGCGCTTTTTTCTCGATCATGATTCCCGAGACGAATGCGCCCGCAACGTATCCGGCCAGGTATCCTCCGGTCGGCCCCATCAGGACGCCGAACCCCGCCTTGCCGCCCGCGAAGACCGGCAGGCCCATGACGCCGAGAAGGATATAGATGATCTGGCCGAGCGCGGCCAGCCTTCCTCCGAGAAGAGCCGCGGAAAGGAAGGCGAAAAGGTTTTGCATGGTGATGGGGACGGGCGGGATGGGGATGGCGATGTAGGCGCCCGCCGCGGTAAGCGCCCCGAACATTGCCGCGTAAACCAAGCCGAGTGTTGAATCGCTCTTTTTCATTTTTTCCCGCCTCCGCCGGGCCGGCCCTCCTCAATGAATACATCCCCTGAAAACAATCTTTTCAGGACGCCGCTTCTGTTCCTGACCAGGAGGCTGCCGTCGCCGTCTATGGATTCGGCGGTTCCCCGGATGCGCCCGCCGGGGGATTCGACGACCACGCTGCGTCCGAGGACGCCGGAGAGACCGCACCATTTTATCCTGATATTCTGAAAACCCCTAGTCTTCAGCTCGAAATAGTGGCTCTCAAAAAGCGTGATAACGCTCCGGATCAGCTCCGTCCGCGACACGGCTCTTCCGGTTTCGCTGAAAATCGACCCTGCCGAGCTTCTGATATCCGGGGGAAAGTCCGCCGGACGATGGCCGACATTGATGCCGATACCCACGACCACGTAATTGACGGAATCCATCTCGGTGCTTATCTCGGTCAGGATCCCCGCAATTTTTTTCGCTCCTGCCAGCACGTCATTCGGCCACTTTATCTTTACGTCGAGGCGGGCGACGGCGGCTACGGCCTCCGCCACGGCGACGGAACTCATGAGCGTTATCCGGGCCGCTTCGGCGGGAGGAATCCCCGGCCTGAGAATCAGCGACATGTAAATGCCGCTCCCGGCCGGTGAAAACCAGTTTCTTCCCCTTCTTCCCCGTCCGCCCGACTGTGCTTCGGCTAAAACCAGGGCGCCTTCCGGAGCCCCCGCTTCCGCCAGGGCCTTTGCCCTGTTGTTCGTGGAATCGGCTTCAGGAAAGCAGAAGATATCGCCGCGCCCGAATACGCGCGTCTCCAAACCCGTCCGGATTTCCTCGGACAGGAGAAGATCGGGCGCGGTCAGGAACCGGTATCCCTTCCGGGTGGAAGCTTCGATGGAGTAGCCCCTTGCCTTCAGTCCGCGTATCTGCTTCCAGACCGCCGTGCGCGAAATTCCCATTTCCCGGCTCAGCGCTTCGCCGGATATCCATTCGCCTTTGCGAATTTTCAGTTGCGTCAGCAGTGTATTCATTCGAGGACCTATATCACGCACCTTTTTTAATTGTCAACCATGTAGAACAATCCGGTTGACCATTACGGCGGGTAGTGGTAAGTGCTCCCATACTGCTTTCCGGAGGGGATAAATGCATTCCAGAGAAATCATGCGGCTGACCGGCGGGATATTATCCGGCAGGAAGAGGGCGATAACCGTCCGGGACGCGATAAAAATTTCTGAAATGCCGGACGATGAAATACCTCTCCTCGTCTCCTGCGCGGACCGGATCCGCCGGGCGGCGAAGAAGGACCGCGTGGTCCTGTGCTCGATCATCAACGCCAAATCGGGACGGTGTCCCGAAAACTGCAGCTTCTGCGCCCAATCGGCCCATCACAGGACCGGAATAGAAAACTATCCGCTGATCGACCCGGAGGAGATGGTTGGGGCGGCGGAGCGGATGCACCGGTCGGGAGCAACCCGTTTTTCCTTTGTGGTCAGCGGATACGCACCGTCCGGCAGGGACATGGAAAAAATCTGCCGCGCCGCCCGGGAGATCCGGCGGAGAACTCCCCTGACAGTCTGCGCCTCGCTCGGAGTTCTGACCCACGATATGGCGAACGATCTGAAGAAAGCAGGGGTAGGCGTCTATCATCACAATCTCGAAACGGCGCGAGGCTACTTCAGGGAAGTCTGCACGACCCACGACTACGAAGTCGATATTGAAACGGTGAAGGCGGCGAAAGCCGCCGGCCTCAGGACGTGCTGCGGAGGGATTTTCGGCCTGGGAGAATCCTGGGAGCACCGGATCGAACTCGCCTTTACCCTCCGGGAAATAGATGTGGACGGCATTCCCATAAACTTCCTTAACCCGATCCCCGGAACCCCGCTCGAAGGGAGGCCGCTCATGAGACCGGTCGAGGCGCTCAAGTGCATCGTTCTCTTCCGCTTTGTCCATCCGGAAAAAAATATTTTCATCTGCGGGGGGAGGGAAAAGGTCCTCGGAGATTTTCAGTCATGGCTGCTGCCGGCCGGTGCAAACGGGATGATTGTCGGCAATTATCTGACTACCCCGGGCCGGGGCGCCGGGGCCGATCTGAATATGATCAGTGATCTGGGCCTGCGGAGCGAATCGACGGCTTAAGCCTGGTATTTCGTTTAAATCCGGAGTCCCTGTCCGGGGCAGGCGCCGGAATCCAGTAAATTCACCTATCCTCGCAACCTCATTGCCGGCCGGCAACCTGCCGGTCGCACTCGGCGTGGCCTTTTATCATCCTGGCTTCCACCTTCAATCTGACATTCTCGAATGCGCTTCCCGTCAACCGTTGCGGAACGGGAATGGGATTGTCCCAGTGCACCAGGACCTTGCTGAATGGTTTCGGAATCATAAAACGATCCCAGCTGTTTAATTGCCAGGAACGGTCCACGGAAATGTAAACGGGAAAAATCCATGCTCCGGAAAGCTGGGCCATTCGTATCAGGCCTGCCTTGACTACCGTCCGCGGACCTTTTGGGCCGTCGACTGCATGAATTGCCAGGGGGTTCGACTCGAGGTCTTTGACAATCGCTGCAAGGGCCTCCTTTCCTCCTCTGGAATTGGACCCTCTGATGGGCCGGTATCCGAGGCGGACGGCGACTTTTCCGATCAGATCCCCATCGCTGCTCTTGCTTATTATGGCGGACGGTTTAAATGCTTTGAATTTACCGGCGTAGCCTATGACCCCGAAAAACCGCTGATGCCAGATTGCGGCTACAGCCTTTCCCCCGCTTTCGATATGTCGGAAGAGAGATTCCTCATTTACTACATTGATTCTCGCCGCGGAGAGATACAGCCTGATAAGGCAGTGCGCTGCGGCGACGGCAACATGCCTGAGTCCGGCTCTCATGCAGATTCGCCGGATTTCAACGATATCTCCGGTCGCCCGGTCTTCTCTTCGCCGGCTGGGCGATATCGACCTTCAGTTTGCGGCCTTTGAAATCGCTTCCGTTCAGAGTTTTTTTTGCCGATTCGGCTTCGGCCTGGTTTGACATTTCGATGAAACCGAATCCCTTCCCCTCGATCAGCTTGCAATCCTTTACCTCGCCGCAGCTTGAAAAAAGATTTTTCAAATCATCGCTCGTTACTGAATATCCCAGGTTTCCGACATAAAGTTTGCTCTGCATTTTCAGTGTTCCTCCTTTCGGCGCCTTCCCGCCCGCATTCCGCGGCATACCGGCTGCATGTGCAAAAAAAGAGAGGCGCTCCCGCGCAAAATTCAATTGCTGTAGGGCACCTCTCCTTTTCGCGGATCAACTACAGGACCTTGACGTTTTCCGCCGCCGGGCCCTTTTTACCCTGCGTCACGTCGAAGCTTACGCGCTGGCCTTCCGACAGCGTCTTGAATCCGCCGGCCTGAATGGCGCTGTAATGAACGAATACGTCGCCGCCGCCGTCTTTTTCGATGAAGCCGAAGCCTTTGCTCTCATTAAACCACTTCACTATGCCTTCTGACATTGCATTTATCCTCCTTTCTCCAGATTTGCTAAAGTCGGATTGCCGCAATGAAAGAAAGAAAAAAAACCACCAGACTCCAAAGAGCATGGTGGCCGCCTTTGCACTTCAAAATGTGTTGATCCAACTTTAAATGCGCCCGACTGACCAAGGGTAAACGAAGAGCGCAAAATTTAGCTGATTCTTACTGTATTTCGAGTGAAAGTCAAGAAATTATTTTGGAAACACCTTCGCGGTATCTGCGCAAAGATTCTTTCCTGAAGGGTGAAAATCTCCTTTTCCAGCTTGCTCAGGGCCTCGTTGGTCGTTTTGGGGTTCCTAAGAGCTTCCCTGTAATCGAATCTCTTGTTGGTGAGCTCTCTCCGGAGCGGTGCGGTGGCGTCGAAAGATTTCTGGCACTCCGGACTGAGCTGAGAGACAAAAATTGTTGACAGGAAAAATGGATCGCATTATATTTCTCCACTCAGCAAACGGGCAGCCAAATTGCTGGGGAATCGTTCAATGGTAGGACACCGGACTCTGACTCCGTGAATCGTGGTTCGAATCCACGTTCCCCAGCCAATTATCTGGAATCGTCAGGGGTAAAGCGTGAGGCGTAAGGTGCAACTAACTCCTTACGCCTTACTCTTTACTCCTCACAAGTGTTACTTATTCTTTATTTTAGCCCAGGTATCCCGCAACGGCAAAACACGGTTAAACACGAGTTTGCCTGCCGAAGAGTCCTTGTCCGCGCAGAAATAACCCATCCGCTCGAACTGGTATCCGCTTCCGGGCGCCGCGTCTTTCAGGCTTGATTCGAGACAACAGTTTTCCATGATTTTCAGCGAATCCGGATTCATGAATTTCAGGAAGTCTTCCTCTTTTCCCGGATCCTGGATGCTGAACAGCCGGTCATAAAGTCTCACCTCCGCCGGAATGCAGTGTTCCGCAGATACCCAGTGAATTACGCCCGGTATCTTGCGGCCGTCCGCAGGAGGGCCGCTGCGCGTTTCCGGGTCGTAAGTGCAGTGCAGTTCGACGACCATGCCGGTCTTCGGGTCCTTCACCATGCTCTCGTACTTTATGACATAGGCGTTTCTGAGGCGGACTTCCCGCCCCGGGCCGAGCCGATGATACTTCTTCGGCGGGTCCTCAAGAAAGTCGTCGCGCTCGATATAGAGCACCCGGGAGAAGGGGACCTTCCGCGACCCCATGCCGGGATTCTGCGGATGGTTTGCAAACTCGAACTCTTCCGTTCCGCCCTCCGGATAATTGTCGATCACCACGCGCAAGGGCTGCAATACCCCCATTGCCCGCGGCGCCTTCTCATTCAGGTCCTCGCGCACGCAATGCTCCAGCAGGGATGCATCCACCAGATTGTCGTTTTTGGCCACTCCGATTTCCGAGCAGAACCTCCTGATCGCCTCGGGCGTGAAGCCCCGGCGCCGCATTCCCGCCACTGTCGGCATGCGCGGGTCGTCCCATCCCCTGACATGCCCGTTCTCCACCAGCTCGATGAGCCGCCTCTTGCTGAGGACCGTGTAGCTCACGCTCAGCCGGGCGAATTCTATCTGCTGGGGGCGGCTTCCGGTGATCAGCCGTTCCACTATCCAATCGTACAGTGGACGGTTGTTTTCGAACTCGAGGGTGCAGATGGAATGAGTGATTCCTTCCAGGGCATCGGACAGGCAGTGGGCGAAATCGTACATGGGATAAATCACCCACTGCGCTCCCGTCCGGTAATGAGGTTCCCGCTTGATGCGGTACAGGACCGGGTCCCGCATGACGATGTTGGGCGAGGCCATATCGATCTTGGCGCGGAGAGTATGGGCGCCGTCCTCGAATTCCCCGGCGCGCATCCGTTGAAACATGTCCAGGTTTTCATCCACGGAACGGTTCCGGTACGGGCTTTCCCTGCCCGGCTCGGTGAAGCTTCCGCGCCGCTCCCGGACCTCTTCGGAATTCAGACTGCACACATATGCATTGCCCTGTTTTATCAGTTCGACGGCGAATTGGAACAGCCGTTCGAAATAGTCGGATGCGTAAAACAGGCGGTCCTTCCAGTCGAATCCGAGCCAGTGGACGTCGTTGATGATCGACTCCACATATTCCATCGACTCGCCCGCGGGGTCCGTGTCATCCATTCTGAGATTGCAGGTACCCTTATACTGCGCGGCGATTCCGAAATTGAGGCAAACCGATTTCGCATGCCCGATATGGATATAGCCGTTCGGCTCCGGCGGGAAACGGGTCGCCACTCGCCCCGCGTGCTTTCCCGTTTTCAGGTCGTTATCTATAATATCCCGGATAAAATCGCCTTGCTGGGCTGTCGTCAGTTGCGTCATATAAAAACCCCTGGGTTAATTATCTCAAAATCACTCCTGCTGCCTGTGCAGCCGCATTTTTTTTATAATATTAACCTGAATTTGGCAAGACTAAAGGGGTGACATGCAGGGGACTAATACATCTCTACATGGATTGAGAAAGGCCGGAGAGAATTTGTTCCACCCCCTTGCGGATCATCATTACCGCGATCGCGGCCAGGAGGAGGTCGCCGATCTTGGAGAGGGTCTTTGCCCCGGATTTGCCCAGGACGCGGATGATCGGAGCCGACGTCCAGAACATTCCGCCGGCGATCAGTATGTTTGCAATAAGGGCCGCCACAGTTGAGACTATCCCGTGTTCCGGGACGAGAATGAGTATGGTGGTCAGGACCGCCGGACCTACAATCAGCGGCACGCCCAGAGGCACCGCCCCCATGCTGGTGATGTCGATCTGCCGCAGTTTCGATTCCACCGCGAGCAGATCGTTCAGGGAGATGATGAAAAGAAGGGCGCCCCCGGCGATCATGAAATCCGCCACGGTTATTCCGAGGAGGCGCAGGACGATCCTGCCTACGGCGAGAAAAAAAAGAGAGACGGCCGTAGCCGTGAGGACGGATTGGAGAATTATGCGCCGGATGTGGTCCTGTTCAAGTCCTTCGGTCAAACTGATAAAGAGCGGCAGAAGGCCGATGGCGTTGACCGCCATAAAGATGGGAAGAAAGCTGAGCCAGAAATTGTCCATGATAGGCGTCAGGCGTTGGGTATTAGGTATTAGGTATTGGGTATTTTGTTGGCATATCATGTACATACTTGAAGACTGGAAAGGTTTCCCGCGTTTCGCGCCTTCCCGCATTTCCCGCAATCCTGACGCAATAGACGCTACGGACGCAATGGACCCAATCGACGCTTTGGATCATTTCCCGCTCAATGTCTTCAGCGGATCAGCTTCGCCGTTATTTCCGCCACGTGTCTTCCCTGGAATTTAGCCCCCGCCAGATCTATCTCGTTGGGCATAAGTTCTCCCCGGGGGCCTGCGATCGTGGATGCGCCGTAAGGCGAACATCCGCCCATCATGTCCACGCGGTTCTGCCCGGTGTAGGAGTATGGAAGCCCGACGATAATCATCCCGTAGTGAAGCAGATTGATATGAAAGCTCAGAATGGTGGACTCCTGGCCTCCGTGCTGGGTCTGGGAACTCGTGAAGACGCTGCCGACCTTTCCCACCAGCGAATTTTTCACCCACAGGCGTCCCGTCCCGTCCAGGAACTGCCGCATCTGGCCGCACATATTCCCGAAGCGGGTCGGCGTCCCGAAGACAACCGCATCAGCCGCCGCAAGATCGTCGACGGCGGCAACAGGGATGTGCGCCATCTTTTTTTGCGCTTCGAGGGCGCCCATCTTTCCCAGCACTTCTTCCGGAAGCGTTTCCGGCACTCTTTTCAGCACCGCCTCGGCGCCGGAAACCTCCCCGACTCCTTCCGCAACCGCCTGCGCCATTCTGTAGATGTGCCCGTACATCGAATAGAAAACAATGAAGATCTTCATAATGCCTCCTGTCCGGGATTTTGCAATGCTTTCACAAGATAAACGGAACTGCAGAAGGGATATTTCCAAAAATGCGTTACGCGAGATGCAAAGAAACGTAAATCCCTCTGCATCTCGCCTGAGAGCCTGGATTATTTTAATATTTTCGAGATCCCGCGGAATTCCTCCGATTCCGCCGTCCGCATCAGTTCGAACAGCACGATCTCAACGCTCGTCATGCCGATGCCGCGGTCCCTCATCCGCGCGAGTCCGGTATCCCGGTTGAAAGGCGTCCTCGAAGATACTGCGTCCGCTACGATATCCACTTCATATCCCGATCGTGCGAGATCGATCGCCGTCTGGTAAACGCAGACGTGCGCTTCGATTCCCGCTATCAGGATCCGGGCGCGATCCGAAGAGGAGATAGCTTCGCGGCACCCCGGGTCTCCCCAGCAGCTGAAGCTCATCTTGCTCAGTACCGGCACGGATTCAAGGAGTCCGGATATTTCCGGTATGGTGGGCCCTATCCCTTTCGGATACTGCTCTGTCGCAATCATCGGGATGCCCATTAATTGCAGTCCCCTGATGAGTATGCCGAGAGACGAGGCGAGCTTTTCTTTTTCGTGCATCGCTTTGTACAGCCTGTCCTGGACGTCAATGAGGAGGAACAAGGTGCTGCCCGGGTCCGACATGTCTTCTCCTTTTCAGAGGGTTCAAGGGGTTGAGGGTGCAAGGGTTCAAGTGAAAAACCCTTGCGGAGCTTTTTGACTGGAGATAATTTGCCAAAGCTTCTTGCCTTCGTCAAGCTTTGAATCAGTCCTCAAAAACATTTCCGACGGCAGACGTTTTTTACCCTTGAACCCTCGGACCCCCTTAATTAAAGGAGTTCCGCAGTGAACAGCCCCATCAGCACCGTCACAGCCATGCGCAAAATGGAGATCCTCCCCAGGATGACATGAATCCTGCGCAGGGCGGGAGTCAGCCGGCGTACTCTGAGCTGCATCATTCCTGCCACCACGCCGCGACAAAACCTGCAGCGGCAAGTCCGCCCGCAGTAAAACCGAGAAAGCGATGCACTCCAAGCCACCATCTCTTCCGGCGTAAAAAGAGGACGACTGCAATCGCCGCCGCCGCACAGAAAAAACTCAGGATCATCAGCCCGGCGTGGAAAAGAAAGATCATGAATCACACCAGCGTTATCAGTCTCAAGTCTCAGGTTTCAAGTCCCATTGAACTTATTCCCGTCAAGCCTAAGGCACTTTCAGCATCATAATCCTCGGATCGCGGAGACTCCGGAAACCGTATTTCCGGTATAGCCCGTGGGCGTTTCTTGTCGCCAGAAAACCGATCAGATTCTTCAGTTCCGAATATCCCGTGATGCATTCCAGCATCCATTTGCCGAGTCCTTTCCCGCGGAACTCCTCCATGATGAAAAAATCGGAAAGAAAATAGACGGTCGTGAAATCCGAGATAATCCGGGCGAAACCTACTTGTCTTCCGTTGCAGTACATTCCGAAGCACAGAGAATTCTCGATGGATTTTTTAATTTCCTCCGTCGCACGGGACACGGCGCCGTGGTTCCGGGTAAGGAATTCGTGGATCTCCTTAACGGAAAGGAGGTCTTTTTCCGTGCTGATTTTAAAATCGTGCAGAATCCATTCCATAAAAACCTCGATTCTTTCAGGCTGAAGGCTCAAGGCAAAAGGCACAAGGCAGTCGGCATTTTTGATAAACGGCCCTCAAAGCGGCAGACAGAGCGGTTATATATCCTCTTCAGCGCAAGTTCTCTTTCGGTGCCTTTAGCCTTTAGCCTTTTGCCCTTAGCCTTATGCCAACAGCTCCAGCATGCGCCGGATGTCCGTTGCCGGTTCGCGGCAGGTGTGATTCGAGCAGATGTACGCGGTCGGTTTGCCCTCCAGCGCGGCGAGATCCCCGGTGAACTCGGCGATCCGGGTAATCGGCGGATTTACGGGCTCGTCCGGCCGCAGCAGAATGACCTTGTTCGGCACAAAACGGCGATGAAGCGTATTCAGCATTTCCCTCGTCTCTCTGTCTTCGATGCGGCCCGCGACCACTATCTCGTAAGACGGCCCCAGCAGAAAGTCGATAGCGGAAATGAACTGCGTAAATCCCGATGGCATTGATTCGATCTCGCCGGAGAAGGCGCGTCCAATCCGGACGGCCATTGCCTCATGTTCCGGATCACCCGTCATGCGGGACAGGCGAAGAAGATTGAGCATGGAAACGGAATTTCCCGAGGGGAGGGCGCCGTCGAAAAATTCCTTCTTCCTCAGGATAAGCGTTTCGGCATCGTCCGCCGTCAGGAAGAACCCCCCGTCCGCTCCGTCCCAGAAATGGCGGATTACAGTGCCGGTCAGTTCCAGCGCCCGTTCAAGCCTGCGCACTTCGAAAGATGATTCGTAGAGCTCGAGGAGACCCCAGATCAGGAAAGCGTAGTCGTCCAGGATGCCGGTGACGGCCGCCTCTCCATCCCGGTATCTGTGCAGAAGCCTCCCATCCCCGGTCATGAGCTTTTCGAGCAGAAAATCGGCTGCCTTTTCAGCCGCGGCGAGGCAGTCGGGGCGGTTCAAGACCCCCGCTCCCCTGGCCAGCGCGGCTATCATCAGCCCGTTCCAGTCCGTTAATATTTTATTGTCCGTGCCGGGATGGACTCTTTTGCTGCGGAACTCGTAAAGCGCGTTCAACGCAGAAGCGATTCGCATTTCGATAACGTCTGTTCCCGCGCCGGCTTCATCCGCGATCTGCTCCGGGGACTTCGAAAGATGCAATATATTAGCCCCGGTTTTGCGTCCGTCCATCCCCTCCCGGAAATTCCCTCCCGGCTGAACGTCGAAGAGGCTTGAGATAAAACCGGCCTCTTCCCCGCCGAGAGCGCGGCTGATTTCGTCGACGGTCCAAAAATAGAACTTTCCCTCTTTCCCCTCGCTGTCGGCATCCTGGGCCGAATAGAATCCGCCTTCTGGCGACTGCAATTCCCTCAGCACGAAGGTGAAGATCTCTTCGGCCGTTTTGCCGTATATACGGCTGCCGGTCGCCTGGAAAGCCTCAAGGTAGGCGATTGCGAGGAGGGCCTGGTCGTAAAGCATCTTTTCGAAATGGGGCAGCAGCCAGCGCTCGTCCGTGGAGTAGCGGTGGAACCCGAAGCCGACGTGGTCGTAAATTCCTCCCAATCTCATTTCCAGAAGCGTTTTCTCGACCATTGCCAGCGCATGTTGCTGGTGAGATCGTTTCCAGTACCGGAGCAGAAAAGTGAGGTGATGAGGAGTGGGAAACTTCGGGGCTCCGCCGAAACCTCCATACTGCCGGTCGAACCGCATCCGCAGATCTTCATAAGCGCTCCTGACGAGCTCCTCCCCGGGCATTTCGCCGCGCGCCGGGGCGGATTCCCTGCGCAGCAGGTCTCCGAACCGCGCCGCCGATTGGACCAGTTCTTCCCGCCGCTCTTCCCACATCCTGCGAATTTTGGGGATAAGGTCCTCGAGACCGGTCTGTCCGAACCTGCTCTGCTTCGGAATGTACGTGGCCGCGAAGAAGGGCTCTTTTTCCGGGGTCATGATGATCGTCAGGGGCCATCCCCCGCTGCCCGTCATCATCTGGCATACCGTCATATAGACCCGGTCTATATCCGGTCTTTCCTCCCTGTCGACTTTTACCGGGATGAATGCGCCGTTTATCAGGGAGGCGGTTTTGGGGTCTTCGAAAGATTCCCGGGCCATTACGTGACACCAATGACAGGTGGAATATCCGATCGAAAGAAAAACCGGTTTTCCGCAGCGCCTCGCCGCAGCGAAGGCCTCGTCGCCCCAGGGATACCAGTCCACGGGGTTGTCGGCGTGCTGCAGGAGGTAAGGGCTCTTTTCCCGGGCTAAGCGGTTACGTCCTTTTCCCATATGCTCTCCATTATGCTTACGGCCTCCGGACAGGACATCGGGCGGACTTCCAGCCCGCCGTGCCGCCCAGCACCACAGACAGATCGCTCCAGCCTTCCCGCTTGAGAATGCTCCCGGCGATCATTGAGCGCAATCCGCTTCCGCAGAAGATAAAAACGGGACGGTCTCCGGGCACTTCGTCGATATGCTGCGGCAGGACAGTGATATGAATGTGGTGAGCGCCCGCAATCTCTCCCTCGCGGCCCAACTCGTCGCCGCCCCGCACGTCCAGGAGCCATGCGGTTTCGTCGCTGTCGAGGGTGCGGCAGACGGATTCCACCGGAACCATTTTTATGCTGTGCGATTCCCCCCCGTACATCTGCCAGCCGAGCATTCCTCCGGAAAGATAACCGTCAATCCGGTCATAGCCGAGCCGGGCCAGATATGTTACAGCCGGGAGCGGGTCCTCTTCCTCGAGGACAAGAAGAATGGGAATATCGTGCCGGATGAACCACCCGGCAAAGCCGGGAAGGCCCTGGAGCCAGATGGAGAGAGCCCCGGGAATGTGGGAGGCCCCGAACGATGCATTCATCCGCGTATCGAGGACGAGCGCTCCGCCCGCCTTCTGTTCGAATTCGGCGGGGGAAAGCGGCGCGGGGACGGGCAGCGTCCAGAGGAGAGGGGGGCCGGTCCTGTTCAGTTCCTCCATTTTCCGGAAATAGGGCGGCCGCTCCAATTCGCGGGCCATCCCGGACATGAACGCTGCATGATCCTCCTTGAGCTTGGGATTATGCATCCTCTCCATGCCGATCGTAGTCCAGAAACGGTCCGCTATGGACTCCCCGCATACGGAACCGGCCCCGTGCGCGGGACAGACGATCATATGGTCTCCCAGCGGCAGAATTTTGCGGAACAGGCTGTTGTAGAGAAGATCCGTCATCTCGCGGATTCTGTTCGGGCCGGCGAGATCGGTTCTTCCCAGGTCGCCGGCAAACAGCGCGTCCCCCGTAAATATTATCCAGGGCGCCCCGCCCGCTTCGTGCAGGATATAGGACATGTGGCCGGTCGTGTGGCCGGGCGTGTGCATCGACTTTACCCTGAGCCGGCCGATTTTCCAGGATTGGCCGTCCGAGACCGTGCTCCCGTACCCGTATTCGAGTTCGGGTTCGGCATGCCAGATTTCGGCGCCGCTCTGCTCAGAGAGCTCCACGGATCCCGAAACGAAATCCTCGTGCCGGTGTGTCTCCATGATGTGCCGGATGCGGTATCCGCGGCGGGCGGCCTTTTCCATATAGACCTGGCAGTCGCGGCGGGGATCGATAACCATCGCCTCTCCCCTGTCGCCCACCAGGTAGGAATAATGGGCAAGGCCTTCGGATTCGATTCTCTCGAAAAGCATGTCCGTAACCTCTCCTTTATTTCCGACTTCAGCGGGGATTCTTTCCTGTAACCGTCGGGTTTTCCGGGTGGGAAACCCATTCCGTGAAGGCCCCTTCATGAATCCTCACTTCAGGGAATCCGAGATAGAATCGCAGCAGGAGGAACTCGTTGGTGGCTTCACGGCCCGTTCCGCAGGAGCAGACGATCGTCTTGTCGGGGGTAACGCTCCGGGTGCGGAGCAGCTCCCGGATTTCGGCATCCGGCTTGAGCATCGACTTGTTTTTGTCATTCATCAATGAGGCCCAAGGGAGGTTTACCGCTCCCGGGATGTGTCCGGGTCTGCTCCAGGGTCCCTGGCCCTCGTAGACGTCCGGCGGACGGGCATCCAGCACAAGGACATCGGAGCGGTCTTTTATCAGCTTGAATTCCTCATATTCGATGAAGAATTCCGTCTGCAAGTCCGCCTGGAAACCGGACGGTCCCGCTTCCGGATATTCCGCGGACAGCGGCCTCCCTTCCGCTTTCCACTTGTCCAGGCCGCCGTCCAGCACAAGAACATCCCGGCATCCGTAACGGGCGAGGCTGTATGCGGTCATTGTCTGTCCGAGTCCGTCTCCCCACCCCTTGTACGCGCCGACTCCCGTATATACGACAACGGAGGAACCGGTTCGGATCCCCGCGCTTCTGAAAAAATGCTCAATGGCAGGGGGCGGCGACCAGCATGCCGGCAGCCCGCCGCTGTGGCAGCGGAATATTCCTTCGTTGAGGTAAACGGCCCCAGGTATATGTTCCTGAACGTAGTCGTGTATATTGGGCTGGCAATCGATTATTGTGATAGGTTCGCCCAGTCTCTCCGCCAGCCAGCCGCTCGACACCAGGCGGACGGAGCCTTTTCCGTAAGGGTATTCCCGATCCATCGCACACCTCCATTCAGGAGAGGAAATCTATTTCCCGCAGGTTCCGGACCGCTCGATCCAGCGCCGCGGGAAAGACCGGGGCCGGATTAAGACCGGACTCCCGCGTGCATGTCTCGGCAAGTTCGATCAACTGTTCATTTCCCGAAGCTACGGCTTCGTCGACCAGATTCCGCTCTTTTTCCCCGGAAATCCGATCCCGCACCGGGGGATCGGATCGCGCCGGGGGACTGTTTCCGCAGGCTGCGTAAACGCCGGCCGCGGCTTGCCATACATAGAGTAACATATTTCTCGTCCCGTCACGAGGCAGAAGGGGAAGAATACGGCGCGATTCCGAGATCAGGTTGGCGGCATTAATGAACGCAACAGTTGTCCGGAGATCTTTGCCGTTCGAAAGCAGTACCTCCATGACCGTTCGAACGAGGTCCGAAATGAATTCGTCCGGTCTTTCCAATCCGTCCACGAGGCGAGTCGAGTTGCGGAAAGGGGGAAAATTCCACAAATTTCCCAGCTTCTTCTCGACCATGCCGAAACGTGTCCGGGCCGATCGGGGCAATCGCCGGACGCGATGAATCGCCTCGGAGGGCTTCAGGCCGCCCGCGGGGCAGAAAAGACTGCCCGGCAGCCTGCGGTAGCGGGCCGCCCAGTATCCGAGGGAGTGGGCGAGTTCTTTTCTCCTGACGGGATTGTCTTTGCTTTCGAGCGCCCGGAGCGCATGCGTAGTCCGGATAAAGGCCTGTCCTCCCGAGGCCGAGACGCCGGGGGCCAGCCGGGCCAGCCATTGACCTGCGAGTCTGCGCCATTCGCCTTCAGCCGTTTTCCGGGCAAAAAAAGAGTTCCAGGCGGCGCAGTATTCAAAACGCCCCAGGTAGCGCCTCCACGCGTTTTCGCGAATCTCCTTTCCGGCTTGGCATTGATTCCCGAGGCGGCGACGATAATGGGACACCCAGGGCAGGATACTTTCCTCCCGGTTCAACTCCTTCATTGCCCCCGCCACGATCTGGCCGTGATTGACGATTCCGCCCGAATATTCCGGGGCAGCAGCCTCCAGCAGGCGGAGAGCCGTATCCAGACTGTCGTTCATGGGGGCTGCTCGCGCCTGTGCAGCGGCTCCTCTCTTCTGCAGTCCAGGTGCCAGGTTCGGAAATCCCGGGCCAGGAACATATCGGCTTCCCGGGGGCCCCAGCTCTCTTTTTCATAGCTCAGGACCGGAATCTTTTTAACCTCGATGTCGCTGATCAGAGGGTCCAGAATTCGCCAGGACAGTTCTATCTCGTCGCCGCGCGCGAACAGGGAAGCGTCCCCGTGAATTGCATCTACAAGGAGCCTCTCGTAAGCGTCCGGCAGGACCTGACTTTCGAAATGGTCGGAGTAGCTGAAGACCATGTCCACCGGTACGGAGGTCATTCCCGCTCCCGGCACCTTGGATTCGAACCAGAGGTGAATGCCTTCGTCGGGCTGAATGCATAACGAGATGTGATTGGGGCTGAGCCGGCTCCTCGAGAAAAGCAGGTGCGGAACCCGCTTGAACACCAGGCTTATTTCCGTCGCCCGCCGCTTCAGGCCTTTTCCCGTCATCAGGTAAAAAGGAACACCCTGCCATCGCCAGTTGTCTATGTATATCCTGAGCACCGCCAGGGTCGGGGTATTTGAATCGGGAGGGATATCAGGCTCTTCCCTGTAACCCCGGTATTGCCCGAGCAGGCAGTTTTCGGCATTAAGCGGCCGGACGGCCTGCAGAACTTTGACCTTCTCGTCTCTCAGCGAACGGTCGTTCAGGACGACGGGAGGCTCCATGGCCATGAGAGTCATAAGCTGAAAAAGGTGGTTCTGAACCATATCCCGCAGAACTCCCGTCTGTTCGTAATAAGAGGCGCGGTGTTCCACGCCGATGCTTTCGGCCACAACGACCTGGACGTGGTCGATATAGTTGCGGCTCCAGAGCGGCTCGAAAATGGCATTGGCGAAACGGAAGGTAAGGATGTTCTGCACGGTCTCCTTGCCGAGGTAGTGGTCTATCCGGAATACCTGGCTTTCGATGAAGTAATGCCTCACGAGAGCGTTGAGATTGCGGGCGCTTTCCATATTGCGCCCGAAGGGCTTTTCAATGATTATTCTCCGCCAGCCCCTGTCGCACCGGTTCAGTCCCGCCTCTCCGGTCCTTTCTATTATCATCGGAAAAAGGGCGGGCGGGGTGGCCAGGTAAAACAGGGCGTTCCTGTCTCCGATCATGCCGGCGATTTGTCTGTAATGGGATGCATCCTCATAAGGCCCCGCGAGGTAGTCTATGCGGCCGGCGAATTCCGGCCACCTTGCGCAGATCTCGTCATGATTCGGCTTCAAGCGGGCATAGCTCTCCACGCCTTCAAACAGATCGCTCCGGAATACATCGGGCGCCAGCGGCGTCCGCGCGAAGCCGATCAGCCGCGTTTCCGGATGGAGCAGGCCCGCGCAGTTCAGGGTGTGCAGGGCGGGAATCAATTTCCTGCGCGTCAGGTCGCCCGAAGCCCCGAAAATGACGATGTCGGCCGGTTCAGTAGTATTCATCACAGTTGGGGTATTTCATGCCCTCCGAATTCCCCGCGAACGGCCGCGATGAGCTTGTTTGCGTAGCTCTCGTCGCGGCGGCTGGCCAGGCGCGAGATCAGCGACAGCGTAATCACGGGGCAGGGCACATTCCGGTTTATCGCCTCGAATACCGTCCAGCGGCCTTCGCCTGAATCGGCAACCCACCCCCGAACGCTCCCGAGGTCGGCATCCCTGGATAAAACCGAGGCCGCGAGCTCCAGGATCCACGAACGCACGACGCTTCCGTCGCCCCAGATCCGGGCGATCCGGGCTATATCCAGGCAAAAATCCGTCCCGGACCTCAGAATATCGAAACCTTCCGCGTAAGCCTGAAGAAGCCCGTACTCGATTCCATTGTGGATCATTTTTACGAAGTGGCCCGCCCCGTTCGGCCCGACATATCCCCAACCGCGGTCAGGCGCCGGAGCGAGGGTTTCGAAAAGGGGGCGAAGCCGCTCGACAGCTCCTTCGGCGCCGCCGACAGTCATGCTGTAGCCCTTCTCGAGCCCCCATATCCCCCCGCTCGTTCCGACATCCACCAGGTGGATGCCTTTTTCCGTGCAGGCGCACGCCCGCCGCAGCGTGTCCTGGAAATTCGAATTCCCTCCGTCGATCACGGTATCTCCTTTGGAGAGAACGGAAAAAAGCGATTGCAGCGCCTCTTCGGTGGGATTTCCCTCCGTCAGCATCATCCATACCGTCCTCGGCGGAGAAAGCTTGTCGGCGAGTTCGGCAAGGGACGGAACTGCGGTGATTCCTTTTTCCTCCCGGGCCAGCGCAACGGCCCTCTCGGAGGACCGGTTGAATGCGACGACTTCATGCCCCCCCCTTGCCAGCCTCCTTGCCATGTTGCCGCCCATTCTTCCCAGACCGATTATCCCGATTCTCATTTCGTGGGCTCCTTTTCATATGTTTCAATCCCCCTGGGCCGGCCGCGATTACGTCGGTGGCGACGCCGGCCCAGATCCCGTGCTCGACGATTCCAGCCCGGCCGCGGATCCGATCCGCCATATCTGCCGGATCGGGAATGGGGCCGAAAGAGCAGTCAAGGATGAAATTTCCTTCGTCGGTGGCGAAGGGCTTGCCGTCAGGATCTATTCTCAGGGCCGGTTTCGCTCCGAGCGATTCCAGAAAGAAGGATTGCGACCGCCATCCGAAAGGCGTAACCACTACAGGCACCGCCCGACAGGCGCCGAGAAAAGGGGAGAGCTTGGAGTCATCGGCGATGATAATCTCCCTCAAGCTGGCTTGCGCGACGATTTTTTCCCTCAGCAGGGCTCCTCCCCCCCCTTTGATCAGGTTGAGATCGGGATCGATCTCATCCGCCCCGTCTATTGTGAGATCGATCTGAAGCCGCCCGTCCCAGACCTCTACCGGGATGCCCGACTGAACGGCCTCTTTCCCGGCGGCTGTGGAACACGGGACCCCCCGCACATTGACGAGCTGACCGATGCGGATCAGGTGACCGATCCGCCGGATTGCGTATATTGCCGTGCTTCCGTGTCCCAGTCCTACAATCATACCCGAGCGGACGAAATCGACCGCGGAATAAGCGGCCAGTTCTTTGAGCTGCTCGGTTGTCATTTTCCTTTGCGGCGGGTCGGAGCTGCCGGAAAGGCCTCCGCCAGCCGTCGCAGACCTTTTTCGGCGTTGTCGAAATGAAACTGGATTACCCGTCTGCGCGCCAGAACAAGCGCCTTTCTGTCCCCGAGCGCCTGGGCTTTTTTCAGCACGCCGAACGTAATGGAAGACGCGTCCGACATGGGATCGTCGGGAACGGAGGCGTCCTGAAGATCGTCCGCCGTGAACTGGACAAAAAGGCCGTTCCCCCGGTCTCCCTTATGAAGCTGGCCCGTTGAATGGAGATAGCGCGGGCCGTAGCCGAGCGTGACGGCTTTCCTGCTGAAAATCCTTATCCTGTTTCTCAGGTCGGCCAGAATGATATCCAGTTCCCTGGACGGCTCGATGAAAACCTGGAGAGCAACGTAATCGCCGTCTTTCGCCCCCGCCACAAATTCCCGCAGCGCGCTCTCCGGGGTCTCCGCGCGCCATCCGGAAACGCTGATTCCGTCGGAAATAATCTCGGGCGCGGGAACCGGAACGGCGCAGGTCTCAATGTATTCCGAAACAATATTGCGCGTCGCCGACTTGGCGGATTCAACATTCGGCTGATCGAAAGGATTGATGCCCAGTAAATGGCAGGCCAGGGCCGTTGCCGCTTCCCAGAGGAATATCTGTCCGCCGATGTCGCAAGGATCGGAAAGGCGGAGTGAAATAACCGGATGTCCTGCTTTTTCGAGTCCGGTCAGCGCCTCCGGTCCGGCATCGAAGGCTAGGCTGACGAACAGGCGGTCGCCGCCGTAGCTCTCCGGCGGCCCGGTTGCTTCATGCACAACGGGCAGAATGCCTTTCCCTTCCTTTCCGGTGCTTTCGGCGATCAATTGTTCCAGCCAGTCCCCGAAGGGGGAAAGGGAGGGCGGCGTTATCAGTGTCAGCTTGTCCCTGCCTGCGCCGGCCATTGTTCCCATGATGGCGCCCAGGCGGACGCCTTCATTTCCGCCGGAACGCCTGTCGGCGCAGGATTCGCATTCCCGCATCATCCGGACCGCGCTGTCGAGAAGTTTCCGGATATCGATGCCCGCAATGGCCGCCGGCGCCAGCCCGAAGAAGGACAGGGCGGAATAACGACCCCCGATTTCAGGATCGTTGAGATAAACGGAGCGGAAGCGGAGCTTTTTCGCAATTTCCGCCAGCCGGCTTCCCGGGTCCGTGATGGCGATGAAGCGCCGGGCGGCCTCTTCCAGCCCCATACGTTCCTGCTCCCGGCGGAAGAAAAACCGGAAAAGGGAAAGGGTTTCGACCGTATCGCCCGACTTGGTGGATACGATGTAAACCGTTTTGGCCGCCGCCGCTCTCTTTTCGCAGGCGAGCACTGCATCGGGGTCGGTGCTGTCCAGGACCTCGAGAGACGGGTATCCTTTTCCGGATCCGAATATTCTCGAAAAGACCTCCGGCGCGAGACTGGACCCTCCCATTCCGAGGAGAAGCGCCCTGGAGAACCCCTCCGCCCGCAGATCATCGCCCAGCCGTTTGAGATCATCCGCATGGTCCAGCATTTTCTCCGGACTGTGGAGCCACCCGAGCCGGTTCGAAATCTCCTTCGGGTCGTTCTTCCAGAGTGTGTAATCACCGTTCCACAGCCGCTCAGCCGCTTTGTCGTTCTGCATCCGGGCCACGGCCTTTTCCACCGCGGGCGCATGCTCTCCGAGCCGCTCAGCCATTCTCTTTCGACCGCGCGCGACCTCTTCTCTTTTCCTGTCGATATTGGCCAACGCCGACCGGTAGGAGCGGACGAACAGGTCGATGCCTTCGCGAAGCAGAACGCGGGCTGTCTCTTCGAGATCTATTCCAAGATCCCGCAGCTTTCCGACGGCGGATCCCGCTTCTTCGACTCCCTCCTGAACAGTTGCGGCCGCCGTCCCCCGGCGGCGAAACGCGTTCAGCGTGGCGATCGGCATGGTGCTTACGGTGTCGGCCCCGATGAGGCTGTCCACATATGCCGTTTCGGAGTAAAGGGGATTCTTCGTTCCGGTGCTGGCCCAGAGCGGGCGCTGCAGGCGGGCGCCCCCCGCGGCCAGGGCTTCCCAGCGCGGGCCGGAAAAATATCTTCTGAAATCCGCGTATGCGAGCTTGGCGCTGGCAACGGCGATCCTGCCCTGGAGCCCGGCTTCTCCCCTCGCGTCCAGCAGCCGGTCAATGGAGGAATCCACGCGGCTCACGAAGAAAGAGGCTACCGATGACACCTTCTTCGGGTCTCCGCCCGCGGCGCTCAGCTTTTCGATCCCGGCTATATATGCCTCCGCCACGGCGCGGTATTGCCCGCCGGAAAAGATCAGGGTCATATTGACGCTGAAACCCTCCGCCGTAAGCCGTTCCAGAGCCCTGATTCCCGCCTCGGTCGCCGGAATCTTGATCATCACATTGGGGCGGCCGAGGGCCGCTGCGATCCGCCGGAATTCAGAAATCGTCCCTTCAGTGTCGTCCGCCAGAAGAGGGCTGGTTTCGATGCTGACGAAACCGTCCGCTCCGTCCAGGGAAGAGAATACAGGCAGGAACATATCCGCGGCGAGCCCGATATCGTCCATGGTGAGGCGGTCGAAGATTTCGGCCGCTGAAAGGCCCTCCCCGGCAAACCTCCGCAGAGCTTCATCGTAATCCGAGCTCCCCGAGAGGGCGCTTTCGAAAATGGTCGGATTGGATGTAATACCGCGCAAACCGCCGCGGATAAGATCGGCAAGCTCCCCTGAGACGATAAAATACCTCCGGATGTAATCGAGCCAGACGGATTGGCCGAGTTTTTCAAGGTCCGAAATGCTTGGCATGAATCGCTCCGTCCTTCAGGGTTCAGTTCATGGTTCGCAGTTCACAGTTCATCCTGAAAGGCCTTCGGCATTGCCTGATTATCTCTCATCTTTTCAGGATTGCTGTAAGCTGTCTTCTCAACTTTGCGTCTTCGCAACCTCAAGACCTTCGGCGGCCGCCCCGATCAAGGCGGACTCCGTGTTCATGATTACGCGGACCGGCATTCGGTCGAGGAGGAAAGACTCCCTTCCCTTATCCCGGAAGGAATTCATGAACCCCTCTTTTTTCAGGTTTCCGATTATCCGGGGGGGGATTCCTCCTGCAACATACACTCCTCCCGTCGCGAAGACCTTTAAGGCGAGGTTTCCCGCCTCGGCCCCGAGGACGGAGACGAAGATTTCCAGAGCTTGTGCGCACAATCCGCACGGCTTGTCCTTCTTACAGGCGGCGCGGATGATCACAGGCGTGGGGTCGTCGGCCGCGGAGATTTCCGCTGCTGTCCCGGGATCTGCATCAGCAAGCCCGCTTTTCTTCAGAAAGGAATATACATTGTAAATCCCCGGTCCCGAGCAGATCCTCTCATAGCTTACATGGCCGAAACGGGACTGCAAATCCCGGAGCAGTTCCGCTTCCAGAGGGGTCCTGGGCGCAAAATCGGCATGCCCTCCCTCCGATGCGTGCGCCCTGTAGCGCTTCCCTTCCCAGACCAGGAAAGCTTCTCCCAGACCCGTACCGGGCGCCAGCACTGCCACGGCACCTCCCGCAGCGCCCTGCCCATCGTGGATGACGGCATAATCGCCCGGCTCCAGCACCGGAATCGAGGCGGCGACTGCCTGCAGATCGTTCATGATGCGAAGCGAGGCGAAGCCCAGTCTGGAGCGGAGATCGTCCTCTCTTATAATCCAGGGAGTGTTGATCATCCGCGCTTCTCCGTCGGTGACGGGAGCGGCAATCCCCAGGCATCCGGCATAGACATCCGCGCCTGTTTTTCTCAGGAAGGAGGAAATCAGGGTCTCCGGATCGGGAAAGTCCCGGGTAAGGACGGTATCCTTGACAAGCGGATCCCGCGCTCCCCTGTCGGGAGCGAATATCCCAAGTATTGTTTTCGTCGCGCCGATGTCGCCCGCAAGTATCATGATAAATTCATCTCCTATTTCTTCCTCGTCAGTCTCTTGTATTCCCTGTACATGCACCTGCCCTGGATGAAGGTGATCCCCTCGGCTTCAGCAATTTGAGCGGCGGCTTCGCTCCTTCCCTCCTGAAGCCAGATTACGTCTATATCGCCCTTTCCCCGATGACGGTCGACGGCTGTTCTTACAACGCTTTCCGCTTCCTTCTCCGGGCGGAAGATCATCAGGATATTGATCCTGTCGGGTATGTCCCTGAGGTCCGGGTAACTCCGCAGCCCTTTAATGCGGCCTGCATAAGGATTGACCGGCACGATTTTGAAGTTCCGCGACAGAAAGAACACAGGAATCCAGTTGGAGGGCTTCTGCATATTCCTCGACATGCCGACGACCGCAATAGTTCTGTTTTTTTTGAAGATGTCCCGGATCTGTTCGTCCGTTTCCATGTCTCTCCGATAAAGATCAGATGTCCTCCATGGATGAAACGAACGGCGGCGGGCGCGACGCTCCGCCGCCGCAATCCAATACTGAAATGGAAATATGACCCGAGAAGCGGGGGCTATTTAATCAGGGATTCCAGCCTGCGGTTTACTTCAGCCCAATTGACTATATTCCAGAAGGCTTCGACAAAGTTCGCTCTCAGATTTTTGTAATCGAGGTAATAAGCGTGCTCCCATACATCCAGGACCATCAAAATCCTGAAGGACGGAAAAACGTTCACATTATGCTTTTCAATCTGCATTATTATCGGCCGGTTTGTCTGCATGCAGAAGCTCAGGGCGGCCCAAGCCGATCCCTCCGCACTTACAGCGGCCTGGGTGAATTCTTTCCGGAACCGGTCAAAGCCGCCGAACTCTTTTTCGATGGAACTGGCGAGCAGCCCGGAGGGCTTCCCTCCGCCTTTGGGCGCCATATTCGCCCAGAAGAGCGTGTGCAGGATATGGCCGCCGATATTGAAAGACAGTTCCTTGAGGACGGCCTTCATATCCAGGTCGGCGCCTTCCTTCCTCGCCTTGTCGAGTTTTTCAAGGATTCCGTTTGCACCGGTGACGTAAGCCTGGTGGTGCTTGTCATGATGGATCTTCAGCTGCTCCTCGGATATGTGGGGCTCCAGGTCCTTGTAACCGTAGGGGAGTTCCGGAAGGCTGTAAAAGGTGCGCGCGGTCATTTTCTACCTCCTGATGAGAATTGGTCCTGTTCCCTTTCCCTCCCGGCGGAAATTTCTGGAGAGAAAAGCTTATGAACTGTATCATATCGGATTTTCTAAGTAAATAAATAGAGCGAAAACCGTATTCATGCCCCGGCTATGGTTGATTCTGAATTAGTAACGGTGGGGGGTGCCATCATGCCTCCCCTGAATTTACCCGGCGATCTTTCTTAATTTGCTTTCGGGTTCAGGCAGGGAATGCCGCGACGCGGATTATTTCCATATCTTCGGCCGGGCAGGGCCGGAGCAACGGCAAAAGCCGCTCCGGATCGGCGTTTTGCGGATCGAGCCATACGGAATAGAGCTCCGGGGGAATGATCGCCGGCATGCGCGGATGCATCCGGCCGATTAAAGAATTGGCCTCGATGGTGAGGATGGCGCAGCTGGCGATTGTTTTATCACGGGGGGAGCTCCACTGCTCAAACAATCCGGCCAGGCCGAAAGGCCGGCGGGACCTCAGCCGGACGAGCCACGGAACCTTCGATCCCTTCGAGTTCTGCCATTCGTAAAAACCGTCTGCCGCCACCAGGCATCTCCTCCTGACGAAGGCTTCGCGGAAGCTCGGCTTGACGGAGGCGGTTTCCGACCGGGCGTTGAACATTTTCCTCCCGATGGACGGGTCTTTTGCCCAGGGGGGAATCAGCCCCCAGCGCAGCGCGACCATCCGGTTCCGCCCGTTGCGGACTATGGCGGATATGTCCTGTCCCGGCACGAAATCCCCGCCGACCGGCATGGATATTCCCTCTCCGTCCAATTGAAACTCGTCGGCTAATATTTGAAAGGGACTTATGAGGTTGAACTTTCCGCACATATTTCAAATAGTTTCAAATCTCAGGTCAGTAAACCGATCATATTGAAGTCAATTTTTCAGCCGGCGTCAGGAAACCTGAGACCTGGGACTTGAAACTTGGGACTACTTACTCTTGGCATTTTTGGCCTTCAGCATTCCGAAAATGCCGAACCCCAGGAACATCAGCCCCATGAAGATTTCCGCTCCGACATCCTCGATGCGGCCTTTCGGGTGCAGCCGCGATATGGCCCCCATGATGTAGAAAAGACCCATTAACAGTAAAAGAAAAGGAACTGCAAAAGGCAGCAGGTTTTTAACCGAGGCTAACTCCGGGAGCTGCATGCCGGGAACGGAAGCACCTTTTTCCTTCGGGGGAGAGGCGGGCCGGGCCGGCTTAGAAGATTCCACGACATCCTCTTCCCGGCGGGACAGGGCATATAAAATCCTGTCCCTTTCATGGGGATCCTTCACCGATTTCAGCCTGCGGATCAGTTCCTCCCTGTCTTGTTCCTTTATGCCCGGGTTTCCACCTGACGGGCCCGGCCTCTTGAACAGATCTCCAAGCGGGTTGGGTAGTGGCATGATTTTCTGTTCCTTCTGTAGTTATTTCTTTGGCCGTTTGCTTTGCCGATTAAAATTTATATATTATGAGGGTGTTATTTGCAATCGGTTCGAAAATCGGGGTATTCTGAAAAAAGGGACAGTTATGAAAAAGATAAAAATCAAAGGCATGTCATGCCGGCATTGCGCGGCGGCGGTGAAGAAGGCCCTGTCGGAAATCGACGGCGTCAGAAATGTCAACATCGACCTCCTCAGTAATGAGGCCTCCTTTGAGGAAGAAAAACCGGTAGATCCGGCCGTAATCGAAAAGGCGGTCCACAAGGCGGGCTACGAAGTTGTCTGAACGTGCTTCCTTCGATATCGGCGGGATTACATGCGCCGCCTGCGTCGCCAGAATAGAAAAAGGGCTGCGCGAGCTTGAAGGCGTCCGGGACGTATCGGTCAACTTTGCGACCGAAAAAGCAATCGTGGAATACGATTCCGGCGCAACCGATCCGGCGCGTATCTCGGAGCGGGTCCGCGATCTCGGTTACGAGGTGCTCAGGACCGTCCGGCCGGAGGCGGAAGAGGACAGGGAAACGGGCAGCGAAGACCCCGCAGAGCAGGCGCGTCTGCGGGAGATAAGGAGCCTTCGCGCCAGATCTGTCGCCGGCCCGATTCTCAGCACGCTGATTTTCGCGGGAACCATGCGGCAGTGGTTTCCTTTTTTAGGCTGGATCCCGGACTACTGGATGAATTACCTGCTCCTGGTCCTGACCACGCCCGTGGTGTTCTGGGTGGGAGGCCGGTTTTACGTGGGCGCCGTCAAGGCCGCAAGGCAGGGGACCTCCGATATGAATACGCTTGTAGCCGTCGGGGTATCATCCGCATATCTTTACTCGGCCGCGGCCGCATTTTTCCCCTCCGTGTTCGCCCGCGCCGGACACCCGGTGCACGCCTATTTCGACAGCGCAGCGATGATCGTAACCTTTATCACTTTCGGCAGGTACCTTGAAGCGGCGGCGAAGAGGAGAACCACCCAGGCAGTCCGCAAGCTGCTTGGACTGCGGCCGAAAACGGCCAGGGCGGTCCGCGACGGACAGGAGATCGATATCTCCGTCGAAGACGTGGCCAGGGACGATCTGATCGTGGTCAGGCCCGGCGAGAGGATCGCCACGGACGGAGTCGTCGTGTCCGGATCTTCGGACGTCGACGAGTCGATGCTGACGGGAGAGAGCGCGCCCGTGGGAAAGGCGGCCGGCAGCCCGGTTTACGGAGCGACCATCAATCTGAGCGGGAGTTTCGTCTTCCGGGCGGAGCGCGTGGGGTCCGAAACGGCTCTGGCGCAGATAATCCGGCTGGTTGAGGAGGCGCAGGGTTCCAAACCGCCGATACAGCGTCTGGCGGATCGTGTTGCGGCGGTATTCGTTCCGGCGGTCGTCGCGATCGCCTCAGCCACATTCTTCATCTGGTATTTTATCGTGCCGGATCCGGATTTCGCCCGCGCCCTTCTTAACTTCATATCGGTACTGATCATCGCCTGCCCCTGCGCCATGGGCCTGGCCACGCCCACCGCCGTCATGGTAGGAACCGGCATCGGGGCCGAAAGAGGAATATTGATCCGCGGCGGGGAGACCCTTGAAACGGCCTACATGCTGACGACAGTCGTCTTCGACAAGACGGGTACGCTGACGCGGGGAGAACTGCGCGTCACCGACGTACTGACGGCCGGAGGATTCGGCCGGGAAAGAATGCTGAAAATCGCCGGGTCGGTCGAAGCGGTTTCGGAGCATCCCCTGGCCGCGGCCGTGCTGGAAAAAACAGCGGCGGAGGGAGTGAAACCCTCGCCGGTCGAAACATTTCAGGCGCGCGCCGGGATGGGGGCGGAGGCGGTGCTGGACGGAAAGAGAGTCGTGCTCGGAAACGCCCGCCTGATGCAGGAAGAAGGAGTGAGGCTCGGAGTCCTGGAAGCAGAGGCGCTCAGGCTGTCGGGAGAGGGGAAAAGCTGCATTTTCGTCGCGGAAGAGAAGACGGCGGCGGGGTTGTTCGCAATGCTGGACGTGCCGAGAGACTCCGCCCGGGAAGCGGTTTCCACCCTGAAGCGGATGGGGCTTAAGGTCGCAATGATAACGGGTGACAATCGCAATACGGCCCGGACCGTTGCCGCCGAGCTTGGAATAGAAAGAGTGCTCTCGGAAGTTCTGCCGGCGGATAAGGCGGGAGAGATAAAGCGGCTGCAGTCGGAAGGCGAGATCGTCGCCATGGTCGGCGACGGCATCAACGACGCCCCCGCCCTGTCGGCCGCGCGGATCGGCATCGCCGTCGGGGCAGGCACCGACGCGGCTATCGAGGCCGGCGATATCACTCTGGTCCGCGACGACTTGAGGCTGGTGCCGGAAGCGATCCGCCTCTCTTACATGACCATCAGGGCCATCCGGCAGAACCTCTTCTGGGCTTTCATCTACAACGTGGTCGGCATTCCCCTCGCCGCAGGCGTTCTCTACCCGGTATGGGGCGTGCTTCTCGATCCTGTCTACGCGGCCGCCGCCATGGCTCTGAGTTCCGTTTCGGTAGTGGGCAACTCGCTCCGGCTGAGATTGATGTTCAGGGGCGGAAAGAAGCGATGAAGAGCGCGAGCACGACGGCCTGAACAATCCATCCGATAATGCATACGGCCACCGCGCGCATCGTGCTCGTATAATCGAGCGCCTGTCGGACGGCCACTACCATTGCGGCCAGCATCCACAATGCGGATACCAGGTAAACAAGGCCCGCCAGCCCCGGGATGATCCCCAGGACCCGGATAAGCCCCGGCGAGCTTGAAAAACCGATGGTGCGCATCATTTCCTTGACCGATACTTCCGTTTCGGGTGTTCCCAGGAACTTCGATCCGATATAGTAGGTCAGATAGGCCCAGATGAGCCAGCCCGCCAGAGCGGCGGCCGCTCCGAGAAGGAGCCCGGATGCCCCTCCCTGGGAAAGGGCGCCGATCCCAGCGGCGAAACTCGCCAGGACTACCGTCCAAGCGGCCTGTCCCATCGAGCCGGTGTCGTGCTCCACTTCCTCATATATCTGAGCGTCAAGCCTGGCGGCGCCGATCAGCCTTTCCGTATATGAGCTCATAATCACCTCCGGTCTGTAGTGAAATGTAAAAGGTGAAAAGTGAAAAATATGTGAGGCGTATCTGTTCGGGTGAGTAGAATAGGGGGCGTCGGGCTGACTTTTTACCTTTTACATTTCACTCACTATAGGCGAATCTGGGAGTTATATAGAAGGTGCAATACGCCGCGTTCGGAATCGCCTCTCTGATTTTTTTGTTCAGTTCCGATGCAATCCGTTTATATTCCCTGTCCGGGACGGTTTCTTCCACGTCGATATCGGCGATGAGGATGACCCTGCCGGGCGATTCCGCGATAATCCGGAAATCGTGGTATCCTGTGATCAAGGGAAAATTTTTCAGCTCATCACGAAAAATCCTCTCCACTTCGTCCAGCTCGGGAGTTCTTTCAAGCAGGGGATCGGTGTGGCAGACCGCCTCTCCTCCAAACCTTCTCCTGACGACCTCTTCGCAGCGCTCCGCAATTTCATGCATCGAAGCGGGACCATGGGCCTCCGGGATTTCAGCGTGGAGAGATATCAGGTACATGGAACCGTAGTCATGTACGATGATCTCATGGACGTCTTCCACCCCGTCTACGGAACGGGCGAGATTTCTGATTTCGCGGATTATTTCCCCGGACGGCGCCTTTCCGAGGATCGGAATCGCCGCTTCGCGCCCGTGATGAATCCCCAGATACAACAGGCCTGCGGATACGGCAAGCGTCAGCCATCCGTCGATCTGGGGCAGGCCCAGGCGGTGCTCGGCGATGAGGCCTCCGACGACCGCCAGGGAAACAATGGAATTTGCCCTGTAGTGAAGGGCAATCCCCCCGATCGCGGGAGAGTTTACCCGTTTTCCCAGAAAAAGCACCGCCTGCATGAGCAACCAGGTGACCGGCACAGTTCCGAGCAGAACCAGGATGAGGAAGGGATCGTAGTTGATGAGTTCGGGATGAAGTATCCGGCTTATGCCGCTCTCCGCAATTCTTATTCCGGACATGAGCAGGAAAATCGCCATGACGAGGTCGACAATATACTCAATCCTGCCGTGGCCGAAGGGGGTTCTGACGGTTGCCGGACGGGAGGCAATCAGGAAGCCGGCAAGCAGGACAACGGCATCGGCGAGATAAGACAGGAAATGGATGGCGTCGGCGATAACCGCGAGGGAGCCTATTGCCGCGCCAAGGGAGATTTTCAGGATGAACAGGGCCGAAATGGCGGAAACGGTCAGCCATCCGGCCGCGATGCCGTACCTTATGCGCACGCGCGGGTCGTCCGTTCTGTCAAAATCCCTGATGAACTGTTTGAAGAGAGCCGCATTCGCAGTATCGAGAAAAGTCATTTTTCACCTGCCGCTGAGAATATCACTTTCAGAACCGAGTCGATTTCCGCCGCCGCCTGAACCATGCCTCCCGCTTCGGAAGGGTCTATCTGTTCCGGGGGCGCCGCGAGCATTGCGCCAAGAACCCCGTCCACCGCCGACCGGACGTCCAGGTCGTCATCCATGGACCTGCTGAAAGCCTGCCTCACCCGGTCCGCCGCTTCCGGATCGAGCGGTTCGCTTCCGCTCCTGTCGGCGACGAGGCCGACCGCGGTTCTAAGCTCCGCAAGCCTTGCCGCCGCAGCCGTCATGGATTCGTCGGAGTAGTCTATTTCTTTTCGGTAATGATTGTCGATGAGAAAAAAGCGTACTTCAGCGGCGCTGTAGCCGCGCCTCAACAATTTTTCAGTATAAACGATGTTGCCCCTGCTTTTGGACATCTTTTTTCCCGCGACGAGCAGATGGCGGCAATGCAGCCAGTACTTCGCCACCGGATACGGACGCAGCGACTCGAGGACGGCGATAATGTAATCGTGATGCCGGATCAGGTTGTCGACCCCGCCGCAGTAAATGGAAAGGGTTTCGTGAAAGTGCGGGTTTATCATGCTCGGGTCCTGCACATTCCATGACGGGCGTCCTTTGCCCAGGCGGGTTTCCCAGAACTCTTCATTACCCCCCCTCCATTTGTGCCACAGAATGAAATCTCCCAGGTTCCATCTCATTCCGGGGTATGTATCGCGGCGGTAGCGGACTTTCTTCCGCGGCCATCGGGACATGTCGAGTCCGTAGAGCCTGCCGAAACCCGGAAACCGCAGCGGATCGAAAAATATATCCCCTTTATGGCGATAGGCAATTCCGAGGTCGAGCAGACGCTCTATGATGCGCACGGCCTCCTCCACGGAGCGGGTGGCGCGGGGGAGCACGTCGGGTCTTTTCGCCCCGAGCGCGTCCATTTCCTCCAGAAACAATCTTGTGTTCCGATCGGCTATTTCTTCCAGGCCAGCCTTTTCTTTTCCGGCCTGGGCGATCGCTTTATCCTCAATATCGGTTATGTTCATGCCGCGACGTACGCGGTATCCGGAGTATTCCAGATAGCGGACCAGCACGTCCTCAAACAGGAAAGTCCGGAAATTACCGATGTGCGGCCGCTGGTAAACGGAGGGACCGCAGGTGAATATGTTCACCGGGTTCGGATTTACCGGGACGAATTCTTCCATCCGCTTGCCCATGGAATTGAATAATTTCAGCATTCGGCCTCTGATATGATGAAAGGGTTATAGGTTATGTGTAACAGGTGCTTAGACGAAGAGCTTTCTTTCTTTCTTTCTTTCTCTCTTTCACCCATAGCCCATTACCAATTTATTCTTCTGAGATTTTGAGTCGTTTCCAACGCCCCAATTTGAACCGCCAGGCCATCATCAGGCCCTGGAAGCACATGGAGATGGTCATGGCCGTCCAGACCCCGGGCGCCCCATAGGACAACTCGTGCGAAAATATCCAGGCAAGGGGCAGCCGGACCAGCCACATGCTGACGAAGATAACCCACATGGTGCTCCTCGTATCTCCCGCACCCTGGAGGCACCCGCTCATGACCGTCCCGAGCGCCATG
>JAQTPK010000063.1 GCA_028712885.1 Syntrophales bacterium | reverse complement strand
CTAGTCCAGAAAAAAGAAGGAATCAGGAACTCTCGTATCGTATCTTTTAGTTCCTGCAAATAAAAATAGATGGCTGGAAAAGAGGGTGTTCCGGAAAAAGAACCTTTTATAGCATCGCGCTAGCGAAAGTGATTGCGCAAATCACCCCGAAGCAGGTCGTACCCGCACAGGCGTGTATCCAGAAAATTTTAAAAACTGAATTCCCACTTTCGCGGGAATGACAATTTAAGCTTAGAAACAGTTTTTAAAACCTGATAGATTGAAAACAGTGGATTCGATTCCTTGAGGGTGCAACATTTTTTCAGATATTCTGGCATGCGGCTTTGAAATGCAAAAGGATGGGTGCTTCCGAGATCGCTTGAACCCTCGGGCTCCTCGAATTCTCTTTTATTTTTTTCGTCCCCCGAACAAAGCCAGCTCAAACGTTTTAAAAAAGCAATCCACGTCCTGGAAGCCTGTATCCCGAAGCCATTGACACTGAGCTTCGACGGAGGCCGGGATATTTTCCTTCTTGTCCCGGTAATAGGCATCTTCGATCTTATCCATCATCTGCTCTGAATTCTGAACACCCCTCATCCGGTCAAGAAAGAAGATATCAAAAAGCTTGCCGATTGACGGGGTTGCCGAACTGACCTGGTCGAGATTCAGAAAAAGGCCGCCCCTTCCGAGAAGCGCATGGATCTCGGCGTATAAATCTTTTTTTCTGTTGTCCGGCTGATGATGAATGGCAAACCCCGAAACGATGATGTCAAACGGCTTTTCCATCTCAAATTCGGCCGCCCAGGACGGCGTTGAGAAATCCGCATTTACAATATTGGCCCTTTTGCCATCACCTATTATGGATCGTATCTTCTCCAGCATGGGATCGGAGAAATCGGCAAAGGAAACGCGAGCGGCGGCGTGCTCATCCATCAGCATCCGGCCCAGAATGCCGTCCCCGCAGCCCAGGTCCAGGATTTTTTCCGGTAGCGGGCGCCACGCCTTTACGATCTTACTGATTACTTCCAGTTGGAGAGCCGCGCCGGGTATAGCTCCCCGGACCCCTTCCAGGTATATTCCGGAAGTCTCCCTGGTTCGCCATCTGCTGGGCTGTCCAGTCATTAGCAGGTTTATTTGAAGGAATGCTCTGGACCAGGAAACGTTCCTTGTTTCACCTCTTTGATGTACTCGCCGATCGCCTTCTTCATTTCCATATTCAGCCGGGCGTACTTTTTCACGAACTTTGGCGTGAACCGCTCGAACATCCCAAGCATGTCGTGAACGACCAGCACCTGTCCGTCGCAATGAACTCCTCCACCGATGCCGATGGTGGCTATCTGCAGCGACGAGGTGATCTTTTCCGCCAGTCCCGTCGGCACGCATTCAAGCACCACTGAAAAGGCCCCCGCCTCTTCCAGGATCTTTGCATCCTCCATGATTCTCAGGGCGGCGGCGCTCTCTTTGCCCTGCACCTTGTATCCCCCCAGCTGATGGATCGACTGGGGCGTCAGTCCGAGGTGGGCCATGACGGGTATTCCGGCGGCGCTGATCTTCCGGACTACCTCCGCCACCTCGCGCCCCCCCTCGAGCTTTACGGCGTGGGCCCCGGCCTCCTGAAGGAAGCGGCCCGCGTTGTACACGGCTTCCTCGGCTGAGGTCTGGTACGACATGAAAGGCATGTCCCCGATAACCATGGCCCTTTTTACGGCGCGGGAGACCGCCTTTGTATGGTGAATCATGTCGTCCATCGTCACGGGCAGGGTGCTGTCGTACCCGAGGACCACCATACCCAGGGAGTCTCCGACCAGGATGAGATCGATCCCGGCCTCGTCCATCGCGGCGGCCGTGGGATAATCGTACGCCGTCAACATTGTGATCTTTTCGCCTTTGTGCTTCATGTCGCGCACGGTCGAGACGGTGATCTTGTTCAATTTGCCCTCTGTACTCATTCGGATTCTCCTTTCAGGATTTTTTTTATTTCATCAGCCTTGGCGGCCGAAATTGTCCCTTTCCGCAGGCCGATGTCGACCGCGAGAAGACCGAGTTCCCGGTAAGCCGGCAGAAGCGAGGGGCGTGAAGCGGCAAACGAGCGCAGGTGCTTGCGGATCGTGCCGGAATCTCCCCTGGCGATCGGACCGGTCAAGGCCTGGATCGTGCCTTTCGACTCGATATTTCTGATAGTCCCCATGACAAGGGGCCAGAAAGCGTTTTTAGCCTCGTCAGGGGACAGCCCGAAGCCGGCGTAAATATCCTCGACGGCGTTCATCAGCGCAACGAGGTAATTGGAGGCGATGCAGGCGGCGGCGTGGTAAAGCGGTTTCTCCGCCTCCGGCACGAAAAACGGGACCCCCCCCAGATCCCTGACGAACCCGACGCACCAGTCCCGTATTTCGGGATCGGAAATTATGCCGAACGTGCTGCCCGGGATATTCTTTATGGCCCCCGGGACGTCCGCGAAGGACTGAATGGGGTGGATACCGGCCACGCGAGCTCCCGCATCGCGGGCGGGAGCGAGCAGGTCGAGTCCGCCGGCCCCGCTCATATGGACTACTTTCTGATCTTTCCGGAAACAGCCTTCCCTGGCGATGTCGCGGCAGACGGCGGCTATGGCGTCGTCGCTGGTGGTGATCAGCACACAATCGGCGCGCGCGGCCGCCTCGGCGGGAGTGGCCGGGACTGCTCCGGCGGTAAGGGAAGCCCCTTTCTCCGCGGAAGCGGCGGTACGGCTGGCCACGGCAACGATGCGGTAACCGGCGCAGCTCAGGAGATGGCCTACGGCCGTCCCGACCTTGCCCATCCCGATGATGCAGATTCGATCTTTGGTCTCCGCCATAAATGCCTTTCAGACGTAAAGCGTGAGGCGTAAACTGTAAGGCGTTTAATACCTATTACCCCTGAAACTTACGCTCTTTTCGCGCATTTCCCGCCAATGCCTTTACACCTTGCGATTTACGCCTTACGCCCTGAAACAAAAAAGCCATCCGCAGACGCACGGATGGCTTCATTAATTGCGCAATACTTTTGCCGTCCGTCTCAGTCCGTATAAATGGATCCAAGCGGGTGGATTATGCCTATCACAAAGACCTCGGGCGGTCAATAGTACCTGTTGAAGAATCCTTCCCTCTTTCAGCCGCTTGTGCTAATTTAAAAAAGGTGTCCGCGATGGCAAATCTGGAATTGATGATTTTTGACTTTGACGGGACCCTCGTAAGTTCCGGCGAGGATATCGCCGCATCCGTCAATCATGTGCTCGCTGCGTTCGGGCTTCCCGTGAGGGAAGGGAAGGAGATAATGCAGTTTATCGGGGACGGGGTAATGCGCCTGATCGAAAGGTCGCTCGGTCCCGCCCACGTTAATCTGAAAGACGAAGCGCTCGCGCTTTTCAGCACCCATTACGGTGAGCACATGCTGGATTCAACCCGCCTTTACGGCGGGATTGACCGGGTCCTGGACCATTTTCGCGAAAAGGACAAAATCATCGTCACGAACAAGCGCCATTACTTTACGGTCAAAATGGCGGATGCCCTCGGGATCAAAGACTCTTTCTCGGAGATCATCGGCCGCGACAGCGGTCCCTATTCCAAGCCGGATGGAAGGCTGGTGCTTTCCGTTCTGCGCAATAGGGGGATCGACCCCCGCAGAGCGGTCGTGATCGGAGACGGCGCCAATGACATCCTGATGGCGAAGGATGCCGGCGTCTGGAGCTGTGCGTATCTGAACGGCCTCAGCCCGGCGGAGGATCTGCTTCGCCTGAAACCAGACTTTGCCTATCATTATCCCGTTGAATTAATTAAAATATTTAGTTGATTCATTAATTGATTTTCTCTTCCAGAGGCCAGAACTTGGAATCTGTCGGTATCTGCATTGGCGCCACTACGCTTTCGGCCGTTCGGCTGGTGAGGAACGACGGCGATGTCGTCAGGACGGCCGGCGTATTTGTAAAGGCGCATAACGGGAACCCCCGGGAGGTTCTGCTGGAGGCGATACGTCTTCTGAATGTGGGGGCTCCGGACAGGGTTGCCGTCACGGGAAGAAAGTTCAGGCAGATCCTTAACCTGACTACGATAACGGAACCGGAAGCCGTCGAAAGCGCCCTCGGCTTATTCAACGGAAACATCCCGGGCAAACCTGCAGGGGGCCTCACGGGTGACGGCGATCGTCTCAATGCGGTAGTGAGCGCCGGAGGAGAGACCTTTCTGGTCTATGTCATTGGAAGAAACGGAAGGATTTCCTCTGTCCGCACAGGCAATAAATGCGCCTCGGGAACAGGGGATTTCTACGTCCAGCAGCTCAAGAGGATGGAGATCTCTCTGGCCGATGCCTCCCGGTTTTTCAAATCCGAAAGACCTTACCGGGTTTCAGGCCGATGCAGCGTTTTCTGCAAAAGCGACTGCACGCACGCCGCGAATAAAGGCGTCCAGAAAGAAAGGATCGCCTCCGGGCTCTGCCGGATGATGGCGGGCAAGATCCTGGAGATCCTGAGGCAGACACCCAAAAAAAACATTATGGTCGTCGGCGGCACCTCCCGGAACGGGATAATGGTCGAATACCTGCGCGAGGAAATAGAAAACCTGATTGTTCCGGAGGAAGCCCCCTATTTTGAGGCGCTGGGGGCCGGGTTGTGGGCGCTGGAAAACGAAACGCTGCCGGTGTACGACGGGGAGAGGATCTTCCGGAGCAAAGATTCGTCTTTCAGCTACCTGCCTCCGCTTCGTGAAGCCATGGGGCTCGTAGAGTTCAAGACGGCGGTAGACGCTTCTCCCCGGGAACGGGAATCCTGCATCCTGGGGCTTGACGTCGGCTCGACAACAACGAAAGCGGTGCTGATGAGAGTATCCGATTCCGCCGTGATCGCCTCCGTTTACCTGCGGACAAACGGCGATCCGGTCGGGGCGTCCCGTGCCTGCTACGCGGATTTGCTTGAAAAACTTGAGTCCGCATGCTGCCGGGCGGATATCGTCGGCCTGGGAGTGACCGGATCCGGAAGGCAGATCGCCGGCCTGCACGCCATGACGGGCGGGGTGATCAATGAGATTATCGCCCATGCGGCCGGAGCCCTTTACTTCGATGCGGGAGTGGATACGATATTCGAGATCGGGGGGCAGGACGCAAAATACACCTATCTCGTCAACGGCGTCCCCTCCGATTACGCCATGAACGACGCCTGCAGCGCAGGCACCGGATCTTTCCTGGAGGAGTCCGCCCGGGAGACGCTGGGCGTTGAGATGGAGCAGATCGCCGATGAGGCCCTGAACGGCGGCCGTCCTCCCAATTTCAACGACCAGTGCGCCGCTTTCATCGGCAGCGACATAAAAACCGCTTTTCACGAGGGGATCTGCCGGGAAGACATAATGGCGGGCCTCGTTTATTCCATCGCCATGAATTACAACACCCGCGTGAGGGGCAACCGGCCGGCGGGGAACAGGGTCTTCATGCAGGGCGGAGTATGCTATAACAGGGCGGTTCCCGCGGCCATGGCCTCGCTGACGGGAAAGCCGATCATCGTGCCTCCCGATCCGGGGCTGACGGGCGCCTTCGGGGTGGCCCTTGAAATCCGGAAGAGGATCGAACTCGGCCTCCTCCCGTCAGGCGCCTATTCACTGGCCGCGCTCCGGGACAGGGAGATCTCCTACGGGGAGCCTTTTGTCTGCACGGGCGGAAAGGAGAAGTGCGACAGGAAATGCGAAATTTCCCGGATCAGGCTCGAGAATAGAGTTTATCCGTTCGGAGGGGCGTGCAACCGCTGGTATAATATCCGGGCGAAAATAGATATCGACCCGGGGGAATACGATCTTGCTTCCCGGTACGAAGCGCTCGTTTTCGGGATGGGCCGGGCCGCCGGAGAAAAAACGGTAGGCATCAACAAATCGTTCATGATGAACCAGTATTATCCGCTGTTCCATCGCTTCTTTGCGAGTCTCGGATTTGTCCCGGTCCTTCCCGACCGTCCCGAGCCGGAAGGCGCGGATTACAAGGGGGCGGCGTTCTGCTACCCGGCGGAGATCTCGCATGCCTACTTTCTCAGGCTGCTGAATGCGGACACCGACTACCTGTTTCTGCCCCATATAAAGGGGGTGCAGGCCGGAGCGACGGGCGGAAAAAGCACCGCCTGTCCAATTTCACAGGCCGAGCCGTATTTCCTCCGGAGCGCCTTCAAAGACCACCCGGGGTTCGCGGAGAAGCTCTCCGCCGGGCGCGTGGTTTCGCCCGTTCTCGATTTATCGCAGGGCTGTGAAGGACCGAAGCCGGCGCTTATCGAGGCGGCCGTCCGCATGGGCGCAAAGCGCGCCGAAGCCCGCAAGGCTTATGAAGAGGCCGTTTCCAGCCAGTCCCGGGTCGCCGCTGATATGAAGCGGATCGGCGCCTCCGCGCTTGAGGAGCTCTCCGGCAACCCGGACGAATTCGCCGTTGTCCTTTTCGGGAGGGCTTATAATTCCTGCGTTTCCGAGGCCAACATGGGGATCCCGCATAAGTTCGCTTCGCGCGGGATAAAGGTGATCCCCTGCGATTTCCTGGAGATGGGGGGCATGCCGGACAGGCCGGATATGTACTGGTCGTCCGGACGCAGCATCCTCGGGGGAGCGGATCTGGTTAAAGGACATCCGCAGCTGTTCGGCTGTTTCATTACGAACTTCTCCTGCGGCCCCGATTCATTCCTGGTCGGCCGGGTAAGAAGCATTATGGGGAAGAAACCCCTCCTGGTGCTCGAGTTGGACAGCCATACGGCCGATGCAGGCCTGGAGACGCGCATTGAGGCCTTCATCGACATTGTCCGGAATTACCGCGAGCTCGTGAAGAGAGGGGCAGTGGCGGAGGAAGCCGGGAAAGCCGCCGCGCCGCCGGCCCGGTTCGATCCGTCGCGGCAGATTTTCATCGACTCGGCCGAAAAGGAATTCGCCGTCACCGATCCCCATGTCCACCTGCTGTTCCCGTCGATGGGGCGCTTTTTCAATCATGCCGGGGCAGCGGTTTTCCGTTCCCAGGGCGTGCGTTCCTCGTCCCTGTCTCCGTCCGACGAGGAAATCCTCAAGCTGGGGAGGGGAGCGACAAGCTGCAAGGAATGCCTGCCGCTGCTCCTGACGACGGGGAGCCTGATAAAATATCTCCGGGACCGCAAAAGCTCCGGCGAGCTGCTGGTCTATTTCATGCCCACTGCTTCGGGACCCTGCCGGTTCGGCCAGTATTCGGTTTTCATGAACGACCTGATCGAAAGGGAGGGGATAGAGAACGTCTGCCTGTTCTCCCTTTCCGCGGAAAACAGCTATACGGACCTTGGATTCAAAAATCTCACGCTGAAGCTATGGACCGGCATCGTCATCGGGGACATAATGGAGAATATCTACTCCGTCCTGCTGGCGAATGCGGAGGACCGGTCCCGCGCCGTCGAAGTCTTCCGGGGAGAGTGCGAACGCCTGCTCCAGGCCTGCGAGCGGAATCTCGGTCTGGGCCAGTGGAGGGATCTCCTGGGAGAATCGGCCGAAAAGTTGAGAAAAATTCCGGTCAGGAGGAGCCTGGCGGAAACCCCCTTCATTCTCCTGACGGGAGAAATATTCGTCCGGCATGACGACCTGTCGCGGCAGTTCCTGGTGGAGAGACTTGCAGACAGCGGATTCGCCGTGAAAGTATCGAGCATGGCCGAGTGGATTTATTATACCGACTGGTGCGTTAAAGAGGGATACTCGGGCAGGGCGGATCTCGATTATAAAAAGAAAGCGGCCCTCCGGCTCCGCTCCTGGGTAGTGCGAAGATATGAAAAAGCCCTCAAGCAGGCTGTTCGCCCATCGGGTCTCTTCGATTACCGTTTGGAGGACGTAAGCAGTATAATAGAGCGGGTGGACGGCATGATCAACCGGGAGCTCCTGGGCGAGGCGATCCTGACCGTCGGCGCATCCATGTCCGAAGTCCTCGAGCATTATTGCGGGGTTATCGCGATCGGTCCTTTCGGGTGCATGCCGAACAGAATTGCGGAGGCCATCCTGTCACGGGAAATGAACCGGGACGGAAAAATGAATACCGGACCGAAGGGAAGAGAAATCATGGACAGAATGGGCGGGCTACAGGAGTTTCCCTTCCTGGCGATCGAGAGCGACGGCAATCCCTTCCCGCAGATAATAAACGCGAAAATAGAGACTTTTATTTTGCAGGCCTCCCGGACATTCAGACTTATGAAGGAAAACCGGGACCGGACGGGAAGAAGTTCCGGATGATTGAGAAGGTAACGAAAACTATTAAAAAATACAGTCTCCTGAAGAAAGGGGACCGGGTGATTGCCGCAGTTTCCGGAGGCGCCGATTCCGTCTGTCTGTTGAAAGTTCTGGCGGCGCTCTCCCGCGAATGGGAACTCGGGCTCCTTGCGGTCCACGTCAATCACGGGCTGAGGGGGGAAGAGGCCGATCGGGACGAGCTTTTCGTCAATACGCTCTGCGGGGAGATGGGGATTCCGTTCGAAAGAAGGGGCATGTCTCCGAAGACTGAGCCGGGCAGGAGGTATCCCGAGGAACTCTGCCGGGAAGAGCGCTACAGGCTCCTCCTTGAGGTGCTGAAAGAACGGGGCTTCGACCGGATCGCCGTCGGCCATCACATGGACGACCTTGCGGAGACCGTTCTGATGAATCTGCTGCGGGGGAGCGGGCCGGAAGGACTGCGGGGATTCCTTCCGGCGCGGGAGGGGATCTTCATACGCCCGCTTTACCACCTGAACAGGGAGGAAATCCTGGCCTATCTGGAAAATACCGGGGCGTCCTTTGTGCGGGACAGCTCCAACGAGGATGAAGGGTATGCGAGAAACCGCGTGCGCCGCTTTCTCATTCCCTTTCTGCAGAGGGAATTCAATCCCCGTCTGGTGGAGGCCTTTTCCCGGACGGCGGATGTCCTGCACCTGGAAAACGAATGCCTGAAGGAGATCGCGAAGGAAGCCATGGCGGATTGGGGAATTCAGCTGCCGGCCGGGGTCCCGGAAGCCGGGGTCCGGATTCCGCTCTCCCCATTCAGGAACTGCCATGAAGCCGTTCAGCGCCGGATTATCCGGGAAATCCTCGCCCAATGGATTCCCGGCCTGAGGGGGATAGGGCATGCCCATATCCAGTCTGTTGTTTCCCTCACCGGATCGAATGATCCGGGAGCGCACCTCGATCTTCCGCATGGGGTGATTGCGTCCCGTGAATACGGGGAAATGGTGTTGAAAGCGGGAAAGGCGGGAAAAGCGGGAAAAGTCGAAAACGGGTTTCGCTGTGCAGTTTCGATTCCGGGAGAAGCGGTAATTCCAGGGTCGGGAAAGAAGCTGGTTTTTGAATTGCTGGCGAATAACGGGGAAAAATGTAATTATTCTGATCAAATAAACCGTGCATACCTTGATTTCGACATTCTCAAGCCTCCCCTGGAGGTCCGCAGCCCCCTCCCCGGCGACCGTATTCAGCCTTTCGGCATGGCGGGGACGAAGAAGCTTCAGGATCTGTTTACCGATCTCAAGTTGCCGAGGTTGAAGCGCCGTTCGGTTCCGCTGCTGGTTGACCGGGAATCCGTCCTCTGGGCGGCGGGAATCCGCCTCAGTGAGAGGGCCAGAGTGACCGCTGATACGAAGAGTATTTTGAAGGTAGAAATCATTTGATATAATAGCGTTATTGATATATGGGAATCCCGTCGGAAATTGTCGGGTTCCAATCCATTAGCCAAAGGAGAAACATCTGTTGAGTCCGTTGCAAAAAAATATCGCCTTGTGGCTGGTGATCAGCCTGATTTTCATCATGCTGTATCACTTCTTCAACCAGCCCCGGGGCGGTCGTGAAGATCTTATATTCAGCGACTTTGTCGACCATGTGGAAAAAGGCCAGGTAGTTGAGGTCACCATCCAGGGCGAAAACGTCTATGGAAGCCTCATGAACGGCAAGGCTTTCAAAACCTATGTTCCCAAGGATTCCGGAATTGTTCCCTACCTGCGGGAAAAGGGAGTGCGCATGGCGGCAAAGCCTGCCGAGGAATCGCCGTGGTATATGACCGTCCTGGTTTCCTGGTTCCCCACGCTCCTTCTGATAGGAGTCTGGATTTTCTTTATGAGACAGATGCAGGCAGGGGGAGGCAAGGCCATGGCCTTCGGGAAGAGCCGCGCCCGCCTGATGAATGACAAGTCGAAACGGGTTACTTTTGAAGATGTCGCGGGAATTGACGAGGCCAAGGCGGAACTGACCGAAATAGTCGAGTTCCTTAAAGATCCCAAGAAGTTCACCAGACTCGGCGGGCGCATCCCGAAGGGCGTTCTCCTGGTCGGAGCGCCGGGAACGGGAAAAACCCTTCTGGCCAGGGCGATCGCCGGCGAGGCGGACGTCGCGTTTTTCACGATCAGCGGCTCCGATTTTGTCGAGATGTTCGTCGGCGTGGGCGCGTCGAGGGTCCGGGATCTTTTTACCCAGGGTAAACGCAGCGCCCCGTGCATCATCTTCATCGACGAGATAGACGCCGTCGGCAGGCACCGGGGCGCCGGTCTTGGCGGGGGTCATGATGAAAGAGAGCAGACGCTGAATCAGCTTCTGGTGGAGATGGACGGTTTCGAATCGAACGAGGGGGTTATCCTGGTTGCGGCGACGAACCGGCCGGACGTCCTCGATCCGGCGCTGCTGCGGCCGGGCAGGTTCGACAGGCAGGTCGTGGTTCCCCTTCCGGACATCAAGGGCCGCGAGAAGATCTTTGAGGTCCATTCCAGGAAGACTCCGATCGACCAGACTGTTGATTTCGTCGTGCTGGCGCGGGGAACCCCCGGTTTTTCGGGCGCGGACATTGAAAACCTGGTCAACGAAGCCGCTCTTTCCGCCGCGCGGCTGAATCGGGACAGCGTTTCCATGATCGATTTCGAGTACGCCAAGGACAAGGTCATCATGGGGACCGAGCGCAAGAGCATGGTCATCAGCGATCAGGAGAAAAAAGTAACGGCTTACCACGAGTCCGGGCACGCGCTGGTTGCGAAGATGCTGCCGGGCACGGACCCGATCCATAAGATCACGATTATTCCGAGGGGGCGCGCGCTCGGCCTGACCCAGCAGCTTCCCATGGACGAAAAGCACACGTACCCGAAGGAATACCTCATGAACAACATCGCCATCCTTCTCGGCGGGCGCGCCGCGGAGGAACTGGTGCTTAACGATTTCACTACGGGGTCGGGCAACGACATCGAACGCGCGACCGAGCTGTCCCGAAAGATGGTCTGCGAGTGGGGGATGAGCGAAGAGATGGGGCCGCTGAGCTACGGGAAGAGAGAGGAGCAGATTTTCTTGGGCAGGGAGTTCGCGACGCACAAGGATTACAGCGAGGAGACCGCCGAAAAGATAGACCGCGAAGTGTCCAGGATCATCCGGGACAACTACGAAAAAGCGAAGAAGCTGCTGATGGACAACCTGCAAGTCCTGCACAGGCTGGCCGGCGAACTTCTGGAGAAAGAGGTCCTGAACGCGGAAGAGCTTGATGCCATCATCGGCGGCCGGCGCACCGGGGATACGCTTCCCGAGGCGCGAACGGGATGAATTAAGCGTCAGGTGTTGGATATCAGGCGTCAGGTTTTTAAAAGGCGTTAGGTTAGATTCAGGCGTTTTTCTATTCGAGTTCGGCATTCTCTTGATTTTCCCGACGCCCAACGCCCAAAGCCTGACGCCTTTTATTTTTAGACGTTGGGCATCAGGCATCAGGCTTCTTTGGGAAAAGGGGGATGTAGCATTTCCCGCCTTTCCCGCGTTTTATTTTGTGTGGTGCCCGATTTTTTCGGAAAGCCCAGGTATGATATGGTCGTAAATGCCAGACCGCTCTCCGTTGCCAGCATCGAGGAGGCCGCGGAGGAGTTGAGGAGAATAGGGGTCGAGCCGTACGGCGTAGCGGCGATGGCCCCGAAGATGCTCAATTTCTGTCTTCTGTGCGAAAAAATCGAGAGCCGGGCGGCAAACATAATGAAGCAGGACATGCTCTCGATCGGCGGTGACGTCGCCGTTTCCCGGGGGACGGTGGACTGCAGCATAGCGGTCACGGACGCCATCGTGATCGGCACAATCAAGCAGATCGAGAGATTCGCCGAAAAACTTTCCCTCCAGCCGTTCGGCCTCAGAAGCATCTCCGAAGAAATCCGCTCGGCGCTCACCAACATCCGCACGGATTCATTCACGATAAAAACCCCCCGGCGGGACATCTTCCTCGGCCGCCGCACCCTCGTCATGGGCATTCTCAACCCTACTCCCGATTCGTTTTCGGACGGCGGGGATTTCCTCAATCCTGAAAAGGCTCTGGACGCCGCGATCAGAATGGCCGGGGAAGGCGCGGATATCATCGACGTGGGAGGCGAGTCCTCCCGGCCGGGAGCGCAGGCCGTCGCCGCGGAAGAAGAAACCCGCCGCATTATTCCGGTTATTGAAAAACTGTCAGGCAGGATCGGCATCCCGATCTCGGTGGACACGACAAAAGCAAATGTCGCCCGCCTGGCTGTGGAGGCCGGTGCGGAGATCATAAACGATATAAGCGCGGCGTCGCTGGACCCCGAAATGGCGGGAACGGCGGCCCGGCTTGGGACGCCGATTGTTTTGATGCATATGCGCGGCACCCCGTCCACCATGCAGACGGGGGACCTGAGCTACCGGTCTCTTTGCGGAGACATTATCGGCGCCCTTGCCGCCGGGATAAGCAGGGTCGCCGCCGCGGGCGTCGCCCCGGACCGCGTCATCATCGATCCGGGAATCGGCTTCGGGAAAACGGCCGAGGGCAACGTCAGGATAATCCGGAGATTGCGGGATTTCAAAGTCCTGGGGAGACCCATCCTGATCGGCCCGTCCCGCAAACGCTTTACGGGAACGTTCACGGGAGTGGAAACTCCGCGGGAACGGATCGAGGGTACGGCGGCGGCCGTGACGGCTTCCGTCATGAACGGCGCGCACATCGTCCGGGTCCATGACGTCGAGTTCATGCGGCGGGTGTGTGATATGGCCGATGCGATAAAAGTTTCAAGTCTCTAGT
>JAQTPK010000062.1:3535-12997 GCA_028712885.1 Syntrophales bacterium | reverse complement strand
TAATCTCTTCATGCTTTCCTCCTAATCATTTTGTTACCAGTCCCCAAGCGCACGTTTCGGAGACTGCCAATGCTCCTGCTTCCATTTACGCCGGTCTATGCCGGCATCACGAAACAGTCTTTTTCCCCTACCACCTCCTTTCCAATATCTGGAAATAAAAACCTTTTTGGACACATTGCGGGTACAACTAACATCTACTTACCTTGATGTCAAGTAAAAACAGGCGTTAGACATTCGACATTAGACACCAGGGAAAAATTGTAAAAACAGGCGTCAGGCTATAGGGTCCAACGTCCAACGTCCAACGTCCAACGTCCAACGTCCAACGTCCAACGTCCAACGTCCAACGTCCAGTAAAGGTTTGTTCCAGCAATATCCATTCCATGTTCCTTTTTGACGTCTGTTCCGGGCGCAAAGCCGTTAAAAGTTGTAAGCGACGTCTTGCAAAAAGACGTCCTCGCTTCCTTTCGTCATTCCGTGCTTGACACGGAATCCAGTGTTGTCAGGCTCTTCTGGATTCCGGCTTCTGCCGGAATGACATTTTTTGGACCTTTTAAGAATTCATCATTCTTGGTACATGGAGATAAAGGTTAATAATGGTTTGTGTCAAAAAAGCTACACGGGGCTGCGTCTTTTCGTCAAAGATTCCGATGCCCTTATTTCCCGCGATTTTCCGCCTTTCGCGCGCGCCCTTCTCGTCAATACCCAAAACCCAAAACCTAAAACCCAATACCCAATACCCAATACCAATACCCAATACCTGAAACCCGTTACCCCGGCGAGGCCCAATAGACGCAAAGAACGCAATAGACCCAATGGACGCAATAGACCCGATGGAAGCAGCAGACGCGATGGACGCAAAAGAGGCCTTAGCCCCCATAAATATTCCAAATTCCGCTTGACACGACTATATGGCTATTTTATATTCCATTGAATTTTGTTTGTGGAACGCCGTAGTGCGGCCAAAAAACGGGTATTTCAGATCATTTCCTTGTTACCCTTCCCGGCAGGCGTTATCTGATTGCGGATCAGTCTCCGGGTCGGACCGATATATTTCAAAAAGAACGAACGGAGGTAGCTGAAAGCATGGCAGACGAAAAGGTTCAGTTGAAAGAGGTCTATCCGGTACCGGAAAAAGTCAAGAAGACGGCTTTCATCAGCGGAAGACAGGCTTACGATAAGCTGTATAAGAGCTCTATCGATAATCCGGAAAAGTTCTGGGGCGATGTCGCTTCGGAGTATGTGGAATGGTTTAAAAAATGGGACAAGGTCGAGGATTACAATTTCGACGTCCGCAAAGGACCCATTTACGTCAAGTTCTTTACCAACGGGAAACTTAATGTCTCTTACAACTGCCTGGACAAGCAGTTGAAGACCCGCGCCAACAAGGTTGCCATCCAGTGGGAAGGGAACGAGCCCGGCGAAGACAGGGCATACACCTATAAGCAGCTTCACGAGGAAGTCTGCAAGTTCGCCAATGTCCTGAAGGCGAACGGCGTTAAAAAAGGCGACCGCGTCTGCTTCTATCTCCCGATGATTCCCGAGCTCGCGATCGGCATGCTCGCCTGCACCCGCATCGGCGCGATCCACAGCATCGTCTTCGGCGGATTCAGCTCCGATTCGCTCCGCGACAGACTGCAGGACAGCACGAGCAAGGTTCTCGTGACCTGTGACGGGACGTTCCGCGGCGCCAAGGCCGTTCCGCAGAAGAGCAACGCGGATGAGGCAGTGAAAGAAAGTCCTTCCGTCGAGAAAGTTATCGTTGTCCGCCGCGTGGGCGACAAGATCAAGTGCGACATGAAGAAGGGGAAGGACGTCTGGTGGCATGAGGCTATGGCGAAAGCCGGCGCCGTATGCGAACCCGAGTGGATGGATTCCGAAGACCCGCTCTTCATCCTTTACACCTCAGGCTCCACCGGCAAACCCAAGGGCGTTATGCATACGACCGGCGGGTTCCTCGTCTATGTGGCTTACACCCACAAAATGATCTTCGATTACCATGAAAACGATATCTACTGGTGCACCGCCGACATCGGATGGGTTACAGGCCACAGCTATATCGTTTACGGACCTCTGTGCAACGGCGCGACCTCGGTCATGTTCGAAGGCGTTCCGAACTACCCGGACGTGAGCAGGTTCTGGAAGGTAGTGGAAAAGTACAAAGTCAATATATTCTACACGGCCCCCACCGCCATTCGCGCGATAGCGAAGGAAGGAAGCGAGTGGGTGAAGAAAGCCGATATCTCCTCGCTCCGCATCCTGGGAACGGTCGGCGAGCCGATCAATCCGGAAGCATGGAACTGGTATTACAACACGGTCGGCCGCGGCGAATGCCCCATCGTGGATACGTGGTGGCAGACCGAAACGGGCGGAATCCTGATTACGCCTCTCCCCGGCGCCGTCGATATAAAGCCGGGCATGGCGACCCTGCCTTTCATGGGCGTTGCTCCCCTTCTCGTGGACGATCAGACCGGAGAGGTGAAGAAGGAGACGGTTGCTACAGGCGCGCTCTGCATTTCCAAGCCCTGGCCGGGCATCATGAGGGGTGTTTACAATGATCCCATGAGGTTCCAGGAGACCTACTTCGAGCAGTATCCCGGCAACTACTTCACGGGTGACGGCGCGCGGCGTGACAAGGACGGATATTACCAGATTACCGGCCGCATCGACGACGTCATCAACGTTTCCGGCCACCGGATGGGGACGGCGGAAGTCGAGAGCGCCCTGGTCGCGCATCCCTCGGTCGCCGAGGCGGCGGTCGTCGGATATCCGCACGAAGTCAAAGGCCAGTCGATCTACGCGTACGTTACGCTCAAGACGGGCATGAAGAAATCGGACGATCTGAAGAAAGAGCTGGTCGCGCACGTCAGGACGCTTATCGGCCCCATCGCCACGCCGGAGAAGATCCAGTGGGCGGACGGTCTTCCCAAGACCCGCAGCGGCAAGATCATGAGAAGGATCCTGAAGAAGGTTGCGGCCGGAGACGTTAAGGATCTTGGAGATACCACTACATTGGCTGATCCTTCCGTGGTCGATGACATTGTGAAGAACAGGCAATAAACAGGCAAATGGCAAAAGGCGAAAGGCAAAAGGTGAAAAAGCCGGGTTCCGGACCTTTAGCCCTTAGCCGTTAGCCTTTGGCCCCTTTATCAACCCCAAATCATGGATGAGAACGGCCGGCGGCTGATCAAGCCGCCGGCCCCTTGTCCGCGAAAGGAGGCTAAACGTGAATATTATCGCATGCGTAAAGCAGGTTCCGGATACGGAAGCCTTGATCAAGGCGAAACCCGATGGATCCGGGATCGTCGAAGAGGGAATCAAGTGGGTCATGAATCCCTATGACGAGTTCGGAGTGGAGGAAGCATTAAAGATGAAAGAGAAATTCGGCGGCGACGTCACCATTATTACCGTAGGCCCGCCCCGGGTAATGGAAACGATCCGCACTGCGTTGGCGATGGGAGCCGAAAAAGGCATTCACATCGACGATCCGTCGCTGTACGGCGCGGACGCCTACGCGACGGCGACGGCCCTGGCCGCAGCCATCAAAGGAATTCCTTACGACATCATCTTCTGCGGACAGAGAGCGATCGACGACGACTCCGGACAGGTCGGAGCGGTTCTGGCGGAACTTCTCGGCATCCCCCAGGTAACAATCGTAACGAAGCTCGAAGTAGCGGACAAGGCGGTCAAGGTTGTGCGGCCCATCGAAGGGGCGCAGCTTGTAATCCAGAGTCCCATGCCCTGTGTTGTCACCGCTCAGAAGGGTTTGAACGAGCCCCGTTATGCATCTCTGCCCGGCATCATGAAAGCCAAAAAGAAACCGGTAGAGGTCAAGAATGCCGCGGCCCTCGGCATTACGGCGGAGTCAAAGGCCAAGGTCGTCAAAACCGTTCCGCCTCCCGCGAGGCCCCCTGGAAAGATTATCGAAGGGGACGATCCGGCCCTGAAGGCAGCCACCGTATGCAAGCTCCTGAGAGAAGAGGCGAAGGTTATCTAAAGAAAGGAAGGTGATACCATGGGAAAAGGTGTATGGATTGTTGCAGAACAGAGGGAAGGCGCCTTCCGCAAGGTCAGTTTCGAACTCGCCAGCACGGCCCGTAAACTGGCGGACCAGTTGGGAGAGGAAGTGAGCGCCGTTCTGCTGGGCTCCGGCGTGGAAGGCATCGCCGGACAGCTCGGTAAATATGGTGTGGACAAGGTATTCGTGGCCGATAACGCCGCGTTTGAGCCCTATACGACGGATGCCCACGCGGCGGCCGTAGCCAAGATCGTGAAGGAAAACGATCCTTCCATACTGCTGCTGGCTGCATCGGCGCAGGGAAAGGACCTCGCGGCAAGACTGGTCGGGAAACTGGCGACCGGAATGGCCTCGGACTGCACGGATATAAAGATCGACGGCGGCAAGCTCGTAGCCGTCAGGCCCATGTACGCGGGCAAGTGCTACGGGGAAGTCGTGGTTTCGGGATCGCCCCAGATGGCTTCGCTCCGTCCCAATGTTTTCCCGGTCGTGGAGAGTGCAAAGGCGGGCGCGGTGAACAAGTTCGATGCGGGTCTGGATGCGGCCGCGCTGAAAACGAAGGTTCTGGAAGTACAGAAGGAAACAGGCGGAACAATCGACGTATCCGAGGCCAATATTATCGTATCCGGCGGGCGCGGAATGAAGGGACCCGAAGGCTACGGGATACTGGAAGAACTTGCCGGCGTTCTCAAGGCGGCGGTCGGAGCATCCAGGGCGGCAGTCGATGCCGGCTGGAGGCCGCTGAAGGACCAGGTCGGGCAGACCGGGAAAACCGTTTCGCCGAACCTTTATATAGCATGCGGTATTTCGGGCGCCATTCAGCATCTTGCCGGAATGAGCTCTTCGAAATACATCGTTGCGATCAACAAGGACCCGGAGGCCCCGATTTTCCAGAAGGCCGATTACGGGATCGTTGACGACCTGTTCAAGGTCGTTCCCGAAATGACCAAGGAATGCAAAAAGCTGCTTGCCGAATAGGCGGGCTGTGCAATCGGGGGCGGGATTCCGCCCCCGATTGACATTAGATTCTGGATTCCCTACAATACGCGAATGGGGGCGAGGGCGAAAGGCCGATCGCTCCAGAGTAGGGGAGGAGGAAGGATAAATGGAAAAGATGGTTTATACAGCGGGAAACGAGGGGCGCGACGTATTCTGGAATGCCGTTAACTTCCAGATTCCTCTCGATATTTTCGCTCTGATTGCATTCGCCATCCTTGGATATGGCCTGTACAAGAGATGGCAGTTGTGGACGGCTGTAGGGAAGCCGGAAACAAGGATGGATCAGCGGAATGTTCGCATAAAGACTCTCCTGCGGAACGGCCTTCTTCAGGCGTCCGTTTCCAGGGATAAATACCCCGGGATAATGCACGGGCTGATCTTCTTCGCCTTTCTGGTACTGATCTGGGGTGCGGCTTTCGATGCGTTCCAGTTTTATTCCGGCATTCATTTCTTGGGCAAACCTTACCTGATTTTCTCTTTCGTAATGGACGTATTCGGTTTGGCCGCCATCATAGGTGTCGTACTTGCGATCAACCGGCGTTATTTCGAGAAACCGGACCGGCTCGGGTACAAGGGTAAGCCCGACAATAAGCTGGATGATGCGATCGTGCTGGTGCTTATCCTCGTGATCATGGTGACCGGCTTTATCATTGAGGGACTGAGGATCGCAGCCTTTGATTATCCGGAATTCGAGAAAGTGTCTTTTGTCGGATACACGACGGCCCTGATGTTCCAGGGCATCAGCCTGGATACGCTTAAATTCAGCCATCAGGCGATGTGGTGGTTCCATGCCCTGCTGGCGATGGGATTTATCGCTTACCTGCCGTTTTCCAGGCTTGTCCATATCGTGACCTCTCCGATCAACCAGTACATGAAAAACCTGAAACCCTTCGGCTATGTCGAACCGATTCGCGATTTCGAAAACGCCGAGTCGTTCGGTGTGGGAAAGCTGGATGAGTTCACGGTAAAGCAGATTTTCGATTCGGATGCATGCACAAGATGCGGAAGATGCCAGGACGGCTGCCCCGCATACCTGACCGGAAAGGACCTCTCTCCCAAGAAAATGGTCCAGGATATCAAGACCCACTGGCTGGAGCGGTCGCCCCTGGTCTTTGCCGCGAAGCAGGCGGCGGGACCGGAAGGGACGCCGGAAATACCCGAACCGGAAAAGTCGCTTATCAATGACGTGGTCGGCGCGAATCCTGTTTGGGACTGCACCAACTGCATGCATTGCATGGAACATTGCCCGGTCTTCATCGAGCACGTCCCGAAGATCATCGACATGAGGCGGTACAAGGTCCTGATGGAAGCCGACTTTGCACCCGAACTCCAGCTTACCTACCGGAATATGGAAAACAATTCCAATCCGTGGGGCATCGGATCCCATCTGCGGGCCGATTGGGCAAAGGAACTGGGCGTCAAGACGATGGCGGAGGATCCCAATGTGGAATACCTCTTCTACGTCGGCTGCTCGGGTTCGTTTGACGACCGCGGGAAAAAGATAACCGTCGCATTTGCCAAACTCCTGAAAGAGGCGGGCGTCAGCTTCGCCATCCTCGGGACGGAAGAAGGCTGCTGCGGAGATTCCGCCATGCGCGGCGGCAACGAATATCTTTACCAGGCGCTCGCCCAGTACAACATCGAGATCATGAACGGTTACGGCGTGAAGAAGATTATCACCACCTGTCCGCACGGCTACAATGCCCTGAAGAAGGACTATCCGCTGCTGGGCGGGAATTACGAGGTATATCATCACTCCGAGATAATCGCCGATCTCATCGCTTCCGGTAAACTCAAACCGACGAAGCCGGTCGATGCTGTTATCACGCTGCACGATTCGTGCTTCCTCGGCCGCTATAACAAAATTTACGATCAGCCGAGAAAGGTCCTGCAGGCCGTTCCCGGACTCAAGCTTGTGGAAATGGAAAAGTGCCGTGACCACAGCTTCTGTTGCGGAGCGGGCGGCGCCCGGATGTGGATGGAGGAGCACGGGACCCGCATCAACAACACCAGAACGGATATGGCGATCGCCGTCGGCGCCCAGAAGGTGGCTACGGCGTGTCCGTTCTGCATGACCATGATCAGCGACGGCATCAAGGACAGAGGTAAAGAGGAGCAGATGTCTTCTCTGGACATCGCCGAAATAGTCCTGCAGTCGCTGGGAACGGAAAGCAAACAGGAAGAACCGGCCGCCGAGCAGAAAACGGCTTAGCGGGTCGGGCTGAAGAAAAATTTAAAAAGTATATCAAAAAGTGAGGGGGGCCTTTGGCCCCCCTTTTTTCATGGCTCGCCGGACATGTTATGTATATGTGTCAGGTGAAGCAACCTGTCATTCCGGGCTTGATTAAGCCTGCCCCGTACTTGATACGGGGGAATCCAGAGAAGCGGACAGAAAGTCTGGATACCGGCGTTCGCCGGTATGACGAAACAAAGGTCCTGGCTCGGTGCCCGCACCCGATCGGATTCGGGACCGGTGTGACGAAAAAGTCGATGAGCTTGCCCCTCCCAAACACGCCCGCCAAATCAAGCATGGATGTTTACTGTTTGGCTTTTTTTATGGAATTTTGCCTTGTAACTTGATATTGCAAATTAATGGCGCAGGGCTAACGGCAAAGGGCTGAAGGGTAAAAAGTCTGCTGCCTTGTGCCTTTAGCCTTCAGCCTTGTGCCTCTACCCCCCAAAGGAGGAACAGAGCATGGCCGGAGAGATCGATTATTTATCCAAACCCTGGCTTAAATCTTATGAACAGGGCGTTCCGGAGAAAATTCAATACGAGGAGATCTGCATGCCGGATATTCTGGACCGTTCGGCGGCGAAATATCCCGACCGGCCGGCTCTGATTTTCCAGGGATTCCAGCTCTCCTATCGGGGGCTGAAAGACATGGTCGACCGCTTTGCTACTTGCCTTGCGGAATTCGGAGTCCGGCAGGGTGATGCGGTGGCCATTGTCCTGCCGAATACAATACCCTGCGTGGCGGCATACTTCGCCATACTTAAACTGGGCGCAGTCACGGTAATGAATAACCCTCTTTACTCTGACAGGGAGCTGGAACACCAGTTCAACGATTCGGGTTCGAAAGTTATCGTCACCTTGGACCTGCTGGCCAACCGAATGATTAACCTGCGTCCGAAGACCAGGGCGAAGCAGATCGTTTATACTTCGATCGGCGACTATCTCCCATTCCCCAAGAATCTGCTTTTCCCCCTGGTGGCAAAAAAGAAAAAACTGGCGGCCCACGTGAATGCCGCCCCGGATGTTTACAAATGGAAAGATTGCATCGCAAGATTCAGTCCTTCCCCTCCCAAGGTAAAAACGGGGTTCGAAGACATCGCCATGTACCAGTATACAGGCGGAACCACGGGGGTTTCGAAAGGAGTCATGCTGACGCATGCCAATCTCAGCAAACAGGTGCAGCAGATCCGCGCGTGGTTCCCGAAATTCGAATACGGCAGCGAGATCATGCTGGGAGCACTTCCCTTTTTCCATGTCTTCGGCCTGTCTACCGCGATGAATTTTGCGGTGCACATGGGATGGACGGATGTCCTTGTGCCGCGCCCTCAGCCCGAACCGCTGCTGGAGACGATCCGCAAATTCCGTCCCACTTTCGCGCCCCTTGTGCCGACAATGTACATAGGAATGCTGAATCACCCGGACCTCAAGAAAACGGATATGACATGCATTAAAGGATGCTTCTCCGGGAGCGCGCCCCTGCCGGTAGAGGTAATCCATGATTTCGAAAAGGCAACGGGGGCGGTAATCGTGGAAGGGTTCGGCCTGACGGAGACGACGCCCGTCACCCATGTCAACCCGTTTGCCGGCGGCGCCCGGAAGGTCGGGAGCATCGGGATTCCCATATCGGACACTGAATGCCGGATCGTAGACCTCGACACGGGCCTCAAGGATATGCCGCTGGGAGACATAGGAGAACTTATAATCCGCGGACCGCAGGTCATGAAGGGTTACCTGAACCGGCCGGATGAAACGAGCAACATGTTGCGCGACGGCTGGTGCTACACCGGGGACATCGCCCGGATGGACGAGGACGGCTATTTCTATATTGTCGACCGGAAGAAAGATATGATCATTTCCGGCGGATTCAATATATATCCCCGGGAAATAGACGAAATCTTTTATGAGCATCCCAAGGTTCAGGAAGCATGCTCGATCGGCATTCCAGACCCTAAACGCGGTGAAAACGTCAAGGTGTTCATTGTGTTGAAGGAAGGGGAACAGGCCCCGACAGAGGAGTTCATGGAATACTGCAAGGGCAAGCTCGCCGTTTACAAGCTCCCCAGCGAAATAGAATTCAGAAAGGAGTTGCCGAAATCCACCGTCGGGAAAGTTCTGCGCAAGGAGCTGAAGGCAGAGGAAATGGCAAAGCGGAAAGGATAGAAGTTGCGAGGATGAGAAGTTGAGAAGTCAGGAGACTTGGAACCGGCGCGTC
>JAQTPK010000062.1:0-3435 GCA_028712885.1 Syntrophales bacterium | reverse complement strand
GGCGAAAGCCGGGGTCCAGTGCATTAAAATTGATATCCTGGATTCCGGTTTACACCGGAATGACGTCGGCGCGGATTCCCGATTTTCAATTGCCACGCGGCTGTCTGCACCCCGGCCGCCCGTCGCCCCGGCGAAAGCGCGTCACCCTGGCGAAAACGCGTCACCCCGGCGAAAGCCGGGGTCCAGTGCATTAAAATTGATATCCTGGATTCCGGTTTACACCGGAATGACGCAGGCGCGGATTCCGGTGCCTGCCCGTACCTGATACGGGGTCCACCGGAATGACCAGCCAGTACTAATCAGCTGGTTTGAAAAACTATTCTGAACTTGAATTTGTCATTCCCGCGAAAGCGGGAATCCAGTTTATTGTCTTGGTTCCCCGCTTCCGCGGGGACGGCGTCTGGATACCCGCCTGCGCGGGTATGACAGAATCGGACAGTAAATAAGGGTTTTTCAACAACCTGCCGGACTTTTATCCAGTGCAGATGAGAGGTGGATGCCTGCGGCGGCTGGGAATTGACTATTTCATGAAATTGCATTATGATTTCATGAAATAGTGGAATGAGGCGAAAGAGATGGCCAATTTACAGATAAAAGGAATTGATGATGAGCTTTATATACAGATAAAAGAGCTTGCGGCCATGGAAAACAGGTCGATCAGCCAACAGATACTGTTTCTGGCAAAAGAATATCTTGCCAAAAGGAAGAAGATTCAAACGGCAAAATCTCCCGCGAGAGCCCTTCTGGATCTTTCCGGATCTTGGGAAGATTCAAGAACGCCGGAAGAGATCATCAGAGAAATCAAAAAAGCCCGCAGGAGTACGAGACGGCTGAAGGACGGCCTGTAATGTATCTATTGGATACGGATACAGTCATTTTCAATTTAAAAGGGAACGATACAGTACGAAAAAACCTGCATGAGCATTTGAACGATCCGATAAAAATCAGCGTAATGACTTGCATGGAGTTGTATTACGGCGCTTACAAATCACAAAAAGTTGCGAGCAACATCGCTAAGATAAAAAATCTCGAACAATCACTCGAAGTGATTCCAATCGGGCTGGAAACAGCAGATATCTTCGGAATGCTTAAATCTCAACTCGAATCACAAGGATCTCGTCTGGATGATTTCGATCTGTCAATTGCCGCCTGCGCCCTTGCTCATAATCTGACTCTCGTTACGAATAATATTGATCATTTCAAGCGTATCGACGGCCTCAAGCTTGCAAACTGGCTACAGGAGATTGCCTGATCGACTATCTAAGCCGGACAGGGGAGCCTTCCGGCTCCCATTTTTGTGAGGGAAACAGCCAATCCTGCAACAGGAGAACTTCATGATCAATTTTCAGGAAATAGAAGGAATAAAAATCGCATACTGGATGAATGACGGCGGGTTCGTCCAGGGAAGAAAAAACCTCGTCTTCATTCACGGGTCCGGAGGAGATCATACCAACTGGCAGAACCAGTACAAAACCCTGGCGGACTCATTCAATATCGTTGCCGTGGATCTTCCGGGGCACGGTCAATCGGGCGGAACAGGCGAAAAGGAAGTCGGCCGCTATGTTGAATGGATCAGGAAACTGATCGAGGCAACCGGCCTGAACAAACCTGTCCTGACAGGACATTCTCTCGGCGCGGCGATCAGCCTGACGTTTGCGATCAGACATGGAGGTCTCCTGTCCGGAATAATACCGGTCGGGGGTGGCGTTACCATGCCGGTAAATCCGATTCTGCTGGAAGGCCTTAAAAAGGATGCAGGCGCGACAGTTGCTACAATTGTAAAGTTTTCACTTGCCAAAGAGAACCGCGAGAAGTGGTCCGTGCCCCTTTCCGAAAACCTCCTGAATTCTAATCCGGAGGTGACGCACGGCGACCTGTATGCCTGCGACAAGCTGAATATCACCGAGGAGGTTGCAAAAATCCGGCTTCCGGTACTTGTCGTCTGCGGCGCCGATGACAAGATGACACCGCCGGCCAATTCACAATTCCTTGCGGACCGGATTCCCGGGGCCAGGTTGTCCCTGATCCCCGGGGCAGGCCATTTCGTCATGATGGAGAATGCGGAGGCTTTCAATAAAGCAGTGAAGAATTTTGTGCAAAGCTTGTAGGGGGGCAGGGGAGCCTTCAGGGTTCCCCCTCTTTTCAATAAGAGACCTATCTGAGTAAGGACATGGCCAAAATATTGATCGTATATCATTCACAGACCGGCAACACCGAAAAAATGGCCCGGGCCGTATCCGAAGGAGCGGGTAAAATCGAAGGCGCGGAAGTCGTTTTGAAGAAAGCGGGCGAAGCCGGCCTTGAGGACCTCCTTTCCGCGGACGGCCTCGCCATAGGAACCCCGGAGAATTTCGGGTATATGTCCGGCATGATCAAGGATTTCCTGGACAGGACCTTTTATCCTTCACAACGGCAGCCCGAGAGGATTTTCCGCAAGCCTTATGTTGTTTTTATAAGTGCGGGGAATGACGGGACAGGAGCCCTGACCAGCATCGAGCGCATCGCTCTCGGATTCAAGTTCAAAAAAATTTACGAACCGGTAATTTCAAAAGGGAAGCTCACTGAAGAAACTCTCGAAAAATGCCGGGAGCTGGGCCAGGTCCTCGCCGCCGGCTGCACCGCGGGGATTTATTAGGTGTGAGGTATTGGGTATTAGCTCTGTGATTCATAGAGTGTGCAATCATTCCCGTATTTTTCCACAAAGTGCCTATTCAGTGTGTTCTTGAAAACCGCGACATTATCCGAATGCTCCTTACTCCGATATACGTCAACAGTCACATCCTCAAATAAGAATTCCAGCATTTCCTTAGATTAAGGGTGAGAGATTTGAAGAGGTATGGAGGATCCCACCCTATGTCCAGTAATCCAAATATTGATTGCGAACGGTGCCAGGACTTGCGTTTACGCTTTCCAGCGGGCTGATGGTCAAGGCAGCCGCGCTTCCGATCCCGCTTGTACTCGTTGGACCGGCTTTTGGAGTACTGTGGCGGGATCGGGCATTGGGTCCGGGGCATTAGAATGGATTACGTTTAGCACTGCCCAATATATGTGGTTAGGGAAATACGTCATTCCGGGCTTGACCCGGAATCCAGAATTTCTGATTTATGAGAAAACAGCCTGCCGTATATATTCTTGCCAGCAAGAGAAACGGCACGCTTTATACCGGTGTGACTTCCGATCTGGCGAAAAGAATTTGGGAGCACAAGAACAATTTAGTGGAGGGATTTACAAAAAAATATGGAATTCACTCCCTGGTCTGGTTTGAACTGCATGAAAACATGTTTTCAGCAATTGAAAAAGAAAAAAGAATCAAAGGATGGAAAAGGAGTTGGAAGCTGGAATTGATTGAAAAGAATAACCCTGCTTGGCAAGACTTGTTCGAAACCGTTTTATAACTGGATTCCGGGTCAAGCCCGGAATGACGTATTTCCTGGC
>JAQTPK010000015.1 GCA_028712885.1 Syntrophales bacterium | reverse complement strand
GTCTGCCGGATGATGCGGCAATCTCCCGCGAACAGGAGATCCCCTTCCCGGGACAGGCGGATGGAAACCTTGGCGTCGGGATTCATCCAGTTAAAGGAAGCGGAACGGGCAACTCTCAGCCTCACCCGGAACGCCGAAGCGCTGAAGTCGACCAGGTCGCCCTTGGCCGTGAACCCTTCCTGAGTGAGTTCGGCCGCCACTTCGGTGCAGGCAAGCCTCCGCGTACCGCGCCTGTTTATCAGGTAGCTCTTTTTCGGCAGCTTCACGCTCAGGCACTCCTTGCTGATGCTCTGCGGTTCCGCCGGGACCATGACCATGGCCGGCCCCTTCTGAATCACGAGGTGGAGAAAGCGGTATTGACTGATTTTAAGGCCGGATATTTCGTCATGGTGCCAGTAGCAGGTAAGGTCTTCGCCCGTACAGGAATCCGGATAGGCCCTGACAAGGATCTCCTGGTTATGCTTGGGGTGGAGCAGATGGACAGAGATGTTTTTATTGACAAAGTGTATGTAATTAATCGTATTTACGAGGTCTTCAAGATCGATTTGACTTTGCGCGAAAGCGGTCAGCTGGGTGAGCCGGCTCGGCATTACCCGCTGCCGCGGGGCGGGAATGGACTGAGTATCAGAAGGAACCGATACAACAAGCTTTTCGCGCGTGGTATCCATGACCATTTCTCCTCTTCGGAAACAGTTTTGGCTTAAGGATATTCTTTCGATGACGCAGATGGAACGAAACGCGCCCGGTCGGGGCAAACAGGTATGAATGAGGAACGCACATCCCGGACAGCATAAAGGATAGTCAAAACGGAAGGTTAATCGACGGTTTAGTAGCCATCAGGTTTACACTAATTATCAGAAACAACTCACACTGTCAATGACGTAATTCCTGCATCGGCCTCTCCGGCTATCTTGTGGAAATATTTTTTAAATGCTGCATCCTCCGAATGTGGATCATCAGAACGGATATCGCGGCGGGGGTTATTCCCTCGATCCGGGAAGCCTGCCCGACGGACACCGGCTGCAACCGGGAGAGCTTCTGGCGGAGTTCGGTGGAAAGCCCCTGGACCTGAAAGTAATCGAATAATTCGGGGATGCGGATGCGCTCAAGACTCCTGAACTTATCCACTTCTTCCTCCTGCCGGCGGATATATCCTTCGTACTTACATTGGATCTCCACCTGTCGGACAACATCTCTGGGCATAGCAGAAACCTTCCCTTCGAAGGCCTCGATATCCTCGTAGGAAATCTCCGGTCTTTTCAGCAGCTGCTCCAGGGATGTAGACACATCGATGGGAGCCGAACTTTTCTCCTGCAGGATTTTCCTTACCGCCGGCGCGGGACCGATCCTTGTGCTCTTCAGCCTCAAGAGCTCTTCCTGTATCTGTCTTCTCCTCCCGGTCAGCTCGTCCAGCCTCTCCCGCGGCTGCAGTCCCAGCTCACACCCCTTGCCGAGCAGCCTGAGATCGGCGTTGTCTTCCCTCAGCAGCAGGCGGTATTCCGCCCTCGAAGTAAATATCCGGTAAGGCTCGGAGGTCCCCCTCGTCACGAGATCATCGATCATGACGCCGATGTAAGCCTCCGAGCGGTCCAGGATAAAGGGGTCACGCCCCTGGGTTCGGAGGGCGGCATTTATCCCCGCCACCAGGCCCTGCGCCGCGGCTTCTTCGTAGCCCGAAGTGCCGTTCACCTGGCCCGCAAGGAATAACCCGCCCAGAACCTTGCTTTCGAGGGTCGGCTTGAGCTGGGTCGGGTCCGCGTAATCGTACTCTATCGCATAGGCGGGGCGCATGATCTCAGCCTCCTCCAGACCGGCGATGGACCGGACGATCCGGATCTGGATTTCGTACGGAAGCGAATTGCCTGTCCCGCCGGCATAGATCTCTTCCGTCCCCAGCCCTTCAGGCTCGAGGATAATCTGGTGGCGGCGGCGTTCGGAGAATTTCACCACTTTATCTTCGAGCGACGGGCAGTAGCGGGCCGACACTCCCTTGATCTGCCCGCTGTAAAGGGGCGACAGTTCGATGTTCTTTCTTATAATCTCATGCGTCGCCGGGTTTGTGTGCCCGAAATGGCATGCGATCTGCGGGAGGAGAGAGCCGGCGCCGGTATGCGAAAAAGGCCGCGCATCGCCGTCTCCCCACTGCTCCTCGAATCTGGAAAAATCTATGCTGCCGCGCCGGAGGCGCGCCGGCGTGCCTGTCTTCATCCGCCCCATCCGGAAACCGAGCGCCCTCAGCCGGGCAGAAAGCCCCTCCGCGGGAAACTCCCCCGCCCGGCCCGCCGGGATTTTCCGGTTTCCGATATGGATAAGTCCGTGCAGGAAAGTGCCGGCTGCCAGCACGACGGCCCGCGCCATGAACTCCGTCCCGATATTGTCCCTTGCCCCGACAACGCATCCATTCTCGACCAGAAAATCCTCCACGAGGGCTTGTTTGATCTCCAGGCCCTCCTGCCTTTCGAGAATCCCTTTCATCTCGGCCCTGTACCTGGCTTTATCGTTCTGAGTACGGGTGCTCCGTACGGCGGGGCCCTTTCTCGTATTAAGGAGACGGAACTGAATGGCCGTGCTGTCGGCCGCCTTTCCCATCTCGCCGCCGAGCGCGTCTATTTCCCTGACCAGGTGGCCTTTTCCCACCCCGCCGATGGACGGCGAGCACGGCATGTGGGCGGTCGTATCGAGATTTATTGTCAGGAGGAGCACGCGGGAACCCATCCGCGCGGCGGACAGGGCGGCCTCGCATCCGGCGTGGCCCGCGCCGATCACGATAACATCGTATCTATTTTGGTATATGGCCATAGAAAATAGTTCTCAGTTCACAGTTCTCGGTTCAAAAGATCGTAAGGTGTAAAGTGTAAGGCGTGAGGTGTTGAGTAAAAAATTACCTTACGCCTGCGAGATAGATCATCCTTCTGAATCGTTGACATTTTATTCCTGAGGGAACACTATGCCCGAAAGTATATAATTGGAATATAACATGTCAAGGCCGCTCTATAGAGATCTGAACACGGTGCTGAGAAGCCGTTTCGGATGCAGGGTCCAGAAGATTTCGGTCGATGCCGGACTGACCTGCCCGAACCGGGACGGGACAAAGGGCTTGGGAGGGTGCATTTACTGCAACCGGCTCGGTTCCGGAACAGGGGCGTCCGCATCTCAAACAATCCGGGAACAGGTGATCACCGGGAAAAAGGCCCTGCAAAAACGGTACGGGGCATCAAAATTCATTGCCTATTTTCAATCTTTTTCCAATACCTATGCTCCCGCCGATAAACTGGAGGGTCTTTACCGGGAGGCGCTCTCCGTTCCCGATGTTGCCGGCCTGGAAGTCGGGACCAGACCCGACTGCCTCGAGGATGACGTGCTCGACCTGCTTGCCCGCCTCGGGAACGAAACTTACGTCTGCATAGAGCTCGGCCTGCAATCGGCTCACGACCGGACGCTCCGCCTGATAAACAGGGGGCATGATTTTTCCCGGTTTGCGGAAGGGACGGCCCGCTGCCGCGCCCGCGGGCTGGACGTCTGCGTCCACGTAATCCTCGGTCTTCCCGGCGAGGACAGAAACGATATGCTGGACACCGCTCGCACTCTGTCCGCCATGGATATCCAGGGAATTAAAATTCACCTTCTTTACGTCATCAAAGGCACGCCGCTGCACGACTTATATGAGGCGGGAAAGTACCGCTGTCTCGAGCGCGAGGAGTATTATGACCTGGTCGGCGATTTCCTTTCCCTTCTCAACCCTTCCATGGCCGTCCACCGCCTTACGGGCGACCCGCATCCCGCCGAGCTGGCGGCGCCGCTCTGGGCGCTGGAAAAGCAGAAGAACCTGAATTCAATCCGGGAAAGGCTGAGCGCAAGGCAGCTCTGGCAGGGAAAACACTTCCGGAATCCATTTGACTGATTCCTTTTTGACATTGGCCCTCTCCTGTTCTAAATTAAAATTATCAGCTCCGGGGAGGCCGCATCCTCCTTTCTTGCCGTAACTGCAATTCCATCCCAGCGCCAAAAAGAGGATTTGAACCATGAACAGGAAGATGGATTTTTTTACCGCTCTTTATAACATCGCCAGGGTCGTCAACGCCTCTCTGGACACATCCGTGATCCTCGATGAAATCACCAGGTGTGTCGCCAACACGATGGGCGTGAAGGCTTCCTCAATCCGCATCCTCGACGCCAAGAAGAAGCGTCTGCTGATGGGCGCGGAGTACGGCCTTTCGGAAAGTTACATCCGCAAGGGACCGGTTCTGCTGAAAGAGAGCGGCCTGGACCAGAAAGCGATGGCGGGGGAAACGATCTGGCTGGAAAACGCCCAGACCGACGACAGTTTTCAATATAAAGAAATGGCCCGGACTGAAGGCATCAAATCCGTACTCGTGGTGCCGCTGCGCGTAGGGAAGAAAACAATAGGCGTATTGCGCGTCTATTCCGAAGAAGTGCGAAAATTCACCGCGGAGGAGGTGCGCTTCCTGGAAGCCGTGGCGAATCTGAGCGCAATCGCCCTTGATAACGCGCGCCTCTACCAGGCGCTGAAGACCAACTACGATCTCCTTGCGGCTTCCAAGTACCGCATCGACGACAACTAATGTGAGGGACTTCATATGATTCGTCTCGGCATCAACGGTTTCGGCCGGATCGGGCGCCAGGTGCTCAAAGCCGTCCTGGAGCGCTATCCCGATTCCCTGGAGGTTGCGGCGATCAATGATCTTTTCGATACCGGAACCAACGCTCATCTTTTCAGGTACGACACCAATTACGGCCGTTTTGCGGGGGAGGTCGCGGCCGAAAAGGACCGGATAGTCATCAGTGGAAAGCCGATCAAGAGCTTCGCCGTGCGCGATCCCGCCGACATCCCCTGGGACGATGAGGGCGTGGATATAGTGGTGGAGAGCACGGGATTGTTTACCGAGGGCCCCAAGGCGGCCGCCCATATTGAAGGAGGAGCCAGGAAGGTAATCATCACGGCGCCCGCCAAAAAAGAGGACATCACCATCGCGATCGGAGTAAATCAGGGGGCATACGATCCGGACAAACATCACATCGTGTCAAACGCGTCCTGCACCACGAACTGCCTGGCGCCGCCGGCCTGGATAGTGCACCGTGAGTTCGGCATCGAGAAGGGGCTGATGGTTACCGTGCATTCCTACACGAACGACCAGAAAATTCTCGACGTCGCCCACCGCGACCTCCGCCGGGCGAGAGCCGCCGCCCAGAACATTATTCCGACGAGCACGGGCGCCGCGAGGGCCCTTGCCCTCATCATACCGGACTTGAAGGGCAGGTTCGACGGCTACTCCCTGAGAGTTCCCACTCCGACCGTTTCCATCCTCGATTTCACCGTTCAGCTGAAAAAAGAGGCCGCAACCGAAGAGCTGAAAGACGCTCTCCGGAAAGCGGCGGAAGGAGAACTGAAGGGAATAATGGCGGTCGAGCCCGCGCCGCTGGTTTCATCGGATTTCAAAGGCGACGACCACTCGTCCATCATAGACATGCAGTTCACGGATGTTCTTCGCCGCGACATGGCGCGCGTGGTCGCCTGGTACGACAATGAATGGGGATATTCGTGCCGGGTGGCGGATCTCGCACAATACATGGCGGAACGTCTCTGATCATAATGCGAGGTCGGGATAATGGGCAAGAAGCTGCTGATACTTTTCATATTTCCCGTGCTGCTCCTGGCGCTGTCCTGCGCCACCGTTCCCCTTACGGAGAGGAAAACGCTCAGTCTCGTGCCGGAAACGCAGATGCTGTCTCTCAGCAGCCAGCAATATCATGAATTGCTGGAGCAAACGAAAGTTTCCACGGATCCTGTGAAAACGGCCATGGTGCAGCGGGTGGGAAAGAACATCGCGACCGCGGCCGAGGAGTTCATGCGCGATGCGGGGAGAAGCCGGGATGTAAAGGACTTCCGCTGGGAATTCAACCTGCTGGACGATAACACCGTCAACGCCTTCTGTATGCCGGGAGGAAAAGTAGGCGTATATACGGGAATTCTTCCCATCACTCAGGACGAGACGGGGCTTGCCGTAGTCGTCGGACATGAAGTGGCGCACGCCATCGCCAGACACGGGAACGAGAGAATGAGCCAGGCCCTCGTCGCCCAGATGGGGGGGATAGGTCTCGATCTGGCTCTTTCCCAGCAGAGCGCCGCTACCCGGAGCATATTTCTCAATCTTTACGGGATCGGCTCGAATATCGGCTTTATTCTTCCTTACAGCCGTATCCAGGAAAATGAAGCCGACCGGATCGGTCTCGCTCTCATGGCCAAGGCCGGGTACGATCCTCACGCGGCGGTTCCCCTCTGGGAGAGAATGAACAAAGAAGGCGGACCGAGGCCCCCGGAATTCCTGTCCACGCACCCGGCCCCGGAATCGCGGATCAGGAACATACAGGGCCTTATTCCGGAGGCGATGAAATATTATAAAAAACAGGGCTAGAGGCAAAGGGCTAAAGGCACGAGGCTCAAGGTAAAATCACGGGAATTGTGGCCTCCAACTCCCCTTTGCCCTTTGCCCTTTGCCTTTTGCCTTTAGCCCTTCCCGTAATACTCCCTTAGATGTCTCGCCGTATGCGATTCCGCGCACTTCAGGATATCCGGGGGCGCGCCCTGCGCAACTATCTTTCCGCCGAGACGGCCCCCCTCCGGCCCTAAATCGATGATGTAATCCGCTTCTCCGATTACCCTGAGATTGTGCTCGATAACCAGGACCGATGCCCCTCTTTCCACGAGTCTCTGCAGCGCCGAAAGAAGCCGGTCGATGTCCGCCATGTGAAGACCGGTCGTGGGCTCGTCGAGGATGATCAGACTCTGTTCCGTCGAACCCGCGGCGAGCTCCCTGCCCAGCTTGATCCGTTGCGCCTCCCCCCCGGAGAGAGTGGGGCTGGGCTGCCCGAAGCGCAGGTAATCCAGTCCGATATCCACGACAAGGCCCACCGCCCTGCGGATGCGGGGAACCGAGGCAAAGAATTCCAGGCCCTCCCCGAAAGTCATCTCCAGAACGTCATGGATGGACATCCCTCGATAGAGGACGTCGAGCGTTTCATCCGTAAACCTCCGTCCTCCGCACGTTTCACATTCTATGTAAACATCGGGAAGGAAATCCATCTCGACCCGGATTCTCCCCTGCCCGGCGCATGTTTCGCAGCGGCCGCCCGCTGTGTTGAAAGAGAAGCGCCCCGGTCCGTATCCCCTCGTCCTCGAATCGGGCAGCATCGAAAAAAGCCGGCGTATCTCATCGAAGATCCCGATGTAGGTGGCGGGCGTAGACCGCGGCGTCCGCCCGATCGGGGAGTGATCCACTTCGAACACCCGCTTCAGCTCTTTCCATCCCTCAATCCTCCTGAATCCGTTTTTCCCTGGAATTCCGGCCAGAACGGATTCCAGCCCGCTGCAGATTATATCTTTAACCAGCGTCGATTTCCCGGAGCCGCTGACTCCCGTTATGCACGTCAGCGTGCCCAGCGGTATGCGGACGTTCAGATTTTTCAGGTTGTGGCGGTTTGCCCCGTATATCCCGAGCCAGCCCCTGGCCTGTCTCAGCCTGGAGGGCATCCGGCCCCGGCTCTTTTTCAGAAATGCGCCCGTAACGGAATCCGGGCAGGACATGACGGCCTCGAGACTGCCCTCGGCGACCACTTTTCCTCCCGCCGGACCGGCCCCCGGGCCGAGATCCACAATGTGGTCGGCCGCGCGGATCGTCTCTTCATCGTGCTCCACGACCACGATGGAGTTCCCTTTTCTCTTCAGCAGCTCCAGCACGGAGAGCAGCTTTCTGTTGTCGCGCGGGTGAAGGCCGATTGTGGGCTCGTCCAGTATATAGCAGGCGCCCCGCAGGTTGGTCCCAAGCTGGCCCGCCAGGCGGATTCTCTGCCCCTCCCCCCCGGACAGGGTGTCTCCGGACCGGTCGAGCGAAAGGTAATCGAGCCCGACCTGCCTGAGAAATTCGAGCCTCGGCGACAGTTCTCCCAGGATGCCTTCCGCGACGGCCAGATCTCTCTTCTGAAAGCGCAGGGACGAGAGGGCCCGCTCCGCCTCCGCAACCGGCAATGAAACCAGTTCCCCGATACTCAAGCCGCCGACCCGGACGGCCAGCGCCTCCCGGCGCAGCCTCTTTCCCCCGCAGAGCGGGCATACGGTCGAATCGCCTATCACGCCCATCCCCTCGCAGCGGGTGCAGGCGCCCCGCCGGCTGTTGAAGGAAAAAAGCCTTGGATCGAGTTCTTCGAAGCCGCGGCCGCAACTCGCGCAATACGCCTTCTCGCTGAAAGTCTCCGCCCTCCCTCCGGCCATGATGCGGACCGTTCCCTTGCCGGCTTCGAACGCCTTTTTCACGGCTTCCTCCAGCTCAAGCCGGTTCTTCCGGCCCGGCGAAACCTCCCCGATCACCCCGTCAATGTCGTGCTCCCGGTAACGGCCGAGGTCCGGAAGAGAGTCGAGCGCAAAAACCGATCCGTCGGCGATGACCTCGCGAATTCCGCGCTTCCGGGCTTTTTCGAGCAGCCCGCGATGAAAGCCCTTGCGCCCGGAAACGAGCGGGACGAGCACTTTTATTTTCTTCCCGCCGTACCGCTTCAAAATCTCGGCCGCGACTTCCCCGGGCGAGTAGGAAGCCGCCGGCCGGTCGCACTCGGGACAATGCTGCACGCCCAGTTTGCTGTAGAGAAGTCGCAGGTAATGGTAGATCTCCGTCAGGGTGGCGACCGTGGACTTCCGGCCCGAACGGCTCGTCCGCTGCTCTATCGCCACGGTCGGAGGTATTCCCGAAATGTCATCCACGTCGGGACGCTCCATGATCCCGAGGTACTGGCGGATATACGCCGGCAGGCACTCCACGTACCGCCTCTGCCCTTCCGCGAACAGGACATCGAAGGCGAGCGTCGATTTGCCGGATCCGCTGACCCCGGCTACCGCCACCATCCTGCCCCGCGGAATAGTGACGGATATTTCCCGGAGGTTGTGTTCCCGCGCCCCTCGAATGACGATACCTTCGCCGTTTACAGCGGCGGTCTTTCCGGCAACGGGCGGGCGAATCCGCGGCGCGGCCGATGCGTTCTCGAGATACGGCCGCAAATGCCTCCCGGTACGGGAATTCTTTTCGGCGGCTATTTCCTCGGGAGTCCCGGAGGCGACAACCCTCCCCCCTTCTTCCCCGCCTTCCGGGCCAAGATCCACGACGTAATCGGCGCATTTGATCATTTCCGGATTATGCTCGATAAAAAGGACCGTATGTCCCTCCCTGACCAGCGCTCCAAACGCCTGCATCAGCACGGAAACGTCGCACGGGTGAAGTCCGACCGAGGGCTCGTCGAAAATGAACAGCGTCTTCTCCTGCTTTTTACCCGCGATGTAGCGGGCGAGCTTCAGCCGCTGCGCCTCTCCCCCCGACAGGGTATGAACCGGCTGTCCGAGCCTGAGATAGCCCAGCCCGACGGATGCAAGCACCCGCAGGGGTTCCGTTATTTTTTTCATGCCGGAGAAAAAGCCGATCGCTTCGGAGATCGTCATGGAAAGGACGCGGTCGATAGTCCTGCCGCGGTAATCCACTTCAAGCGCCGCCCCGGAAAACCGCCTCCCGTCGCATGCGGGGCAGACGACAAAGACGTCTGAGAGGAACTGCATTTCTATTTTCTCAAAACCCTCTCCCCTGCATGCCTCGCACCTGCCGCCCGGAGTATTGAAGGAAAAGGAGGAACTCTTAAGCCCGCGCTCCCGGGCAAGGGGCTGCTCCGCAAAAAGCGCGCGGATCGGATCAAACGCCTTCATGAAGGTGACGGGCGCGGCGCGCGGGGTCCGGCCCACGGGACGCTGGTCCACAAGGACTACCTGCCGGACATGTTCCTCGCCCCTGATGGAGCCGTATTTTCCCGGCCTCTCCTCCGGCTCGCCCTTCAGCCTTTTAAGCCCGCGATACAGGACATCTATTCCCAGGGTGCTCTTCCCTGACCCGGATACCCCCGTGATCGCCGTCATGGCGCCCAGTGGAATTTTCACATCGATTCCCTTCAGATTATGTTCCGCAGCGCCGCGGATTTCGATAAACCGCTCGGCGGATACTCTCTTCCCGGGAAGGGGGATGCGGAACCGGCCAGACAGGTATCCTCCCGTAACGGACTTTTCATCCTTCATGATTCTGGAGAGAGGACCGCTGCTGAGGACGTACCCGCCCTCTTCGCCCGCGCCCGGCCCCAGGTCGATCACGTGGTCCGCGCCGAGTATGATCTCGGGGTCGTGCTCGACGACGACGACGGTATTTCCCATGTCGCGCAGCTTCCTCAAGGAAGAGAGGAGCCTTCCGCTGTCCCTGGGATGCAGGCCTACGGTGGGCTCGTCGAGGACATAGAGGGTATCCACGAGAGACGAGCCGAGGGCCTTGGTCAGGCTGACCCGGGCGACTTCCCCGCCGGAGAGGGTCCTCGACTGCCGGTCCAGCGTAAGATACCCCAGGCCGACGCCGCGCAGGTATTCCAGCCGCCTGCCGACTTCCCCCACGAGGACCCGGGCGGCATCATCAAGCGGCTCCGCGGAAAGGGCGTCGATGAAATCTCCCGCTTCGTCTATCGACAGGCTGTAAAACCGGGCGATGTTTTCCCCCCGGATGCGCCAGAGCAGCGTCTCCGGCTTGAATCTCGCTCCCCCGCATTCCGGACAGGTGACAAACCCCCTGTAGCGCGACAAAAAGACCCTGACATGCAGTTTGTACCGTTTCGTCTCGAGCCAGCGGAAAAAGCCCCTTATGCCGTAAAAATCCCGGTCCCCATCGAAGATCAGCCGCTGGTGCTCCTTCTTCAGTTCGCCGAAGGCGGTATCGAGAGGGATCCGGCGCCGCCGGCAGAATGACTTGAGGTCTTCAAATTCAACGCGGGCTATGCCCGCCCAGGGCTTCACGGCCCCGCCGCTTATGGTCTTGCTTTTGTCGGGAACTACGAGATCGGGATCAATGTCTATTACCCGGCCGAAACCGCGGCAGGTATCGCAGGCCCCGGCCGGCGAATTGAACGAGAATGCATTCGCCGCGGGGTCCCGGAAGCGAAGACCGCAATAAGGGCATTCCAGCCGGGCGCTGTAACGGCGGCTTTCCCCGGGGAGGTGGATATCCAGCCTGCCCTTCCCCTGTTTCAGGGCGGATTCGAGAGAATCAACGATCCGTTTGCGGTCGGAGGCCTTGAAATGAAACCTGTCGAATACGATGCTGCCGGCGTCTCCGGAATCTTCGATCGGCACGACTTTCCCCTGCGACCAGACCCGGTAGAATCCGGCGCGGCGAAGCCTGTCCCGGAAATCCGGGCCCGATTCGGCTCCTCCTGGAAAAGTAACTACCACCGGGGTTTTTTCCTCCAGGCGAAGGAGGTCTTCATAGATGGTCCGGGGAGTGTGCTTCATTACGGGGCACCCGCATGATGGGCACTCCAGAATGGAAATCCGGGCATACAGGAGCTTCATGTAGTCCGTGATTTCCGTGATCGTTCCCACGGTCGATCGGGACGTCCTGACCGGATCCCCCTGGGCGATCGCCAGCGAGGGAGGGATGCCTTCGATCGATTTAACCCGGGGGCGGTCCATGCGCTCCATGAACTGCCGGGCATACGGCGAGAAAGTCTCGACATACCGGCGCTGTCCCTCGGCATACAGCACATCGAAAGCGAGAGACGATTTGCCCGCTCCGCTTAGTCCCGTTATTACGACCAGGCTCTTGAGCGGTATCTCCAGATCGAATCCCTTTAGATTATTCTGGCGAGCGTCGACAATACGTATCTTTTCTTCTTCTGCCATCGGTTTTTTATAACCAACCGCACTGCCGAAGTAAAGGGGTAAAGGAGGGGGGACGCCCCTGGAAATCCAGGAGCATCGCGGATTCCCGGGGGAATCTCTGGAATTCAGGCGGGCTGTTGCAGTGTGTTCTCCTGTGAAATGAGTCTCCGGTACAGCAGGGAGTGGAGGTAAAAGAACCACGTCTGAAACCCTCCCCGGCGGAGGATCTTACGGGATAGATCCCGGACCGCCTTTTGCCGCTTGACTTTGAGGTCGGAGAGATAGATGGCGGGGAGGCCGCGGCAGATCATGGTGTGAAACCCGGGATTCGGCAGGGAGGAAACTTCCTGGCTCGCCTTTTCAAAAAAGAAGGATATCCTGTCGAGCATCTGCTGCTCGCTTTCGTAATATGAACAGAAATTCAGGTCGCCCCCTATGCTGTCTTCTTCCTGGTCCACCAGATAGTCCATCAGGATATGCAGCCCCTGCATCCACGGGAAATAGGCCCGGCGCAGGCGATTGATCAGATCCTGGGCCAGTCCGTCCTGCTGGGCGCAGGATACGAGGCAGAAAATTCCCAGCGTGGATCCTGCGCATGCCGAGAATTCGTACCAGCTCATCTCCGGCATGATCGTGCGGTGGCTTTCGAACCACTGCTTCAGCCGCGGCACCCTTGCTTCCGCCGGAACGTGCTTGTGCACCTGCAGGTCGCAGTAATACCCCGCAAGTTCATGAAGGGAAGAGGCGATGGTTCCATACGACGGCGTATGCGCCAGGACATCCTGGCAGGTCCTGACCAGATCGAGGAGATACCCCCCGTCCGCCTGCTCCTCCCGGTTCCGGTAATAATTCGCCCCCGGCGCTCCGGGGGTGAGGGCGTGCAGCATGGATTCATGCAATGCCCTGAAATCGGAAGGGTCCGTCGAGGTGCTCCGGTCGCAGAGATTGTCAAGGTAATCACTGATCGTCTGATAGGCGATGATGAACCGTGCGGCTTCCATCGCCCGCGCGCCGGCCAGAAGCGAGTAGAGCGCTCCTCCCTCGCAGTGGAAGGTCTTGGCGGCGATGCTCATCAAAGCCTGCCGGCGCAATTCCGGATCGGGAATATTCTGCGCCTTCCGGACCCATCCGGTCAGAAAACCGTGTGCGGCCGGGATAACTGTCCTGAAGACGCAATGCGCCATCGACCAGATGCGATTGGGAACTCTTACTTTTTTCACTACAGCGCTCCGACGGGCCGCCGGGTCTCAGGTCGACCGGGCCCCTACAAGCAGAACGGGACAGCCGGCCAACCGCATCACCTTCTCCGTAACGCTGCCGACATGACCCCTGATTCCCGACTTTCCCCGCGAACCGATTACGACCAGATCAATACCCTTTTCATGCTGCACTTTGGCGATTTCCTCGTGAGGAGATCCCTCGCGCACCTCAATCGCGACTTCAATGCCGTCGCCGATCCGATCCAGCTCCTCCCGCAGTTTCTTGCCGGAAACGTCCCGGGCTTCGCTGCGGAACCGCTCGACCGTGCCGATGTCAAGGCAGTAATCGACGGCGCATTGCTGTATTTTTTCATCGATGACATGAAGAAGATGAATTTTTGAATGAAACTGAAGGGCAATGTCTCTGGCCAGGATCAATGCCTGATCCGAATGGTCCGAAAAATCCGAAGGCACAAGGATATGTTTCGGGCTGAACATGACTTGCCTCCTGAAGCACTTTTTTGAGGAGAAAAATCGGAGACAATCCGGAGCAAGCTCAGGAGATCTCCGATCTTAAGGGAAATGCTAAAAACATGATTCGCTCGCTGATCCCTTCCGCCGAGGCGGCCGGGATTACGGTCGCTGCCGGATTCAAGCCGCCCGGTCCCTCTCCGGAGGGGAGATAACTTTGGACGGGCGGAATCCGGCGGGAGCAACGGCCGGTCGAACGCCTTGTCCGCGCCGCTTCAAAGAAACCGGATCGGGCGGGTATTCCTATTTTCGCCCTTTGAAAAAGGACATCAGATACTCGGCGTCCTTCGGCGAGAGGTCGAATGTGAATACCGCCTGTTCGATAAGCTTGTTCAACGGCTTGCCGGAACCGTCCTCAAGCTGAAATGATATCCACTTGACCGCCTTTCTCAGATCCTCTCCTTCCGGCATGACTTTCGACATGAATAAATCTCCTTTCTGCTATATTAAAAATCATAACGGAAACCCGGCATGGATTCAAGAAAGAAGAAACCCGCACGATAATTCCGGAATGCCTTTTTCAGATTAAGATTTCCAGGACGGGAGATTGAATTATCCGCGGAAACCGGGTAAAAGCTGGACATTATGGCTAAGGGCAAAAGACGTTTCTTATGCCCGTGCTATCCTTTGTCTTTAGCCCTTAGCCCCATCCAGAGGCGATTATGTGGTCCGAAATAATTCTCTTCCTGACAGGCATGGCCCTTTTCCTTATCGGTCTCGTCAGATTGGGCGAAACAGTCAGGCAGCTGCTGACGGCCCGCATCCGGGAATACATCAGATATGCGGTCGGCCGCCAGTTAAGCGGCCTGCTCGTAGGGCTCACAACCACCATCCTGCTTCAGAGCAGCACGGCGTCCACCGTCATCACCGTGGGGATCGTCAGCGCCGGACTCATCAGTTTCTACCACTCGCTCGGGATCCTCCTCGGCGCCGATATCGGAACGACGGTTACCGTCCAGCTCGTTGTCTGGAAAGTGACCGCCCTGTCTCCCGCATTTATCGTAGCGGGAAGCATTTTCTGGCTGTCGGGAAAAGAGAAAGGGAAAAGAGCCGGAGAGCTCCTCTTCTATTTCGGTCTGATGTTCTTCGGCCTGGAAATGACCGGCCAGGCGGCGGCGCCCCTGAAAGAGCAAGGAGCCGGTATTCTGCTCAGCCAGGCGGCGAACCCCCTGATCGGATTCGGCGTCGGCCTGGTCATAACCGCTCTCATCCATGCCTCCGCGGTGCCGATCAGCATTCTCGCAGTCATGGCCCAGCAGGATCTGGTGACGATTGAAACCGCACTGCCGATAGTGTTCGGGGCAAACATAGGGACGACAGTTACGGTCCTGCTGGCCGGGCTGACGGCCGGGATCAGCGGCAGAAGGACGGCCGCCGCCCATTTCTTTTTCAAGCTCGCCGGCGTCGGACTGGTCCTGCCGTTTTTTCCCCTGTTCATCGCCCTGCTGAAAACCATTTCGGCAAATACCGCCCAGCAGATCGCCCTGGGGCACTTTTTTCTCAATGTGTTCATCGCCGCCGCTTTCCTCCCGGTGCTCGGTCCGGTGGCAAGACTGATCGAGAGAATCATCCCCGGCCGTGAATCGATTATCGCGCTGTGGCCCGAGTATCTCGATCCCCGGCTCATAACCGATCCGGAAAAAGCGCTCAAAAGCGTGCGGATGGAAATGACCCGGACGATCAGACTTGCAAGGAAGATGTCCGACGAGGCGATGGAGGCCGCCGAAACCTACGATTCGGGCAAGTGCCGCAACGTACTCTATCTTGAGCCCGCCCTCGATAATCTGCGCACGGAGATCGTGAATTATCTCTGGAAGCTCTCCTGCCGGGAGCTGTCGGCTGAAAATTCCAAAAAGCTCTTTTCGTATACGGCCATGGCGGACGATATTGAGAGGATAGGGGACCATTCGGTCAACCTTGTCGAGCTGGCCCACCAGAAGCACCGGAGAGATATTCAATTTTCCGTAATGGGCATGATGGAGCTGCATGAGATCCGCCTGCTGGTGGCGAGGAACATGGAGGACGCCGAAAAACTGGTGGACGCATGGGGCGAGGAAGCGATCGTCATGATCTCCGATCGGGAAAAGGAAATAGACCGCATCGTCCGGCAGGCAAGGGAGAAACACCTGGAGAGGTTTCATCGAAGGATATGCCAGGCGGAGGCGGGTCCCATTTTCATTGAGATGCTCGTAAACCTCGAGCGGATATCGGATCATTGCGAGAACATCGCCGAATACATGCATGAGATCCGGGCGGAGGGAGTCGTCTCCTCCGGTCTGTAGCAGGTCCGCTGCCCATTGCCGTCCCATTCACAATTGACCGCAATACCGCGGGCGGAAACAGTCCGGAATTTCCGTTGCAAAAAAAAATAGGCTGTGTTTTCCTTGTAAAAAACGGGGTTTAATGCTTTCCACTGCCGGTGGGGCGACATGGTCCTGAAGGAAGCGCTGCTGTATAAAAAATCGGACGGGAATAAAGTCTCCTGCTTTTTATGCAGTCACCGCTGCAAGATATCCGACGGGGGTTTCGGCATCTGCGGCGTACGGGAAAACCGGGCAGGCATCCTCTATACTCATGCATACGGCGAATTGATCGCCCAGAATATAGACCCCATCGAAAAAAAACCTCTGTACCATTTTCATCCCGGCACTTATTCCTACTCCATTGCGGCAATCGGGTGCAATTTCCGCTGCGATTTCTGCCAGAACTGGCAGATTTCCCAGGTGGGAGAGGCGCGCGACCTGGGACTGAAGCCCCGCGCGGCGCGCGTTGAAGACGTGGTCGCCCAGGCCCGGCAGACCCGGTGCCGGAGCATTTCCTACACCTATACCGAACCCACGATTTTCTTCGAATTCGCCTACGAGATCTCGCAATCGGCCCGAAAGGAAGGACTGGATAACGTATTCGTCACGAACGGGTACATGACCGCGGAGATGCTTTCCCTGTATAACGGCTTCCTGCACGCGGCCAATGTCGATCTCAAATCTTTTCGCGACGGTTATTACAAAAGAATCTGCAAAGGGCGCCTCGCGCCCGTCCTGGACAGCATAAAGCTCATGAAAAAAACAGGAATATGGATCGAAGTGACGACGCTGATCGTTCCCGGTCTCAACGATTCCGAGGAGGAGATAAAAGACATTGCGGAGTTTATCTCCGGCGTCGATCGCGGCATTCCCTGGCACGTCAGCCGTTTCCATCCTCAATACAGGATGGAAGAGCGGAATGCCACTCCCGTCGGCATCCTCGAGAGGGCTTACGACATCGGCAGGGAGGCCGGCCTGCAGTTTGTGTATCTCGGCAACGTACCCGGCAAGGGAAATGACACAAAGTGCCCTCACTGCGGCATGCTGCTCGTACAGCGCAGCGGTTTTTCCGTCCTTAAAAACGTGATCCGGGATGGAAAATGCCCGAGGTGCGCCACGGAAATCGCCGGGGTGGGACTTTAAGGGGTTTTGGGTTTTGGATTTTGAATGCTGGGTGTTAGGTATTGGGCGGGGCGCAAGGAGATATGCTGAGATGGGCTGTCCTCGGACCTGATACCCGATACCCAATACCCAATACCTGATTTCAGCCCAGCCCCATCCCCTTCAGCACCGAAAGCATGATCGCCGCCGCCATTACCGAGCCGATCTGCCCTCCCGTATTCGCCCCGATGGCATGCATTAAAAGGTGATTGTGTTTGTTGTATTTCCGCGCCTCGACCTGGACGACCCTCGCCGCCATGGGATAGGCGGAAATGCCGGCCGCTCCGATCAGGGGATTCACCTTGCCCCTCGACAGGAAGCACATGAGTTTCCCGAACAGGACTCCGGTAACCGTATCCAGGCAGATGGCCAGGAATCCGAGACCGAGGACGAGCAGGGTTTGTCCTTTCAGAAACGCCGAACCCTCCATGGTCGCCCCGATCGTCAGTCCGAGCAGGAGGGTGACGACGTTAGCTATCTCATTTTCTGCGGACTTGGTCAGCCGTGAAACGACGCCCGATTCCCGGAGAAGATTCCCCAGCATGATCATGCCCATCAGCGGCGTTCCCTTCGGCGCTATCAGACACGTGACGATCGTTACGGCGATCGGAAATACTATCTTCAGAGTCTTGGAAACCTTCTTCCCCTCGTACTTCATGACGATCTTGCGCTCACGGTCCGAGGTGAGGAGACGCATAATGGGAGGCTGGATCAGGGGTACAAGGGACATGTAGGAATACGCCGCCACGGAGACCGCCCCCAGAAGATGGGGAGCGTACTTCGATGTGACGTAAATGGCGGTGGGACCGTCGCACGCACCGATAACTCCGATCGCCACGGAATCCAGATAGGAGAACCCGAGCATGAGGGCAAGCAGAAGGGTAAGAAATATGCCGAACTGACCCGCCGCCCCGAGAAGCAGAATGCGCGGATTTTCCAGAAGGGGGCCGAAATCGGTCATCGCCCCGATCCCGATGAAGATCAGGCAGGGGAAAATCTCTGTCAGGACGCCCGCATCATAAAAATACCGGAGAAATCCTTCAGGCTCCATCATTCCGGCCAGGGGGATATTGACGAGGATAGCCCCGAAACCGATCGGGATCAGCAAGAGCGGCTCGTAATCCTTCTTTATCCCCAGATACAGAAGGCCGCAGCCGGCAGAAATCATGATTACATTGGGCAACGTAAGATTGGTGAGTCCTACTATAAGGCCGTTCAGGCCCATCAGTAACGCATCAATCACGGTCTACTCCTTATTTTCGGATTCCCGGAACGGGAATATACGTCTTAAAAGATCTATGACAAGGCTGAGCAGCCAGATGCTGAGCAGAGTGCCGCCCATTCCTATGACTGTCATCGTGACTCCGAATGTAAATTTATCCATCTAAGATCCTCCGGGCGCCGCAAAGTGGCACAAACATGCGCCCCAGTCAAGAACTATAAGCAACCACTTGTTCTTCCTGATTTTTTCCATATAAAGAAAAGGGTGGCTTGTTCAGGTTTATTGAAGCTCTCCGGAGCAGGCCCAGGAGCATCTTCCGATCCTTAAGGAAGATGCTTAAATATGATCCTTGCGCGCTGCCGGATTTATTTCCTGAAATGAAGGTTATTGCAGACCGGAATCGACTTGGCCAGTTTTTTTGCCAATTTTTCCACTTTGTCGTATTCCGACCGGCTGTGGACGGTCCCTTTTAAAATCAGGCTCCCCTTTGCGTATTCCACCTGAAGCGTTGGGACATTCAGCTTGGGGTCCAGGAACGCGGAGGCGCGAATCTTGGCGGCAATTTTTCTCCCAAGGATAACCTCTTTCCATTCAGGGGTTACCTTTCTGTCCCGGTCTTTTAAAGCGCTGGCCAGAATGTCCGTTATCAGCTCATGAGACTGGACGCCGGTATTGAAGATCATGTCGTAGCAGCGCTGGTCGTTCCAGTCTACGCCGTAATTGGCCTGGACATATCCCGCCCTCCTGCGGTCTACAGTCTGGACCATCCACTTCGCTGTTTCCTTGTCCACCTGGTCTTCGCGCATCGTCCGGTCGATCCTGTACTCGAGCGGGGCGCTCAACCGGACCCGGAGGACGAAAGGTATGTCGCAGAGGAGGTGGGCGCCGCCTCTGCCTACGATGATCGCCCGGTCCCTCCAGGCATAATCGAAGATGTAACTCTCTATCAGTGATACGAAGCCCCTGTATTCGTTGTCGAATCTTTCCCAGAGGGAAGGGGCGGCTTCATCCAGATCCGTCAGGAGTTGCCCGCACCGTTCGCCCGCTCTCTGCATATCGCTCAGGATTCTCTCCTTTCCGATATACGTATAGCCCACCTTATCGGCAAGCATCTTTCCTATTTCCTGAGAGCCGCTTCTGAATTCCCTGGATATGGTCAATACCGCCATTATGCACCTCGGTTTTCATTGTTTTCGCATACTTCCGGTATTTTCCCCTGGCGCTGCCGCTGCATGCGCAGCCAAAGCTTGCCGGCAACGATTACCCCGACCGTAAAGAATATTTCCACGCCGTATTGCAGGAACTCAGTGGGATGCAAAATTTCCTTGATAAAGGGATCTGTTATCATCATCTCCCCGCCGACCCTTCCCAGGATGGCGGCCCCGATGTAAATTATGATGGGGTACTTGTCCATCAGCATGGAAAGAAGATTGCTCGTAAAGACTACAAGAGGAATGCTCAGGCCCAGCCCGAAAATAAGGAGAAAGAGATTTCCCCCGGAAGCTCCGGCAACCGCCAGGACATTGTCTACAGACATTGTGATATCAGCGACGACTATCACCCAGATCGCCTGCCAGAAGGTCTTTGCCTCCCGCTGCACCTCTTCGTCCGGAACACCTTCGATAAACAGCTTGATTCCGATCCAGATGATCAGCAAACCACCGACAAACTTGACAAACTGGACCTGAAGAAGCTGCGCGGCAAAAAAGGTCAGCACGACCCTGAGCATGACCGCCGCACCCGCCCCGAAAATAATCCCCTTTTTCCGTTCCTCACGCGGGAGGGTCCTCACTGCCATGGCGATGACCACGGCGTTGTCCCCCGCGAGAATCAGGTCGATGACAACAATGCTTAAAAAACCTAAAACGAAATCCCAGTTAAGCTGTATCTGGCCCAGTATTTCCGGCACACCTTTTCTCCCTGACTGAAGGCGGGACTTTCCCCTTTAAAGGGGGGTTTTTTATATCATAATAAAAGGCCGGTCCGCACGCGAAATGTGCGGCGGCAAGCGCTGATCGCGCCCCGGCGGGTTGACAGCCCTGCCTATTCGTAGTAAGGATTGAAACTGTAAAGAGGCTTCGAGAACATCTCTTTTTGAACTCGTTTTTGATCGCGCCATTTCTCTTCATACTTCCTCTTTTTTCCGGATTTATCAACTTGAACCCTCTTAATCTGTTCCATTACGTCCATTACGCCGCGTGATTCCATACGGAGCGATTTCTGAAGGCTAAAGCCATGCCTCAGGGAAAAGTTATCGCTGTTGAAGGAATAAACTGCTGGCGACGCGTCCATACCGGGCGCGCCGCTTTTTTAGTGGATGCGAAAGCCTACTTCGAAGCATTGGTGGCAGCGGCGAGGCAGGCGCGCCAATCTATCCTGATCGCCGGATGGGATATCGACAGCAGGCTGGAGCTGAAACCGGACCGGCCCGAAAGCCATGATCCGGCCCGGCTCGGCGAGTTCCTGAACAATCTCGTTTCGGAGCGGAACGATTTGCATATCTATATTCTTACCTGGGACTTTGCCATGATCTACCTTTTTGAACGGGAGTTCATGCCCCTGTTCAAATTGAACTGGCGGACGCGGTCGAGAATTCATGTCCGTTTCGACGGGAACCATCCCTTGGGGGCCTCACATCATCAGAAGATCGTGGTAGTTGACGATTCGGTGGCCTTTTCGGGAGGATTCGACCTTACGGCAAGGAGATGGGATACTCCCGAGCACAGATCGGAAGACCCCTACCGAATAGATCCCTGGGGGGCGCCATACCATCCCTTCCACGACGTACAGATTATGGTGGAAGGCGAAGCCGCCGCATGCCTGGGGGAAATTTTCCGTGAAAGGTGGAGAAGGGCAACCGGCCGTTCCATTCCGGCCGCCGCTCCTGCGGACAGATGGCCTCCCGGGGTGCGGCCCGATATCGACAACGTGCAGGCGGCCATTGCAAGGACTTTCCCGAAATGGGGGAACTACCCGGAAGTAAGGGAGGTGGAGCGTCTCTTCATAGATATGCTCTCCTCCGCCCGAAAAAGCATCTATATAGAAAACCAGTATTTCACGTCCTCGCTGATCGGCAATATCCTTGCAGGCCGCCTGAGGGCCGAAAATGGGCCGGAGATCGTCATGATTGTTCCGGCCAGGTGTTCAGGATGGCTGGAGCAGAATACAATGGGGATTTACCGGGACCAGTTGCTCCGGATGCTCCGGAAGGCGGATATCAGCGGCAGACTCCGCGTATATTCCCCGGCTCTGCCCGGCCTGGAGATACATTCCAAGGTCCTGATCGTCGATGACGAGCTGCTGCGGATAGGATCGGCAAATATGAGCAACAGATCCATGGGACTTGATACCGAGTGCGACCTGATGATCGAAGCCGGGGGCGAAAGCCGCGTTCGCGAGGCCATTGTGCTGTTCCGGAGGCGGCTCATTGGAGAACACCTGGGAACGGACGCCGGGGAAGTCGCCGCCGCTGAAGAGGCGGAAGGCTCTCTCGTCGGGGCGGTTGAGTCAATACGCCGCAAGAGCGGGAAAATAAGGGAATTGGAGCCGGAAAATGAAGACCGGGGATCGGCCATCTGCGACGAGGTCATCTGCGATCCGGAGAAGCCGATGAACGCCGATTACGTCCTTGCCCGGATGCTGCCGGAGGAAGTGAAGGACCGCCGGGGAACGCGCCCGCTGAGCCTGGTCGCCCTGCTGGCCGCGCTCGGCGCGCTTGCCGCCGTCTGGCACTGGTCTCCCCTCGGCGAATGGATTCGTCCTGAAGTAATATCGTCGCTGATAGCTCCGTTCAGGGAAAATACGCTGATCCCCTTTCTTGTTCCCGCCGTTTACGCCCTGGCGGGACTGGTAATCCCGATCACTATTCTCATCATTTCGACCGTCCTGATCTTTGACCCGCTATACGCCTTTTTCTATTCTTTAATAGGGTGCCTCTCGAGCGCCTCGCTCTCGTACGGGATCGGGCAGACCCTCGGCCGTGATCTGATCCGCAGGATCGCCGGAAAGCGGGCGAACCGCGTCAGCCGCCACATCGTCCGGCACGGCTTCTTTGCCGTGATTTTGCTGCGGGTGACCGCCATAGCGCCTTTTACGGTTATAAACCTGATTGCCGGAGCCTCCCGCATCCGCTTTCGGGACTATTTCCTCGGTACGCTGATCGGTGAAGTGCCGGGTGTCTTTGCCCTTACGCTGTTCGGAGACCGGCTGGGCGCCGCCATTCGTTATCCTAATCCCCAGAGCCTGCTTCTGCTCGCCGGAATCGTCCTGCTGTTTCTATCAGGCAGTTACTGGCTGACAAGACACATCGCGAGGAAAGAGATTTGACCCGCTTTCCCGCCGCAGCAGCCGAAATACTGCCTTCCCGCCTGTCCGTGGCCTCTTACAATATCCACAGCTGCTTCGGGATTGACGGCCGGTACAGCCCCGAACGGACAGCGGAGGTCATTCGGGAATTGCAGCCGGACATTATCGGCCTTCAGGAAGTCGATTCCAGGCTGGCCGCCGAGCGCATGCTGCAGCTCGACTATCTTGCCGCCCGGACGAGGCTCAAAGCGGTGGCCGGGCCCTGCATCAGAGATAAGAAGGGCTGTTACGGCAATGCCCTCCTGACGAAATTTCCCGTCGTGGGCGTCCGCCTTATCGACCTGAGCATTCCCGGCCGGGAACCCCGGGGAGCAATGGACGTGGATCTGAACGTCAACGGCGCGCTCCTGCGGACGGTAGTAACCCATCTCGGATGCAGCGCCGTCGAACGCAGGCACCAGATCCGCCGGCTTCTGGACAGAATAGACCGCCGGATGGAACGCCCCGCCTTGATCATGGGCGACTTCAACGAATGGATCCCCATGAGCAATTCCCTCAAGACGATCCATTCCCGCGTCGGCGCGGCTTCATCGTGCCGCACCTTCCCTTCCCGGTTTCCCGTCTTCGCCCTCGACAGGATATGGGTATGCGGCAATGGGGCCAGGCCGGAATTTTCCGTGCATAAGACTCCTCTGTCCCGGACGGCTTCCGACCACCTGCCCATCACGGCCTCCATCTTGTTTTGAGTTCACAGTTCGCGGTTCCAGTCCGCAATTCCCGGTTTGCAGTTCCATCCTCGGTTTGCAGCAGTGACTGTTTTATTTTTTGGTGCCGAGTTGCGAAACGAAAGAACGGGTAACTGTGAACTGAGAACGGGAACCTTTTTCTAAGGTTTTTAGCTGACTAAAATAAGGTATTCCGCGGATGGAAGAAACCGGCGGAAGATTATTATCCTTAGCCCAAATAAATACCGGAGTTTTCCGATGCCGGACAAAGAAGAATTCCACAACGAGATGGAGGCTCTGCTGAGCGAATGGAGCGATCGTATCGACGAGATCCGGACCGCCTTCGATGAGCTGAAGGAGGATCGAAGAATGAAATGTGAACCGGAAGTCGAGAACATCTTCCTGAAGCGGGAAATAGCCTTGCGTAAACTCCACCAATTTGATGCGGCCGGCGAGAACTGGGAATTCTATCTCCCCGAAGTCGAATTCGCCCAGAAGGAACTGGAGACGGCCGTCGAAAACGCCTTGATGAAGCTGAAGCACGTCTGACCCTTCCGCCTCCTCTGATAAACCATTCCGGATTAAGTCTTTTCGCGCAGAAAAATCAGGCCGCGCTCTATTCCGATCTCCGCATTTTTATCGCATGCTTTTCCCCGAGGACCTTATGAAAAAAACCAGACAGACCCGTCCTCCCCAGCACCAGGAACGGCAGCCGGGCCGCGAATCCGAAATGTCGCCCCGCCCGGAGGTCCGGAAACCCGAATACCGGGGGAGCGGCAAACTTCAGGATAAGGCGGCCTTGATCACGGGGGGGGACAGCGGCATCGGAAGGGCCGTCGCCGTCGCTTTCGCGAAGGAAGGAGCCGACATCGCCATAGTGTATTTGAACGAGCACAAAGACGCGCAGGATACGGCGGATCTTGTCCGCAAGGAGAACCGCCGGTGCCTGCTGATTTCCGGCGATGCCGGGGATGAGGAATTCTGCAGGGAGGCGGTCGAAAAGGCGGCGGTGGAATTCGGCGGCCTTGACGTACTTGTCAATAACGCCGCGGAGCAGCACCCCCGCGACCATCTCGAGGAAATATCGGCGGAACAGCTGGAAAGGACTTTCCGCACGAATATCTTTTCCCAGTTCTTCATGACCAAGGCTGCGCTGTCCTATCTCAAGGAAGGGAGCGCGATCGTGAACTCAACGTCCGTCACCGCTTACCGCGGCAGCCATCATCTTCTCGATTACTCGGCCACCAAAGGCGCCATTGTCTCATTCACCCGATCCCTGTCATCAAACTTGGTGAAAAGGGGCATCCGCGTCAACGCCGTGGCCCCGGGGCCGATCTGGACTCCGTTGATTCCCTCGACTTTCCCCGAAGAACACGTCTCCCAATTCGGATCATCCGTACCCATGCAGCGTCCCGGAGAGCCTGAGGAGGCGGCGCCCTGTTATGTCTTTCTGGCATCCGGGGATTCGTCTTACATGACGGGGCAGGTGCTGCACCCGAACGGTGGAGAGATAATAAACGGCTGAAAAAAGCAAAGGAGAACGCATATGGATATTTTTCAGATTCTCAAGAAAGAGCACGATCAGGTGAAGAGCCTGATGAACCAGATGCTGTCGAAAAAAGAATCGAAAGCCGACGATCTGATGCGCCAGATTCACAAGGAGCTCTCGGTCCACATGCAGGGAGAAGAGAAGCTGTTCTATCCCATGCTGGAAGAGGATGATTCGTCCCGCGAAAAAGCCCTGGAAGGCTATGAGGAACACCACGTCGCCAAGGGTGTGCTGAAGGAACTCCAGAAAATGAACCACGCCGACGAAAGATGGATGGCCAAGGTATCGGTCCTGAAGGAAATCGTCGAGCACCATGTCGAGGAGGAGGAAAAAGAGCTGTTCAAAGCCGCCAAGGGCGTTTTCGAAAAAGAGGAAGTGAAGGAGATAGGGAAAAAGTACCTGGAAGAAAAAGAGCGCATGATGTCTTCCATGAAATGAGGAAGGGGGTTCCGCCATGCGGGCGATCTGGTCCGGTTCCATCAGTTTCGGTCTCATCAATATACCCATCCGCCTTTTCACCGCCGTGCGGGAGAACAGGCCTGATCTCGACATGCTGCACCGCAAGGACCTGAGCCCGATACGCTATGCGCGGGTCTGCCGGGCGGAAGGCGAAGAAATCCCATACGAGGAAATCGTCCGCGGATATCAGTACAGGAAAGGGGATTACGTTATCCTGGAGGAGGACGATTTCAAAAAGGCGGACGTGCGGAAAACACAGACAATCGAAATAATGGACTTTGTGGAATCGAAGGAGATCGATTCCAAGCTTATGGAGAAGCCGTATTACCTTGAGCCGACGAAAGAATCCGGCAAGGCCTACGCCCTCCTCAGGGAAGCGCTGAAGCGGACGAACAGGGTAGGAGTCGGAAGGTTCGTCCTTCGGACCAGGGAGCACCTGGTTCTGCTTAAACCGGAAAACGGAATGATGATCCTCGAGCAGATCCGGTTTGCAGATGAAATTGTAGACTCGTCTCAGCTTTCCATTCCCGGCGATGAAGCCGTATCCAAGCGTGAACTTGACATGGCGGTCAAGCTTGTAGAACAGCTTTCAGCTCCTTTCCACCACGACCGTTACCAGGACACGTATGCCGAGGAGCTGATGCGGATCATCAATGAAAAGGCTCAGGGCAAAGTACCGGAAGCGCGGGGAGAGAGGCCTGTACCCACGGGAGTTCCCGATCTCATGTCCAAGCTGAGGGAGAGTCTTGAGGTCGCCCGCAAGAAGCGCTCCGCAGCGTGAGCCCGTAAACCGTAAGGCGTAAGGCGTGAACCGTAAGGAGTCAGGCGACGACCGTGGATCATCGGCATCATTGCTCTCGGCGCCTTTTCACCTTACGATTTACACTTTACGCCTTACGTCAAAGTGAATCCATGCCATTGCGGGAATATCACAGAAAAAGGAAATTCAAAAAGACCCCGGAGCCGCAGGGCGGCCCGGCAGCGAAAGGAGGGGCCATGCCCCTCCGTTTTGTTGTACAGAAACATGCCGCTTCGCGTCTTCACTACGACCTCCGTCTTGAACTCGACGGGGTTCTGAAGAGCTGGGCCGTACCAAAGGGAATCCGCCCCGTTCCGGAGGAGAAACACCTTGCCGTTATGGTCGAAGACCATCCCCTGGAATACAGGAGCTTCGAAGGGGTCATCCCGAAGGGCAATTACGGGGCCGGCACGGTGATGATCTGGGACGAGGGCTGTTACGCGTCCAGGGCCGGCCCGGACCGCGCCGTCTCGGAGCGCGCCGTCATGGAGGGATTGAAAAAGGGACATATCAGTTTTGTCCTCGAAGGCAAAAAGCTGCATGGCGAATTCGCCCTCGTGAAGTTGAAGCGCGGCAAGGAAAACGAATGGCTCCTGATTAAAAAAAAGGACGAATACGCCGCCGGACCGGAGTACGCCGAAGACGACCGCTCGGCTGCGACGGGGCGGACGATGGACGAAATCGCCGGAAGCGGTGAACAGGCCGCCGCGCGCCCTGATCTCCCGGCCCTCGGCGTTGCCGCCCTGCCCCGCAGCCCCATGCCCGACCGGATCAGTCCCATGCTCGCCACTCTGGTGGAGGAGCCGTTCGACCGCAGCGGATGGCTGTTCGAGATCAAGTGGGACGGCTACCGGGCTTTCGCGCGCGTCTCCGGAGGAAAAGCCGTTCTCTATTCGCGCAACGGCAATGTATTCAACGCAAAATTTCCGGAGACGGCGAAGGCGCTGGAAGGCATGCCTTTTGATGCGGCGCTGGACGGGGAGCTTGTGGCTCTCGATTCCCGGGGAAAGGCCGACTTCCAGCTGCTGCAGAATTATCTCAGAACGGGGAGAGGATCTCTTTTCTACTACGTATTTGACATTCTGCACCTGGAAGGGCGAAGCCTGCTTCAGCTGCCCCTGCGCCGCAGAAGGCATATCCTGAAACAGATCCTCCCCGGAATCCCGGGGATCCGCGTCAGCGAAGATGTGGAAGGAGACGGCGTTTCCCTTTTCCGGGAAGTCGTCAAAAACGGTGTCGAGGGAATCCTGGCGAAAGACGCCGCGAGCCCGTATCGTCCCGGCATCCGCGGCAGGGACTGGCTGAAGATAAAGGCGACGCTGCGGCAGGAGGCGGTGATCGGCGGATACACGGCTCCGCGAAAAGGGCGCAAGCACCTGGGGGCTCTCGTGCTCGGCGTCTACGAATCCGGAAACCTCGTGTACATAGGGCATTCCGGAGGCGGGTTTACGGACCGCGATCTGCTGGAAATCCGCAAACGCCTGGATGCCCACAAGACGGACCGCTGTCCGTTCAGGACGGCGCCCAGGACAAATACTCCCGTCACCTGGGTTGAACCCGTCCTGGTATGCGAAGTCCGGTTTTCGGAGTGGACCGAAGAGGGTCTGATGAGACACCCGATATATCTGGGCATGCGCGAAGACAAGGACCCCCGGGAGGTGACCAGGGAAATACCGGGCAGCGCCTCACGCGTCCTGAAAGAACCCCGGTTCCGGATCAGCGGGGCGGGGGACCGGACGGTGAAGATCGACGGGATAGACATCCGCCTGACCAACCTGGACAAGGTTTTCTGGCCGGAGCACGGGTATACGAAAGGCGACCTGATCGATTACTACCGGCGCGCAGCCCGCCTGATCCTTCCCCACCTGCAGGACCGGCCGCAGAGTCTCCATCGCTTTCCCGACGGAATATACGGAGAGAGCTTTTTCCAGAAGGACATGACGGACAAGGCCCCGTCCTGGATCACGACCGTCGGAATCCGGACGGAAACGGAGGACAAGCAGACCAGGTATATCCTCTGCCAGAACGAAGCCGCCCTCGTATACATGGCGAACCTCGGCTGCATAGAAATAAATCCCTGGAATTCCCGCTTTCAGAATCCGGATTATCCCGATTATCTCGTTCTGGACATTGACCCCCTCGATATCGCTTTCGACCGGGTGGTGGAAGCAGCCCTGGAGACCAAGGCGGTCCTGGACATAGCCGGAGCCCCCGGATTCTGCAAGACATCGGGCGCTACCGGACTGCACATTTTCGTGCCGACCGGAGGGAAATACACGACGGAGCAGGTCCTGGAATTCGCAAAAATCGTCAATTCTTTCGTGAACGCAAGACTGCCCGCGACCACAAGCCTGGAGCGTCCGCCGCTCAAGCGGGAAAAGAGAGTTTATCTTGATTTCCTGCAAAACCGTCGGTGCCAGACGATGGCTTCGGTCTACAGCGTCCGCCCCAGGGCGGGCGCTCCCGTCTCCGCACCCCTCCGGTGGAAAGAGGTGCGAACCGGCCTCGATCCCGCGGCTTTCAACCTGAGGACCATGCCCGGCCGGATCGACCGCGTCGGTGATCTCTGGGAAGGCGTCCTCGGGCCCGGGATAGACATGCAGCGCTGCCTGGAAAGGCTGGACAGGGCGGCGCGCAAGTTCTTCGGCGGTGAACCGGCCGGACGCACCGGCTGATCGTCTCCTCATCCTTCTCCTGCCCCTCTTTTCAGCAAATGAAACCGCGGAAATCAGGAATTTCTGAATGGCCCTTCGCACTACCCGCTCTCTACAATGATCATCAGAAAAACGTCGGCAGCAAAATAAAAACAAAGGGGGAATCTCCAATGAAGAAACTGCGGATTATCGTCATCGCGCTGCTCTGCGCGGCGCTGGCCGGGGCTTGCGCATACCGGGCGCAGGCTCCCGTAGCCAAGCCTGCCTACACTCCTCCCATGGTGAGCTACAGCGGAGGAATTCTTGACGCCAGATACGCCGCCTCATTCGATCAGGTATGGAACGCCGCACTGGTTTCGCTCGAAGATCTGAAGATGCCGGTTGTGAGCACGCAGAAAGTCGCCGGCGGACTGATCAACGCAACGGGAACTGATGGGACTCCCCTTCAGATCACGATTCAGCCGCTGTCGCCGGGAAACACGGAAGTCCAGATCAAAGTGGGAGCGGTCGGCAATGAACAGGCCTCCAGGATCATAAACGACCAGATCAGAAGCCGCCTGGGAATGTAGGCCCGGAGAAAGCGCCATGGCCAAGGCGGGAACACGCGCCCGGAGAGACGAGGTCCTGGTGTGCCGCAACTGTCTGAAGGAAACTCCCGTGCGCAAGGGCGAAACAATACCTCCCTGTCCTTGCGGTGCCGGGGGTTATCACGACCGCGGCACCGGAACAGGACTCTTCCGGCGGGGATCGGCCGGGGGGAAAACCTCCCGGAGGCGCCATTAGCCTTCTGACCGGCAGACGGCGTGCTCCGTATTCTGAAATAGGCGTACGGAATGAATGTATCCTGCCCCGGAAGAATTACTTTCGGCTTCAGGCGATTCAGTAATTTGGAATAGCCAAATCAGTGAATCGGCGGATGGCTTCGGGGATGGAAATACATAAGAATGGCGGAAACCCGGCTTCGCGCACCTTCCTGCAAAAGCAATGCGGAGCTTAATCTCCGCTTTACTTTTGCAGAAGAGGAAGGCTCCGGACAGGCGCTCCGATTTTTTTATGAAGCAAATCCTTACAATCACCTTGAACCCCACCATAGACCGGAGCACATCCGTGGACCGTGTCATTCCGGAACGCAAGCTCCGCTGCCGGGCGCCTGCAGATGAGCCGGGGGGAGGAGGAATAAACGTCTCCCGGGCCATTCGCAAGCTGGAGGGATACTCTTCCGCTGTCTACAGCTCGGGGGGGCCGTTCGGCCGTCTTCTCCAGGATATGCTGACCGCGGAGGGAGTGGATCATTATCCGGTTTCCATTTCAGGGTGGACCAGGGAGAACCTGATCGTTCTGGAAGAAACTACCGGCCAGCAGTTCCGGTTCGGCATGCCGGGACCTCATTTAGAGGAAAACGAGTGGCGCAATATACTGGACCGGATCACGGACTGCGGGCATCCTTCGGGCTTCATCATCTTCAGCGGAAGCTTTCCGACCTTCGGGGTGGAAGAACAGTTCTTTCGCGATCTGGCAGGGATTGTCCGGGACCTGGGGAGCCGGCTGATAATTGATACGTCCGGAGAAGCTCTCCGCCGGGCGGTACGGTACGGCTCTTATCTGATAAAGCCGAATATGACGGAACTCCGGGAACTGGCCGGCAGGGATATTGGTGACGAATCCGACCTCGAGGATGCCGCGGCGGCGCTCATCGAGAAGGGATGGAGCGAAGCGGTGGTTGTCTCCCTGGGCGCGGCCGGAGCACTGCTGAAAACCAGGGATATGACGGAAAGATTACGCGCCCCCACTGTGCCGATCAGGAGCAAGGTCGGCGCGGGAGACAGCATGGTGGCAGGGATTGCGCTCAGTCTTGCGCGGGGACAGACGCTTTCCGAGGCGGTGCGCTTCGGGGTGGCCGCAGGGGCTTCCGCCGTTATGACGCCGGGATCCGAACTGTGCCGCAAGGAAGACACGGAACGCCTCTTCAAGCTGATTTCAGGCCGCCCCCCCGCAAGAGCCGGTATATCAACACCGCCGGATGAGCAGGTTCAATTCAAAGGAGGATATACATGACGGAAATGGAGACTTTCGATACGACGATCCAAAAAACGAACATGTGGCTCAAGAGCCTGATGGACGAGGAAGGCTGGGAAGACCGGCATCGGGCTTACCTGGCCCTGCGCGCGGCGCTGCAAACGCTCAGGGACAGGTTGACGATGGAAGAGGCCATTCATCTTTCGGCGCAGCTCCCAATGCTCATCCGCGGATTTTACATGGAAGGATGGGAGCCCGGGGACAAACCGGTGAGGTGGCGCACAAAAAGAGAATTCCTGGACAGTCTGGCTTCCAGGCTGCCGAAAGACCCGGAGCTCGACCCGGAGAGAGTGGCGCGCGCGGTATTTTCCGTTTTGTCCAAAAAAATTTCGGAAGGCGAAATACACGACATCCTGGTAACGCTTCCCAAGGAGCTCAGAGAGCTCTGGCCCAAGGCTTCCGCCTGACCGGACCCAGGCTGTCCCTATTCCATATCCAGAGGTGAAGAAATGAATCCTGCCAATCTCGTTCATATCGGCACGTCAGGCTGGCATTATGATCACTGGAGGGGCGCTTTTTATCCCGATAGCCTGCCGAAGAACAGTTATCTGGAATACTACTGCGATCATTTCCATACGCTCGAGATAAATAATTCATTTTATCAGATGCCTCAGGAAAGGACCATGGTGCAATGGCGCAACGGCGTGCCTGATTCATTCATTTTTTCCCTGAAGGCGAGCCGCTATATTACCCACATCAAAAAATTGAAAGACGGCAGGCAGATCCTTTCTCCTTTCATAAAAAAAGTGGAAACGCTCGGAGATAAACTGGGGCCTGTTCTTTTCCAGCTTCCTCCCCAATGGCGCTTCAATCCCGAGCGGCTGCGGACTTTCCTCAAGGCCCTCCCCCAGGGATACCCTTATGCCTTCGAGTTTCGCGATTCCAGCTGGTTCGTGAAAGAGACCTACGACATTCTGTCGGGACATAACGCCGCTTTGGGCGTTTATCACGTCGCCAGCAGAACGTCCCCCTGCGTCGCTACCGCGAATTTTGTATATCTGCGGATGCACGGCACCAAAGGGGCGAGCCAGGGGAGTTACGGCCGGGACGCCCTCTCCGACTGGGCCGACATCATCATGGGCTGGGCCGGAGAAGGCAAAGAGGTATTCTGTTATTTCGACAACGACGAATCCGGCTTCGCCGCCCGGAACGCCTTGACCCTCCAGGAGATCGTCTGGGACAGAACCGCCGCCGACAAGCCCGGTCCGGTCCGCCCGCGGGACAAAAGGGAGGCGGAAAGACTGCTTCCCGGCGCGCGGTAGGAGATCCGCTGCATGAAAATCGCCGCCTTTGAGGTGGAGCCTTGGGAATGCTCGGCTTTCGGACCCTTAAGCCGCAGTCATGAAATTGTCTTTTCCGAGGGCGTCCTCAATGCGGAAACCGCCTCTGCTTACGAAAAAGCAGAGATAATTTCGATTTTCATCTATTCCCGCATCGACGCGGCGGTTCTGGACCGGCTGCCCTCGCTGCGCTTCATCGCGACCCGCTCGACAGGCTTTGACCATATCGATGTCCCGGAATGCACGCGCCGGGACGTTTCCATCAGCAATGTGCCGCGATACGGCGAGAGCACGGTGGCGGAACACGTTTTCGGCCTCATCCTGATGATAAGCCACAGGCTCGCGGAATCGATAGACCGCACCCGCAAAGGCGATTTTTCTCTCAAGGGCCTGCGCGGCTTCGATCTCCGGCATAAGACCCTGGGGGTGATCGGGACGGGAGCCATCGGACGGAACGTTATCGAAATCGCCTCCGGCTTCCGGATGCGGGTGCTCGCCTTCGATCTGCGTCCCGATCATGAACTGGAACGGCTGCTCGGGTTTACTTACTCCTCTTTCGAGGATCTTCTGGCGCATTCCGATATCGTCTCTCTGCATGTGCCGGCCGCGCCCGGGGCAGGGCACCTTATAGCCTCCCGGGAATTTGAAATTATGAAAAGAGGAGCCGTCCTGATAAATACCGCCAGAGGGAGCCTGATCGACGTCGAAGCGCTTCTCCACGCGCTCGCGGCCGGCAGGATTTCAGCCGCAGGGCTGGACGTTCTTCCGGAAGAACCCGCCATCAGAGAGGAGGCGGAGCTTCTGAGATCCTTCTTCCGGAAAAATTACGACCTCAGCACCCTGCTTGCCGACCACATCCTGCTCAGGATGCGAAACGTCTATATCACTCCGCATAACGCCTTCAACACGCGCGAGGCTGTCGAGCGCATTCTCGGCACGACCATCGAAAACATCCAGGCCTATATACATGGAAATCAGCTGAATCCCGTTCCTTCTTAACCGGACCGAACCTGATCAGGATAATAAAATGAGATCCGACCGGAGATTTGTTTGCATCCACGGCCATTTTTACCAGCCCCCCCGCGAAAATCCATGGCTTGAGGACATCGAGACCCAGGATTCCGCTTATCCCTATCATGACTGGAACGAACGGATTACGGCCGAGTGCTATGCGCCGAATACGGCCTCCCGGATCCTGGACACGGATTTGAAGATAATAGACATCATAAACAACTATTCCAGGATGAGCTTCAATTTCGGCCCGACGCTCCTTTCCTGGATGAAGGTGCACTCCCCGCAAATTCACGAAGCGATCATCGAGGCCGACCGGATGAGCCGGACCCGTTTTTCGGGGCACGGATCGGCCGTTGCCCAGGTCTACAACCATATGATCATGCCCCTCGCGAACGGCAGGGACAGGAAAACCCAGGTCATCTGGGGGATCCGAGATTTTCAATCCCGATTCGGACGCTCCCCGGAGGGAATGTGGCTGGCGGAAACGGCCGCCGACCTTTTGACGCTCGATATTCTCGCGGAGAACGGGATCAAATACACTGTTCTTGCGCCGCGCCAGGCAAAGAGAGTCAGGCTGATCGGAACCGAAGAATGGAGAGACGTATCCGGCGAGAAGGTGGATACGAAATCGGTTTATTCGTGCCAGCTTCCCTCGGGGAGAAAAATAGCCCTGTTCTTTTATGACGGCGCCATTGCGCGCGATATCGCCTTCGGCAACCTCCTGACCAGCGGTGAAAATTATGCGAAGCGCATAATGAGCGCTTTTTCGGACGCGGACAACGCAGGACCGCAGATCGTTCACATCGCAACGGACGGAGAGACGTACGGACACCATTACAAGCTTGCCGATATGTCGCTGGCCTATTGCCTTTATGATATCGAGGCGAAGGGCCAGGCTCGGATAACCGTTTACGGCGAGTACCTGGGCAAGTTCCCTCCGCGGCATGAGGTGGAAATATTCGAAAACACGTCCTGGAGCTGCGAGCACGGGATTGAAAGGTGGAGAAGCGACTGCGGCTGCAATACGGGAGTGAACTGGAAGCAGTTCTGGCGGGCGCCCCTGCGGGAAGCAATGGACTGGCTCCGGGACGAACTTGTCCCCGTCTACGAGAAAGAGCTCGGATTTTACGTCAACGACCCCTGGAAAGTGAGGGACGCGTATATTGACGTCATCCTGGACCGGCGTGAAGAAAACGTGGAAAAATTTCTTCGCGAAAAAGTGGATCCGGAACTCTCGGCTGAAGAGAAAAACAGGATTCTCACCCTGCTCGAAATGCAGCGCCACGCCATGCTGATGTACACGAGCTGCGGCTGGTTTTTCGACGAGGTGTCGGGACTGGAGACGACGCAGGTTATGAGCTACGCAGCCCGCGCCCTCCACCTTGCGGAAAAGGCAACCGGCGTTTCCTTTGAGAATGCGTTTCAGGGGAAGCTCGTGAAGGTGCCGACCAACATCCCGGATTTCCAGAACGGCGCCCATATTTACGAGATCTTCGTCAAACCCGCCCGACTCGACCTTTACCGCGTCGGGGCTCATTACGCCATATCTTCCCTCTTCACGGAATACCCGGAAAAATTTCAGATCTACTGCTACGGCGGTGTGAACCGCGCGTACGAGCAGGTCGAGACCGGTCTTCTGAGCCTGGCCACCGGGCGCATACAAATAAGATCCAACCTTACCTGGAATCAGAAGGAGATCAGCTTCGCCGTAATCAATCTCGGCGGATACAATATAAGCGGCGGCGCCAGGGATTTTATCGGCGAAGAAGCCTTCACCCGCATGCGCGGGCAGATAAAGGAAGCCTTCCTGAAAAGCGATATCCCGGGGACCATCCGGCTCATTGACCGCCATTTCCGCTCTCAGGAATATTCCATCTGGAGCATGTTCCGCGATGAACAGAGGAAGATCCTGAACATCGTCATGGCGACTACCCTGGAAAACGTCGAGGCCGTATTCCGGCAGATTTACGAAACGAACTATCCCGTCATGAACATGATGAGCGCCCTGCGGGCGCCGCTTCCAAAGGCCCTTTCCACGACAGTCGAGTTCATTGTGAATCGCGATTTGCGGGACATTCTGGAGAAAAGCGACATACCTGTCTCCGCCCTGAGGAAACAGGTGGATGAAATCAGGAAATGGCCCATTGAACCGGACCGGAATTCATTGAACCTCATTGCCAGAAATTCCATAACGGGCCGTGCAAAGAGGCTGGCCGAAGATCCTTTCGATCTTTCCCTCTGGGAGAAAATAGAAGAAATTATCCGGACACTGGAGCCGCTGCATCTCGATATCGGGCTCTGGGAAACCCAGAATATCTACTTCCGGATCGGTACGAAAATGTACGCCGGCATGCAGAAAAAGGCGGAGGCGGGGGACGCCCGCGCACAGAGCTGGCTTGAGCGTTTCCAGAGGCTGGGGGATGAGCTCAAGATGAAATTCAAGTAAAAGTTCGGAGTCCGGAGTCCAGAGACGCCTTTGCCGGCGGCTTGACGGTTTCAAGAGAATTGCTTTGGGGATGAGCTCCGTACAGATGCATTATTACGAACTCGGAACTCTGGACCCTGGACTCTCATGCGCATTCCGACAGCGACATACCGCATCCAGTTCCACGCCGGCTTCGGCTTCAACGACCTCCGGCGCATGCTTCCTTACCTTGCTGAACTCGGCATCTCGGACGTGTACGCCTCCCCTGTACTTGAATCTGCGCCCGGCAGTAAACACGGATACGATGTATGCAGCCCGGACCGCCTTGATCCCGAGTTGGGCTCACGGAGCGATTTCGAGCTGCTCTCCGCGTCCAGAAAAGACCTGGATATCGGCTGGATTCAGGATATCGTCCCCAATCATATGGCCTATCACGACCGGAACGCACGCCTGATGGACGTTCTTGAAAACGGACCGGATTCGGACTATTCATCTTTTTTTGATGTCGATTGGGACCATCCCTCATTCGGGAAAAGCCTTCTTCTGCCCTTTCTCGGCGCTCCGTATGAGAAATGTCTCGTCGGAGGAGAGTTTGAAATCCTCTTTGATCGGGGACTGTTCCTCGGTTTCAGCGGCATGAGGTTTCCCCTGCGGCTTGAGACCTACGGCAATTTTCTTGCAGCACCCGATCACCCGGAAGCAACGACTCCGGAAGACCGGTCAGATTTCCTTGAAATGCGGGGGATGCTCGCGCAGGCGGGATCGCCCGGCGCAGGCAGGAAGGAACGCGCGGACAATATCAAGAAGGGCCTGGGGGATCTTTGCGCCCGAAGCGGATTCGTCAGGAATTTTCTGAAAAAAAGGATCGACGAGGTAAACCGCCGGTCCGCGGATGGTTTCAAAATGATGCACCTGGTGATCGCCGGGCAGTTCTTTCGTCCCGCATTCTGGAAGACCGCGGACAGCGAGTTGAACTACCGGCGTTTTTTCATCATCAACGGCCTGATCGGGATAAATACGGAAGAGGACCGCGTGTTCGAAGAGGTCCACTCGGAAACTCTTAAATGGATAAGGGCCGGGGCAGTTACCGGCGTCCGGATCGACCACATCGACGGCCTTCTGAATCCCACGGCGTACGCAGGCAGATTGCGCCGCGCCGCCGGCGACGTCTACATTGTCGCGGAAAAAATATTGAGGAGAGGCGAGGTCATTCCGGACGACTGGCCCATCCAGGGCACAACGGGATACGACTTTGCCGAGGAGGCAAGCGCCGCCCTGTGCGACAGTGACAGCGAGCGGACGCTGGACCGGATTTACCGTGATTTTACCGGATTTACCGGCGGGTACCCGGACCTTTTTCTGGGCAAGCGGCTGGAAGTTCTCGACGGTCCGATGTGGGGGGACCTTGACAATATCGCCCGGGGCTTGAAGCGGATTGCGGAAGCGACCGTCGGCGGGCGCGACCTCGCTTTCCGGAATCTCCGCGACGCCCTCCGGGAGGCCATGGCGGGATTCGGCGCGTACCGCACGTATCTGCGCTGCGGCGAAGCCGACACGGAAAAAGACAGGAATCTTGTAAGGGAGAGCTTCGCGGCGGCAAAAGCGCGCAGGCCGGATCTGGAGACCGAGCTGTCTTTCATCGAACGGGGAATGCTCTGCCCGCCGGGGGAGAAACCTGCGGTCGAGCTCGACCTCTGGCGCCCGTGGGTCCTTCGCCTCCAGCAGTTTACCGGGTCCCTGATGGCCAAGGGCGTCGAGGACACTGCTTTTTACGTCTATAACCGGTTCATCTCCCGCAACGAGGTGGGCGGCGAGCCCGGCATAATCGGCGCTTCGCCCGGCGAGTTTCATTCCTTTCTGGAAAGGAGGGCGCATCGGTGGCCGCATGCGATGAACGCCACATCCACACACGACACCAAGCGCGGCGAAGACGTCCGGATGAGAATCAACGTCCTTTCGGAAATCGCCGGCCGCTGGGGGGAAAAATGCCTGGAGTGGAAGAAGCTGAACCGCAGCAGAAAGAAGATGATAGGCGGGCGGGCCCTGCCGGACGGGAATATGGAGTTTTTCCTTTACCAGACGCTCCTGGGGGCCTGGCCTCTGCGCCGGGACAACCCCGCCGGATTCACGGCGAGAATAAAGGAATACATGCTGAAAGCGGCTCGGGAAGCGAAGGTCTTCACCTCCTGGAGCATGCCCGACGCGGGATATGAGTCCGCCCTGCTTGATTTTGCGGACGCGATTCTCGACCCATCGCCGGAAAATTTTTTCCCGGCCAGCTTTGCCCCTTTTCAAAGAGAGGTTTCTTTTTACGGCTGCATCAATTCGCTTTCCCAGCTTCTCATCAAGATTGCGGCCCCGGGGGCGCCCGATTTTTACCAGGGGACGGAATTGTGGCATCTCGATCTGGTGGATCCCGACAACCGCAGAAGCGTTGATTTCGACCTGAGGTCATCGCTGCTCGGCGAAATAGTCCGAGCGAGCAGCCGGGATCTTCCCGGCGCCGCGGCGGAGTATCTGGCCGACTGGGAGGACGGGCGGATAAAAATGTTCCTCATGTGGCGGGCACTCCAGGCTCGCAAAACTCATCGCATCCTTTTCCAGAATGGAATTTACCGTCCTGTGGAGATTACCGGGAATAAATCGAATAACGCGATCGCCTTTCTCCGGCAGTACCGGGAAACGCAGGCGGCTGTGGTAGTTCCGCGACTGGCTGCGTCTCTCGTGGAGCCCGGACGGTTTCCCCTTGGATCCCGTGTCTGGGGCGATACGGCCCTGCTGCTGCCGGAAACGGACGCCGCGTGGACGGACGTCCTGACGGGAACCGCGCCCGTCAGGGGGGGAAACGTCTTCCTGGGAGAAATACTGGAAAATTTCCCCGCAGCTCTCCTTCTCAGCGGAAATCCGCCATGAACGGACGCGGAAGCGGCATCCTCCTGCACATCACCTCTTTGCCCTCCCCTTTCGGGATCGGGGATTTCGGCCCCGCGGCTTATCGTTTCGCGGAATTCCTTTCGGAAGCCGGACAGGGCTACTGGCAAATCCTGCCCCTCTCCCCCCCCTCGGACGGATACTCGCCTTACCAGGCGCGTTCCGCCTTCGCCATTAACCCGCTGCTGGCAAGCCCCGAGATCCTGGCCGAAGAAGGACTACTGGACCGGTCCGACCTGAAGCCCGCGCGGGCCGGCTACGGCCCTTTCGATCTCCCGGTTGCCTCAGCCTTGAAGGAAAGTCTTCTTCAGAAGGCGTTCGAGCGGTTCCTGAACGAAGGGGGACTGCGCCGGGCGGATTACCTTGACTACTGCGCCGGGAATTCCGGCTGGCTGGAAGACTTCGCGCTTTTCTCCGCGATAAAGACCCTGCATCCCGAAGGAGACTGGAGCAGCTGGCCCGTTCCGCTGCGCAACAGGAAACCCGGCGCCCTGGAGAAATTCAGGACCCGGAACGGCGGAGCGGTGGCATACATGAATTTCCTGCAGTTCATGCTCAACTCCCAATGGGAAAGATTGAAAAATTTCTGCAACCGGCACGGGGTCCTTATCGTCGGGGATGTTCCCTATTATGTAAGCTACGACAGCGCGGATGTATGGTCCCATCCCGGTTTTTTCAAGCTGGACCGGAGCAGGAAACCCGCCTTTCAGGCGGGAGTACCGCCGGATTACTTCAGCGCCACGGGACAGCTCTGGGGCAATCCCGTTTACGATTGGGAGCGTCTGCGCGAAAACCGCTTCTCATGGTGGATGGACCGGCTGGAGCGCAATCTCAAGCTCCATGACCTGGTCCGCATCGACCACTTCCGCGGCATGGTAGCCTACTGGGAAGTTCCGGCGGGAGAAAGCACGGCCGTGCGCGGCCGCTGGGTGGAATGTCCCGTGCGTGATTTTTTCCGGGAGGTACACAAAAAAATCCCTTTGCCTCCCCTTATCGCGGAAGACCTCGGCATGATCACGCCGGACGTGCGGGAGATTATCCGGGAGCTGGAGATTCCGGGAATGCGCGTCCTGCTCTTCGCGTTCGGGGAAGACATGCCCGAGTCGCCCCACATACCTCACCATTATATCCGCAAGACAGTCGTATACACCGGCACGCACGACAACAACACGGTCAGGGGCTGGTTCAGACGCGAAGCCGGCCCGCAGGAACGGAAACGGCTGTTCGCATATCTTGGGGCAAAACCCCGGTTGGGAGAATTGCATTGGGTTTTGATACGCGTCCTGATGAATTCAATCTCCGACACCGCTATTGTTCCGATGCAGGACGTTCTCGGGTTGTCTGAAGAAGCAAGAATGAACAAGCCCGCAACGTTCGCCGGAAACTGGAGATGGCGCCTGCGGCCTGAATACTTCCGGCCTTCCCTGGTCCGCCGTCTGGCGGAAATGACCCGGCTGTCCGGGCGCGCATGAAAAAAGAAGTTCAAAAACATCCTGAACGGCGCCTTAAATCCGGAAGGCTTGACCTGAGTTTATCGAAGGTCTCAGGGCAGGCGCCGCAGACGGGTGATTTAAACAGCCGTAGCCCTATTCTTAATCAGGCAATTCGATGAAACAAATCAGGACATTGATCTATGGTTTAAACCGCTATTTTATCAGATCATTTTAGCACGGGATGATCGGCCCCGAGGAGGATGTGTGAAACAACAGGAGACGACGACGGAGGCCAAACGGAGATCCGGGGGGATGTTCGGACAGAGATACCGTCTTTTCAGCGTATTCGGTTTCAATGTCCATCTGGACCCGAGCTGGCTGGTTCTCGGCGTTCTGCTGACATGGTCTCTCGCCCGCGGGCTCTTTCCCGCTTATTATGAAGGTTTCCCCGATTCTGTTTACTGGTGGATGGGACTGGCGGGGACGCTCGGCCTCTTTCTTTCCATAATTTTCCATGAGCTGTGCCATTCCCTTGTCGCCAGAAAATTCGGGATTCCCATGAAGGGAATAACCCTGTTCATCTTCGGCGGGGTCGCAGAAATGGGGGATGAGCCTCCCGACGCCCGAGCGGAATTCCTGATGTCCCTCTCCGGACCCGCGGCGAGCGTGCTGGCCGGAGTGGTTTTCCTCGGCGCAAACCGCGCTGCGGAAGAATTCTTATCGGCGCCGACCCTGGCTGTGCTCGAATACCTGGGCTGGATAAACCTCCTCCTGGCCGGATTTAATCTCCTTCCCGCCTTTCCGCTGGACGGAGGCCGCATCCTCAGATCGATTCTCTGGAAATGGCGGGGCAGTCTGGGGCGGGCTACTCGGACGGCTTCGGGCATAGGGTCGCTTTTCGGCATCCTCCTGATGCTGCTGGGCCTCCTGGCGATCTTTCAGGGCAATCCCATAGGCGGCATATGGTGGATTCTGATCGGTCTTTTCCTGAAAAACGCCGCAGAGAATTCATATCGCCAGGTCCTGATCAACCGGGCGCTGGAAGGAGAAAAGATCCGCCGCTTCATGGTAACGGAGCCGGTAACCGTCCCCGATTCCATATCCCTCTCCGAGTTGGTTGAAGGGTACATATACAGATACCACCACAAAATGTATCCTGTGGTTAAATCGGGGGACGTTCTCGGCTGCATAACAATCAGGCAGATAAAATCCGTTCCGAAAGACGAATGGCCGGTGCGAAAGGTCGGGGAAATTTCTTCCCGCCTTTCGCCCGAGAACACCATCAGGCCCGATACGGGCGCGGCGGAGGCGCTCTCGCTGATGAGCCGGTCGGGAAACAGCAGATTGATAGTTCTGGAAAACGACAGACTCGCGGGGATACTCTCCCTGAAGGATATGCTCCAGTTTCTTTCGTTAAGGCTGAGCGCGGAATTCAGATAACAACGTTGGAAAGGAGAAAGTGATATGTTGACTTGGGCCCTGATATTTTTTGTCGTCGCCCTGATCGCCGCATTTTTCGGCTTCGGCGGCATCGCGGCGGGCGCAGCCGGCATCGCCAAAATCCTGTTTTTCATTTTCCTGGTCCTGTTTATAGCATCTCTCATCCTCGGGATTGTCCGGCGTCCGCCGGTTTAAGACCGCTTTGAACCGCGGCCTCCTCATGAGCCTGCGCGCACGTGCGCTTCGGCGCCGATCGGATATTATTTCAATGGAGAGAAAACAGATGAAAGAGACAAAGGAAGGTAAATTGCTGTCCGCAGCCACGATCATCGGCGACAGCGTGAGAAACCTGACGGGAGAGGATCTCGGGGAAATAGAAGAGCTTATGATCGACACACAGGATGGGTGCATTCGCTACGCTGTTTTATCCTTCGGAGGCATACTGGGCGTGGGCGACAAACTTTTCGCCGTCCCCTGGAACGCGCTTCAGCTGCGCACAGAGGAGCACGCCTTCATCCTGGACGTAAAAAAGGAACAGCTCGAGAAAGCTCCCGGTTTCGATAAGGACAACTGGCCTGACATGGCCGACCCGGCGTTTGTCTCCATGATCCACAGTTACTACAAAACCGAATATTCCGGGCCGTCCGTTCAGGCCTGATCCGCCGTCCGACGGGAAAAATATGTCATGAGCGAGAGGATCCGCGCCGGCGCCCGCGTCATCGACATAACTAAAAGGGACAAGGTCCTTTTTCCTGACGACGATATCAGGAAGGGAGACCTGATCGATTACTATTCCTGGATTGCGCCCTCGATCCTGCCCTATTTGCACGGACGTCCCCTCATGATGCAGCGCTTCCCCGACGGGATCGCGTCCGAGGGTTTTTACCAGAAGAACATTTCGGACTATTTTCCCGGCTGGATCCGGCATATCCGGCTGGAGAAGGAAGGCGGCGAGCTGGATCATCTGATTTGCGAGAACAGGGCGACGCTCATTTATGTCGCCAATCAGGCGTGCATATCCCTCCATACCTGGCTCAGCAGGGCGGACCGGCTCCATTATCCCGACCAGATGATTTTTGATCTTGACCCGCCGGAGGGGCGTTTTCGGGACGCATGCCGGGCGGCGCGGCTGCTCGGGGACCTGCTGCGGGAAATAAGCCTGGAAAGCCTGGTAAAGACGACGGGGTCGGCGGGTCTGCACGTGCTCGTGCCGATAGACCGGAAATCCGCTTTCGATGAGGTCCGCTCTTTCGCACATGACGCGGCGGCTTGCCTGTGTATCCGGGAGCCTTCACTCGTCACAGCCGAAATCCGCAAGATCAAAAGGCGGGGGCGCGTCTACATCGATACTCTCCGAAACGCATACGGCCAGACCGCAGTTGCGCCGTATTCCGTCCGGCCCAGACCCGGAGCCCCGGTTTCCGCTCCGCTATTCTGGGAGGAGTTGGACGATCCCGGCCTCTCCTCCGTGAAATTTACACTTAAAAACCTCCGCGCACGGATCGAAGGAGAGGGTGATCCATGGCAGGCGGCGCGCGGAAAAAGGTTTTCTCTCGGCGCGGCCCGGCGCAGATTGTCTTCCCTTCGGTAATAAGCCCGCACCGCGGGAGGCGCCGCATATGCGTCCATTACGTCCATCGGGTCAAAAGGACGCAAAGAACGCGAAAGACGCAAAGAACGCATGCTGAGGGAAACCTTTTCGAGATGGCTGGACGACAACGTGCCGCGCCTTTCCGCTGCGCTGGCGTATTACACGGTATTTTCCCTCGCCCCCCTGCTGGTTCTGGCGGTAAGCGTCGCCGGCTTTGTTTTCGGAGAGCAGGCGGCAAAGGGGGAACTGTTCGAGGGGCTGACAATCCTTGTCGGCCGGAACGGAGCCCTTTTCATTCAGGACATATTCGCCCGCACCTCGGGTAAACTCCGGTCTGGCATCCTTGCCTCGCTCATGGCCATATTTCTTCTTTTCATCGGCGCCTCCTCGGTTTTCGCGGAACTCCGCAGCTCGCTCAACCAGATCTGGGGAGTGCAAAACAAAAAAGGAGGGGGCCTTAAAGAATTCTTCATAGCACGGCTGCTGTCATTTTCGATGGTCCTCGTCGTCGGTTTCGTTCTCCTCCTGTCCCTTGTTACGGGAACCGTCATTTCCACGCTGAGCAGTATCGCGCCGGAGTTTGCCGTCTCCTTATTTCTGATCCGGACGGCCGACGCCGCGGTTTCTCTGGGGCTGGTCACAGTTCTGTTCGCCATGCTTTACAAGATACTGCCCGGAGCGCGCGTCTCCTGGAGGGATGTCTGGCTGGCGTCCCTGGTGACTTCTTTTCTTTTCACGGTCGGCCGGATTTTTATCGGGATATATCTCGGCAGGAGCGGAGTCGGGTCCATTTACGGCGCGGCGAGTTCCCTCGCCCTGCTGCTCCTCTGGATATACTACTCCGCCCAAATCTTTTTTTTCGGGGCCGAGCTGTCCCGTGTATACGCCGAGCGGTACGGGTCACGGAAAAAAGTTGAGAAGGCCGGGTGAAATACGAAGTTGCGAGGATGGGAGGTTGCGAGGATAGGCGACTGGAATGGTAAAAAGCCGCCTATCCTCGTATCTTCGCAACTTCCCAGCTTCGTTCTTTTCTCACCCTCTCACGCTCTCAATTTCTCACCTTCTATTCCTTTTTTGCTTCGATAATAGAAAGCGGCGGTATGCACGGCAGCACCAGTTCGGTGCGCACAACAGGGAAGTGCTCCTTCAAGAGAGACTTGAGATGCCTGTCCGGCTGATAGAAGGTCTGGTAGGCAAGAAAAGAACCGCCGTTTTTCAGGGCGGAAAATGTATTGCTGATAATGCCGGCCCTCATCTGCCCGCTGAGAAGAGAAAAAGGTATTCCCGAAACGATGTAGTCCGCCCCCTCCCCGTTAACCCCGTGCAGAACATCCAGCACGCTGCCGGCGCAACCGAGATGAACAAGCAGCCTCGGGTCATCGATTTCCCGGCGGAGCAAGCGGTGAAAATCGGGATTCCTTTCTATTGCAATCAGCCGGGATTCCGGGGACATGTATTCCAGAAAGCGGGAAGTGAAAACCCCCAGGCCCGGACCATACTCGATGATGAGGTTTTTAGCCTTGAAATTTATCTTGCGGCAGATACGCTCCACCGCAGATTTTGAGGAAGGCGTGATCGAGGCCACGTAGCGGTCGGCCAGGAGATTCCGGATGTAAACCAAAGTTTTCATCCACCCCTCCTTCTGCCTGCTCCGGTGTTATATGAATCAGTCCAGCAGCTGCATTTCAATCTCCCAGGAGGATAAAATCGTCATCCCTTCAAGAAACGCCCCCCTGTTGAAATACCTCCCCTCGCTATGCAGCTGAAGATACTCAACGCCTTCGTATGCGCCGTTTTTGGATGCACAGGTCGAGATTATCGAATCCCCGGCGATGATGAATTTGCCCGACAGAATGCCGACGGACGGATTGTATGACTCCCAGTTCGCCGTCCTCGCCCCCGGAGCAAAAGGTGTCACCCGGTAGAGATTCTGGAATTCTATCTCCTTCCGACCGAGGAGTTTCATGCGGCTGTCAATTACCCACGATTCTTCCGCGTGGCTGACGGTCGTTTTTCCTTCCAGGGGGAATGGCTCCATTTTTTCATTGAAATACCTTCCCCTGGCCGTCCAGACGCCCTCTTTCAATATGAAAGTATGCTTAATCATTGCGGCAGCCGAATCGCACACACGGCAATCAGAACAATTGTCGTATGCAACTTGAATTAGTGTAACACCAAAAATCCGTTTTTGAAAGTACCGTTTCAATATGTATCTACCCTTGTCATCGGTTGACCCTCCTATCTTCTCAGCATCTCAACTTCTCATCTTCTATTTTTTGCCGCTGGACATTTACCGGCAGATGGATAATATTTTACCGTATGCAGCATAAGCCTCGCGCGCAGAATGCAAATTCCCGCATTTGCGATCTGCTGATCAGGAAGGGAATCGTATACGACGGCCTGGGCGGTCCCGGCCGGCTCCTGGATATCGCCGTGCACGGCGATATCATCCGGGAGATAGGGCAGGATTTGGGCCATTACCGCGCCGGGCAGACGATTTCCGCGGCTGACCTCGCCGTTTGTCCCGGATTCATCGATCCTCACAGCCATACCGACATTGAGCTCCTGGTCAATCCCCGCGCTGAAAGTAAAATCCGCCAGGGGGTCACGACCGAAATTTCGGGCAACTGCGGTTTTTCCCCTTTTCCCCTGAACGGAACGGCCTTCCGGGAGAAGAGCGTCCAGCTCCGGGAGCGGTACGGGATAGAGATAAGCTGGAAAGGAATCCACGGCTTCCTGAAACGCCTGGAAAACAGCGGAATGGCCCTCAATTATGCAACCATGGTAGGCCATGGCGCCCTCAGAAGCATTGTGGGAGCGTGCCTGGACATACCCGTTTCCCCTGTTCAACTGATAAAGATGAAGACCATCCTGGGGAAATGTCTGGAACAGGGCGCCCTGGGATTATCGACCGGCCTCATTTATACTCCCGGAAGCTATGCCCGGGACGAAGAATTGATCGAATTGTGCCGCGTCGCAGCGGCCGCCGGGGGCATTTACGCGACGCACATGCGGGACGAAGGGGACTATCTGATGGAAGCCGTCGAGGAAGCGATCCGGATAGCGGCCGCTTCGAGGATCAGCCTTCAGATATCTCATTTGAAACTCTCCTACCCCAGGAACTGGCCCAAGGTGCACGCCGTTCTATCGAGGATTTCCGAGGTGAACGCCCAGGGAATGGAAATTCTCGCCGATCGTTATCCCTACACGGCAACATCAACATTTCTGAGCGTGTTTTTCCCTCCCCGCCTGAAGGAGGGCTCCACAAAGGAGTTCATCGAGCGCCTCAGGGATCCGGAGACGGAGCCGCTGTTAAGAGAATATCTCCGGAAACAGGAGGAAAAGATAGGCTCCTGGGATACTATCCGCATCTGTTCCGTCATGACCGGGAAAAATCGGCATCTGCCCGGAAAAACCGTTCTCGCCGCGGCGCGGGACTCGGGGAAAGCTCCGTTTGAGTTCATCCGTGATATCCTGATCGAAGAGGAAGATCAGGTGGCGATGATCAATTTTTCGTTGAACGAAGAGACGTTCAAGAGAATAATTGAGCATCCTCTGGTCGTTATCGGTTCGGACGGCTGGGCGCTTGCTCCGTATGGGAAACTCGGAATCAATAAACCTCATCCAAGATCGTACGGGACTTTTCCCCGCATGCTCGGAAGGTACGTTCGCGAGGAAAAACTGATGAGCACGGGACGGGCGATCGAGAAAATGACATCGATGACGGCGAGGAAGTTCGGCCTGGACCGCCGCGGTGAAATCAGGAAGGGCTATTTCGCCGACATTGTAATTTTCGATCCCCGAACCGTAATCGACCTGTCCACCTGGGAGGAACCGCATCTCTACCCGGCGGGGATCGAGTACGTAATCGTGAACGGCCGGATCGTGCTCCGGCGCGGCGAACACACCGGCAGTCTTCCGGGTAGGATATTAAGACGAAGGGACAGGTACTCTTCTCCGTAGCGGCTCGTCAGGCTTTTATTTTCAGAATCATGAGCGTCAGGTCGTCAAAGGAGGGCTGCCCGCCGATGAACCCGGATACCCCTTTCAGGATCGCTTCGAGCACATGTGCGGCGGAAGCATCGCGGTTCGAACGGAGAATGTCCATGAGGCGCCCGAGACCGAATTCTTCACTGTGCTCATTGACTGCATCGGTTACTCCGTCCGTATAAAGAACGAGCATATCCCCCCGGATCAGATCGATCCGGGTTTCTTCGAGGGAGATATTCTCCCTTACTCCCAGAGCCACTCCCTTTGCCTTCAGGAAATGCATCCTGTCTTCGGAGGTACGGTACAGGATCGGCGGGTTATGCCCGGCGCTGACGTAATGCAGCGAACTCTCGGCGGAATCGAAAACCGCATAAAACAGGGTGACGAACATGCCGGACGTGGAATCCCGGCAGATGAGGTCGTTTGCCTGGCGAATGGCCGAATGCGCGGACGAGTTTCCGGTCGCGCTCGCCCGGATGATCGTCCTCGTCAGGCCCATGAACATTGCCGCAGGCATTCCCTTGCCCGATACATCGGCAATGGCCAGACCCCAGATTCCCTTCGCAACAGGAATGAAGTCGAAAAAATCTCCTCCCACTTCCCGCGCCGGAATATTGGCCGCGGCGATATCGACTCCCTCTATCTCAGGCGCAGACTGGGGAAGGAGTCTCTGCTGGATATCCCGGGCGATTTCCAGCTCCTTCAGCAGGCCCTCCTTCTCGGCCGTAGCCCGCTCGAGATCCTTCATGTGCTTTTTCAGGTCGACAACCATCCGGTTGAAAGAAGCCGCCAGATCCTGCAGCTCGTCTCCCGTCTTGACCGTGACCTGGACGTCCATTTCGCCGCGGCCGATGGCGCGGGCGCTCCGCGTCAGCGCAAGGATGGGACGGGTAATCATTCTGGCCAGCATAAAGGCGATGGAGGCCACAACCAGAATCATGGCGATGAGCGCATTCACGAAAGCATCTCTCACGCTGTCGATGCTCTCGTTTACATTCTTTCCGATCTCCAGAGTGGCCTCCCCGATTTCTTTTTCGATTTCCCTGATGGGAATGGAGAATTCATCGATGTAGGTAGTTGCGGCGATCATGTACGGCGTCCCGGTTACGGGGGCGATGTACATGTATTTCGGTCTTATCTGGCCGTCGGGATCCTGCCAGTCGTAATACCCCTCGGATGTCGACCCGTCCAGGCTCTGTTCGTAGATCTCCCAGAATTCCGGGAGCTTTTCCTTCCAGCCGTGCATGTCGTAATTGACCAGCTCCGGATTGGGATGAAAGCGCATTATACCCGTCTTCATCTCGAACAGGATCGTATATCCGGTCTCTCCCACCGGCTGCACGGTGATACTCCGAAATTCCTCATTGTTCTGGAGGGCGCGCATGCTCATGCCCGGGTGGGCATCCAGGAATATCCGGCATTGCAGGGCGACATCAACAGCCCTCCTCTGTATGATTTCTTCACCCAGTTCCTCGAGAGCGCGCGTACTGTCCCGGATGGCGGATTCTCCCAGGGATGCGCCGCTTTCGAGCGCGTATTGCCCCACCTTGCGGATGTCCACGACGGCTATGTAGCCGAAGACGGCGAGAGAAATAACGGACAGGCTCAGAAAGGCCGCCATCAATTTTGTCCTGATGGTCATGCCTTTTTTGCCGGATTCCGGCAGCTCGCAAATATCTACGGAAGGGGCCGTACGGGGCGGCATGTTTTCCCGGTTGGCGGTTTCCTGGGGCATCTGGTCAGGTCCTTTAGAATACAATAAACTCACAACGGAGACTCGGCTTCCCTGTCCAGCCGGTAAAAGGCCCGCCTGCGGCCGCCCGCTTCGACCTTCAGTACGAAATCGGTGACCACGTACCCGCGAGCGAGGTAATGCATGAACAGGGCGCGGCAGCGGTCCCTCACTGTCTGCGCTTTCCCCCGGTCCGCCTTCAGGAGGCGGTCCTGGGAATAGGGAATCTCGACAAAGACAGGCGTCAGGCTGGAATTGAGCACCCACTTTGCCCCGTGCCTCTCGAGACCGCTTTCGTCCAGCTCGATCTCGTTTACCGTATTCTCCGGGTTCATGCTTTGGGTGTCGTAGGGCGGGATCCGGCCCTCTTTCATCCTTTTCTGCACCCGTTCCGCCTGCATCCACCAGTCCACGACGAATCTGTCGGTCGAAATGCCGCGATTGAACTCGTCGTTCGTAAATACCGCACTGTAGTAATTAAACCCGATCTCGCGGACAAGCCCGCCCATTTTATGGAGGTACATGTACCCGTTCCGGGACTGGAGGGGGTCGTACGTCCAGCGTATGCGCGGGATATTTCTTTCCAGGGCGCAATCATAAAGATTTCCGACAAGCTCCTCGGCTACGTTGAGATTCCAGTACTTCCTGTCGACTCCCATGCGGGCGCCGTACCAGAAAGGGCCCTGATGGTCGAAATCGGCGAAACACCCGAGAAAACCGATCGGATGGTCTCCGGCGTACCAGGGATCCTCCGCCGCCATCTTTTCCTTTTCCTCCGGGGCGAACAGTCCCTCATCGAAGGCTGTCAGCACGATGCCGTTCGTCAGATAAGCCAGCTCAAAATAGAGCATCGGCGCGTTTACTTCGCGGTAGCCCTGCTTGTTCCAGACCCGCTTCTCAAGCTCGACCACGTCGTTGAGGACCGACTCCCGCAGATACGTCTCAACGCGAAGTCGCCCTTTGGTGTTTTCCGCCATAATTTACCTGCGGCCCTTCATCGAAGTTAAAGGAGAAAGACGAGCCGATCTTCTGCAAAAGAACCTAATTGGAAATCTGCGGATCATGGCAGGACCTGCCCAGCACGAGAGTCAGAACATTATGGCCGGCCTCCCTGCGGTACCGGACCTCATCCGCCATCTTCCGGATCAGAAAGCAACCGAGTCCGCCGAGTTTCTTTTCCCGGATACTGCAATTCTTCGTATCGGGATCGGGCACGTCTCCGGGGTCGAAAGGGACACCGGAGTCTATGATATCTATGACAAGGCGCCCGCCCTTTTCCCGGCAGACGACCTCAACTTCGCCGCAACTCTCCGGATATGCATACCGGAAGACATTGACGAGGGCTTCCTCGAGAGCAAGTTCGATCTGGTGGATTCTCTTTTCCGAAAATCCGCGAATCCGGGCATTCTCGACAACACAGTTCATTACGGAAGAGAGATTTTCTATTTTTGCCGAGCACTTCATGGAATCACCGTAAAGGTTCCAGGGCCACCTCCTTGGACGGAAAGATTCGGAAGATCGAGTCGAATCCTGATATTTCGAAGACGTCCCTGACGGAGCCGCGAAGGTTCGAGAGGTGAAGCAAACCGCCCGTGTTCTCGAGCTGCTTGGCCGTTTTGAGAAGACTCTGCAGGCCGGCGCTGCTTATGTACTCAAGCCCGCTGAAATCGATAACAAACTTTTTTTCTCCTTCCTGGAGGAACTTTTCGAGACACTGGTCGAAATCGGGCGCTGTTACGGCATCCATTCTTCCCTGGACGGAAACAACGATTACCCCATCATCTTTGCTCGATCGAATCTCCATTTCAGTTTTCTCCAAGTTCGGCAGGAAGTTCCGGAACAATACGGGTCCGAGGAATCCATCATACCCATTCTGGGGGAAGGGTCAATAAATACTTATTCGCTCGTCATTTCAATCACCGTCACCTCCGGAGGCGTCAGGAAGCGAATGGGCGGTCCCCATGTCCCCGACCCCCTGCTGACGTACAGCCGTTCCTTCGGCGACAGCCGGTGGAAACCCCTGTCCATGTTATCGAAAAATATCCTGGTGACCAGCCCGAAGGGGAATATCTGGCCTCCGTGCGTATGCCCCGAGAGCTGGAGATCGAATCTCCCGCTTTCCCCGTCAAATACGGGCCTGTGCCTGAGGAGGAGAACGAACCGATCCGCGTGAGCGTCCGGATTATTTTCCGGCGGCATCCGCCGGTACAGGCCGAAACCGGCGGCGGCGGGATCGTCAAGCCCTGTTATCTGGAGAAAATCGCAGACCTGCTTTTTTTCTCCCCGCAGCAGATCGAAACCCGCCTTGGCGTGAAATTCCCGGGCCCGGTCGAATCCGGAATAGTATTCATGGTTCCCGAACACGGCGATTTTCCCGTATTCAGGACGGATCCTGTTCAGCAGCTCCGCTGTATTATCCAGATCTGCCTGGCCGTCCAGCAGGTCTCCCGTGGAGACGATGAGATCGGGGTTTTCCTCTTTGATCCGGTCGAGGATCTTCTCCAGTTTCTTTTCGCCGACGATAAGGCCGAGGTGCACATCGGAAATCTGGACAATCTTTATCCGGGCTTCGCGCGGGATTTTGGCGGACTTTAAAAATATGCGCTCCGTCCGGATATTATGGTTCTCATACAGCCCGTAAATGAATATGCCGGCCGCGGCGACCAGGGCGACGGCAAGGGTCTTACCGGGGGAAGGAAACGAAAAGGTGCGGCCGGTGATCAGGCGCAATCCCGCCGCAAGCACGCGGCCGGCATCCAGGATAAGGGCCGCAACAATGAAAAGGAACAGGAAACCCATCCAGGAATAACCCGCCCAGGACAGCCCCCGTGCGGCAAGGTCGAACCCGTTCCTTTCCAGGACCCGGACTACAAGGGGCGTGAGGACCAGCACGGGAAAGACCAGGAGTGCATACGGTGTGAAGCCGGGATACGCGGCCCGGACCTTGGCGGCAAAATAGGCGTGCATGAGTCCGTAGACAAGGAAAAAGACGAACAGAAAGAAAGTCACGAGCGCCTCCTGCCCCGCACGTTTGCCGCAGAGGGAGGCGCCGGAAGCAGACAGGGACCGCTATCGCCATTCGCGTTTTCCGGTATCGTTATCCTGTTTCCTATTCTCCGGCCGTCCCGCACGACATTTGCGTCCCGAACCCGGCCCGCCGTCCGGAACTGAACGACCGAGGGGTATTTCCATTTGATGTATTCGCCCAGACGCCGGTCTTCCGCCTTGACCAGGTCCTTTATTTCATCACCGTCGGGTTTCCGCGCCGCCCGCTTCGAGAGGCTTTGACGGAATCCTTCCAGGATTCCCGTCGTGAAATCGCTTCTCCGTATTCTCTGCGAGTGCTCTTTTCTGTATATGAGCCACTGGTTTTTTTCGAACCGGCGGATGTAATCGTGGACGTGCATGGCGGTCAAGACGTTTTCCCTCCGGCCGCTGATTTCCAGGACCCGCCCCATGCGGCACCTGTCCAGCACGTAAGCAGCAACCCAGATTCCCTTGACAAAGTAGAAGTCCTGGAGAATGGACGCCAGAAGGTAATGCTCCCGCGCATGGCGCAATGCGGGCTCGCCGACGAAGAAACTCGCGTATTGGCCCGCGCTGCCGTCTTTCCGCTTGAGATTGCATTTGGCGGCAAGCTCTCTTGCCTTGGCCAGCGCCCTTTCGGCTTCGTAGGGATTCGCGCTTTCAGCGAGCGCAAACAGCTTGCGGATTTTCAGCATCTGCCTGTCCTGCGGATCGGGGGAAACAGACGCGATCCGCTCGTCAAGGGGGGGATAGCTGCCGGAGGCTTCGGGATTGGCCCGCAGAAGCTCGCAGGCTTTTTGAAAGATCGGCCCGTGGGGAGGGCCGCCCCGGTTTCCGAGCAGCTCGTCGCTGAGCTGGTGGGCTAATTCATGCAGCAGCACCTCGCGTACCGCACACCAGGGATGGTTATAGACGAGGCGGCGGCCGATAGATATTTCCCTGTTTCCGGCGCTCCATTGCCCCCACTTGTCCCGCGCGTCCGACAGGCGAAAAAACGGCATCGCCATGCGGTCGCGGAATATCGGATCAAGGACCCATACGGCCTCTTTCCATTCATCCTGCAAACCGTGGAGAATCCGCCTCTCCAGTTCCTGCCTGCCTTCGATTGCCGTCTTCTTTTTCAGAACGGAACATCCGGCAGCCTGTTTTTCCGTAAAACGGGGCAAGGGAATCCTTCTGCGCGATTATCATCGGCGCTTGTTTCCCGGGGATTTTACGGGATTGATTTTTTGTCTGTCAACCGATTTAAACAGAAACGGGCGGAGCGAGGCCTGCAGCTTCGCTCCGCCCGTTGATGCCTGGTCGGCTATTTGGTGGGAGGAGCAGGCGGTGGACCGCCTCCGGGCGCACCGGGCTTGTCCGGGGCGGCAGGCGCTTTTTCCGGAGCCGGGGCGGCCTTTTCCGGAGCCGGGGCGGCAGGCGGTTTCTTCTCCTCCGGTTTCTGGCATCCTGTCAGGGTGAACGAAAACATCAACAGGATGCAGAAAAATAATACCAGTATTCGTTTCATATTTACCTCCTTTTTTCAATTGCTCAAGCAAGCCGGTTTACACGGATAAACGGTCCCCGGTCACACAGCCGCCGGACCGGGATTGTTTAAGATTAGCGGAGCGTCATATCGTTCGGTATTGCTCTAACCCTGATTTTCCGTCTCCAAAATCCCCACCCGCTCGGGTTACGCCCCCAAGTACCGAGCCCCGGATATCGAGTTCTTTTTCGAAGATCAAATTCAAGGAATACGATCCGGGGTCCGGAATGACGCCGGCATGACCGGGAGGGGAGGATTTTGGTTGACAGACATGACAAAAGCCATATGATAGCCGGAACAAAATCCTGAGTCCCTGGTTAGTTCAGTAGACTTTGGACTTAAACTCGGAATTGAGGGCGACAGCCCGTGCGGAGGCGGCATATGCAGACGAAAATCTGGATCAAAACGGGTATGTTCTTTTTCACCCTGATCTTCTTCTTCATTGGACGAAGACGACAGGGAAAAGGGCATCGGGCACATCCGCCAGATGGATTCCGGTTTCAGCGATATCAAATTCAAAGAGGACCGGACGGACGATTTCTTCCGGATTCAGGGGGCCTGGGCCGACCGCGACATGTCTTCGGTGCGTCAGCTCCTGACGGAAGAAATGTTCGATGTATTCCAGGGGGAAGCGGAAAGGTCATTTCCGGCAGCAAAACGGATCCCGTCAAGTTCGAGGAATACTGGACTTTCACGCGGCAGGTGGGGAATAACCCCTGGAAGCTGTCCGCGGTAACGCAACCACAATAACGCAGGCTGTTCAATTAAGTGCAGACATAGGAGTTTTCTTTTGGAAGGCCCTATTATTCTTTTGAATGAGGTGTCCTTTCCGGCAAAAAGGGAAAGATTTCCCGCGGGTCGGCGGGGATATGGCCGTATTCGCTTAATTCGAACGCCTCGGCGTACCTGAACGATTTCCCCTGCTCCCCGTAAAAACGCGCCAGGAGTTCCCGCCAGGGGTCAGCCCGCCATTCCCCCGCCCATTGGCTCTCGAGCCAGGCTCGACGCTCGGCGCCGCCTTCCGGCACTTTTTCCGGAACGCCGAGGCTCAGGGGAAGAAACTCGTAGAACTGCGATTCATGGCAGTGCATCATGTCGAGCTTGGCGCCGATTGCCTGATCAATGCCGACGGCAAAATCCGCATGAAACGGCAGCGGCTTGAAAAAGGAATCGCCGGAATAAAGAAGGACCGGCTTTCTTTTCAGGGGCGGAACATCGGGACAGATATTCGGAATCGAGGCAAAAAAAACCGCGTCCTGGACGAGGATGGAGGTGTACCGGTGGTCGGGATGATAGTCGTAAGGACGATGGGTGATTATTATGTCGGGCCGGAACTCCCTTATGCGCCGGATCAGGTCTTTGCGGTTGTCTACAGTAGGCTCGAGCTCACCGTCGCGGTTATCCATCACCACGTATCCTATGCCGGCGACCCGGGATGACATGGCGGCTTCCGCTTTCCTGCGCTCCGCCAATTCTTCCCCCGAAAGCCGATGGTGCCCCGCGTCGCCGTTCGTTACCGAAATGAATTGCACGGAATTTCCGCATCGGGCAAACAGGACGGAGGTCCCCCCCGCCTGGAGTTCGGGGTCATCCGGGTGCGCCCCTATGACCAATACGGACGGCTCTCTTTCGCGCATAAACAGATTCCTCCGCGATATTTTAGCACTTTTTCCCATCCCATCCAATAAAAAGCTGGAATAAGCGAAATTCTCATATTAATTTAGCGTAAAGCGTGAAGTGATAGACAACACACCTTACGCTTTACGCCTTACACTTTACGAACTTTCAAAGGAGAGTTATGGCTGAAATTAAAACGAAAGATAATCTCCTGACGGCATTCGTCGGCGAGGCAAAGGCATATTTCCGGCTGCAGGCTTTTGCCGAACGCGCGGAGAAGGAAGGATTTCCCCAGAT
>JAQTPK010000061.1 GCA_028712885.1 Syntrophales bacterium | reverse complement strand
AGGATCCTTGCACAGCAGGTCCCGATTCTCCCGCAATACCTCGAGCCCCCCCTCAAAACTGAAGAGCATGGCGCGATTCGCCGTATCGAAAACCGGAGAAACCCGGCCCTGCCAGTATGGAATTACGATTTTCATATAGGCCCACATGAGGCAATAGGCGTGCCAGAATAAAAGGCCCTGAAAACAATAACATCCAACAAATCCCCCCCACAAGATTAATGTGATTTGCAATTTTATAGTGCACGATTATTGCATTTTGCAAGTTCTTAAGCTATAAATTCGCTGAAAGGGAAGAGCATATGACCATAAACAGACCAGAACGGGATATAATTCTCGATTCGATAAACGAGGGGGTATTTACGGTCGATACGGATTGGCGGATCACAGCGTTCAACCGGGCAGCGGAAAGGATCACCGGGGTCGACATAAGGGATGCGCTCGGCCGCCCGTGCTGCGAGGTATTCCGGGCCGATATATGTGAAAGCGGGTGCGTTCTCAGGAAGACGATCGCAGAGGACAGGCCTGTTGTCAATGCAACCGCCAGGATAGTCGCCCACGACGGCCGGCAGATACCCATCCGCATATCGACCGCCATCCTGCGGGACGAAAAGGGCCGCGTGATCGGGGGAGTCGAAACATTCCAGGACCTCAGCCTTGTCGAGCAGCTTCAGAAAGAGCTGGCGTCCCGCTATACTTTCCAGGATATTATCGGGCGGAGCCCTGCAATGAGGAGGCTGTTCAGCATCCTGCCGCAAATCGCCGAAAGCAACAGCACTGTGCTCATCGAAGGCGCGAGCGGAACGGGAAAAGAGCTTTTCGCCCGGGCGATTCACAATCTTTCGCCGCGAAGAAAAAAGCGTTTTGTCGCGATGAACTGCGCCGCACTTCCGGATTCCCTGCTTGAAAGCGAACTCTTCGGATATGAGGCGGGCGCCTTTACCGACGCCAAGCGGGACAAGCCGGGCCGCTTCGCGCTTGCGGACGGCGGCACGGTCTTTCTGGACGAAATAGGAGACATCTCTCCGGCAATGCAGGTCCGCCTTCTCAGAGTGCTCCAGGAAAGGACAATTGAACCGCTGGGCTCCGTAAGGCCCGTCAAAGTCGATGTCCGGGTTATTGCGGCGGCGAATCAGGACCTCATGGCGCTCGTCCAGTCGGGCCGCTTCCGGGAGGATCTGTTTTACAGAATACGAGTGGTTCACCTGAAGCTTCCCGCTCTCCGGGAAAGAAGGGAGGACATCCCGCTCCTGCTGGAGCACCTCATCTCCAGGTTCAACAGGCTCCAGGAAAAGAACATCACGGGAGTAGCCGGTGAGGTCGCGGCTCAATTGATGGAATACGATTACCCGGGAAACGTCCGGGAACTTGAAAATATAATCGAGCAGGCATTTGTTCTCTGCACGGGCGATGAAATTGAACTGCGCCACCTCCCGCCCGAATTGCGGCCTGCCGCGGCTTCTCTGTCTTCCGCCGGCCCGGGCCACGGGACGATCCAGTCCGTCGAGAAGCAGCTCATTACGGAAGCGCTCGAACGCTGCCGCGGAAACCGCGGCAAAGCGGCCCGCGACCTGGGAATAGACGCGAGTACTCTGTACAGGAAAATAAAATCTCTCAAAATAGAACCTCCTCCGCAGGACGGCAGAAGCTCCCGCTGGAAATAATCACCGTAAAACCAATTTACTTCTGGACTGCCCGACCCACTTGCAGTACGCTGAAAGTACCCGGCAGTGCCGGATAAACACCCCGTCTTTTTTAGTTCAGAGTTCAGAGTTCCGAGTCCGGAGTTGAAAAAAATCCGGACTCAACCCTGGACCGATGGGCTGTCCGAAACTTCAGAAGCACAGCATTTCCGATCTTCATAAGGATTTTACAATCCAGGCAAATCCTGGTTCACCCAGAACTCTGAACCCTGAACTTTGAACCTTAGATCAGGAGCGGAGAACATGACCAGCACGTCAGTGTACAGTATGGATTCCATCCCCGGCGGGGGCTCGGTTCTGGTGGAGCATGTATCCACGAAGCTGTCCCGGAATCCGGGAACGAACCGGCCGGCCGTTACAATCAGCTACGCCCAGAGCATCGACGGCAGCATATCCGCGCGGGCCGGACGTCCCCTCGCCATCAGCGGCGACGCGTCCCGGATCATGACCCATGCCCTGAGGTCGATCCACGATTCGATCCTGGTGGGAATCGGAACCGTGCTCTCGGACGATCCCGCGCTGGATGTCAGGCTCGTGAGCGGCAAGAATCCGCAGCCCATCATCCTCGACAGCCGCCTTCGCTTCCCCTTTTATTCCAGAATGCTCGCCAACGGAGTAAAACCCTGGATAGCAGCAGCGAGGGAAGCCGACGGAAGCCGACGGCAGATGCTGGAAAAAGCGGGGGTGAGGGTGTTCCTGCTGCCCTCCTGCCCGGGAGGAGGCGTCGATCTGGATACTTTCATGAAAAGAATGGGCGATATGGGCGTTCGCTCCATCCTGGTCGAGGGCGGCGCCCAGGTTATCACGAGTTTCCTGGCCACCCGATTCGTGGACCAGTTCGTCATTACTATCGCGCCCCTTTTTCTGGGCGGCTACCGGGCGCTCGACCGTCCCCTCGATCAGATCGCTCCCCGCCTGCCCCGGCTGAAGAACGTCTCCTGCCAGAAACTGGGGGCCGACGTCGTGATCAGGGGGGAACCGGATTGGGATTAGCAAAGTCTCAAGTCTCAGGTTTCAAGTTTCAAGTTATTAGACCTGCTTTTGCCGGCAAGAATACTTTTTGTTCCGCTACTCTTGAAAACGAACTTGAGACCTGAGACTTGAGACTGAAATGAAACGCAGATCATTATATTTTGCAGCCCCGGGAAAGGTCGAAATCCGGGAAGAGGAATTGACCGGTCCGGGAAGGTTGCTGGTGCGCGCGCTTCATTCGGCCGTCAGCGCGGGTACGGAGATGCTTGTCCTGACGGGACTGGCCCCCTCTGGAATGCGCAGGGACGAGACGATTCCCTCCCTGGCGGATGGAACCTTCTCTTTCCCTTTCAAATACGGTTACGCCATGGTGGGCGAGGTACTGCGGGCGCCTGCTGAAATGGGGGAATGGGAAGGGAAAAAGGTTTTTTCGTTTCACCCGCACGAGGACCTTTTCTTCGCGGAACCGGAACAGCTCCTGATTCTGCCGGCCGGAACGGCTCCGGCGGCAATGGCTCTCCTGCCGGCGATGGAAACCGCGGTTCACCTCCTCAGGGACGGCCGGCCCATGGCGGGCGAGAAAGCGGCGGTCTTCGGCCAGGGGGTTATCGGGCTCCTTGTGACCGACCTCCTGTCCGGAATGCTTGTCTCCGAACTGGTCACATTCGACCCGCATCCGCAGCGGCGAAAAAAATCCCGGGAAATGGGAGCGACGGAAAGCGAGGACCCTTTTTCCCCCGGCGCTCTTGAGAGGTTTCGCTCCGATTTTGACCTGATTTTCGAACTCTCGGGCGATCCCGCCGCCCTGGACAGCGCCATCCGGACGGCGGCCTACGGAAGCAGAATCATAGTGGGCTCGTGGTATGGAAACCGCTCCGCGGAAGTCAATCTCGGCGGATTTTTCCATCGCGGAAATATCCGGATAACGAGCAGTCAGGTGAGCCGAATTCCCCCGGAGCAGTCGGCGCGCTGGACAAGGCGCCGCAGGCTCGAAACGGCGCAGAAGCTCCTGACGCGCGGCGGCCCGCCCGGGATTATCACGCACCGCTTTCCGTTCGAAAAGGCCGCCGAGGCGTACCTGCTTTGCGGGGAGCGGCAGAACGAAGTGCTTCAGGTAATACTTGACTACTAATCGTGAAGCGTAAAGCGTAAGTCGTAAGGTGTGGAACAAGTGGATTTATCCAGGACCGTAATTCGTTTTATCACCTTACGCCTCACTCCTTACGCCTTACGATTTACGAGAGGAAATACATGTTCACCATCGGGATCAGCAAGGGGTTCAGCGCATGGCACCACCTCGGCGCCGGCGGCGCATGCGGGAGTGACCGCCCGCACCGGCACCGGTACCGGATTGCGGTACGCCTGGAAGGGGACACCCTGAACGGAGACGGATTCCTGGCCGATGTCAGAGACGTCGAAAAAATCCTCGGAGAAGTGCTCAGCCCCTACCGGGACAGAAACCTGAACGATTTCCCGGAATTCCTCGGAACCCCGACCATGGAGGCGCTGGCGCGCTTTTTCTGCCGGGAGCTTTTGCGACTGATCCCGGCGCCCGGCATTCAATGCATCACCGTTGAGGTCCGGGAGAACCCTTCGGTCTGGAGCTCGTATACGGAGGAGCGTATTGCGGATCGGACTTCTGATCTGCGGTGATCTTCAATATACGTCCGGCGGCTTCCTTTACGACCGGATGCTCGTGGAGCGCCTGCGCGGGCGGGGCGATGAGGTCGAAACGATAAGCCTGCCCTGGGGAGGCTGGCGCTCTGTCGCAGCGAACCTCGACCGGGGCCTGATCAGATACATTGTCAACTCACCGTTTGATCTTCTCCTGCAGGATGAGCTCGCCCATCCTTCCCTTTTTCTCCTCAATGCGGCAATCCGCCGCGCCGAATCTTTTCCCGTCATCTCCATTGTCCATCACCTCCGTTCCGGCGAATCCCTCCCCTTCTGGGTAAGGCCGGCGGCAGTCCCGGCGGAACGATTCTATCTCCGTTCGGTCGACGGATTCATTTTCAACAGCCCGGCTACCAGGGCCTCCGTCGAGAATATCGGAATAATGAAACCGTCCGTTGTCGCCCGGCCCGGATCGGACCGCTTCGGAACGGCGGTTTCTCCGGAAGAAATAAAAATCCGCTGCTTGAAACAGGAAACATTCCGGATCCTTTTTGTCGGGAACGTAATCCCCCGAAAGGGACTGCACGTTCTCGTATCGGCCCTGCACCAACTGCGGGAGGAAGCATGGATCCTTACGGTCGCGGGAGATTATTCCCTGATGCCTTCCTACACCTCGAAATTGAAGACAATGATCAGCAGGTCGGGGCTGGGCGGGAGGATCCGCTTCGCCGGGCGGGTTGACGACGGGGCCCTGGCCGGCCTGTACGCGAACAGCCATCTCCTCGCCGTCCCCTCGGAGCTGGAGGGCTTCGGCATAGTCTATGGCGAGGCGGGGGCCTTCGGGGTTCCTTCCATAGCTGCCGATTTCGGGGCTCCCGCGGAAACGATAGCCGACGAAGTTGATGGATTCATTGTTAAGGCGGGAGACTCATCCGCCCTTGCCGAACGCATCAGGAAGCTCCTGCCGGACAGAGAGAAACTGCTTGCCCTCAGTCTTGCCGCTCGAAAGCGCTTCGATACCCTGCCTTCCTGGGGCGAATCCATGGCCGCCGCGGCCGGATTTCTCTCCGAGCAGGCCGCTTCGCACTCAGGCCGGCGCCGGTAGTTTCGCGCAAATTACCTGTTCCGGAACCCTACCCTTTTCTCTTTTCACTCTTCACCACTTAGCTCTTCGCTCTTCTTTTTCATCTCGGGCGAATCGCAAAATCAGAGAATCCGCAATACCATAAGGCATCCGATCCTGTCATATACATCAGACAGGAGGAAAGGCCATGGCAATCGAACAAGGAAATGTCATCAGGGGCGTTGTGAAGCAGCTCAAGAATAATCCGCTCCCGGCGATAGCGCTGGCGGGACTGGGAATCGGAATGCTGGTTGCAAAGGGCTCCAGCAGGTTCCGGATGCGCGGGGTCGAAATGAGACCACTCCTGAAATTAAACAGCATAAAGGTGGAGAGGTCGGTAACCATAGACCGTCCCGCGCAGGAGCTGTACAGCGTCTGGCGCAACCTGGAATCGCTGCCCTGCTTTATCGACCACCTGGAATCGGTGAAGGTGATAAATCCCGCCCGGTCCCACTGGATTGCAAAAGGCCCCGCCGGGATGCGGCTGGAATGGGATGCCGTGATTACGGCGGAAAAGGAAGGGGAAGAAATCGCCTGGAGATCCGTCGAGGGATCTCAGGTGGAAACGGAGGGATCGGTCCTCTTCCGGTCCGCCCCCGGAAACCGGGGCACCGAAATAAATGTTTCCTTCGAATACAGACCGCCTGCCGGCCCGGTCGGCGCGGCCTTTGCCAGGCTTCTGGGCAGGTCCCCTTCTTCGGCCGTTCTCGAGGGTTTGCGGCATTTCAAGCAGTACATGGAAACGGGCGAGATTCCCACCACGGAAGGACAGCCGAAAGGATAACCAAAACGGAGGAGAATATGAAAGCTGTTTGCTGGTACGGAAAACATGACGTCCGGGTGGAAAATGTCCCTGAGCCGGATGTTCTCAATCCCAGGGACGCCGTGGTCCGGGTAACCCTGACCGCGATCTGCGGTTCCGACCTGCACCTGTATGACGGCTTCATCCCTACGATGAAAAAAGGCGATATCCTCGGGCACGAATTCATGGGCGAAGTGGTCGGGACCGGAAACGAATTAAAGAACATAAAAACTGGAGACCGGGTCGTAGTGCCTTTCACCATTTCGTGCGGGCAGTGCTTCTACTGCCGGCGCGAACTGTGGTCCCTGTGCGACAACTCCAACCCCAATGCATGGATGGCGGAAGCGATGTACGGCTTCTCAGGGGCGGGATTGTACGGTTATTCGCACCTGTACGGAGGATACGCCGGAGGGCAGGCGCAATATGTGCGAGTGCCCTACGCCGACTCCGGTCCGATCAAGGTGCCTTCTGAAATCCCCGACGAGAAGGTCCTGTTCCTTTCCGACATCTTCCCGACGGGATACATGGCTGCTGAAAACTGCAGCATCAGCCCGGGGGACGTAATCGCCGTCTGGGGATGCGGGCCGGTCGGACAATTTGCGATCCGGAGCGCGTTTCTCCTCGGGGCGGAGCGCGTCATCGCCATAGACCGGGAGGAGGCGCGGCTCGACCTGGCCCGTGCGGGAGGCGCCGAAACCGTATCGTACGACAAAACGGACGACGTCGTCGAAACTCTCAAGCTGATGACAGGAGGGAGGGGTCCGGATGCCTGCATCGACGCGGTCGGGATGGAAGCCCACGAGCCCGGTATAGCCGCCCTTTACGACCGTACTAAGCAGGCGCTGATGTTGGAATCCGACAGGCCGCACGTGCTGAGGGAAGCTATACAGGCCTGCCGCAAGGGAGGGGTAATATCGATTCCCGGCGTCTACAGCGGGTTTATAGACAAGGTCCCGATGGGGGCGGCCTTCGCCAAGGGGCTTACCTTCCGAATGGGGCAGACTCACGTCCAGAAATACATGGCGCTGCTGCTTGAAAGGATCAGCCGGGGCGAAATCGATCCGTCATTCATCATCAGCCACCGGATGCGGCTGGACGATGCTCCGGAGGCGTACCGGAAATTTCAGAAGAAAGAAGACGGGTACATAAAAATAGTAATGAACCCATTTCAGTAAAGTTAAGGTGAAAAGTAAAGTCACCCGCCAATGAATTCCAGGACACAAGCTACCGAGGCGACCGCAGGGCAAAAAAAAGCCCCCTGTGCGGGGGCTGGAGCTTTCACTCCGATATCTCGATCAGCCACTGTTCCTTGGAATTGGCCTTGAAGACCAGCTCGCAGTCGTAGATCTCCTTGCTCCTTTCCGCAAACCCGTAGTACCCCTCCCGGGCCAGACGTTCCTTCGCCTGGTTGTTTATCGCGCCGTCCGTGCAGTACCTCTTCGGCACGTGCACGACGATTTTTTTTCCGAGAAACCCCTTTCCGGCAAAACGGATAGGGCAGGACATGTCCTCCTCTTTGCGGACCTCCGGTTTTACAACAGGGGGGGTATGCTGATGCGGATCGACCAGCTTGAAACCCTTTCTTGCCGCAGCAAGATGGATTTCTTTTTCATACTGTTCTTTACTTGCCATTTCTCCACCCCCAATCTTCCGGTTCCGGATCCAGGAACTGGCGGCCGTCCGTATACTCATCAGCCCAGTCCTCCGGCTCAAAAATAGACGCGGCTCCTGCTGCATGCTCCGGCTTGATCATTTTTCCGCGCTCCATTTTCGGCCGGGCCAGAAGCCTCTTCGCATCCGATGAGGTCACAATGTAAGTGGTGCCTGCCACATCGAATTCCGTTCCGATAATGGGCGCTACCCTGTGCTTTACCTCGTTTGACATACAGCCTCCTTTTTGACTCATGCCTTGGCTAACGTCTAAGCTTGAGGATTAGACGCTTGCTAAGCTTAATGGCACCGAATCTTATACCATATCGTGGTATCTGTAAAGCCATTAGATTACCACTTTATGGTATTTTGAAGGGCCTGGAAATGGCAAAAGGAAAGTTCTTGACACCCGGCGGCAAGGTATGGATATTATCCTCAGCCGTCAGGAAAGGTGAAGTTGGAATTGAGCGAAAATGCTGATTTCATGGAGTTACTTCCCATCGTACAATCCGCCCTCCTGCGCTATCGCAGGGAAAGGAGGTTGAGCGAACTCGCCCGCAATATCGGATTCTCCAAGAACCGCCTGACCGAATTGATGCACGGCAAGAGAAAACTCACCCCTTATTACCTGTTAAAACTTATCGAAGCAGGGGTCATGACAACGGATCAGCTGCTCGGCCGGTCCGACGGCGAGGACCTGCCGCCCTCGAAACGGATCCTTGCGAGAAGGCTCCTGATTGATCCCGCTATCCTTGCTGTTCTTGACGAAGAAGTACAGGATCTGCTTAAGGAAACCGCGGAGCAGAACCGGATCGACGACCTGAAGACCATTCTTAAAACGCTTCTTAAAAAGTAGCTGCGCCATGTTACACTTTATGGTCCGTTTAGTAAAGGTGCGTGCTAAATATTGTTACATCGTATGGTAAATGGAAGGTAAGAGAACAAGAATCAACCTGGAAGAAATCCGCCGGAAGATCCGGAAATCCATGCCGGAAATAATGGCCTCCGACCGGATATATCTCTCCGGCGTGCTCGAGCGCCTTGACAGGGAAAAAGCCAGGGGAATCCCCGCAGAGAAGCTGCTGAGCCTTTATGCCGCAGCCGGCGAGCGGCTGGAACGGTCCCGGAGGCAGAGGGAAAGGAGGCGGGAAGCAGTCCCCCGGTTTCAGTACCCGGACAACCTTCCCATAACGGCGGAAAAACGGGATATAACCGCTTCGATCAGAAAGAATCCGGTAACGATCGTAACCGGCCAGACCGGCTCCGGAAAATCGACACAGATTCCCAAAATGTGTCTGGAAGCGGGCCGCGGCGCCTCGGGACTGATCGGTCACACCCAGCCGCGGCGCATCGCCGCGGTCGCGGTCGCGAACCGCATCGCGGAAGAACTCGGTGAGCCGATAGGGAGGTCTGTCGGATACAAGATCAGATTTGAAGAAAAAGTGGGCAGCGGCGCCTTTATCAAGCTGATGACGGACGGCATCCTCCTGGCGGAGATCCAGGGCGATCCCCTCCTCCGGCTTTACGACACGATTATCATCGACGAGGCCCACGAGCGCAGCCTTAATATCGACCTCATCCTCGGCCTGCTCAGGAATCTCCTCCGGAGGCGCAAAGACCTGAAGGTGGTGATTACCTCGGCCACGATCGATGCAAAAAAGTTTTCCCGCGCCTTCGGCCGGGCGCCCGTGATCGATGTATCGGGAAGGATGTACCCGGTTGAGGTCCGATATTCGCCGCTCGATCCGGGACTCGAAGAGGCGGGGGATTTCACGTTCATCGACGCAGCCGTGAACGAAATCAACCGCATTCGCGAAGAATCCGCCTCCGGCGACGTTCTGGTTTTCATGCCGACCGAGCGCGACATCCGCGAGACCTGCGAGCGGCTCGAGGGAAGCGGAGGCAAGAAGGAGACAGTCCTTCCCCTCTTCTCCCGGCTTACTCAATCCGCCCAGCGGCAGATTTTTCTTTCTTCGCCGAAGCGGAAGATCATTGTGGCGACGAATATAGCGGAGACCTCCATCACCATTCCCGGGATCCGCTACGTCGTCGACACGGGGCTCGCCCGCATCTCTCGCTACGTCCCGAGGACAAGGACCTTCGGCCTCCCGATTGCAGAGATCTCCCGCAGCAGCGCCGACCAGAGGAAGGGGCGCTGCGGCCGGATCGAGAACGGCGTCTGCATCCGGCTCTATTCCGAGGAAAACTTCAACCAGCGCCCCCTCTTCACTTCGCCCGAGATCCTTCGCTCCAATCTGGCAGAAGTGATTCTGCGCATGCTCTCCCTGGGAATTTCCGATGCGGAGTCCTTTCCGTTCATCGATCCTCCGGAGGCGCGCAGCATCCGCGACGGGTTCGACCTCCTGAATGAGCTCGGCGCGATCCGCCGTAAAGAAGGGGAGACCGCCTGGGAGCTGACGGACAGGGGGCGAATCATGGCCAGGCTCCCGATTGACCCCCGCGTCTCCCGCATGCTTCTGGAGGCGTCCACGGAAGGATGCCTGGGCAATGTCCTGATTATCGCCGCCGCCTTGAGCATCATGGATCCGAGGGAATGGCCGCCGGAAAGGATGGATGAAGCGAAGCGGGCGCATGAGCCTTTCAAGGACACTTCTTCCGATTTCCTTACTCTGCTGAATATCTGGAACCGGTATCACGGCGCCATGGAGGCGCTCCGCACCCAAAGCCGGATGCGAAAGTTCTGCAGAGAACACCTGCTTTCGTTCACCCGGATGAGGGAGTGGATCGAAGTGCACGACCAGATCCGGGATATTCTCGACGAATCGGGTATATCCGCGAAAGCCGGGACGGAGGACGACTACTACGACCAGCGGGAAGGCATACACCGCTCGATTCTGAGCGGGAGCCTTTCCAATATCGCCGTAAAAAAGGAAAAGAATTTTTATCAGGCGGCGAAGGGCAGGAAAGTGATGATCTTCCCCGGCTCGGGCCTGTTCAACCGGGGCGGGAACTGGATCATGGCCGCCGAGATGGTGGAGACCACGAGAATATACGCGAGGACGGCGGCGAATATCGACAGCGCCTGGATCGAGCCCCTGGCGGAAGGTCTGTGCCGATATTCCTGTTCCGATCCGCACTGGGACCGCGGGCGCGGCGAAGTCGTCGCGCGGGAGCAGGTTTCCCTGTTCGGCCTGATAATCGTTCCGGGCAGGAAAGTTTCATTCGGACGCATCGATCCTGAACAGGCAGCCGCAATTTTTATCCGAAGCGCCCTGGTCGAAGCCGAGGTCGAAAAAGCACCCTCTTTTCTTGAGCACAACAGGAGGCTGATCGAGGACATATCGCGAACGGAGGAGAAACTCAGGCGGCGCGACCTCCTTGTGAGCAAGGACGAGCTGGCCGAATTTTACCGGAAGCGGCTCGATGCGGTCTCCGGACCCGTCTTCGATCTCCGCACCCTGGAGAAGCTGATCCGCGCCGAAGGGGGAGACGGTTTTCTCCGGATGAAGCCCGGGGATATCATGTGCTATACCCCGGGGGAGGAGAGCCTCCGCGAATACCCGGATCACTTCTATTCCGGCAGGCTGCGGCTGCCCCTGCAATACAGCTTTCAGCCCGGGAAGCCCGAAGACGGAGTGACGGTGAAAATCCCCCTCCCGGCGCTCCCGTCCGTCCGCGCCGAAGCCGCGGATTGGCTCGTGCCGGGTCTGCTGGCGGAAAAGATCACCTGTCTGATCAAGGGCCTCCCCAAGCATTACAGGAAAGCCCTGATTCCCGTGCCGGGCACGGTGGAGACCATACTGGACGAAATGCCGAGAAGGGGTCCTCTCTTAACGGTTCTCGGCGAGTTTATCCGCGAGAGATTCGGCGTCGCGATCCCGGCTTCGGCCTGGAATCCCGAAGGTCTCCCGGAGCATCTGAAAATGCGCTACTCCGTGACCGCCGGCGGGAAGGAATTGCAGTCCGGCAGAAACCTGGCGGACCTGCAGAAGAACACGTCGGATTCCGCCGAAGATGAATATTTCGAAAAGGCCCGCCGCGATTGGGAGAGAAGCGGACTTGCCTCATGGGATTTCCAGGATCTGCCGCAGGCTATCCTCCTGGGAACGGAGGACGACCCGCACGGATTTGCATTCCCCGCGCTGGTTGAAAACGGGAACGCTGTCGATATCCGCCTTTTCCGGCAAAGGCAGGAAGCGGAAACGGCCCACCGGAAAGGAGTGGTCGCGCTCTTTTCCGCCAGGTTCAAAAAAGAGCTTGCCCATCTCAGAAAAAACGCCTCTTTGCCTTCCGAGATGAAACAGTGGGCCTTGTATTTCGGGGGAGAAAAAGAGCTCGAGCGATTCCTGTACGAGCGCATGCTGCGGGAGCTCTTCGATGCGCCCGTTCGCCGAAAATCCGATTTTGAACGGCACGCGCAGGCGGCTGCGCCGAAGATCCTTCCCTGCGGCCAGGAAGTTCTGAACGGGGTGCGGCCGGTTCTCAAATCCTATCACGACGCCCGGACCCGTCTGAGGACCCTGGAGGACGCGAACCGTTCCATCCGCACGGTCTCTTCATTCCTTGCAGATATCCGCAGCGAATTGGATCTCCTTGTCCCGCGCGATTTTGCGCTCCGCTATACGCGGGAACGCCTGCGGCGCCTCCCCGTGTATATGTCGGCCCTGCTGGAAAGAGCCGAGCGGGGCCTGCTGCATCTGGAAAAGGATCGGATCAAGAACGTCGCCGTGAAGACTTTCGAGGAGCGCTGCGAAGCGATCGCCGGCAGCGTCGACCCTGCATCCTCTTCCGACAAAGTCAAGGCGATCGAGGAATTCCGATGGATGCTCCAGGAATATCGCATTTCCGTCTTCGCCCCCAAGATCCGCACCCTGTATCCCGTATCCCCCAAGCGCCTGGAACGGAAGCTGGAAGAAATCTCCTCGATGCAGTGAGCCCGCCCGGAAGATAGAAGGTGAGAGGGTGGAAGGGTGGGAACCGAAGATGCGAGGTTGCAAAGTTGCGAAGATAGGGGGCTTGTCATGGTGAGTCCTTCGACCCTTCGGCAAGCTCAGGACAGGCTCCTTCGGCTGGCTCAGGACAGGCTTGTCGAACCATGACATCCTTGCAGTAAGCCTTAAGCCCAACAACGAGGATGCGAAGTTGCGGGGACAGGTGACTTCCTGAACTGAAAAGATAAAACTCCTGATTTCT
>JAQTPK010000014.1 GCA_028712885.1 Syntrophales bacterium | reverse complement strand
TGCACGAGATAGAAAAAGAACTGAAGTACACCCGGGAAAACCTGCAGGCCACGATTGAAGAGCTTCAGGCGTCCAATGAGGAGCTCAAGTCCGCCAACGAGGAACTGCAAAGCACCAACGAGGAGCTGGAGACTTCCAAGGAGGAGATGCAGTCCGTCAACGAGGAGCTGGCGACGGTCAATTCCGAGCTCCAGGTCAAAATAGAGCAGCTCTCACGGGCGGAAAACGACATGAGGAACCTTCTCGACAGCACCAATAGCGGGATCATCTTCCTGGATCGCGACCTGAGAATCAAGCGCTTCACCCAGGAGGCGACCAAGCTGATCAATCTGATCCACAGCGATATCGGGTGCCCCATCAGCCATATCGTCGCGAACCTCGAGTACGAAGGACTGGACATGGATGCGCGCCAGGTTCTGGACGCTCTCGTCCCGAAAGAGCAGGAGGTTCGGACCAGGGACGGTCATAATTACCTGATGCGGATCATGCCGTACCGGACGGTCGAGAACGTTATCGACGGCGTGGCCGTGACGTTTACGGATATCGGACGCCTGAAGGAGAAAATAGGGATATTACGGTAGCGAGCTGTTCAGGCATTTTTCAGCGGCGGGAAAAATGAAAAAAACGGAGCTTCGCAGAGAAGCGGAGAGGCTGTACCGCAAGCATTGCGTGTCCGGGAAGGGAGCAGGACATGCTCACGGGCAGGCCGGCGACATTATCCGGGAACTGGAGATTGCCCAGATAGAGCTGAAACTGCAGAACGAAGAATTGAGGCAATACCAGGCCAGAATCGAAGAAGAGATGGCGAGGTACCACGACCTGTATGATTTCGCCCCGGTCGCATATTTCACCTTCGACCGGAAAGGGATGATCACGGAGGCGAACAGGGCCGCGGCCGAGATGCTCGGAATCGGAGCCAGGCAGCTGATCGGAACCCCCTTTCTTCTCTATGTAGTTCCCCCGCACAGGAAGCTGTTCCATGCCCATCAGCACGAAATTTTTCGGAAGAGCGGGAGACAGCGGATAGAACTGAATCTGCTGAATAAAGACGGGACCGAATTCGAAGCCGTTATGGAGAGCCGTCTGGAGGAAACAAGCGACAGGGCGCAGTCGCGGTTCCGCTCCGTCGTGACGGACATATCGGAATACAAGGCCTTGAGCAGGGCCCTGCAGGAATCAAACCAGCTGCTCGAGGAGAAAGTCAGTTTACGAACCGCCGAACTGCTGCGCAGCAATGCGGCGATGGCGGAGGAGATAGAGGCGAAAAAAAAGGCGGAACGGGGCCTGAAGGACCTCGCCGCGAAACTCCATGAGGTCCGGGAGCGGGAGAGGCTGGAATTGTCGCGGGAGATGCACGACGATTTCGGCCAGGACATGGTCAGCATCAAAATGGAGGCCTCCTGGATCTGCGGTCACATGGATGGAGACACTTCCGTCCTGGTTCGGAAGGCAAAATCGATCGTCAAAAACACGGATAAATGCATTCAGAAGATAAAACGGATCGCATCTTCGCTCCGGCCGCCCGTCCTGGACGACTGCGGGATCGCGGCTGCGATCGAGTGGCAGTGCCGGGAGTTCGAAAAGAGGACGGGAATCCGGTGCTTTTTCATTAACAACACCGAAAAAATGGCGCTGAGGGGAGATGCCGGAATAAACATATTCCGCATCTTTCAGGAATCCCTGACCAATATCGCCCGCCACGCGGAAGCAACGGAAGTCAAAACCTCGCTGCAGGTACGCGATGGAAAAATCATTCTCGAGGTGAGGGATAACGGCAAAGGCATCGGGGATGATGAAGCCGCACATCCGGGAGCCCTGGGCATTCTCGGCATGAAGGAAAGGGCGGGTCTGATCGGGGGAGGAATCGAGATTACCCGTCCGCCAGCGGGAGGAACCCTGGTCAGATTTACGCTTTCCCCCCCGCGCAATCTCATGGGGAGTTCTGAACGGCAGAGCTGAAGAGTCGGAAGGCAGAGTGAATTTCAGATTCACTCTGCTTTCTTCGGAGATGCTGAACCGCCTGCTGGAATAAAACCGAAGGGTCGTGGGAGCTTCTCACCCCTGACAACCAACTGGTCGGCATGACCCCGCTGAGAAAGAAAAAACCGCGATCCTCTCACCTTGTCAGCTCCTCAGCTTTCAGTCTCTCAGCTTCTCTCTTGAGCCGGTCCAAGCCGCCGCCGCTTTCTCCGGTCGAGAATTTCCGCGAGGAACGGAAGAAGAAGGGCCCCTCCGGGCAAGCTGAAGATGATCAGGAGGGGAACATAGATGGACAGGTGCTTCAGGCCGTCCCGTATCAGCGCCCTCTCTGCGGATGTCCATCCCTCTCCCGTATTCCTGCCCTTCATCAATGTCCTCATGAAATCAGACATGAGCCTGGTCTCGCTCAGGATAATGCCCTTGTGCTTTTTTACGAGCCGGCGGATGATTTTTCGGGTTAACTTTCCGGGATCCAACATCAGAGATCAGTTCTCAGTTCGCAGTTCACGGTTCACTCAACAAAGACATAAAGATTCATGAATATCTTAGATATCGGCGAATTCCGGGAAAAGTGAACCAATTTCATTCACAGTCCACAGTTCGAAGCTCAGTCTTGATTTTCAAATTAAATCTTTCCCTATAATTGACGATAGGAATTTACGGAGGCGTTGCAGCCGGCCCCACGTGCATTTGAACGTGGTCTGTCGAACTGTGAACCGTGAACTGTGAACTTTTTTTTACGGAGAGTAAAAAATGATCGTAAGGTACTGGATGTCGGAAAACCCCGTCACGGCCACCGAGGATATAAGCCTGATGGACGCGTTCGAGCTGATGAAAAAAAACAGGATCAGGCGCCTGCCCGTCTTGAGGGAAGGCGGCCTGGCGGGAATCATCACTCAATCCAATATCCTTCCGTTCCTGAAAAACGAGCCGATCACTGAAGACATCAAAAATGTTCTTCGGAGCAGCAAAGTCCGCGATGCAATGTCGAAGAAACTGATCACCTGCGGGCTTAATACTCCACTCGAGGATGCCGGGGGCAGCATGAGGGAGCACCACGTCGGCGCCCTTCCCGTGCTCAACGAAAAGGGGGCGCTCGCCGGGATCATCACCGAATCCGACGTCCTGGAGGCGCTCGCTGGGATTGCCAAGGCAAGGTGTGAAGGGGTCAGGGTCTATCTGAGCGTTCCCGTGGGAGAGAAGATAGGAATGATTTCCGAAATAGCGGGGCTCTGCAACGACTATTTTCTCGAGCTCCTCACTTTCCTTTCCCATCCCCTGCGGGACGGGAAAAACGAGCTGATCATGCTGCGGCTGAAGGGTCTGAGGACGGACGATTTCATAGCCGCGCTCTGGAAGAAGGAGTACAAGCTTCTGTTTGTCACGGGAAAAGTGACCGATCCGGGCGTCAAGAAAGCGGTGTCGGAACTGGATAAAGTATATCGATAAAAAAGTCCGGGGTTCCGAGTTGGTTAAAGTGTACTCTTTAGCCGCCAGAATATAGGCCTGCCCTTCCTTTCCCCAACCTGCTTGCCGTTTATACCTTAAATACTTAATTTCAATAATCTGAAGAGTTCTTTCCTCCAAGAAAATTAATTAATAAAACTGACGTGTTTGCAGCTGAAGCCTAAAGTTTCAGGGGGGGAAGCCGATACCATTAAAGGATAGTTGCGGCTTACTGCCGTACTCTCCTCCCAGATCCCGAATATTGCTATGGTCGGAGTTATCCGAAATCCTTATATTTTTATGTGTTGGGGGCTATGAGGCTGAAGCAGGTAAGTGTCGCTTTTGCGGTCCTCTTTCTTTTGTGCATGGCGCTTCTCCTTTACTTCCTCGTGAGGAGCGAAGAGAGGAACAGGATCAAAGAGGTCGAGGACAGGGGAACTTACCTGGTCAGCCTCGTTTCGCTTTATTCCATAGATGACTTTAAGGCCGACAACAGGCATTTCCTGCTGAAGTCGATAGCGGAATACACCGCCAACACCGGCCTTATTTACCTTTACGTTCACGATTCCGGGGGGAAGCAGATCATGTCCCTGGATTCGACGAACATTTCTGAGTCGATACCTCCGGAAATCCAGACGAGGTCTTTGGCCTCCCAGGGGTTCGTCCGGCAGAGCTTCAGACCCGGCGGCTCAGGCGAGACCGCCCATGAGTTTGCCAAGCCGGTTCTCGAAAAAGGGAGCAGGACCGGGACCGTCCGCATCGGGCTCAGGCCGCTGCCGGTTCAGCTTTTCTCCCTGGAGCGCGTGAGCTTTCTTTCCATGATCGCGTTTTTCATTTTTGCCGCCCTCGTCCTGTTCTACTACGGCGTGATCGCCGCACTGAAGCCCCTGAAGGACGTGCATTCCTCCCTGAAGAATGCCGTGGAGAGCGGCGCGTTTCCCGCCGATGCACCGAAAGGCGGCCAGTTCCTGCCGGTCGTGGAGGAGCTGAAAAAATCCCTTACCCAGGTCAAGTCGAAGCTCGGGTCCATCGGGGAGGAAAATATCAGCCTTGCCTCCCGGCTGGGAGTGATCCAGTTCGAGAAAAAACTGCAGTCGAAGATCCTGGATGCGATCGGACAGGGAATAATCGTGACCGATCTGCAGGGCCATATACATCTGATAAACGATTCCATGCTGAAGCTGCTGGGAAGGAAAAGCGAGGAGGTCCTGGACTCTCCGGTGGAAAAAGTTCTCGACCGTGATGACATCCGGCCTCTGTTCACCGAGGATTCGGGACGGGTGCGGGACAGCATTGAAGTGACGTTTCCGGACGCATCCCCGGGGGAGGTATTTCAGGCGTCCTCTTCCGACCTTCTGGACGGCGACCGCACTGTCATCGCCAGGCTGTTCATGATCAAGAACATAACATCCAGGAAGAAGTCCGAGGAGGTCCAGCACGATTTCATCGCCCACGTCGCGCACGAGCTGCGCACGCCGCTGACGAACATCAAATCCTACGGCGAGATGCTCATGATCGGCGAGATCACGGACGAGGAGATGCGAAAAGAATTTTATAATACCATAAACGAAGAAACCAACCGGCTGACCGGCATGATCCAGAACATCCTCAATATCTCCAAGATAGAGATGGGGAGCCTGACGCCCAATAAAGGTCTGGTCCACACGGACTGGTTTGTCGACGGGTGCCTCACGTCGATAGATGCGGCGGCGCGGGACAAGCAGATCGCCATCGAAAGAAAGCTGCCGGATGTTTTCCCCTCCCTGATCGCGGACAAGGAACTCCTCAAAGCGGCGATAATCAACATTCTCGGAAACGCCATAAAATACACGCCTGAAAAAGGGCGGATAACCTTCTCCATCGGGGAGGTCAACGGATACGTTAATTTCGAGGTGACGGATACCGGCCACGGCATCTCCCCGGAAGACCTCCCGCATATTTTTGAAAAATTCTACCGCTCCGGGCAGAACTCCATCAAAGAACAGGTCGGGAGCGGCCTCGGACTGGCCATAACGTCGGAAATCGTGCGGCTGCACGGCGGCGAGATCGAAGTGCACAGCGAGCCCGGAGCTGGAAGCCAGTTCATCATCAGGATTCCCAAGGAGGATTATTTCATTGCCAGATCCTAGGAAAGTGCTGGTTATTGACGACGAAGTGCATATCCGCCGCGTGATCGAAGTCATTCTGAAAAAGCGCGGATATGAAGTCATTACCGCCAAGAACGGGGAAGAGGGACTGGAAGCGATCAGATCATTGCAGCCCGATGCCGTCATTTCGGATATAAGGATGCCGAAACTCGACGGCGAGGCGCTCTGCAAAATGGTCAATCCCCTGAAAGAGTTCCGCTCCTTTCTGACGGTGATCATGACAGCGAGGATATCTCCGGACGAGCAGAAATGGATTGACGGGATGAAAGACACCATTTTCATGGAGAAGCCCTTCAGTCCTTTGCGGCTGGCGGATTGCATAGACAGGTATTTTGAAGACAAACTCATGAATACGTGAGCGCGTGATGGATTACGGCTATTTCAGGCAATTCCTGGACGGTCTCGAAGGAGTCAGCGGGTACCGGTTCATGATTGCCGATCCGGACGGCTTTCCCCTGCTTTCCGAAGGCCCCGCGGGCTGCCTGGAGCGGATAACGGAACTCGCCGTGCAGATCGCCCGGGAAAATGCATTCCGGTCCGTCTCATCCCCGGGGAGCTTTTTCGCCGGAGTGCCCCTTATGCACGGCAGCGATGTCGCGGGTTCGCTGATCGCCTGCAGCAACGGAAACGGGCAGGCGGAGATCGGGAAACAGCAGGTATTCAAACTGGAAAAGCTCCTTGTCAGCGTATCTTCCATGATGGAGGAAAAATGGGCGACCCAGCGCGAGACGGAGCAGATGAGCCAGGAGCTGGCCCAGCTGGTCGAGCACATCTATCTTTATTCCCGGATCGCGCCGCAGATCAAGACCCTGAGCTTCTCGGGGGGTATGCTGAAGGAGCTCATCGGCGAGCTCCTGAGCACGATGCGGATGGAGTTCGTTTTCTCCCTGTTCCCCGGGCGGCCGGAGCTGGATTTCATGGTCGGCAGCCGGAAGATGGAAGGGCTGCCGCGCTTCATCCAGAAACTGTTCGCGTGCATCCCTCCGGACAGTCCGAGCCTGGCCGAAAATTATTTCGTCTTGAACGATTCCAGGTCCGTGCCGGCTTTCGCGGCCCTGCATCCCGATCCGTTCCGCTTTCTTGCGGTCAGGATACAAGACAAGGGCAAGTATTACGGCTGGCTCGGCATGGCGTCGTTCAACATGAGGGAGACATTCCGCCGCAGCGAGCTGAGACTGCTGATATCGATTTCGGAACAGGTCGCCGGCGTCGTAACCAACGCGGAACTCTACGGCGAGCTGGAGCGCTTCGTCATCAACGTCGTGGAGTCCCTCGTCGCCGCTATCGAGGCGAAGGATATTTATACCCGCGGCCATTCCGAGCGGGTGAACCGGTACTGTCTTATGATAGCCGACGAGATGGGGATGGAAGCGCCCGAGAGAAGCGTTCTGCACTGGGCGGCCATCCTGCACGACGTGGGGAAAATCGGGATACCCGAAAACATCCTGAACAAGCCGGGCAGGCTCGACGACGAGGAATTCCGCATCATCAAGTCCCATCCGGAGAAGGGCTTTAATATCCTGAAGCCGCTGGCCCCCCTGGCGAAATCCCTGGAAGGGATCCTCCATCACCATGAACGCTTCGGCGGGGGAGGTTACCCGCGCGGGTTGAAAGGGGAGGATATTCCGTTCCACGCGCGGATCATCGCGGTTGCGGACACTTTTGACGCCGTCAATTCCGACCGCGCCTACCGCTCCGCCAAGCATCCGCGGGAGGCGCTGCGGATAGTCGAGGAGTCGGCCGGAACCCAGCTCGACCCCGACATAGTCAGGGTATTCATGAAGGCCTTCCCGTCAATAATATCGGAAGACGGGGAGAAGTAAAATGTCGTCCTCAAAAATAGGAATAATGAAGGCGGGCGCCAACAACATCCTGATACCCAGGGATATGCTGACCTTCAAGAACTGCGATGACCTGGAGCATGTTTTCGACGCCCTGGTCAAGCAGAAGTCCGGAATCGTCCTGGACTGCAAATCGGTTTCGTTGATGGACAGCAAAGCTCTCGAGCTGCTGCTGCGCATGCATGATGCAATGAAAAGCCGCGGCCAGAAACTGAAGATATGCGGACTCAACAAAGTCTGCTGGGACATTCTCCTGGCCACCCGCCTGATCAATGTGTTTAACGTGTACCGCGATGTGCAGGAAGCGGTAAGAAGCGAGGCGTGAGGGCGCCTGCTGATCGAAAAATGAAAAGCCGCAATCTTCCAGTCAGAAAAAGGCTCGGCGAAATTCTGGTCCGCAAAGGCCGGATCTCGCCCGAGCAGATGAACGAACTGCTCCGCCAGCAGAAGGGGAGCAACAAGCCCCTCGGCCAGCTCCTGGTGGAGAAGGAAATCCTGTCCGAAGAAGAGCTGACCCATGTGCTCGGGGAGCAGCTCGGCATACCGCATATCTGGCTCCGCAAGGGGCTCGTCGACCCCAAGATAGTCCACGTCCTTCCCAAGGAGAAGGCCCTCGCCTACCAGGTCGTTCCGATGTTCCGCGTCAACAACATCCTCACGCTGGCCACGGCGGACCCCCACGCCATCTTTGTTTTTGACGAAATATCGCGGACTGCGAACCTGGAAGTCCAGCCCGTGCTCTGCCGCACGGACGATATCGTGGAGGCGATCCACGAATGCTACCGGGGAGAGGCAAGCATCGACGAGGTCATGTCGAGCGCGGAGGAGACCGCCATCGAGCTGGTCCAGGCGGACCCCGAAAAGGGGATCAATGAGCTGGCCGAAATGGCCGAGGGCAGCCCCGTCATCAACCTCGTCAACATGATCATCCTCCGCGCGATACGGGACGGCGCCAGCGATATCCACCTTGAGCCCCAGCCCGGAAATTTCCGGGTGCGGATCAGGATCGACGGGATCCTGTACGAGCTCATGTCCCCCAAAATCGAGATGCACCCCGCCGTGGTCTCCCGCCTCAAGGTCATGGCCCATCTCGATATCGCCGAAAGGAGAATCCCCCAGGACGGGCGCATCCAGGTCCAGGCGGACGGCGGGATCGTCGATCTCAGGTTTTCCTCCATGCCGAGCATTCACGGCGAGAAGGTTGTCCTGAGGATACTCGACCAGCGCAAGGCCATCCTCGACATCAATAAGCTCGGGTTCGACCCCGACACCCTCAGCCGGTTCAAGGCCGGTCTGAAAAAGTCGCACGGGCTGATCCTGCTCTGCGGCCCGACGGGAAGCGGAAAGACGACCACGCTTTACGCGGCGCTCACCCTGCTCAACACGCTCGAAAAGAACGTTATCACGATCGAGGACCCGGTCGAATACCAGTTGAAGGACATCAACCAGAACCAGGTGAAAGAGTCGATCGGTCTGACATTCGCAAAGTTCCTGAAGCACGCCCTGCGGCAGGACCCCGACATCATCATGGTCGGCGAGATCCGGGACCGGGATACCGCCGAGATAGCCATTCAGGCGGCCTTGACGGGCCATCTCGTCCTCTCCACGCTCCACACCAATGATGCCGCCAGCGCCATCACCCGACTGCTCGAGATGGGAATCGAGCCGTACCTGATCTCGTCCGCGCTCCTGACCGCCCTCTCGCAGAGGCTGATCCGAATCATTTGCCCGAGCTGCCGGAAAAAATACTATCCCTCCGGGGCCGTCCTCCGGGAGCTCGGCGTGGAAGAAGAGAAAAGGCTCCATCTTTTCAGCGGGAACGGCTGCTCCGAGTGCTACGATTCGGGCTTCAAGGGGAGGACGGGGCTGCACGAGATTCTCGAGATGGATGAGGGTCTCCAGGCGCTGATCATAAGGAACCCGACGAACGACGATCTTCAGAAATACCTGAAGGAGAGGGGCCATAAGTCGCTGCGGGACGTGGGATACCAGAAGGTACTGGAAGGTAAGACCACGATTGAGGAGATACGGCGCGTCATCTCAATGGAATTATAAAGGCTTCAGGCGTTGGGCTTTGGGATTTAGGTTCAAATCGGAAAACAGAAACCGCTCGTGGCTATTTCGTACAGCACAGAAAAAATTGATGCCTCGGCGGCCCCCCGGGAATCCGGGCGGGAGCGGATCAATTTACTGCGCCTGCTCAGGGACAGGGTCCGCTACAGCGATATCATATTCTTCACTTCCCAGCTCTCCCTGATGGTGGAAATCGGGACGCCTCTCAACCAGGCCCTCCGCGCGATCGCGCACCAGACGAGCAAGCCCGCCCTCCGGGAAGTCGTTGTCTCCATGCTCCAGGACATCGAGGAGGGCCGCCAGCTATCCGATGCGATGCGGAAGCACCCCCAGGTATTCAATCCGATCTTCATCTCCATGGTCAGGGCCGGCGAAACGGGCGGATTCCTGAAAAAATCTCTGGACGGGATCGCGAGCATCATGGAGCGCCGCCGGGCGCTGGTGACGCAGGTCCGGACCACGCTGACATATCCGGTCATTTTGTGCGTGCTTTCCGTCGCCGTCATCCTTTTTATCATGATTGGGATCCTGCCCAAATTTGCGGTTCTGTTCGAAGGCAAGGAAAGCGTGCTCCCCTTTACCACTCGATTCCTGATGCAGTTGAGCGCATCTTTGCGGAATTACTGGTGGATCTACGCCGCGGGTGCAGCCGCTTTTGCGCTCGGCGTGCAGTATTTTTTTTCGGGAGAGCGGGGGAGGGCGTTTCGCGACCGCTTTCTCGTTTCCGCCCCCGTCATTTCCGGGATAAGCAACAAGATCTATACCTGCCAGTTCCTCCGCACGCTCGGGCACCTGCTGGAGAGCCATGTCCCGCTCCTCCAGGCGCTGGAGGCGACCCGGGGCACCTTCGTCAACAGGCATTTCGTCCACTTTATAGACGAGATTCGCGAGCACGTGGAGCAGGGCGGGAAATTTTCCCAGCCCTTTTCGACGAACCCGTACGTCCTGGAATCGGTGAAGCAGATGATCGCGACCGGCGAGGAAGTCGGCAATCTTCCCATGGTCATGATCCGGCTCGCCGAATTCTATGACGGAGAGATCCAGCAGTCGCTGAAAACAGCGAGCTCTCTGATCGAGCCTGTCGCTCTTGTTATCCTGGGGGCGATTATCGGGCTCATCGTCTCCTCGGTCATCCTCCCCATGTTCAAAATCGCCGGCGCGCTGCGTTAAAAAAAGAAAACGGCATGTTTTTTGAGAATAATCACCACAGGAGGGCGATTCCCATTTAACTTTTGTTGCATGCCAGCCGATAAATAACTATATCCGGCAGGGGGTTAACTTTGTTACGCGATTGGTTGAGTGCATTTGTAACAACCGTTGAGAGAGGCCATTCAATGAATATGATCAAGAAACATGCAGGATGCGTCAAGAATTCGTCAGGTTTTACCCTGGTGGAGATGTTGATTGTGATAATAATACTTGGCATTCTCGCCATGGTCGTCGTGCCGCAATTCTCGGTAAGCCAGGACGACACCAAGATCAGCACATTGAAAACCAACCTGAGCGCAATGCGGAGCGCCATCGAGCTCTATTATCAGCAGCATAATAACAAGTATCCCGGTGCTGTAAAAACTGATGGAAGCGGGGCGGCAACAAGCGATGCCGAGGCGAAGACGGCTGCTCTCGACCAGCTCACTCTTTACTCCGATGCCACCGGGAAAACAAACGCAAGTAGAACCGCTCTTACGGAGCCCGTTTTCGGTCCGTATCTGAAGCACGGCATTCCTACGAACCCCTTTAACAATAAAAGTGATCTCGTGGTTGATTTCGATGAGGCCAGCCTCTCGGTAGCAAGGACAGGGTCCGATGCGGGCGGATACAAATACTTCCCCATTACGGGACTTCTTTTCTCAGATGACAACCTGAGCAGCGGCGGTGTTGCGCACGCGACGTATTAGAAAGACTCGGGGCAAAAGGCAAAGGGCTGAAGGCCCCATAAACCGGCGCATCCTCATTTCCGCACTCTGCCGTTTGCGATTGCGCAGCCGCCCTGACGCCTCGGACGGTTTTACCCTGATAGATCTGCTGCTGGTCATTCTGATCGCCGGCATCCTTGCCGCGATCGCCATTCCGTCGTTTTCATCGTTTACAGCGGAAACAAGGCTGAATGAAGCGGCCTCGGAACTGGTTTCCGGACTTCAGTACGCCGCCAATCTATCCATCCGGTACCAGAGGCCCTTCGGCGTCATTGCGGACGCGAGCGGCAACCTGTTTCGCGTATACGACAACCGGTACCGGAACGATTCTTCCCCTCATCACGACAGTGATCCGCCGGTCGATGCCAACGGCGTTGTACTGAACCCGCTCGATAAAAACTGGTACCTCAAGGACCTGGATACCATGGAAGCATTAAGGGGAGTGGCGATTACCTCGGGAGGGGAGGTAATCTTTTACCCCGACGGCCATTCCTCTTCCGCGGGCGCCAGTTTCGTGCTGAGCTCCGGCGCGGGGCAGAAAACGGTCTCCGTGGATGGAATAGCGGGAAGAATCAGGGTGAAGTAAAAAGGCAAAAGGCAAAAGGCAAAGGGCAAAGGGCAAAGGGCAAAGGGCAAAGGGCAAAGGGCAAAGGGCAAAGGGCAAAGGGCAAAGGGCAAAGGGAAGGATCACCCTGGTATGCTATCGAGAACGCATGCATTATTATTTCTTTCGCGCACACGCCGGAAAATATTTTCTGGGCGAAGACCGGGATTTTCCCTTTTCGAGGTGGTCGTAGCCCTCCTGATCCTTTCGGTGGCGGTTTATGCCATGATCGAGGCCTATTCGCCCGGGATCCTTTCTTCCGGAGGGGAAGAGGAGGCGGCGGTTTTCGCCGGCCGGTGCCGGGGAACGCTGAACCGCGTTGCGGCCCTGGATTTCAAGACGCTGAGCGACCTGGCCGGCGGCGGCAACGCCAATCCCGTCAATCTCGATACGCTGTTCGGCTCGGGGCAGGAGACTTTTTCGTATCGCGGCAGCACTTATACTCCGACCGTCGTAATCACAAGCCGGGGCGGTGCCTGGGGCGGCCTTCTGGAGATCACTGCTGCTCTGAAAGGAATACAGTTCAAGACTTTTAAAGCAAACCACTGAAAGGCGTTGGGCGTCAAGCGTCGGGCCATTGGGCATTAGGGAAAGGCGGGACGGGCGGGAAAAGCGGGAAAATCCAATGAGTCGAAAAGGGGATCGCATTCGTTACTTCTTCAAGGCTTTTTTATCCCGAGGCCGGAAGCCCGAAGCCGGATGCCCGATATTCGGATTTACGCTTATCGAACTGCTGATCAGCGTGGCGGTGCTGGGAGTAATCATGCTCGCCATGTACCAGGCCGTGGGGTCGTCCGTGACGGCCTATTCATCGACGCGCGGCAGGCAGGACCTCGTTTCAGCGGCGCGCTTCGCGATGGAGCGCATGGTCATGTTCGTAGAGGAAACGGATTTGATAGCGGAACCGGATACTGCGACCGCCGAATCCCGGCTTCGCATCAGCGAGCGTGTGCTGGATACATACAATAATACTACCCATGAATATGATGCTGCGGGGGACGGGATACCCGATGCGGATTTTGACGCGGATGGACTGGTCAATGCAGGAGGAAGCGATGCATACGACTATGTCACCTTCGATCTCGACGAAAGCGATGCGGGGAACAAAAAGCTGAGAGAAACCCTGCCCGATTACAGCAGTTCGTCCCAGGGTAATAATCTGTCCCCGCGTGTAATCTGCGAGCACGTAACCCTCTTCCAATGCAGCCGGATTTCAGGCGACGTGGTCCAGATAGAGCTCACGGTGAGTGACGGAAGAGGGGAAGTGGCTCTGAAAACGAGGGCAAGGGCAAGGCGGATAAATAAATAAGTTCCGAGTTCTGGTTCAGAGTTTAAGATAAGAAAAAGTCAGAAGCCGGAGTTCATATTTCCGAACCCGGAACTCTGAACTCGGAACTGAATTTGACCATGCAAAGTTACAATAAAGATGGATTCATATTAATAGTGATCCTGTTCATGCTGACGCTGCTGGCCGTAACGGCGGCGGCCCTGAACCGCGGGGCGGGGATGCAAGCCAGGATGGGATTCAATCAGGCTGCGTCGATGCAGTTCCAGATGGACCGGTTGGCCGTGATCGAGGATTCCATCTGGCGGCTTACCCAAAATCCGGCGTTGAGGACAGGCGCGGACGGAGAGGATTTCACCTGCAACGGGTCGGTCTATAGCAGGAAAATACTGAGCTCCACGGTTTCCGGATTTACCGACTCGGTTTTGCTTTCGGTAAAAAGGAAGGATGAGCTGAGGCCGCTCCTGGCCGGGCTTCGCTATTATATAGACACTCCGGTAATGGCGAGAAAGCCGGATCAGATCTACCGGGACGCAGCCGATAACATTTATTTCGCCGATACGGACAATCACTCGGTCTGGAAGGTAGACACGACTTCCGGCGCGATCGTGAGGGTGGCGGGGACGGGAGCCAGCGGCTTCAGCGGGGACGGCGGTCCGGCGGTTCAGGCCCGGCTTGACTCTCCCCAGGGCGTCTCCGGCGATTCATCCGGGAGCATATATATCGCGGATACCAGAAACAACCGCGTCCGCAAGGTGGATCCCTTCGGTTATATCAGCACGATCGCCGGCGACGGAACGGCCGGCGATTCCGGCGACAACGGGCCGGCAGCTTCCGCCCGGTTGAACCGGCCCCATGCCGTTTTTGTCGATTCCGCGGGAAACGTTTTCATCTCCGATACGGAGAGCAACAAGATCCGGAAAATGAACGCCGCGTCGCCTTTCCTGATTCAGACGGTGGCCGGGACGGGCGCGGCGGGATACAACGGCGACGGCATAGCGGCCGCGACCGCCCGCCTCAACCATCCGGAAGGAATATACGTGAACGCGGCGGGCGAGCTGTTCATCGCCGATTCGGATAATCATCGCATACGAAAAGTAAGCGCCGCGTCGCCTTTCAACATCAGCACCGTAGCCGGGAACGGGCAGAGCGGCTATCTCGGAGACGGCGTGCAGGCGACGTCGACAAGGATCAACGACCCCCATGGAGTGTTCGTAGACACCTCGGGCAATATCCTGATCGCCGATACCGATAATCACCGGGTGAGAAGAGTAAATACTTCCGGCGTTATCGCGACAGTCGCGGGTACAGGCGTTGCCGGGTACTCCGGTGACGGCGGGGCCGCGACCGGCGCCGAGCTGGATGGGCCGAGGAGCGCATGCGTGAAGTCGAACGGGGAAGTGGTCATCTCCGACACGATGAACAACTCTCTGCGGAAATTCGCACCGGGCGGCAGCATCTCCACGATTCCGGCGACGGGCAGAGGCCTGAACGCGCCCGGTCAGATCACCCTTCAGTACAGCGCGGCGGATTCCCGCTATTACCTTTATATCGCGGACCGGGGAAACCACCGGATCCGCAAGCTCGACACCGTGACCGGCGTGGTGAGCACGGTTGCCGGATCCGGCATCCGGGGGAGTTGGGGCGACGGCTTCTACGCAGTTTGGGCCCACCTGGACAGCCCGCGGGGGGTGCACGTGGACCAGAACGGAAATATATTCATTGCAGACACGGAAAATCACAGGGTCAGGAAAGTGGATGCCGGTTCAGGAATAATCAGCACGGTTGCAGGGACTGGCAGTTCGGGGGATTCGGGGGATGGGGGCTGGGCGGTGTTTGCCAAGCTGGACGACCCCAGGGCCGTACATGCCGCGGCAAGCGGGAGCATTTATATCGCCGATACGGATAATCACCGGATCAGGAGAGTGAGCTCCGGCGGAATCATTACAACAGTCGCGGGAAACGGTCTTCCGGGCTCGACAGGGGACGGCGGGTCGGCTGCTTCCGCCCGGCTCAATACTCCCGAAGGCATCTGGCTGGACGGATCGGGAAACCTTTATATCGCCGACACCTCCAATCACAAAATCCGTCGGGTGGACGGCCAGAGCGGCGTAATCAGCACCGTTGCCGGAAGCGGCGTTGCCGGCTATGCCGGCGACGGCGGGAGCGCCGCAAGCGCGCATCTCAATTACCCGCGTTCCGTATTCATCGACGGCTCAGGTAATCTCTATATCGCAGACACCATGAATCACGTGATCAGAATGGTGCGGGCCTCGGATTCCGTGATCGTGACGATCGCGGGCCAGGGTAATTCGGGTTTCGATTACGACAACCAGCCGGCGGTAACGTCCCGCCTCAACTGGCCGGCCGGCATCGCCCCGGCCCAGGCGAACGGGGCCGGCCGGATTTACGTGAGCGATACGGACAATAACCGGATCCGGGTTGTCTTCTGGAAAAAGATAAGGGAATTTTGATAGCCTTAGACGTCAGGCTTTAGACGCTGGACGTTGGATTTTAAAACATCAGACAGTTAAGTTATAATAGCATACCAGGTGCATACCCGAGAAAGATCGGAAGTGTAGAGATATTCGTCCCAGCGTTTCGCGCCTTTCCCGCGATTCCCAATGTCTGACGCCCAAAGTCTAATGCCTGTTTTACGGAAACTCGTCCGGCGACAGGAACTCTATAAAATCGCTGCCCAGGTGCTTCGGCGGTTCCTGCTCGTGCTTTTCCTTTACCCTTTCCGCCGCTTCGCCGGATTCCCGCCGGATCTCCTGCTCGAGGATCTGTGGCGTGATCAGGACAACGAGCTCGGATTTCCCGATTGTCCGCGAACGCCCGCCAAACAGGAACCCGATCAGGGGAATCTTGCTGAGAATCGGGACGCCCTCCAGCGTGCCCGAACTTCTGTCCTCGATCAGCCCTCCGATAAAAATCGTCTCCCCGCTCCTGGCGATAAGGGAGGTGTTGACCGTCGTGGACCTTACGACCGGGTTCTTCTGGTCGTCAAAGGTTACGGAATTGATGCTCGGCTGAACGGTCAAAAGGATGTGCTCCTTGTCGTCTATGAAAGGCGTGATATCAAGTATCGTCCCCGTATCCAGGAACTGGATAGTTTCTGTGGTAACGCCGAGATTGCTGGTTGTAACTTTGTATCCCTGCTTGCCCCCCACCTGCACGCGCGCCGCTTTGCCGTGAACGGCGAGAATTTTCGGTGTCGAGATGGTGTTGACTCTCGTCTTCGTCTGGAGCGCGCGCAGCGCGGCCGTAAACCGGCTGTTGGTCGCGCCGCTCAGGACGTTGGTGACCAGCCCCTTGGTGCCGGTGGCAAAGCCGGACGTGCCGAAGGTGACGTCCCCGATTGTCTTTTGCCAGTCCACGCCGAGGCTCATGTCGTCCGTCAGGGAAATTTCGAGGATTTTCGCCTCGATCATGACCTGCTTCGGTTTCACGTCCCAGTACTTCACCAGGGCTTCGACCCTGGCGATATTTTCGGGCGTGTCTTCCACAATGATCGTTTTTGAAGGCTCGTGTATCTTGATCATCCGCATTCCCGGAAGGGCGCCGATGACGTCCTGGACCTTGTCGATCGTAATGAATTTCAGATTAAAGATGCGCACCTGCAGGCGGTCCGATTGGGGGTCTTTCGGACTTTTCAGCTTGTGGATGTAATAGACGTCCCCCCGTTTTGAATAGCCCAGCCCGCCGGCCGCGGTCAGGGAATCGAGCGCCTGCTCGACGCTGACGTGGTTCAGATGCACGGAGACCTTTCCCGACACGTCCTGGTCCATGATGACGTTCAGGCCCCGCTTGATGGCAAGCGCAAGGAGAAGCTCGCGGATCTCGCACTGGTAGAAGCTTACGCTCAGAAGCCCGGACTGCGGCATCCGCGCCATAATGGCGGATGTGTCGGGGGCGCGCTCCGCCTCCCGGCTCGGCTGCGGCTTCGGAGCCTGCTGAACCTGCTTTTCCGGAGGAGCAGCCTGGGCTCCCGCGGGGCCGGCGTATCGCAATTCGACCGAAATCACGGCCGACAGGACGAATAGAAGGAGAAGGAGCTTATTTTTCAGCATTTGGCAAAACCTCTAATACGATCTGCTCTTGCCCCGACTTCAGGATGACTTCATTCTTTTTGATCCGCACTATCCGGTAATCGCCGATGTTCTCTCCTTCGCGGAGAAACTTTTCATTTATTACTGCTATGGGCGGGCCGCCGCCCAGAATAGTCCCCTTCAGTTTCCAGGACGCGACCGGGCCGGGCCCGGGCTCCGCGCTTCCCGCCTCTTTCCGTTCCGAAGACCTCGACAGCGGAGAAAAAATGTCCCTGATCGACGCCGGCGAAACCGCGTTTTCCGGCCAGGCGGAACCCGCCGGGGGAGCGGCAGCCGGCGCCGCCGTCTTCGCCGCAACCGGCACGGCCGCGGACGCCGGTCCGGTTTTCCCCGGGAAGAGGTCGCTCTTATGGAAAAAACGGAAATACGCCGTCCCGAGCAGGACCAGAGAGAGCCCGACAACCGCCGCTATCTTGGTGCGCTCGCTTATTTTTCCAAAGCCCGCCACGTGAGTCCTCAGCCCTTTTGCGCATAAATGGCCAGCACCAGATCCGCCTGGCAGGCCCTGTCCGAAACCGACCTCGTCATGGTCAATTTTTCCGTTTTCACCAGCCGGTCCATCTTGTCCAGGTCGTGCAGCAGGGAATAGATGTTTTGAAACGGCCCCTTCAGCAGCAGGCGGACCTGCATCTTTGAAAAATAATTCTCCTTCGTCTGTGACGACGGCTGGAGCCCCTGCAGGGAGACGTTGCGGCTGCGGATCATTCCGTCAACCTGTTTCAGGAACGGCCCCATTTCGACCGTTTCGGGGATCCTTTCGTTAAGCCTGGCGAGTTCCCGTTTTTTCCCCCCGAGGCCGAGATGGAGGCGCTGCAGATCCGCTTCCGCCTCCCTCAATTGCCTGAGAGTATTCTGCATGGCCTCATCGGCCGTTCGTACCGCGCGCCTTTCCTGAAAGGCTTTCTGCGCGAGAAAAAACCCGAAAGACAGCGATACGGCCAGGATGGCGACGATGCAGGCGCTATCTATTTTTTTCATGGTAAGCTTCATTTTGATATCCTGCCCTCGAGCTGGAACTGGACGAACCTGCCGGCCGGGAACGCCCGCGAATCCCCCGCTGCGGCCCCCTCTGAAGAGAGCCTCAGCTCTACCCTTCGGAAAAGCGGGTCGGAGGAAAGCCGGTGGAGAAAATCGCCCAGGTCGCTGTTGGTGAAGGAAAATCCCGAAACCCTTATCGCGGCTTCCGCGTCGGGCGCCCGGGCGGATTCAATCGCCAGCTGCGCGAGCCATGTCCTGTCGTTCATTGCGCCCGCGAGCCTTTCCACCAGCAGCGAATAGGGGCGTTTATTCCGGACGGCCGATTCCAGGGCCGATTGCTGCAGGCCGATCCTGTCGATCTCCGCCCGGACGGCCTGGATCTGCGCGATCCTTGCCTGGAGGAGGCCGGGTTTGTCGCTGTTTTCCGCTATCGCCCGCCGCTGAGCTTTCAGCGCCTGGCCATACGCCAGGTAGAAGGCGCCGAGGAGGGAAGTTATAACAATCAGACCGCAGGTCCAGAATACTACATGCCGCACGGCGTGCCGGGTGGATATCTCATCCTCCGCAATCAGGTTGACGTCTCTCAAACCCATGGGACCTTCCTCAGCGCCAGACCCATCATCAGGGCGACAGGCGCCCCCTGCGGGATTTCGTCAACCGCCGCTTCCTTTCCCGGGTTGATTCCGCTGAAGGGATCGGAACTCTTGACGGGGATATTCATCCTTTTTTCAACGTATGCCTCCAGCCCGTTAATCAGCGCGCCGTATCCGTAGAAGTAAATCGCCTTGAACGCAGGATTCTGCCCCTCGGCCCGCACGTAGCTGACCAGTTTATGCACTTCATGGATCATCTCATCAACCCGGGGAGTTATGACCTGGTAGAATGCGCGATATACTCCGGAATTTTCGCCTTCTTTTTTTCTATCCGTTTTTGTCTCCTGATCGAAAGCAAGCCCATACTTCTTCAGAAGGGAAACGATGCCCCGCAGGTTTCCGGATAGTCCGAAATTGGAGGCGATCCTGTCCGAAATGGCGTCGAAACCGAAAGAAATCGTCCGTTGCCCGAGAATACTCTCCCGGTTGGCGACAGTTATGATGGAATTCTTTCGGCCGATGTGGCAGAGGATGACCGGTTCGGATTCGATTGTATGCAGGTACGAATGCAGCCGGATCAGCGAGCAGACGCCGTACTCGAGGGCCTCGACAATAAAGCCGGTCTTTTCCATCTCCGCGAGGTATTCTTTTATTTTTTCCCGGTGAACGGCAATGACGATGGCCTTGTAAGACTCAGCGGCTTCGGACCCGTTGGTGCAGGGCGTAACGCAGGGATAATCCAGGACGGCTTCCTCGATCTGAAAAGGAAGATGCCTCCTGGATTCCCTGACAATCGCTCCTTCAAGAGTTTCTCTTCCCTCGATCTGAAAACGGATCGGAAAGACGGAAATGTCCTGGGCGGGGACGTGGGCGACAGCGCTGCGTCCCGAAAAGCCGCTCTTCCTGATCCTTTTCCAGCAGGCCGGGCCGCCGGCTCCGGAAGATTCAGCCGCTTCTTCAGCCTCGCAGCGGAAAATAGCCTTCACCCCCAGGCCTTTGACCGTCTTTTGGAGTTGGAGCGCCTGAATTTCGCCTTCGAAGAGATCAAGCGCGATTGGATACCGTGTCCGGAAACCGGACAGGCCTGGAATTCCATCAGTCCGCAATAAACCCGGCGGAAGCTTCAGCAGCGGCCATTTCATAATGAATCCTGCATAACGGGATACAAACATATCGACATTTTCCCGCCTGAACTTGAGAAAACCAGAAGCTTTTTCGCTGGCTTCAGCCATTATGGTTGCATCGGGAACATTTCCCCGTGAAAACGCCGGTGTCCGGCGCAAAAAGGAGGCTGCTTCCTGCGCAGCCTCCTTTTTTAACCCGGTCGGGCCGGGTGAATGCATGTTTGATCTACGGCTTGTATATCCCGCAACCGATCAGCAGGTAAACCCCCGTTCAGCTTGCCGCTCCTCATCCAAACGACTCGTCTAAATAAGGATCATCCGTATTGAGGATGCTTTGGGGAACTTTATACATTATCTTCATTTCTACCGTATGGGGACAGATGAACCGATTGACAAAGAATACCGGAATTATCTAAAAGAAACGCAGATAAGGCTTCAGATCGGCTGTATGCCTCTGGTGCAGTCACGGTTATCCCAAGGGCGCCGCATTTAGGAAATCTGATATTTAAGGAGAAAAAATGGAGTGGTATCAACTCGATCGGCAGGCGGTACTCGATAAAATCGGCAGCTCCGAAGATGGCCTCGCCGGCCCCGAGGCGGCCGGGCGGATGGTCCGATACGGCCCGAACAAACTGGGCGAAGAGGAGCAGATCGGCCGTCTGAAAATACTCCTTCATCAGTTCACGAGTCCTCTCATCTATATCCTGCTTGTTGCCGGGATGGTAACGACCGCCCTGCAGGAATATATCGATTCGGGAGTCATCTTTGCCGTCGTGATCTTAAACGCGATCATCGGCTACACCCAGGAATTCAAGGCGGAGGAAAGCGTCCGGTCCCTTAAGAAGATGGTAGTGCCCCGGGCGAGAGTCCTGCGGGACGGTAAAGAGAGGGAAATCCGAAGCGAGGAACTTGTCCCGGGGGACGTCGTGCTGGTCGCATCGGGGATGAGAATTCCCGCGGACCTCAGGTTTTTCCGCAGCACCGAGTTGAAAGTGGACGAATCGATGCTGACGGGCGAATCGCTGCCTGCCGAAAAACATACGGAGGCGCTTCCGGACGCCCACCTGACTCCCGGCGATCAGGTCAATATGGGGTTCATGGGCACGATCGTCGTGAGCGGAAGGGCAAGGGGGGTCGTCGTCGAAACCGGCACGCGAACCGTGCTGGGGCGCATCGCGGATGAGGTCAGGGACGTGGGCGTCGTCAAGGCGCCTATACAGGAAAAAATCAACAGCTTCGCCCGGGCGATCGGATTGCTGGTCCTTGGGGCCGCCGCCCTCATGTTCCTGATCGGGATGCTCATCGGAGAAAGCGCCAAGGACATGTTCATGGTGGCGGTTGCCGCCGCGGTGGCCGCGATACCCGAAGGACTGCCCATCGTAGTGACGATCGCGATGGCCATCGGCGTGGCGAGAATGGCGAGGCACAACGCAATCATCCGGAAGCTGCCTGCGGTCGAGACTCTCGGCAGCACGACGGTCATCTGTTCCGATAAGACAGGGACTTTGACCAGGAATGAAATGACCGTCAAGCTTGTTTACGACGGGTCTTTTTTCTACGAGGTGGAAGGGACCGGGTATGAGCCGAGCGGGGCGATACTTCACGACGGGATCCATGTGAATATTAAGGAATACCCGCTCATGCTGCAGACCCTCCGCATCGGGCTGTTATGCAACGAGTCGGAGGTTTATAAGGAGGACGGGGATTACAAAGTCGGCGGAGACCCGACGGAAGCGGCGCTGATCGTCTCGGCGGAAAAATCGGGTCTGAACTCCGCAGAGCAGAAGCGTCGCTTTCCGCAGATCGCGATCATCCCTTTCGAATCGGAAAGAGGATACATGGCGACCCTTCATGAGCATGAGGGAAAGAAACTGATCTTTGTCAAAGGCGCTCCGGAGAGGGTTCTGGAAATGTGCTCCGGATCGATCGCCGGCACCTTCAGGAAGGAAGAGATTCTTGATGCGGCGAGAGATGTGGCGGGCGAGGGGCTTCGGGTTCTCGCCATGGCCTGCAAAGAAACATCGCCGGAGGCGGATTCGCTTTCCCATCACGATATCTCGGAACTTGCTTTTGCAGGATTGCAGGGGATGATCGATCCGCCGCGGCAGGAGGCGATCGAGGCGGTGGAAGGATGCAGGCGGGCCGGGATACGGGTCATTATGATTACAGGAGACCATGGCGTCACGGCCAAGGCTATCGCCGGAAAAATGGGGATAGGAGTCGCCGACCCGGAGGTCGTCACCGGCCGGGAACTGGAAATAATGAGCGATGAGGGCCTGTATCAGAAAGTAAACGCGACATCCGTGTACGCCAGGGTCTCCCCTCAGCACAAGCTCAGGATTACCGAGCAGTTGAAAAGGCACGGCCATATCGTGGCGATGACCGGCGACGGCGTGAACGATGCCCCCGCCCTGAAATCGGCCCACATCGGGGTTGCCATGGGGAAGTCGGGGACCGATGTGGCCAAAGAGGCATCCGATATGGTCCTGACAGACGATAATTTTGCGGGTATCTTCGCCGCCGTGAAGGAGGGAAGGATTGTTTTCGACAACCTGCGCAAGGTGATTTTTTTCCTGATACCGACCGGGATTGCCGCAATTCTGTCCATTGCCGGGGCGATGATCCTCGGCGTGCCCATACCGTATGTGCCCGCCCAGCTTCTCTGGATCAATCTGGTCACCAACGGGCTTCAGGATGTGGCCCTGGCATTCGAGCCGGGCGAAAAAGGAGTGATCGAACGCCCCCCCCGGGATCCGAAAGAGCCGATCATGTCTCGCATATTGATCGAGAGGACGGCGATCGTCTCCGTTCTGATAGCGGCGGGTATCCTCTACAATTTTATAACGGCGCTGGATGCGGGAGAATCCCTGGAAAAAGCGAGATCGGTCGCGGTTACGACGATGGTTTTCTTTCAGTTCTTCCAGGCCTGGAACAGCCGGTCGGAAATCCAATCCGTGTTCCGCATGAACCCGCTCGGCAACCCCTTTTTGTTTTACAGTATGGTGGCCGCCTTCTTTGCCCAGCTCGCGGTTCTCTATGTGCCGGCCTTCCAGTGGGTATTTCGGACCGAGCCGATTGAGATCTCGGAATGGGTCCGCATCCTCGCGGTCTCCGCCGCGGTAGTCATCGTCGTCGAGCTGGATAAATGGATCAGGAACAGAAAACGGACGTCCCCGGGATGATTTTTAAATGCGGGCACGGCCGGACGCTGGAGCAGCGGCGTATGCTGCTGCGCCTTGTCGTTGCATGAGGGCTGCCCTTGTTCATTTTTCACGCCTTCCCCATTGCTGAACGGCGACGCCGCTGAGGATGAGAACGAGTCCGAGAATGCTGGATGCTTGTATCTCCTCCCCGACAATGTAATGGATCAGGACAAGCGATAAAAAAGGGGAAGCGTAAACGAGATTCCCGACCATCGCCGTCGTGCGCGAAAGCGTAAGCGCCTTGAGCCAGACGAAAAACGTTATCCCCATTTCGAAGAGGCCGATATAGGCCGCTCCGATAATCCCCGGAAAGGCAGGCGGGACGGAGGCGCCGGCGGCGAGGAAAAACGCGGCGGTCAGGATGAAACCGGCGGAAAAGTTCAGGAACAGCTTTACCCTCTCGTCCCTTCCGTCGCGGACGTTGAAGATCCAGAAGAGCGCCCAGACGACGGAGCTCGACAGGGCCAGGAATGCCCCGGAGGGATTTGTGAAATGAAGGGAAAGGGGGTCGCCTCCCGTGGAAATGAACATTACGCCGGCAAAGCTGATCAGCAGGGCGGCGACGCTCCTGAGGCCGATCCGCTGCTTCAGAATGGGAACGGAAAGGAGCGCCAGCATGATGGGCCACGTCCAATTCAACGGCTGGGCTTCCTGGGCGGGGAGCAGCGAATAGGCCTTGAAGAGCATGAGATAGTACAGGAAAGGGTTCAAGCCGCCGAGCAGAAATGATCTGAGCAGGTCCTTTCCCGTGCAGGCGCGAAGGAGGTGGAACTTGCCGCCGAACGCGAGCATGGCGAAAAAAATGACGGCGGAAACTCCGGACGCGATCAGAAGCATCAGGACGGGGCTCATGTACTGGAGGGTGATTTTGAAGGCGGAGGCAACCGTGGACCAGAACAGGACGGCCGCTATGGCGTATAAATATGCCTTCTTCTGATCACTCATATCCAGGGAAGGAAGCCGTCAAGGGAGGATACCGGGCGGATGGTCATGTTTCCCGCGGCTTCAGCCGCTCGTTTCCCATCTGCTCGATAAGCCCTGCGGATTTCATAATGCATTCGAGACTGATCGGAGGGATATCCCCGATTCCTTCCAGGAACGAGCCGATCAGTTCTCCGGGGGGTCTGACGCCGAGGCGCGCGCAAACAAGCCGGGCGACCGATTCCGCCTCGAATTCGCGTACTTCCCGGGACAGGCCCGTGCGGTTCGGCCACCATTTCCGGTTCGGGCTCCCCAGGTGCCCGCAGTAGAGGCGGGCAAGCTCATGGACCAGCGCCGGATACAGGGTCTCGGCATCCAGTCCCTCTTTAAGGGATATTTCAAATCCGACCGGCACGGCCATGTACTGAAGACCTTCCTGCTTTTTTCTGCCGATCGGAAACGGCAGCGGGGAAATATCTCTTCCCTGGGCCTCCTGGAGCGGTCCGGCCGCCTGCGGCAGATCCCTTTTCATTCTGATGCGTATTCCGTCCCGAATGGCATTTTCCATCGTCTGCTGGAACCGCCCGCCCGTCTTTCGGGCGTCCGGGGCGGTTTCCTTTTCGCGCGGCAGGGGCCTTGCGCCGGCCGTCCCCTGTTCCGTTTCCGACAAATCAAAGACGAACATGACCGGGCCCATCGGCTGAAGAATGACCAGGGGGCGGGCATTTGCCTTTACGGTGCGGCCGTATTCCCTGATCCACCTGTGGGCGGGGGCGACATGGACCGCCTCCGGCATTTGGATATGCAGGAGCATGGCGTTATAAGGGGAATAGGAACGGAATCGGGCGATGAATTTCAGGAGATTTCCGTAAGCCTCGCCGGATCGATACATGCGCGCGTGGCTGAAGAGCTCGTCGAGGGCTCTCCTGGCGGATTCCTCCTCCCACTGCTCGGCCGGCGTGCTGTAGTCGAATAGGGACAGCTGTTTCATCTCGGAACCAGCAGGCTTTGGAAAGGCCGGCGGCGAGGTTTGCGAAAACCCGAATGCTCTGCAGGCCGTATCCCTCTCGCCGCTTTCTTCGGGATAAACCGGGAGTCTTCCCGGTTGACGGCGGTACCGCAAGATTCTTAGCGCACCTGATCCGCTCAAGTCAAGAATAAGAATCCCGTAACAATGATATTCATAATTGACAAATTTGTTCTTACATGTCTAAAGTAACCCAAAATACGTAACTATGTTACAAAAAATAACGGAAAGGACAAACCTTTATGGCGTGGAAAAGTCTTTCGCAGACGTGGCATTACGTTGAGAAATGGGCCGCCGAGAGGCCCGGTGCCGAGGCGGTCGTTTTTGAGGAATCGAGGTTGACGTGGGCCGATTTGAAAAAGGAGACGGACAAAGTGGCCTTGTCCCTGCTCGAAATCGGCGTCGAAAAAGGGGATCGTGTGGCCTTCCTGGCCATGGCGAGGCCGGAATTTCTGACCAGCTATATGGCCGCGGGGAAGGTGGGGGCCGTCTGGATGGGAATGAATCCGAAGTTTACGATGGATGAATTGCGGTACCAGATCGGCGACAGCAGGCCGAAAGTGCTCATCGCGCTGCGGCGTTTTCTGGACAACGACCTCGGGGAAGGGATCCGCGCTCTTGCGGGAGAATTCCCCTTCATCAGGAAAATTCTCATTCTCGGCGATCCGATTGCCGGCGCGGAAAGTTTCCTTGATTTTACCGGAAAGGCAAGAGACCACCTGCTGCCCGAGCTGGACAGGAGGGCCGCTTCCGCCAGCGGAAATGACGAAGCCCTGCTCATGTACACGTCCGGCTCGACGGGGAAGCCTAAGGGAGTCGTGCACACGCATCGGAGCATCGTGGAGAATATAAAAGTGGAGGTTCAGAAATTTTACATACACCCCGGATCGCGGGTACTGCTTCATTTCCCCGTCAATCACGTCGCCGCCGACGTGGAGATCGGATTCGGCAGCATCATGGCGGGTGCCTGCCTGGTGTGTATGGACAAGTTCGATCCCGTGGAGACGCTCAGGATGATACAAAAGGAGAAGCTCACCTTTCTCGGCCAGCTTCCGGTGATGTTCCTTCTGGAAATGCAGCAGCCGCTCTTCAAGGAGACCGACATGAGCAGCATCGAGGTCTTCGCCTGGGCGGGGGCAAAAGCACCGGAGGTCCTGGTCCGGGCCCTTGCCGCCATCTGCAGCAGGACGGGCGCCAGGATGATCACGGGATACGGCAGCACGGAGGTGTGCGGATTCGTGACCTATACCGAGCCGGGGGATTCCCTGGATACTCTGATCCTGACGGCCGGTAAGGCGCCGCCGCCTTTCGAGTTGAAGATAGTCGATGAAGACGGAAACGAGCTCCCGGACGGGAACGTGGGAGAGATCGCCGTGCGCGGCCCGATTCTCTTCAAGGGTTATCTGAACAAACCGGAAGAGACGGCAAAGGTAATGGACAAGGACGGGTGGTATCTTACCGGCGATCTCGCCTGCAGGGACGGGCGCGGTTATATCTGTATTACGGACAGGAAAACTGATATGTACAAAACGGGCGGGGAGAACGTTTACCCCCGCGAGATTGAAGACATTCTCGAATCGCATGCAGGCGTAGTCTTCGCTGCGGTGGTGGCGGCCCCCGACGACATCTTCCAGGAAGTCGGCTGGGCGTTTATCATGCAGAAACCCGGACAGGAAATCAGCGAAGAAGGCCTGAGGGAATACTGCAAGACGCGGCTGGCCAACTTCAAAGTGCCGAAGAGGTTCTTTATCCGCCCGCTGTTGCCGCTGCTTCCTACGGGCAAGGTGAACAAGATGGCCCTGAAACAGGAAGTCAAGGCCATGACAGGAAGGAGTTGAGGTGTTCCGATGAAAGTAAGCACGCGTTTTGCGGGAACTCCTCTGAAACCCTGCTCCAGGACCGTCAGCTGGCGCGATACCATGAACTATGCCGCGGCCGTCGACGACGATAACCCCGCCTTCTTCGACGACGAGGCGGAAACGGGCGTCATTGCCCCGCCGATGTTCAGCGTGGCCGCCACCTGGCCGATTTCGGAGAATCTGCCGGAGTTCATCCAGGCCGCCGATTTTCCTTTCGCGGCCATGCAGCGGCAGGTGCACTACACGGAGCACCTGGAATTCCACGCGCCGATCGAGCCCGGCGTCGAGCTTAAAATTAATGGATCCATCTGCGCCATCGCCCCCCATCCGGCGGGGACATATATCGTCATCAGGTACGACGCCGCGGACCGCGGCGGCGGGAAGGTATTCACGGAGCATGTAGGAGGGCTTCTGCGCGGCGTCGAATGCGATGGCCCGGGCGCGGGGACGGACGCGCTGCCTGTTCCGCACAGATTCGGGGAGCCGGGAGGAACGCTCTGGTCTTCGCGCGTCAAGATAGATCCCCTGCGGCCTTATATCTACGACGGCTGCGCGCGCATCTATTTCCCGATCCATACCTCCAGGAAATTCGCCCGGAAGGTCGGCCTTCCCGGCATTATTCTCCAGGGCACGGCGACGCTGGCTTTTGCCGTCAGGGAGATTACGAACGTGGAGGCTTCGGGCCGCCCCGAGTCGGTGGCCGCCGTCTCCTGCCGCTTTACCGGAATGGTTTTCCCGGGGAGCTCGGTGATTGTACGCGTTACGCGACGGGAGAACGAGGACGGCGTCCGGCATGTCTCCTTCGATGTGCTCGATGACGAGGGTAAATACGCCGTGAGCGACGGGTATGTCAGGCTGAACGGTTCCCGGTGAATTTGAGGAAACAGCGAAAAGAGGTCATCCGTGAAAGGCCGGAAGCAGACCAGGAACGCGGCGGCGGCGAAGCCGCCCCTTCCTCCTAAAATGAAGGAAAGGCTCTACCCGGCCGTGCTCGAGCTGTTCTCCCGGAACGATTTTCACCAGGTGAACCTCCGGGGCATCTACCGGAAATCGGGTCTCAGTCCGAGCACGATCTACAAATACTTCCAGTCCAAGGAGGACCTCCTCTTCACCATTCTGGACGAGAAGATAAGCGAGATCGGAGGGCTCGTCCAGGCGCACGTCAAAGGGCTGGAAAGCAGCAGGGAAATGTTCCGGAAGGTATTCTGGGCGACGCTCGACTATTACGATCAAAATCCCGGTGTGGCGGTCGCGGCGTTCGTTACCGTGCCGATGCGCACCTGGATGCGGGAAAAGACATACGTCAGGAAGGACGCGGAAAAATTTTTCCGGGAGATATGCCAGTACGGCCTCCGGAGGAAGGAAATCGACGCCTCCGTCACTCCCAGGGACTGCATGGATCTGTATTTCATGTTCTGCTACCGCCAGATCCATCTCTGGTATTACAAAGGGATGAAATGGAAGCTGGCGGACACGGTGCCGCGGTTTTTTCCCCTCTTCTGGAAAACGGTCTCGTCCGGCAGGGAATAAAAAAAGGCCTGTTCCACTGCAGCAGTGGAACAGGCCGAATCTCTCCCCGCCTCAGACGGATCTTCCGATCTGGAAGCCCTCTTCGATCGCGTCCTTGATCATGCGCGCCTTGGCGCAGTCGCCCACGAAATAGACCTCCGGCGCCTTGCCTTTGAAAGGCTCCGATTTTCCGGGATCGGCCTTGAATCCGACCGCGAGCACGACCGTATCGGCCTCGACGAACCCGTCGTCGCCGTTCTGGCTCACATGGACGCCCTTGTCGGTAATGCGCGTGACGGTCGCCCCGGTCTGCATCCGGACGCCCTCCTTTTTCAGCCTCGCCAGGAAAAACGGGCGGTAAGTGAGCGAGACGTTCTCGGCCAGGCGCTCGAGCATCTCCAGGACGGTGACCTGAGTTACACCCCTCTCAATGAGAAATTCCGCGGTTTCGCAGCCGACCATCCCGCCCCCTACGATCGCAACCTTGTTCCCCACCGTTCTCCTGCCGGCAAGCACGTCTTCCGCCAGAACCACATTTGGTCCCGCAATTCCGGGGATCGGCGGAACGAGATTGTCGGCGCCGGTCGCCAGCACCAGGACATCCGGCTTCTGCTTCCCTATCCATTTGGCATCGACTGCCCTGTTGAGTACTATTTCCACGCCCGCCTTCCGTGCCCGGGCCGCCAGGCTGACAATCAGATTCCTGATCTCTTCCTTGAAGGGCGGGAGCGCCGCGATCAGGAGCCTGCCGCCGAGCTCGCTTCCCTTCTCGAAAAGGGTGACCTGGTGCCCCCTCGACGCCGCTGTTACCGCCGCTTCCATGCCCCCGGGCCCCCCCCCGACGACAAAGACCCTCTTCTTCCGCGCGGCGGGGACGAGCGCATACTCCGCCTCTTTCCCCGCGAACGGATTTACCGTGCAGAACGTCGACACAGGCTTGCCCCATTTCCGGTACGACGCCATTACTTCGGAGAGACAGTTGGAGCAGGCCAGGCAGGGGGTGATTTCGTCCACCCTGCCGTCCCTCGCCTTGTTCGGAAGATCCGGATCGGCAAGCAGCGCCCTGCCCATGCCGGCGAAATCGGCCAGACCTTCGGCTATTATTTTTTCGGCGGTGAAGGGGTCGTTGATGCGGTTCGCGGCGATGACCGGTATGCCGACGCCGGCCTTTATCCTGCCGGCGAGATGGGCGAACGCGCCCTTGGGCAGGGAAGGCGCAACCGTAGGCACCGGCGACTCATGCCAGCCGGTATAGGCGTTGATCACGTCGATCCCGGCCTTCTCCAGGATGCCGGCGACGATCCCCGATTCCTCGATGGTGTGACCTCCCGGCATCTGCTCCTGAACATTGAGGCGGCAGCCGATGGGGAAATCCGCACCGGCTTCCCTCTTTATGCTCTCGATCACTTCCAGGATGATCCTCATCCGGTTCTGCAGGTCGCCGCCGTACTCGTCCTCACGTTTGTTGCTGATGGGTGAAAGGAAGCGGTTGAGGAGATAGCCTCCGCCGACAAGGATCTCGACGGCGTCGAATCCTCCCTCGCGGGCGCGGCGGGCCGCGCTGCCGTATTCGCGGACGATCTGGCGGATTTCATCGACGGTCAGCGCCCTCGGGACCACCCGCATCAGCTGGTTCATCACGGGCGAAGGCGCGACGATCTCCGGGTTGCCGTCGGCGAAGATCACATGATAGGAGGTGATGAGCTGGGCAGCCGTCCCGGCGCCTTCGTCCTTGAGGCGGGAACTGAGACGGCGGAGTCCCGGGATGAAGCGGTCTTCGAACAGCCCCGGCTCCACGGGAGAGCCTGCCCGGACCGGCGAAAACGGAATGATGATGAGGCCGACGCCCCCTTTCGCCCGCTCGGCGAAAAAATTGATAAATCGATCCCCGACCGTTTCGTCAGGCTCGGTGTAGCCCGTAGTCATCGGCAGCATGACCAGCCTGTTCCTGACCTCCAGGCCCTTTATGCTTAATGGGGTAAACAGGTTTTTGAACTGCTGCATCTCTTTTCTCCTTCCTGGAAAAACGTCCTTTTTTATTTTATCCATGATACGAAATCGTCGACAGCCGTCCTTTGTCTTTTGAATGTGTTAATCGCAGAATCCCCTTCCGGGTACCCAGCGACGACGCCCATGACGATAATCCGGTCTTCGGGTATTTTTGCGATAGACCGCAGCACGTCCGGGTATGCAATCGAGACGGCCATAATGCAGGTGCCGAGACCTTTCCCGTGGGCGAGGAGACAGATATTCTGCAGGATGAGGCCGATGTCGATCAGGGCGTACCTGCTGGATACGGACTTGTCCTGGGCCGCCACGATGAGGCAGGGCGCGTCGAAGAGGTGGAACATGTCCGCATTATACCTGGACCTCGACTCTTTGTCTTCCCGCGCGATATCGAGGGCGGTCAGGACGCTCTTCCCCACGCCCATGTAACGCGCCTTCATCCGGTCGGGCCATTCCAGCGGCATCGGTATGTCCGGGCAGGGCGGCGAACCATCAAGAATCCTCCGGCGGTTTTCTTCCTTGACGGCCTCCATGGCTTTTCCGGTTATGACGTACAACTCCCATGGCTGCGTGTTGCCCCAGGAAGGCGACCACCGGGCCTGTTCCAGTATTTCCCTGATAAGGGTTTCCGGGATGGGATCTTTTTTGAATTTACGTATGCTTCTTCTTCCCGTTACCGCGTCCGCAATCTCCATCTTTGTCCTCCCTTCATTTCTTTTCGAATTTCGCTCCCGCCGGGCACCCGGCCATGCACTTGAAGCAGTTGTACTGAAACCCGACGAACATGGCCTGGTACAGGCTGAGAAAGAGCGGGTCCATCAGGGCCTCTTTCTGCTTGTCCGGGGGCGCCCCGATGAATTTTCTCATATACCCGATCGCCCCTCCGATTCCCCAGGGCTGAGACACGCGCAGGCATTTCATGTTGTCCGTCTTACCCTCCTCATCCAGCGCCTTACCGGGGCAGCCGGCGACGCAGATGCCGCATTCGTCGCAGAGCGTCTCCGTTACAGGCGGGTCGGAGGAAAGCGGCAGTTCGGTCAGTACGGCCGTATAGATCAGGCGGGTGCCGAAGCGGGGATGAATAACAAGATTGTGCCTGCCGAAATTTCCAAGGCCCGCCGCGACGGCCGCGTGGCGGAGCGATACGTCGGCAACGAGACCCATTCCGGGCGGGGACATGTTGAGGGGGTAGGATCCGAGGACCGGCACGGTCCTTCCGCCGTATTTGTCTTCAATGTGCCTCGAGATCAGATATGTGTTCCGCTTGGAAAGGTCGAGAACTCCCATGCGGGAAGAGAGGCTGCTTCTCATGTTCCCGCTGTCGAGGGCGCCGTCTATCTCCCTGTACCCGGCGACGGCCATCGATTTGACCCCCGGAAGAATGGTCCTGGGGTCCGGGCACCTCGCGGCCTTGTAATCTTCTATCGCGGCAAAGCCGGCGACGTCGGCGCCGAGACTCATGATGTATTTTCTTATTTCTTCCTTCATGGCATCTCCTCCCTAAAGCTCAGAAATGGATCAAAGACCCAATTGAACCATAAGGACACTCGAATCCTCTAATCCTTGGACCCTCTTCGTTTTCACTTTTCACTTTTTACCGTTTTTCGGATCTGTCTTGCGGCGGCCTCGAACAAAGACGGGTCTGTGGCGCGGACAACCTGCAGCGCCCCCTGAAGACTCGACATGATAACTATCGCCTGGTCCTGCGGATCTCCCGGAAAGGCGAAAGCCCCCCGCTCCCGCCCGTCCCTCAGCAGTTCCGTCAGCCAGCCCAGCATGTCCGAAATGAATGCCTGGGTTTCCATCTGCATATCCGTCGGCAGGGTCTTGAAGCAGGTTTCGAGGACTCCCCCCAGACAGCACTGCCCTCCGGCATGCAGGAATTTTTTGTTGAGAATGAAAAAAGCGTCCAGCTTTTCCAACGGATTCCGCTTCTGCATCTCCTCCGAATGCGACCACCTCCAGAAGCGCCTTCTTGCCCGCTGGATGATGGCGACGCCCAGGTCGCTTTTCTGGGGGAAATGATAATGGATGGAGGCGTTCCTGATGCCGAGGGCGGAAGAAATATGCTTGTAGCTGAACCCATTATATCCAAGATCGAGCAGGAGATTTTCGGCAATATCGAGAATCTGTCTCCTTGTGTCGGCCTTTGCGGGTATCAAAGTTCTGTCCGTCTGCTATTTTTGGGGGCATCTTACCTACTGATAGGTAGATAGTCAATGAATTTTTGAAGAAGGGAAAACTGAACGAAGTCCGGAGATGATCCTCTATTTCCGGATAAGAAATTTCTCTCCCTCAAGGGGGGCTCTTTCGAGACACCCCCGAGAGGGAGAGTGAGAGGGCTTTACTGTCCTTCCTTTTCAAGCTCTTCCATGCGTTGCTCGAAAGACTTGATCTGCTTCCGGAGGATCTCGACCTGGTTCTTCAGCGCCTCCTTTTCTTCCTCGGCTGTCATGTCGAATGCATGAGGGCCGGTCCGGTAAGGGCCGCCGCCCTGCCGGCCGAACACCGGGAAGCCCTGAGCCGCCCTCTGCCATCCCGGCAGACCGGTAGCGTAGAACCAGTTTCTCCTGCCCCGGCCGCCTCTGCGGCTGAAGACGCCAAAGCCCCGTCCCCGTCCTCTTCCCGATCCCGGGTTCATGTGTCCGGCAACAGGGTAGCCTGCGCAGAAGCCGGCCGCTCTTCCTGTCATGGGTCCCAGACCTTCAGGACCTGTTCTGTCGCCTCGCGGCATTTTAAGCACCTCCTTTTTGTTAATGATAACCGTTTCCATGTATGGAGAAAAAAATTTAAATATTTATCTCTCGGGTTTCTTGCAGGTATCGCAGAAACCGTAAAACTGTATGAGGTGATTATCTATCCTGAAATTATACTTTCTGGACAGGCTCTCCTCAGTTTTCTTGAGTAATGCTAACTCTTCATCGATAAAGTCATTGTAGTCGATGATCCGGCCGCATCCCCTGCAGACAAGATGGTGATGATGGCCCTTGCCGTTCGAGTCCTCCGCCAGCTCGTACTTTGCCCGTCCGTGCCCGAAATCGAGCTTGCGCACAAGACCGATTGAGACAAGGATATCCAGGGTCCTGTAAATGGACGTCAAGCCTACCGCCGGATAGAAAGGGTGTATTTTCATATAGATATCTTCCGCACTCAGATGCTCGTCCGACTGCGCTATGACGTCGAGTACGGCTTCCCGGCCGACGGTCATGCGGTAACCGCGACCTCTCATTTTCCCGTGACACCATCCTCCGGGTCCTTTGCCGAAATTAGACCTCATTATGCTCACCGCGTGTTAATGGAAACGATTTCCATTATCATTTACACCCCCGAAGAATCGTTGTCAAGTATTTTTACCGGGGAGGACATCTCAGGACTGAATGGGTTTCTGGAAAAGCACCCACAGCCGTTTAGCCTGGCGGGACGTAAGGCGAGTCACTTTCACGTCCATAATTGCAGTATTTTCTCCTTGCCCTTTGAGTCTGACGGGGAAGAGTTCCGTAATTCCCTTGGCGGCCTGCCGGAGACCTTTTTTAAGCGCCTCGATACTGTCCTCCGCCAGCAGTTCCGTCAGGCAACTGCCAATCAGGGCGGTACGCGTTTTTTTTGTGAACGATATTACCTTTTCTGAACACCATTCCACCAGTCCGTCGCTATCCACCAGGAAGCCGATATCTTCCTCGTAGCGGTATGCCTTCAGATAATCGTTGCTCTCGCGCAGCCACCGGTAAGCGGCCTGAAGCTCCTCGTTGGCCCGTTCCAGATTCCTGTTCAGGCTTATGAGGCGCTCTTCCATCTTCCTGCGCTCCGAGACGTCCCGCAGGATGCCTACTTCTTCCAGGAACTTTCCATTCTCGTCGTAATTCATGCGCGAGTACAGCTCCGCCCACATGACCTCGCCGCTGTTCTTGACAATACGGAATGTCAGGCCCTTTACAAAGGGCGTCTGAGCGGCAACGCAATCGTAAAATGATTTGATGACTTTTTCCCGGTCTTCCGGGTGGACGACTTTCGCCACGTATTTTTCCAGCCGCAAATCGTCATTGGGATAACCCAGCACGTCCACCGTGCCGTCATTGAGCGGAATAAAATTACCCTCGCTGTTTATATAGTAAAGGATATCCGGAGAGTTCTCGAAAAGATTCTCCAACCGGCTCGCCTTTTCTCGCGAGGCCGCCAGCTCCCGCTCGAGCCCGTCGATACGGCGGAGCAGATCTTCTTCTTTTTCTCCCATTGGTAAGGTCTCCAGTTTGAAAGCGGATTGTGACGGCATATACAATAGAGGCGAAAGAGAGTCCATTAAAATGATGATCCGGATAATATGGCTCCTCGTCTGCATAACTGAATGCAGAAGCCTTGTCTTCGAACTGTTGTGTCAATGTAAATATCCATGAAGCGTCTTCTGATCATTATTTTTCTGCTGCAGGGTTCCATGGCCGATGCCACGGCCGGCTCTCTCGAAAATGCCTGCTTTGAAGCTCGCGATACTATCATGCGCGGATATGAGAAGACTGGAGGCCGGCAGGAGAGCATGCAGAAGCGTGCCCTGGAAGAGCAGCTGAGGGCGGCAGTAGGGCCCGTCCGGGTGGCGGGATTCGAAGGATCGGGCTCCATCAACCTGCCGGCTCTCGAACGGGACGATGAGGGCTTCAATTCAACCAGGCGGACGGGCACCCGAAAAGAAAAACAAGAGCGGAAAAAGGATAAAATGAATCGGCTATAATCTTATTTCCAGCATGCTGTTCCCCGTTCCGGTTGCCTGCTGAACTCCGTTGCCCGAGGCAGGACTTTCCTGATGACCGTTCAATGCACTGCCCCATCTACCTCTCCAGATATGCACTCCCCATGCCGTAGCGGATTTTTCCGGGGTTCTGCATGAATTCTCTCTCCGCGGCCTCGTTCAGGACGGTGTAGCTGGTAATGGTCCCTCCTTCGGCGGCGACCGTTACATAAACAGTCGCACCCTCCACGGGGTAGTGGTAGATCGTCCCGCCCGCGCCCGGCTCCTGCCAGGCGTGATCGACCGAATAGCACGTTCCGCTGAAAGTCTTCGGGACGCCGTCGCTGAAGGGGCGCTTCAATTCAAACACAACCTGCTTGTATGTGCTGCGTTTTGTGCGTTCCATGACCTGGATGGATTTAACCACGGCTATGGCCTTGATCTTCGAGGCCCCGGCGACGCTCGCGTAATGCGCCGGCGGCATCACCGCTCCGGCGGAACCGGCGGGAAACAAGATAACGAGGAGGGCGGACACGGCCAGAACATGCGGAAAAGACGTGCGCAAGCGCCTCCTGTTACGCAGCTCGTACTTCAACATAATCACTCCTTCTATTCTGGAAAAATTCAGGAAAAGGTCATTCCCCGCAGTTTCCCGAGGCCAGGCATTTTTTCATCTTCTTCAGAAAGCGCAGATGATCGTTCAGCCCCTGGTTTTTTCCCGCAGTCCCGGCGGCCTTTTCCACTGCGGCCATCTCATCCTCGATCGTCCATGTATCGCTGAATTCCACTTTGATGTCGAAATCGGGTTTGATGAACTCAAACCGCCACTCAATCCCCTCCGCTGAGGAGGTGAAGCGATTCGACGGTTCCAGCCAACGGACGGCGCCGGCACCTTTCGGGTGTCTTACCGTGACGGTCGCCTTCTCAATGGGATCGTACCACCCCGCGCCGGTCACCATGATGTAACCGGTGGAATAGCTGACCATGCCGTCGATGATGCGCCGCACCTCGGGGGGCATGGGCTTTCGGTCCGCCGCGTCCTCCCGGATCCGGTCGAGAGACCGCCGGTAGGGCGTGATGAGGTAGTCGTGGTTTTTCCGGGGCTTGACCCGGTAGCTCACCAGGAGCCTGGTCTTTTCTCCGGGGGCGAACCGCATGTTCCACAGGGTCCAATGGTAGGTGATCGGGTCCCTGTCCGGTTCCGTAATCTCCTGTTCGATGGATTTCTTCGTCTCCACTGGTTGCCCGTTTCGCCGGACCTTCAGTCCCTTCACTTCGTCCCTGTAGCCTGTGGGGAAACCGACTTCCATGGCCGCGGGTGCTTTGGAGCGGTTATGGAGCAGGAAATCCGCCTCCACGAGGCACCAGTCGCCGCCTAGACGGATGATCACGTCCTGGGAAACCATCTGCACGCGGCTGTCCCGGCGCGCCGGCGTCACCCCCTGGTTGAGCGGATCGGGGGCGACATCGGCCGGGGCCGGCACAGCCGTGAGCAGCATTGCTAATGCAAGCATACATATTGGAAGTGTCTTCATTTTCCCTTTCTCACTTCTTCAGCCGCCCCCGGCTGTCCGCCTTCGGGGGCGGGGTTTGCAGGATCCGCGCCGTTTCAGTGTGTTTGTTGCGGATGGCCAGGGACAGGGCGGTCTCGCCCCTGTCCCGGCCGAAAAAGATCCGGGCCTCGCGGTCCGCGCCGGCCGCAAGCAGGACGCGCACTACTTCAATGTTGCCGCGGGCGGCCGCCCCGATCAGGGGAGTGACTCCCTCGTCGTTGCTCCGGTTCACATCCGCGCCGTGCTCCAGGAGCACCCCGACAGTCTCCGCCGATCCGCCTCCCTCGTACAACACCCCTGTGCTCGCCAGGATCAGAGCCGTGTTGCCCATTTCGTCGATCATTTCCGTGCGGGCCCCGCCGCCCAGCAGGGCCTCAACGGCGCGGGCATGGCCCCTCAGCGCCGCCGCCATGAGGGCGGTTTCGCCCAAGTCATTGGCCGCGTTCACCGCCGCGCGCCTTTTCAGGAGCCACCGGATCGTTCCTTCGTGCCCGCCGCGGGCCGCCGCAATCAGGGCCGTGTCGTCCTGCCTGGATCGGGCATGAATATTTGCGCCGGCGCCGACGAGCATTTCGGCAATCGCCTGGTGGCCCCCCTGCGCCGCCATCATCAATGCGGTGCGCCCTTCGGAGTCTCCGGCATGGATGTCCGCTCCACGGGCGAGAAGGACCCGGACCGCAGCCGTATGCCCCTTGCCCGCCGCCCGCATCAGGGCGGTATAGCGCATGAAGGTGAGCTGTCCGCCGGTTTCGCGCGCATTGACGTCGGCGCCCCGCTTGAGCAGACTCTCGACACGGGCGGCGTCTCCCAGCCCGGCCGCCGTGATCATTCGTTGATCGCGGTCGCCGAACGCGCAGGCGGCTGTTGCCAGAAGGGCCATCAGGCCGGCGGCAGCGAGGGAAACGGCCGGAAACCATGCTTGGATTTTCCGCGACATGGCGACCTCTATTGCCTCGCGAAGAACCCGAGCAGCCGCTCCCGCTCAGGAGTGGGTTCGCAGCCGGACAGGTAGCGCTTCAGCCAGGCCTTTTCGTCGGAGCCCGCTTCGGCGGCAAACCGCTCGAGATCGCCGTGATGGAGGCGGATGAAATCCCCGCAGGCGAGGTCCCCGATGCCGTGGACCCGCCGGACTTCCTCGGAGGTGATCTCCGATTCCAGGGGAGACAGAACATAGTCCCGCAGCGGTCCCTCCCGGACGTAAACCGCACGCCGCCGCAGCGTGAACAGAGGAAATTCCTCGAAGGTCCTGCCGTCCAGGAGAAAGCGGTCGCCGAGGTATTCGACGCTGAAATCGACCCGGATGCGGTTGCCGCCCCGGTCCGCCTCGACGACGCGCGCTGCGAACCGGCGGCAGAGCGAGGAGGCATCGGCGCACTCGTGACCTTTCGCGGGCAGGCTCAGAACCTCCCTGACGCGGTCGGAGGCGATCTCGTACCGGCGCTCGTACGCCAGGGAAACGCCCGTGCCGGAGGCGCCCTGCGCGGTCATGACGACGTACCGCCGTCCCCCCAGTGTCTCCGTCCGGCAGTCCGGCGGATCCTCTCGGGAAAAATCATGATCGGCGTGTCCGATGAAGCGCCACGGCGAACGGCCCGGTGCCTTCCCGGTCAGGACCGTCCTGAAGAAGAGAAACCGGCAGAAACCGCGTCGATCGCGGATTCTCAAAGCGACTGTGCCGGCAGGGCACCCCCGCCACCGCAGGGTCCGGACCTCGGCCTCACAATCTTCGCAATGGTCGAAGACCGCGGGCTCGTCCGGGACGATGCCGACCCGCGAATAAACGGTTTCCAGCTCGGAGGAAATCCCCAGATTGCGCCACAGCGCGGCGACATCGAAACCGCTCTTTGCGGCGATGCGGCGCTGGATCTCATAGGGACCCGGAACCGGCGCGTCCTGCGCCGCGAGCGCTCCTGCCGCGGGCAGCCACAGCATCAGGGAGACCATCAGGATTCGCCGGATAATAAATTTCATATCCCCTGTCCTCGTCTCGATGGCTTGATCGCCGCCTGTTGTTTTTACTTTTTCTCCATGAAGGCCCGGACGGCGCGAACGCGATAAGCGGGGTACTTATTGCAGTAGAGCTGTTTGCCGTTGCTGAAATTGATGTTCCAGGCGTAGCGGCCGTTGCCGGTTTCGGAGGAACTCCAGTACTCGCCGAGACGGAGGCCCCCGAGTCCCTGTTTGAACAGATGCGTATAGATCAGGTTCAGTTCGTCCAGGGACGGCAAAAACCAGTCGCTCTTCCCGCCGCCGCGATATTCGGCGCACTTCCGCGCGGCGGTGTCCGGTTCATCGCATTCCTTCAATATGGCCTTGGTATTTTTCATGCCGGCGCCGACGGCGGCGCGGCGGGCTTCCGGTATGGATGTCCCGTGGCAGCCCCATTTAACCAGGCCCTGATGGCGCCAGCTCGCCGGCGTCTGATCCTCGGGCGCGGCTTCCAGGTATCTCCAGCCTTGGGAATCGTCCCCCTTGTCGTAGATGATCCAGCCGCCCGCGGGGCCCCGGTCGCCGATCGCGTAAGGGCCCTCACTCTTGACAATGATCGGCGGCGGCGCCGAGGCGCAGGATATCAGAACAAGCGCGCTGAGGACGATGGTCAGCGGCATCAACGCTCTTGTTGCCTTTCTTTTTTCCATCATGTTCCTCCTCAATCCAGCACCCGTCCCTTGGGCGCGGGAACCTTCCGTTCCTGAGGCGCCGCGGCCGCGGGCGGCTGAGCGTCCGTTTTCGGGGCAAAACGGACCTCCAGTCTGAATGTCTCTGCATTCGAGCCTTTCTGAAAGCGGTTGGCCTGCGCGGTATTGGCAAACACCCGCCCCCGTCCGACCCCGGGGCCGAAGGCGTCCAGCTCCACCTTGAGCCACAGCTCTTTGCCCCCCAGCAGCCGATCCGGAAGATTCCGGTCGAAAACACCGGAACTGGCCTTTCCGAATGCGGGCGGCGGGACGTCCATCAGTTCGACCCAGGCGGCGCCGTCTCTGGATCCGTACAACTTGTTATGCCCCCTGCTGTATGCCCAGTGAAAGGTGGGCAGATTGATGAAAAGCCTGGCCGCGGCCGCCGTTTTATCCCAGCGGAACCGGTAAACGATCACGCCCGGCTTTGCCCCCTGCTTGACGCCCCCCGTCCCGGGTTTCCAGTAATAGACGGGGTCTTCAAAGAAGACCTCCGCGTTCTCGGTTTTCACAATGTACTGCCCGGCGCCTTTATCTCCGGGGCGGCCGTAGGCGTACTTCCAGTCCCAGCTTCCCGGCCGGTCGGCCGAGGCGGCGGCTTGGGGATCCTTCGCGGCGCCAGGCGACGCCGGCGCTGCCTTGGCCGATTCGAAGGATTCATAATATTTCAGACGTTCCGCCAAGTTGGGAACAAGCTCTTCGACGGGCACTCTTGCCCATTTGCCGTCGCTTTTGTAAATAGTGCACCTGCCATCTTCTTCTGTTTTGAAGACCACGGCATGGCGACACTTCTCGACGAAGGATAAAGGGGACATCCGATGCTTCAGCGAGGGGGCGGGGGCAATCCACTTCCCGTCCACAAAAACTGCGTTCTTGTCTTTCCTCGCTTCATAATAATGAACAACGCCGCCCCCGAGATATTCGAATTCAGGTATTGTCCTCACGCCTGCCGCCCACGGGATCTTCTGCTCCAGGCTTGAGAGATCCAGGGTCTTTTTGCCCGTTTCATCCGCCAGAAAGTACTTTCTCCCCTCTTTGATCACCTTTAACGGAAGAAATCCGGAGAAGCTCGTACGGCCTCTATTATCGCCGCCGCAGTCAACAACTTCCCCCTTAGGAGTAAAACAGCCATAGATCAGTTCCGAATTGTTATATTTTCGTCCGGTTGCAGGGTCTTTGTATTGGATGAACCGAGCAAGCCCATCAGCAGAAAACTCTTCATTTGTTATTTGACGGACAGTGCACTCCCAATTTTTATCCCTCTGGCTGTCGATGATTATTTTGCCGGTTTTGTCAATCACATTCTTGCCCCGTCTAACAGGGACAATCGCCACCCCCGCTTTGAATCTACCTGGTTTGCTCACGAGGTCAGGCTTGATGATCATTTTTCCCGATGGATCGATGAACCCCCACTTGCCCCCCATCTTCACGGCGGCCAGTCCTTCGGAAAAAGCGGTTGCATCCTGGAATCGCGGCTCCACGGCGTATGTTCCGTCTTTTTTTATAAATCCGAATTTCCGGCCTTTGCGCACCACCGCCATGCCTTCAGAAAAACCTGCTCCGTATTCGAATTCAGGCCGGATGATCCAATTGCCTTGCCGGTCGATATAGCCCCAGCGGTCGCCGACACAGACGCTCGCCAGCCCCTCCGAAAAGTGGCCTGCGTAATCGAAAGAAGGCGGAACGGCATAGTCGCCCTTCACACCCAGAAATCCCCACTTTTCTTTGAAAAGCGCCCGAGCGCGATCTTCAATATAGGGACTCAAATCTTTAAAGACCGGCGGTGCGAGAAATTCCAGTTTATTGTTCACCATGCCGTATTTGACGGAGTCCTTCCTGTAACTCTTCTTCGTCATGGCTTTGCCGGACACCGACCTGTGAAATTTGATGTCGAGGTCCGGGACATAGGCCCCGTCCAGGAATTCCCCTTCCTTGCGCAAGCCGGCCTTGGTCACATAAACCCCCATCCCGGTCCGCTTGCCGTCGACAAAGTCCCCTTCGTGGCGGCTTCCGCTCGGCCAGGTGTAAACGCCCTTGCCCGTTCTTTTGTTATCGGCAAAATCCCCTTCGTAGCGGTCCCCGCTTTTCCAGGTGTAGATGCCCTTGCCGTGCCGGGCGCCCGCCCGCATCGGTCCGACATAGCGCGATGTTTCAACCCCGTTCTTGAACCAGACCTGGGTGCCGCTGCCTTCGGCGGAGCCGTTGACGCAGCCGCCCGACCAGGTTACGGTGATGCCCGGCTTCGGCGCGCCTGTATGCTTGCATCCGTTCTGGTCGACAATTCCGCTATCCGCGACCGCGCCTGCCGCCAATCCTGCACAGGCCAGAATCATGATGACGGCGATCGCCGCCGATGATCTCAGATTTCTCATGGACACCCCCAATTCATTTAGATAGCGGCTTGTAGCCGAATTCTTTCGCCAAGGGCGAACCGTTTGCGATTTCAATGCATCTTTCAACGTCCCCCTTGCGCCATGCGGCGGAAACGGCGTCATACAGCGCCGCAATTTCCTTTTGCCTTTTGATCAAGCCGTTGCGCTTTTCGACCAGGCGGTTGTGCGCCTTGGTTTTTTCGTTGTATCTTGATTCCATTTGAGCGGCCTGCCGGAACTCGGCGCCGTGCCTGGCCATGAACTGCTCTTTCGTCATGGTCCGCGCCTTGGCGCCCAGCGGCGCGGCGATTCGCTTCAATTCGGCCAGATCTTGGGCGAGCGCTTTTTTGGAATTGTCGATGGAATACTGCAGAACGCTGATGTCTCCCGCCATCTTTCTGACCCCCGCCTCGAGGCCGGCGGCAAGTGCATTGAGGCGCCTGGCGGCCTCGTTGCGGAAAGCAGACGATTTCTTCCCGGCGCTTTCCGCCGTCGCCCGGGCTGCCTGCGCCGGCCCGGCCAGGGCCTTGACGCCGGGACCGTAGTTCACCAGCGGCGACCCCTCCAATCCCTTGCCGATATGCCCCGACACATCATGGCGGGTTCTTGGAAATACATCACGGTATTTTCCCTGGTTGATGCCGTTTGCGATCTGCTGCGCCTCGCGCGGATCCAAAGTGCCGTACGCCTTCACGACGACATGGTAGTGACCGGCCGCGCCGGAGACCGGCTGGGAGAAGCCGGTGACGGGCGGCTGATTTCCGGTTGTGACCTGGGCGCGCATGGTTGTCGCCTGGCTGTGTCTGCTCCAGGTCGACGTGTTGACAACCCAATAGACGGTTTGGGGTTCGCTCTTCTTCTGGTGCGCCTTCACCTGTGGTTCGGGCATTGGCTTCTGTTGGGAAGAAGAAGCGCTCTCGATTCCCGAATGCGAAGGGGATATGGGCCCCGGGGTAGAGGGGGGCAATTGCGGCGCAACGGGAGGGGGAGAAAACTTTTGCGCAGGCGGAGTCGGTATCGAAAATACTTTTCCCGCGGGTTGTATTTCCACCCTGGCCTGAGCGGAGGCCTTCTTCCCGTCCGCATCCGTAACGCTCACCGTAAGATTGCCGATCTCCGCCGTCCCGGCGGCGATGCCACCCACGGTTCCGGACAAATTGCCCGGCGCATGGCCGGCGCTCAAGCCGCGCCCGGTGGCGCGCACATCGACCGTAAAGGGACCCCGGAAGCTTTTCGGAACGGTGATGGAGAAGGGTTTGCTTTCGCCCGATCTCAGGGTTTCGGGAACATTCAGGACCAGCCGGTAGGCCTCCTTCCTGAAGGCGGTCCGGGCGGCGTGCCGCTTGCCGCCGCCGGCGGTGATCTCGGCCTCGAAGATGATCTCCGCGCCGATGGGAACTTTCGCGTTCGGTACGGCCAGCCCTACCCGGTAAGGGGGTGTCTCGCCGGGGCGCGGACGCTCCACGGCAACGGTTTCGATCACGCGGCCGTCTGCGTCTTTCGCCGTGAGCATGATGTTTGCCTTCTTCACGCCCGGGCTCAGCCTGTAGTGGGCGTAGAGGAGGGGCGCCTGATCGGGCGACAGAACGGGCTTGTGGGTCTGGTCGCCGGGGTCGTCCGTCACGAGGACCCGCTCGATCCGGACCGGCTGGGAGACCCGGAAGCGGGCCTCGGCCTGCGTTTTCCCGTCGGGCCGCGCGGTGAAAAAGTGGGTCAGCCGGACCGCATAGCCACCTTCGCCCAGGTCGTCCAGCCGGATCTTGAAGCGATGGTTTCTGGTTTCGCCCGCCGCCAGGATCTGCTCCTGCTTCCCGAGTTCCTGGATGGGTTTGCCGGCCTGGTCGTACACCTGCCAGACGAGTTGCGCCGGCTGAGCCTCCCCGTCCGGATGCTTCAGATCCGCCTGGAAGGCAAGGATATCTCCGTTCTGGACCGATGGCGGCAGCGGCGGGCCGTCATAATCCTTGAGGGCGGAGCGGACCCGGAAAGGCGCCATGACGGGCAGGTCCTCTCCCAGGGTCAAGTACACGCTCCGGTGGGCGAGGATCTTCCGCGTCCGGCCCGAGACGTCGATGATGCGCACCGCCACGGCGCAATCGCCCGGTTCCATGCCGGTCGAGTCGAACCGAAGCTCGGCGGCCCGGGGGTCGTCGCCCTTCGCGGTCCTGAAACTCACCCCGTTCACCAGCCACTGGATTTCGTGTTGCTTGTCCCAGCGTCCGGTTCTGGCCGCCTGGACGACGCAGATATCCCCCGGCTTGAGCGGGACGGTCTGCCGTCCGGTTTTGGGGTCGAAAATCGCCTGACCCCGTTTTTGCGCCGCAATGGCGCCGATGCCCGGGGTTTGGTGGGACTCGATGGCCTGGACCCAGCGCTCGGCGAAAACCGAAAGCTCCCGGTCTGCCTGATGCTTTTCTCTGAAAGCGTAAAAATACCGGACCAGCGTGTCTCTTTCCAGCGCCTTGGCGTCGTCGAACCCGTTGACGCGGATGTCGTCCATGAGCGCCTGAAGCCGCTTCATCTTCCGGGCATTGTATTGGATTAGCCTGGCGCCCATGGCCTTCGAGGCGGCCTCCGAGTCTTCCAGGTCCTTCTTCGCATACAGTTCACCCAGCATGGCGCCCGCCTGGACCGGGGCGGTGGCCAGTCCCTCGGCCATGCCCATTCCAAGCTTTTTGCCCATGCGGGAGGCCGCGGTGAACGTCTCCACCACCGTAATCTGTTTGATCAGTTCATTCCTGGCCTTTTCATCCAGGCTGGAAAAATCGATCTGATCGATTTCCTCCTTGATCCTTCGATCCGCCTCCGCAACTTCGGCCCGGTATAATTCATAAATCGAGGGGATCCCCGTGGATTCCGCCAGGACATAGCCGACCGACTTGCCCCAGGTTTTCAGGCTGCTGTCGCCTTCGCGCTCTTCCGCGACCGCCTGGTCGACCCCCTTGATGAAGTCCTCCGTCCACCCCTTGAGGTCGATGAATTTCATATAGGTCTTTGCTCCGACCAAGCCCGGGGCCCCCTTGGCGGGCTTTCGGCCGCTTTCCAGAGGGGTTATTTTCTCTTTGACATGGATCGGTTCGCCCGTCACGATTTTACGGCGCGCCGCGTCGGCGGCTTTCATCTTGACCCGGGAGTCTGTCTCCTGTTTCCGGAGCTCCGCCGCCCGCGATTTGCGCTCCTTCGCCCGGCGGTCGAGTTCCCCGGCGGCGCGCGCATCGCCGCGGCTTTTCGCCTCCGCGGCTTTTTTCTCCAGGCCGGCGGCCTCGTTGTCCGTGCGGGAAATCTCTCCCTGCAGCGCGCGCATTTCTTTCTGAGCCCGTTGCCCCGCCTCGTCGAGCGCAAGCTCCAGGGTTTCCCGGCAAGCCTTCTGGAAGACGGCCATCTCGTTGCGGTCGAACATGACGTCGGCGACCTTGGGACTGGTCTTGATGATTTCAAGCTGCCGCTTGAAATCTTCGGCCGTGCCGTCGAAGCCGGCCCTTTTCAGCGCGGCCCCGAGCTTTTTGGCGTGTTCCCCGGCATCGGGCTGCGCAGCGCCAGGCTTGGGTTTTCCCCCGAACCCCGCCTTCAGAGCCCCCTTGGCCATCCCCTGCAGTTTGTCCCTGCGTTGAAAGAGCTTCTCCGGAGGCTCCCGCAGGCCGCCCGAGGCCTTCTTGTAGTGGTCGTTTACTTCGACATACGACCTGCCGGCCTGTTCGGAGCCCATCGAGCACGACACGTAGGTTTCCTTCGAAAGGGCGTCGACCCCGGCCTGCATTTCATGGAATTCGCCGCCCGGAACATCCGCCGCGCCCGTCTTGTTGACGGTGATCTCCAGCCGCTTGGCGTCGAGATACCCCGGATGATTCTCGGGCGCCATCCCCACGGCTTTCAGCAGGCGCTCCAGTCTCTTGGCGGCGACCTCGGACCCGCCGAAATCGATATCACCGGTCCATCCCCGATGATCCGGGTTCAGGATGCGCTTCCCGGCGGCATCCGTTTTGTACAGGCCCTGCCCGAGCGTTTGCCCGATTCTTTTCCCCTCCGGCAGGCCGGCGTTGACGTCTGCGATCAGTCTATCGATCAGGGGCTGGCGGTATTGAGCGACCAGTTGCCTGCTCCTGGCGGCATAGGCGTCCTGAATCCGGCAGACTTCCTGCAGCCGTTTTTTCCGGTCCTTGATCTTGCGGTGAGCTTCTTTGATTTTCCGGTCTCTCAGGACAAGCAGATTCTTCTCTTCGATTTCTCCGATTTCGAAATTCCTGACGAGAGGCTGATATTCTCCCGCCGCCGCGGAGAGTTTCCGGTCGAGGGCCGCCTGCCTCCGCGCAAGCTCCGCGCGATAATCTCGCCGGTCGCGCGGCAGTTCGGTGCGCGCCTTCCGGACGAATTTCTCCCGGTATTCCGGATCGATGTTCTGCACGGCCTCGCTGAAGTAAGTAATCAGCGCTTCGTGCCTGTCTCGCTCGACGGTGTCGATCCGGGCATCGATCCGCTCGCCTTCTTCCAGGAGCCGGCCGAGGTCGTTTGCCCGGGCGGGAAGCGGAGAAACGGAAAGGACCAGCGCAGCGAGAGAGAGCAGGGCGGGAAAGAGTGCGCTTCGCGCGATATCGAGAACAGGGGCGTGCCGGCGTTCATGCTTGTGCGTCATCTTACCGCCCCCCTTCCATTTCAACGATCTTGCGCAGCAGCTCGCGGGCGTACCGCTTGTCTTCGCCAGAGGCATGCCGCCAGCCGATCACCCTGTTCAGTTCGCCCCTCGCTTCGTCCAGCCGGCGGTCGTGCTTGAGCAGCACGGCCCTGGAGAGGGCCAGATAAGGCGTTTCAGGTCTTTTCGCCAGCAGCTGCCGGTAGAAATCTTCGCCGATCTGGGTCTTGCCGAGGGCGATGTAGCAGAGGTTCATCGGGCCGACGATCCGCGGCGAGACGAGAGAGCTGTCCAGTCGCAGCGCCTCCTCGAACTGCTCCAGGGCGTCGTCGCGGTCATTTTCTTTCAGATAAGCGAAAGCCAGAAGGATTCTTGTCGATGGGACGCCGGGGGCGAGCGTTACGGCTCGTTCGAACGACTGGACGGCCTTGATGCCCGCGAAGAGATACTCCCCCATTTCCGAATAGATGATCCCGGCGAGGAGGTGCCCCTGCGGATCGGAAGGATCGAGCTCCCGCGCGGAATTCGCGTAGCGCAGGGCAAGCTCCAGGGCGTCCTCGCGCTGCCTGCTCCTATGAAACCTGAAGAGCGCCTTGGCGTGGTCCCGCCGCACGGCTGCAAGCTTCAATCGCGCCTTCTGATCGAGGTTGCCCCCGGATTTGGAGATGATTTCTAATTCGTCGGGAAACAGGGAGCCCAGCGATGCATCCCCGGCAAGCGCCGGTTGTTCCATTGCCCGGCTGATCGCCGCCGGCATCGCGGGTCCTGCCTCGGCGGGAGCTATGGCCGCTCCGGCGGCCGTAAGAAATGCCGCCAAAATATAAATAAAGGAGCGGATTTTCGGGATACCGGAAAGAAGAAGGGATGTTTTCATGGTGTTCTCCGGGGCTGTGATGGTCGTTGCCCGTGGTGAAAGCGTTGAATGCCCCACGACTGCGGTGCGGGGAAGGAGAGGGGCAACGCCGTTTTATCGTCTACTCCCGTCCGGATGCGAACGCCTCTGAACCGGACAAGACGCTACTATGCAGGCAAGGCTCCAGGACCAGGCCGTCCGGGAAGGGTCGGTCTGGAGGTTTTTCTTCGATTCTGTCTGGGCGCTTGTAAGCTGTCGTGCGGCGGAGGTTAATCGTCCTCTGGTCCATGGAAGTCCGCATGATCAGGGGCGGCCCGGGAGGCCGTAATTGTTTTCCGCCTCGATCGGGCAGGCAAGAACCTGCCTCGGCACTGACTGTCATGAATGGGAGCGGCTGTCAAGATTTTTTCGGTTGCCCTTTGCATACAAATCATTACTGTAGCAATGATATTGGGTCATTTTGTCTTCAGCCCAAAAAGCCGCTGGGGTCAGGTCTTGAGGGCCTGTTGCTCAAATAGTCCAGCGGTTTTCCGGAAATTTTCGGTGCGCGGGTGGGGCCGGGTTCCGGACGGCGCATTAACAGGTCTTTTCGCCGCCGCTCTTCTCGCAGCGGAGCGCCCGTAACGCACCCTGAGGCCGGCCAACCACCACGGCTTTCTCACCGTGCTTCGATTCCGGACGAATGTGCGTTACAGCGGAGCGAGAGAATAGAGCGGCAGAAAAGACCTGTGCGCCGGGAGGAATCCGACCCGACCGCCGGACATTGAAAGTATAAATGAGTTTATTTGGGCAACAGGCCCTTGAATTTTGACATTCGCCTTAATTATCGATTATGCCTTGACGGGTGGAGTTTTAACGACAGCGCGGCCTTTTCCATATTGCAGTCGTGCTGCGGGAAGAGTCCGTTTGCGCGGACGGCTGCCATTTCTATCCTGGCGGCATTAAAATCCTCCCGGAATTCAGAATCGGCAAGCAGTCTGGCAACCACCCCGGCTCCTATTATGAACCCGGCATCGATATCGCTCTGCCAGTGCGTTCCGCAGACGACGCGGCTTTCCGCGAAAGACCGGCCCCGCTCGAGGATCATGTCGCCGCGCTCGGGCGCCAGCTCGGCGAGAATGAGCGCCCAGGTCCAGCCGATGCATGCGTGTTTCGATGGATAAGAACTGATTTCGGAAAGCGGCTTTTCGTCATCCGGGGTGCAGGTCGGATCCATGCTGAAAACAAATGGAGGCGGTCGTTTATAGAACTCTTTAACAGAACGGGTCGAGAGCACCGCGTCAGTCATAGCCCGCCTCATGAGCATATAAAGATGCGGCGTTTCATGCTCGGAAATCGGTGCGTTAAGGGCGCAGGAGAAGGCGTATGCGGCTCCGGGAAAGGCGAGATTGGTATCCTTGACAGCCTGCTTCCAGCGCGGCGTGCCCCGAAAACCCTTGGAGGCGCCGTATATTGTCAAGTCCAGTTCGAAAGCATGGCTTCTTGTTTCGGGGGGGGGATTCACCAGGCTCAGGCTGTTCGGAAGCGATTCGGCTTCCAGATAGCCGGCCAGGAAGCCCGGGGCGATTTCCGGAACATGGCCGTAATAATATTTCATTTCGGCGCAGCCCGAAAAGATGAAGACGCATGCCGGCGCAACCAGAAACCCATGCCGAAGCATAAGAAGAAACCTGCTCATAACGGTCAAACCGCCTCGAGTTGCATCAAGATTATTATCGTAAAACTTTTTTCATAATTGAACGGGTCTCCCTGGCTGATACTATTTTCCGGCCGGGAAAAGCTTAAAGGAGAGCGCCGCCCTCTCCGCGGCGCAGTCCCGCAGCGGGGGAATCCCTTTTGCGCGTGCAGCGGCCAGTTCGGCTTTCGCCGCTTCCAGGTCGGCCTGAAAGACGGGATCGGCATGCAGGCGGGCGACGACGCCCGCGCCCACCAGGAAACCGGCATTCACATCGCTGCGCCAGTGGACGCCGCAGATAATGCGGCTTTCGCCGAATGCCCGGCCTCGGCCGAGGATTTCATTCGTCCGTCCGGGCGCGATCTCGGCGAGAATAAGCGCCCAGGCCCAGCCGATGGAGGTGTGCCCTGAAGGGTAGGATCCGTATTGCGAAAGGAAATTTTCTTCATCCGGGGTGCAGCTTGGTTCCCGGTTTACGATGAACGGGCGGGGCCGCTTGTAATGGTTCTGTGCGGAATAGGCGGAAAAGCCGGCATCCGTCATTGTGCGCCGCAGGAGCGTATAGAGACGCGGCGTTTCCTTTTCGGAAATCCGGACCTGAACAGCGCAGGCAAAGGCGCCGGCGGCGCGGGGGAATTTCAGGTTCGCATCCTCGACCGCCAGCTTCCAGCGCGGCGTACCCCGCAGGGTCAGCGCTTCGGCGGCGATTTTCCGGTCAAGAGCGAAAGCGGGGCTGTCTTCCGCAGGAGGCGGATTCAGCAGGGCCCGGCTGTTCGGGAGAAGATCAGGGGGAAGATAACCGGCAGGGAAACCCGGCGCGATATCCGGAACGGGCGCAGGGCGGGCGTGAGACTGAATGCCCGCGCATCCTGACAGCATCAGGACGCATGCCAGCGCCGGCAGAATCCAGTGCAGTAAAATTGCGGGCGGCTTTTTCATTCCCGGTCCGACCGCTCCAGTTTCATCACGACGAGATTGTCACTGTCTGGACACTGGACCTGGATCGTATCTCCTTCCCACCAGGGGAGATTTCCTCCGAACTGGAACGTGGAGAGGGCCGGAAAAATGTCATGATAAAAAAATCCGCACAGCCCGCCGGTATCGTGGCAGCTGATCTCGAATGCCTCGCCAGGCTGGTGGCCGGCGCTGCACTCTCCCTTGACGCTGAGGACAGTCGCGACGATTTTCTTGCCGAGTCCCGGGTCTTTTGCCATTTCTCTTGGCTCCTCTTTATAATTCACTCCAGGGGCAAGATATACAAAATAAGACTGTAAATCAATACTGGAGGCCGATATTGGATTTGTACGTGATTGTTTTTTGCAGCAAGAGTTTTTAAGGTCTCATGCATCCGGACTTTAATGAATCGGCAGCTCGATGAAGAAACTCGCCCCTCCCCATTCATTGTTTTCGGCCCATATCCTGCCGTTGTGGTCCTTGATGATTCCATAGGAGACGGAGAGGCCGAGACCGGTCCCTTTGTCCGGACCTTTCGTCGTAAAGAATGGATCAAATATTTTTCTCATGTCATCCGGATGGATTCCCGTTCCGTTGTCACTGAATGACGCCACCACAAACTTTTTGCCGTCCGATTCTTTCAAGAACGTACATGCCCTGATCTTCTTTCCTTCCCTGCCGCTCATTGCATCGAGAGCATTGTTGACCAGATTCAGGATTACCTGCTCAATCCGGGATATATCCATCGGCACGAGAGGCAGATCATACGCATATGCCCTCTCTACAGTCGCATTATTCGTCTTCAGTTTAGGTTCCATCAGCATAAGAACTCGTTCCGCCGATTCATTGAAATTGCCCTGCACGACATTTCGTGTCGAAATGCGGGAAAACTGATTGATATTCCTTGTGATCTTAACGATACGCTCTACCTGGGCGGTGCAGATTTCCAGGGCGTTCCTGGCTTTTTCCGAAAGGATCTCCGTTTTTTCCAACAGCTGCAGCCTCATGGAAATAACGTTCAGGGGATTAAGGATCTCGTGGACGACTCCCGCCGACAGTTTGCCTATGGCCGCGAGTTTCTCCGACTGCATCAGCATCTCCCGGGTATTGTCCAGTTGCTGCTCCAGCAATTTCTTTTCCGTGATGTCCATTGTGCCGCCGAGCGTTGCTTTTCTCCCCTGGAAATCAATTGACGCGACGGTTTCCACGAGCCACCTGGTCTGGCCGTACCGGTCTATTATCCGGTACTCGTAAGGCGACTTCAATTCGCCCTTCAGCATCCTGACCGCCTTTCCCCTGACCATTTTCCTGTCCTCGGGATGGATGAATTTCTCGATTTCAACTCCCATGAGTTCCTCTTCCGAATAACCCGAATACTGAAGAAGATAGGGATTGGTAAAGCGGATCTTTCCGTCCTGGACAATATAAATAGCCGTTTGAGAATTCGTTGCGAGGGTTCTGTAGAGTTCTTCCGCCGCACGGAGGGATTCCTCCGCCCTCCGCCGCAATGAAATGTCCTGGCTGACCGTGATGATTCTCGAAACGCCGCCATTCTTTATAAAGGTTGCCGTAACCTGGACGGGAAATGTTTCGCCTGTTTTCCTTTTCAGGACCGTTTCGAAACGCACGACCTCTTTCCCTTTTTTCATGGCATCGGCTAATATGTCGCCGACCTTCAGATATTGCTCCTCGTCCGGGTAAAGAATCCCGGCGTTCCGTCCGAAAATTTCATCCCCCGTATAACCCGACATATCCATTGCCGCCCGGTTTGCATATTCAATCGTCCTGTCCGGGAATTTGAACGTGGCGACTGCGTCTCCCAGGGCATCATTCAGCTTTTGCAGATAATCTCTGCTTTGCCTCAGGGCCTGCTCATTTTTAACGCGACCCGTGATATCCCTCATAATGCCCTGAAACCCTACAGCCGCTCCTCCCTTGCTCTTTCTCAAGGATACCGATGTCTCAACTATTGCTTGCGTGCCATCCTTCCTTGTAATTTTATATCTTGCCATTTTCGGCTTATCATTTCTGTAGACGCTCTGAAAGGACTCCCTCACGGTCTCCGCAGTCTCCGGGTCCATGTACGCCCGGTAACTCATTCCGATTACCTCATCACCGGAGTAACCGAGGAATTCCGGCAGGACCGGGTTGCAGAATGTCATATTGCCGCGCAAATCTACTTCCCAGTAGCCGTCTTTCATGTCTTCCAGAATGTTGCGGTATTTTTCTTCGCTGACTTTCAGGCGCTCTTCCATCTGCTTGCGGTCGGTGATGTCCTGTGCGGTTCCCAATATCCGCATGGCCTTGCCCTCCGCGCTGCGATGCGTATTGCTGATGCAGCGGACAAACCTGACATCTCCGTTCGGCCTGACGACCCGCACCTCGACATCCAGACAATGTTTTTCTTCGATTTCGTCAACGATTGCCTGCGCCATTATTTCGCGGTCCGCGGGATGCAGCGCGTTGATCATCAGTTCCAGACTCGGCTTTACTTCGCCCGGCTGGTATCCCCAGATACGATAATGTTCGTCCGACCATTTGACCTTCCCTGTTTCGAAGTTCACTTCCGCGCTTCCGAGATGTGCGATCTTCTCGGCTTCGGCGAGAATTGCCTCGCTCTGCCGTAAATCCTGCTCCGCTTTCTTTATTTCAGTGATATCGTTAACAATCCCGCTGAATCCTGAAGGCCGGCCTTCCCGGTCTCTTTTCAGGTTCGCGGTCACCATCAGTGTTCTTTTCGCCCCGTCTTTCCGCGCAATCTCCCATTCAAACCACTCGAGGCGTTTTCCCGTCCGATATACTTCATTGTAAGCTTGATATATTTTTTTCGCGTTCTCCTCATCCGCCGCATACTTGCGGTAATTCATCCCAGGCAGTTCCTGACGGGAATACCCCATCATTTTCCGGAACGATTCGTTGAAGAAAGTTAAACTTCCGGCAAGGTTCACCTCATGATATCCTTCATCCATATTCTCGATAATGCCGCGGTGCTTCTCCTCGCTCGCCCGCAGTTGCTCCTCGATCCGTTTGCGTCCGGTAATATCGTTGTATATGGCGACGATCTCTCCTCCCGGCAGCTTGAATACCCAGTTTTCCCTCCACGAACCCGGATTACGCCCGTCCTGATAAAGCGACGCCGGGAGATACTCGGGATGTCCCGTCTTCCATACCCGCTCAAAAACATCCAGAATGCCGAATGCCCGCACGCCGGGAAATGCTTCCGTCACCGGCCTGCCAAGGATATCTTTTCCCGGTATACCTTCGATCTTTTCACCCGCGGCATTGAAATCCTTGATGATAAAATCCCGCCCGCCGTCAACCGCGTCCAAAACGGCTACACCGCTCGGCATGGCATTGAACAGCTGCCGCCACCGCTCTTCGCTTTCCCTTGTCTTTTCCGCAGCGAGTCTGCTCTCCGTAACATCCACATTCATTCCTTCATAATAGAGCAGGCGCCCGGTTGAATTCCTGACTGCGCGGGCCGTCATGGATATCCAGAAGATGCTTCCGTTCCGATGCCTGACGGGAAACTCACAAGGCCCGACGGAGCCTTGTTTCATAAGAATCTTTACCACTTTTCTCCTGTCCCGATCATCGGCATAGAGCTGTCTTCCGACGTCCTCGATTTCCGCCGCCAGATCCCGGGGATTCTGATATCCGTACATCCGGGCAAAGGCCGTGTTTGAATTCAACAGCTTTCCCTCCGGAGACGTCTGGAAGATGCCCACAACGGCGTTCTCGAAGATGCTCCGGTATTTCTCCTCGCTTTTCTGCAAAGCGCTTTCCGCCCGCTTTATATCCGTGATGTCCTTCGATACGACCGTGACGCCGATGACCTCCCCATCGGAGGGGTTCTTCAGCGGACTGAATGTCCGGAGAAAATATCTTTGATCTCTTCGGCTTCTATGTTCATGTTGAGCCTTTTTGCCTGTTTCAAATACTTCGTTTACTCTTCTTTCGAATTCCTTCGCCTGTCTCTTCGTATGGAATTCTCCGTATGATTTTCCCGTAACATCTTCATTCGACATCCCGAGCCGCAGGAGATGAGCGCTGTTGATGAACAGATATCTGCAATCGCGGTCAACCAGGTAAATGGAATCTCCCGCCGATTCGACGATGGAGCGGAACATCTCCGGGTGCATCCGGTTTTTCATCCGTTTTCCTGTCCGGGAGAAAAAGAGCAGCGAATCCTTTTTTTTGATCTCATGCCGGTCGTTATGCTTTTTTGCTTTCATTCTCGTTCTTCTCCGCCGGGATATCCGACATCAGTCAATAAGGGCGTTATTGCTCTCCGGCAGGCTGCTCACATTGATCCGGCCTGTAATCGCCTCAACCCCTTCGCTCCGCCATCTTGATCATCACGACCTCCTCAACACGGCCAAGGTCGAACGGCTTTGTTATATAATCGTATGCGCCCAGATTAAGAGTCCTTCTTGCCAGTTCCTCGTCGGCAACGGCGGTAGCCATGATAATTCCAATATCAGGATCAATGTCCCTTATTTTCTTCAGGACATCGAAGCCGCCCATTCCCGGCATGATGATATCGAGAAGAACAACATCCGGCTTTACATCTTCGACCTTCCTGATGGCATCCGAGCCGTTGGCGGCAGTGTGGACTTCGTAGTTTATAGAGGTGAGAAATTCTCTCAAGCTTTCGAGAATCTCGACTTCATCGTCCACAACCAGAATCCGTTCCATGCTTTCTCCTTTCCTGAATGACTGCTTTTCCATATCTTCAAGGCGGCCGATCAAATCCGCCATGATACTTGAAACAATATTCATAAGGGGCGGCAGCTACAGAAGCACCCGATAATTGATTTTGAGAATTTCTCCCAGTTTCTTTGCCATGGACCTGCTGATGGCGCGTCTTCCGCGCTCCATGTCGGAAACGTAGCCCTGATTCAAACGAAGCTTTTCCGCAAGCTGTTTCTGGGTTAATCCTCCTTTAGTTCTGGCGCCGCAGAGAATTGTTCCGGGCATTTCTTCATCAGGGTATTCGGAAAACGCATCTCTCCAGGGGACTGTATCGGAGATCCGGCTCACTCCGAATTTTTCCGCCGCTCTCAGAAAACCTGCCAGATTTTTTTCCGGAAGAGTTAACCACAAGACGACACCCTTATCTTTAATTTCATTATGGGGCCTTTTCATGCGTATCTGCATAAATCACCTCGATGATATTGGCTTCACTGCTTCCCATACGGCCACGTAAGTCGGCTATCCTTTTTTAAGCGGCAAAAGAACGGCAGCTTGCGCCTCTATATGCCTGAAAAAGGTATGTGTCAATCCATATGTCGAGATGCTAAAGAGATTGTATGATGGAATGTCAAAAATCACCGGAAAACCGCTGGACTGTTTGGGCAGCAGGCCCTCAAGGGGCTGTTGCCCAAATCGATTTTCTATTAATGAAAGTTCCCTTGCTCCTTAAAATTGCGAGTAACTTTCACGTTCTTTGATAACGGATATAGTTGCCGAAAATTCGGCTTGCCAAAGCACCT
>JAQTPK010000092.1 GCA_028712885.1 Syntrophales bacterium | reverse complement strand
GGTCGCCGATTATCTTCTTTACCGGGGGAGGAAGCTGCCGGACCAGGGTCGGCACGGCAATGATCTGGTCGCCTTTCGCCAGTTTCGGGTTTTTCAGCAGATCGACGATTTCAATCCGGTACTTTCCTGACAAGTGTTCTTCACAGATCCTTCCAGCGGCCGGCCGGCCGGCGACAGGCTCGTGGCAAGCGTGGTGATGCGCGAGATTTTCAGAAAATCGAAGAGGCGCGTCAGCATCGATTTAACGTCGCGCTGCGCGCCCATTGTCCTCAGGTTGCTGATCGGATCGATGACGACCACCTGAGGCTTGAATTCGGTGATCATCTTATGAAACGTCACCAGATGCATCTCCAGGCCGTAGAGAGAGGGGCGGCCGGCGTGGAACCGGAGACCTCTCTTTTTGAGACAGGCCTTCATGTCTATTCCGATCGAGCCCATATTCCGAATGATCTGGTCCGGCGATTCCTCGAAAGCGAAATAGAGGCAGCGCTCTCCGCGCATGCAGGCGGATTCGGCGAATTTCGCGGAAAGGCTCGACTTCCCCGTCCCGGCGGTACCCGAAACCAGAATCGTCGAGCCGCGGTAAAAACCCCTGCCGCCCAGCATGGCGTCAAGACCCGGAACGCCTGAAGAGATCCGTTCCGACGAAACGCGGTAATCCAGCCCCAGCGAAGTCACCGGCAGGATGGATATTCCTTTTTCATCGATGAGGAACGGATACTCATCCGCGCCGTGGGAAGAGCCCCTGTACTTTATTATGCGCAGCCGCCGGGTCGCGATCTGCTCGGTTACCCTGAAATCGAGAAAGATCACGCAATCCGCAACGTATTCCTCGAGGCCGTGGCGGGTCAGGGTCCTTTCCCCGCTCTCTCCGGTTACAACGGCGGTTATTCCCCTTTCCTTGAGCCACCGGAACAGCCGGCGGAGCTCAGCCCGCAGAATCCCGGTATTGGAGAGGCCGGAAAAGAGGGATTCGATAGTATCCAGGACAATGCGTTTTGCTCCGACCGAGGAGATCGCCTCTCCGAGGCGGATGAAAAGACCCTCCAGGTCGTATTCCCCGGTCTCCTCTATCTCGCTCTTTTCGATGTGGACATGGTCCATTACAAGCCTTTTTTCTGCGATCATCCGTTCCAGTTCGAATCCGAGCGAGACGAAGTTCTTGACCAGCTCTTCGCCTGTCTCCTCGAAGCTTACGAAAACTCCCGGCTCATTGAACTCCAGGACGCCGCGGACGAGGAACTCCATCCCGAACAGGGTCTTTCCGCACCCGGCGCTTCCGCAGACCAGCGCGGGACGCCCCTTCGGCAGGCCCCCGCCGCTGATCTCGTCAAAACCCTTGATTCCCGTAGGAGCTTTCTCGATCGCCTTTATTCTCCTTGTCATTTCAACTTTCTCTTGCGACGCTGTAATTTATTGTTTTCGGTACTGCTTTATAATTATATACCCTAAAAAAAGGGAGGCAGAGCTTTCAATGGGCCGGACTCCTGTTTTGATGTCAACCAAATCCTTATGTTCAGAATCAGTACCATTGACAATCAGGTGAATTGCCTTTAGAATGCACTCCATTTCGGGAAAGGAGGTGAAAAGACATGATCCGTTTCTCCAGGCGTACCTGATGCGGCTTGAAGATCAAGCAGGTTGTGCTTGATTCCTTGAAGTCGGACGAATATTCGCGGGAGCACGCCTTTATGTCTTTTCATCCTGCCGCATCATTTTCCCTGCAAAGATGCCGCCATAAAGGCTGATCGACCGATCAGTTTTCGTTTTTCTCCTGGAACGTCGGCCCGGAGCGGCCCAGGTTCCTCCTGATCTTCCCCGCATTCGTCCGATCAAACCCGTTCCCGCCTCTTGTCCATTCGCGGGAATTCAACCACCCATATACGGGATACAGGGAGAAGATTATGGAGACAAAACCACTTTTCAACGACGAATTCGCCGGCGCGCCCGCCAAGCGGGTCCTTGCGCATCTGCTCAAACACAAGGAAAAGGGAGACGTCATCGCCGGCACCTATTGCGGTTATGCCCCCCTTGAGGTATTCCGGGCTATGGGAATTGTTCCGGCGGTCCTCTGCGCTTTCGCGAACAATACCGTTGCCGCAGGCGAGGCGGTCCTCCCCTCGAACCTCTGCCCGCTTATCAAATCGAGCATGGGATTCATAGAAACCGACACGTGTCCTTTTTTCTCCATTTCGCAGGCCGTAATCGCCGAAACGACATGCGACGGGAAGAAAAAAATGTTCGAGTTTATTTCCGAACGGCGACCTATGTATGTCATGAACCTGCCGCACATTCCCGAACGTAAAGAAGCAGCCGCTTACTGGCTCGGGGTAGTGCGGGATCTGAAGGCGTTCCTGGAATCCGTCTTCGGAAAAAACGCCGAGGACGCCGACCTCGAAGCGGCAATAAAGGATTCCAATGAAAAAAACCGGCGGGTGATGAGGATGTTCGGTTATGCGGCCCTGGACGCCCCTGCCCTTCACTGGTCGGAAATGCTCGATACCGTATTCCTGGCGACGCCTTTGAGCGGAGCGGAGATAAACGGCATTCTGGATGAAAAACTGGATACCCTTGCTGAAAGGGCTGCGGCCGGCAGACGGATCGGCGATCCGGGGGCGCCCCGGGTGCTGATCACCGGATCGCCGGTTGCGGGCGACGCCGTCAAGGTATATAAGATTATTGAAGATGAAGGCGGTGTTATCGTGGAGATCGATTCCTGCGTCGGCACGAAGCCCTTCAGAAGCGGGATCAAAGAGGTCACCGGCGATCCCCTGGCGGCGATCGCCGAAAGGTACCTGAGCATCCCGTGCTCGTGCATGACTCCCAATTTGCGGCGGATGGAAGAGTTGAGCGCGCGCATAGAGAAGACGAAACCGGACGTGGTGATTGATGTCGTCCTCCATGCCTGCCATTCCTATAACATCGAATCGTCCAGGGTGGAGAAGCACGTCCGGGAAAAACACGGCATCCGGTTCCTGAAAATAGTCACCGACTACGCGCCCGGCGACGCCGGCCAGCTGAAGACAAGGATCGGGGCGGCGCTCGAGATGGCGAAACAGGAGATGTCATGAACCTGATCTATTTCGATAATGCCGCCACTTCGTGGCCGAAACCGGAAGCGACATGCGCGGCAATGGATCGCTACAGCCGGAATTACGGCGGAAGTCCGGGCCGCTCCGGCCACAGCATGTCGATAGAGGCCGGCCGCATCGTCTCGGATACGAGGGAAACACTGGCCGCGTTTTTCGGGATCGGTGATCCGTTCCGGATCGTTTTTACGAAAAACGCCACCGAGGCCCTGAACCTGTCGATGAA
>JAQTPK010000013.1:23335-57710 GCA_028712885.1 Syntrophales bacterium | reverse complement strand
CGGCCGAAAAAGGGATCAGCATCGCAGAGGCGGAAGTGCTGACGTTTCCGGAGTCTCACGCGCGGGTGGGAAGCTGGCTGGCGGAAAAGTGGCATTTCCCGAAATCCCTGGTGGAGATCATTGAAAACCATCACAAACCGGAAAACTCACGCATCGTGCCGGTCGAGACGGCGATCGTCCACGTTTCCGACGTCCTGATCAGGGCAAGGGGAATCGGATTCCCCGGGGACTCGTTTGTCTATCCGGTCAGCCAGTCGGCTTTCGAAAAACTGGCGCTTTCGGAATCGGATCTTCGCGAAATATTGAAAATTATCGAGCATTCCATAGAGTCTACCCAGGAAATCTACAGCGAAGAATGAAGCAGATACTGATCATCTCCGATGATTTCGCCCTGGCGAGTGATGTTGAGAAGCTTCTTGTGCAGCGTTATAGTACAAGAATCTTTCCCAATATCCAGGCAGCCCTTGATTCCATTTACGAATCCGTGCCGAATCTCGTCGTCGTCGAAATGAAGAAAGGGGACCCCGAAACGGAGATTCTGGTCAGGAATCTCAAGGAAGAGCCCCTCTTCAGCCAGCTCCCCATTCTGGCCATACTGCAGGGCGGTTACGAATACAGGGAGCGGGACGGTCTTCTCATTGACGACTTTATCAGGAAAGAAGATATAAAGCAGGAAATGTCCGCGCGCGCCGATCTTTGCGTTTCGCGATCGGAAAGGATTGTCGAGATAAACCCCCTGACGAGGCTTCCCGGAAACATCACCATCCAGCGCCAGATACAGGACCGCCTGGACAGGAACGAGTCTTTTGCTCTCGCTTACGCTGATATAGATTTTTTCAAGCCTTTCAACGATAAGTACGGATTCGGCAGGGGGGATGAGGTGCTCCGGATAACGGGGAGGATCATCCTCAATATGGTCAAGAACATGCGGTCCCGCAGGAGCTTTGTCGGTCACATCGGCGGGGACGACTTCATCTATATTCTGGAGACGGACCTGATCGAAAGGGTCTCCCTGGAAATAGTAAAGGCTTTCGACGAGATCATCCCGACCTTTTACGATTCCGAAGATCGCCAGAGGGGTTTCATCCAGTCCCGGGACCGCCAGGGAAACCGCCTCGATTTCCCCTTCATGTGTCTTTCAGTCGGCATCACGGATACAATGGCGGGCCCTTTCCGCCATTACGGCGAAATGACGGAAGCCGCGACCGACATGAAGAAATACGCCAAACAGTTCAGGGACAGCTGCTATAAAATCGACCAGAGGCGGTCCGCCTCTTAAAAGACCGAAGATGCGAAATTGCGAAGATGCGAGGATAGGTGGGTTTTATATCGCCTAAACTCTTCATATTTCGACTCTCATCTCCCGATTCAACTCCTTTTCATCATTTGAATTTCCATCTATTGATTTTTCCGGCTTCGTTCTGTAAACCTTTCCTATCCTCGTAACTTCGTATCTCCCGACTTGATTTTCAGCTCCGGATTCCAGAGTTACCTTCCAGATTAGAGCATCTACTCTCCGCAGATCTACGCCTTCCTATCTTCGCAACTTCGCATCTTCTCATCTTCGTTCCTTTCAGAGTCAGGTAATTGGAACAAGAAAATCAGGAATAGCGCAGTGGACAATCCGGCTTGGCAGCCGCCAGAATGACATTGTTTCCCTGGCGAAAAGCTGCGCGGGTCACGATCGAATACCTTCGCCATGAGTCGAACTTCGAGGTTTGACGATGGATCTGCAGCAATGGCTGGGAAGACTCCGCCAGGCCCGTTTTCGCATCCAATCCATGCGGGAAGAAGGCGCTCTGCCCCCCGGATCCCTTGACGATATAGAACATGCCATTGAGGAATTGGCCGGCGCAGCGGATGAGGTCCTGCGCGCGGAAACGGAGTGCCGGGAACTGGAATTCCGCACACTCGCGGAAAACACGCCCGACCTGATCGCACGGATAGACCGCGGTTTCCGCTTCCTGTTCGTCAACCCCGCCCTGGCGGAAGCGAGCAGGATGCAGCCCGATCAGCTTGCCGGCCGCAGATGGCGCGAGATCGGCTGGCCTCCGGGCATTCTCGACTTCTGGGAAAATGTCCTGGCGCGCGTGTTTCGGAACGGAAGGGGGGAGACGGTGGAATTCGAGTACCCCCCCGACCAGAATGGGAAGTTCTATCATGTCCGCATCGTGCCGGAATCCGACGAGGCGGGCGATGTGTCTTCCGTCCTGATCATCGCCCGCGACATTACCGAGAGGAAAGAGGCCGAAGACGCCCTGCGGGAGAGCGAGAGCCGGCTGCGCGTTGTAATCGAGAATTCCCCGGATCAGCTTTTTCAGCAGGACAGCAATCTCCGTTACACATGGGTTGCCGAGGCCCGCATGGAGGGGTTTCCCGAAATGCAGCCGGGGATGACGGATGCCGACCTTTTCCCGACCGAAGAGGCCGGGTTCATTGCCTCGGTGAAGAGAAAAGTGATCGAGACAGGCGAGGGGAGCCGGGTGGAGCTGCGCTTCACGCAGCATGGGCAGGAGAAATACTTCGACGCATTTTTTGAGCCGTTGCGGGATCCGCGGGGAAAAATTTCCGGAATCATAGGATACGTGCGGGACATCACCGAACGGAAGCAGGCCCAGCGGATGCTGGAAGAAAGCGAGCGGAGGTACCTCGAGCTCAGCATCACGGATTCCCTTACCGGGCTCCATAACCTCCGCTACTTCTATGAAAGAGTTAAAGAGGAGATCGAGCGCGTAAACCGCTACCATTTCCCGCTCTGCGTTCTGATGCTCGACATAGACAATTTCAAATCAATCAACGACCGGTACGGCCACGCCCAGGGCGATTTCGCTTTGTACCGGGCGGCGGAAATCATCCGCAGCCACATCCGTCAGGTTGACTCGGCTTACCGGTACGGCGGGGAAGAGTTCATGGTGATACTGCCGGAAACGGAAAGCGAAGACGCCATCCAGGTTGCCGAGCGGATCCGAATCAGCTTCCGGACGGAGGACTTTTCCCCCAAGATGGATGCAAAACTCCACCTGACGGTCAGTATCGGAGTGGCCAAGTATTTTCCGAAAGAGGACCTGATCTCTTTTCTGAGGAGAGTGGACGAGAACATGTACATCGCCAAATCACAGGGGAAGGACCGGGTGTTTTTCCAGGAAGGAGGCGCAGAAACGGGCTTTCTGATGTAGCGGAAAAATCCCGGCTCAGGCGCAGGCCGCAGTTCATTTCCGGAATCCATTGCGGGAGAATAAAATGAAAATCCTCCTTACGGGCGCCCGGGGAATGCTTGCCCACGACGTGGCGCGCGTCCTTGAAAGAAACAATCACCTGGTCGTCAAGACCGATATCCAGCAAGGCGCCGATGATATTATGCGCCTCGATATCCGGGACAGGGACGGCGTCTTTGCCTTTGTCCGGGAATACAGTCCCGATTTCATTTTCCATCTGGCAGCGGAGACCAATGTGGACCTCTGCGAGGAGCGGCCGGATCATGCATTTAAAGTGAATGCAGAGGGAACGGAAAACGTGGCGACGGCTGCTTTGGTTTACGATACGCCTCTCCTGTACGTCAGCACTGCCGCCGTCTTCCCCGGCGATAAGGCGGAACCTTACACCGAAGATGACGAACCGGCGCCGGTCAACGTATACGCAAAGGCCAAGCTGGAGGGGGAAAGGCTCGTCCGGAGTCTGCTGGAGCGATATTTCATCGTCCGGGCGGGATGGATGATAGGGGGCTACGATCTCGACAAGAAATTCGTCTTTAAGCTTATCAGACAGTTGATGGCGGGAGCGAAAGAGCTCTACGCCGTTCACGACAAGTACGGCAGCCCGACATTTACCTGGGATCTTGCCGAGAACATGCTTCTCCTGGTTTCCAGCGGCCGGTACGGCCTGTATCACTGCTCCAACAAAGGCACGGCGACCCGGTACGATATCGCCTGCGAGCTTGTCAGGCTTCTCGGCCTTCAGGAGGACGTGAAGGTCGTATCCGTCGATTCTTCGCAATTTCCCCTTCCGGCTCCGCGCGGCCGTTCTGAAATGATCCGGAATCTCAGGCTCGGCCTGCTCGGCATGGACCGGATGCCGGATTGGAGAAAAAGCCTGGAAGTGTATCTGTCGGGGGCGAGAGACAGCCTGCACCCGGACGAAGCCGGATTACTGACGGCGAGGGGGGGCGCTTCTTTGAAGGACGGCGGACGGCCGGACCGTCCTTATCCTTCAGGATGATTGATGTTATCCTGCTCATGCTCCTGCAGGGCGGACGCGTCCGAAATCGAGGGCCCGCCTGCGGAGCCGAATCCTTCAGAGTTCCCGTAAATAGAGGGATTCCCGCCGAAAAAGACTTGATTTCCTTTCCCATTTATTATAAGTAACCAAGTTCCAAAATCACATCAGGACTCCTTGCCCGGGTTTCCATGCCCGGGATATAGAGCCGAGAGGAGGTCAGATTTGAAACGTTACGATATTATATTCATTATCCAGGCCGACCTGCCCAGGGAGGAAATCGAGAGCCTGATCGAGAACTACAGAAGTTCCGTCGGGGATCTCAAGGGAATCCCGATCAAAGTTGAAAAATGGGGCGCCAAGAGGCTTGCTTACCGGGTCAATAAACAGATCCGGGGTTTTTATGTCCTTTTCGATGTCGTCGGCGAACCCGCCCTTGTGGGTGAGCTCGAACGAAGGTTCAAGTACGATGACAAGATCCTCCGTTACCTGACGGTCCGGAAGGCCGATTCCGTCGACCTGAAGGAGATCGAAAAGGAAATCGCCGGGACGAAAGAGGAAAAGACGGAAGAAGCCAGGGAAGCGGCCGAACCGGGGGAAGCGGAAAAAGAAAATCCCCGGGCGGAGGATAGCAACCGTAAAAGGCCCGGCAGGAAAAAGGCCTCGGAGGAGGCTAAACCATCTGAAGCAACAACGGGGGCGGAGTAATGGCCTATACGAGATCTTCTGAAAAAAGGCAGGAAAGAAGGGTTTACCATCGCAGGAAAGTCTGCAGGTTCTGTACGGATTCCAATATGAAAATCGATTACAAGGACCCGGGAACTTTAAAATACTTTGTCTCGGAACGGGGAAAAATCATTCCAAGGCGGATTACGGGCAATTGCGCCGGACATCAGCGGGAACTGACAATTGCCGTCAAAAGGGCGAGAGCCATTGCTCTGCTGCCTTTTGCCGTATCCGAGAGTTGATGGTTGTAGATGCTGATTGATTCTTTACGTGACTGGGTCCGCAAGGAGGAAACGATCCCGGGCTGGTGGAAAGAGCTGGCGGCGGGCGTTGCGATAACGACGCTGGTCTTCCTGGCCTCGATTTTTACCCCCGAAGCGGGTATTCTGATCGGGGTGTTTGCGCCCGTTCCGGTTATCTATTACGCCAGGTCGGGGCGGATGCAGGGGACGGCGGTATTCCTGCTCGCCCTGCTTATCAGCCTTGTGTTCCTCAATCAGGCGGACAGAACGGCATCTCTGCCTCTCCTGTTCATCTGGGGGGCTTTCGGACTTGTCATCTCCGAAATGCTGAAGAAGAACTATGCAATCGAAAAGACGATCTTCTATTCCGCACTGATCGTATTTTCGATGATGGTTGTTTTTCTGCTGTCATACAGCCTGCAACTGGGAGAAGACCCCTGGACCCTCGTGGAACGGACGATCTCCCAGGGCATAAGGGACATCGTCGACGCCTACTCGAAAGCTGGAATCGCGACGGACCAGGCCGATCTCCTCAAAAGCCATATTGGACGGATTTCGAAATTCGTTTATTACATAAGCCCGGCGCTTGCCGTGATCGCTACGGTCTTTCTGGCCTGGCTCAATCTGATGGCGGCTAAAATCATCTTCGCATGGCGGGGTATCTCGTTCCCCGACTTCGGCGACCTCTGCTGCTGGAAAATACCGGACAAGATGGTCTGGTTTGTGATCGCCGCGGGGGCGCTGATTCTGTTTCCGTCGGACAGGCTAAGGATCGCCGGGATAAACCTGCTGATCATTTTTCTGTTCATATACATGTTCCAGGGTTTGTCCATAATCCAGTTCTTCTTCAAAAAGAAGGCCGTTCCGGCTTTTCTGCGCGGCGCGTTCTATTTTCTTCTGTTTGCCCAGCATTTTCTTGTAATACTGGTGATCGCACTCGGCTTTTTTGATATCTGGGTCGATCTGAGGAAAATGAACAGCGGAATGGGGCTGTCCGCCGAGAAGGGTGAATCTGAGTAAGGAGGCCGTATCTTCATGAAAGTTATTTTGAAATCTGATTTCGAGTCCCTGGGGAAGATGGGCGACGTGGTCAGGGTTTCCGACGGTTACGCCAGAAACTTCCTTATACCCAAGGGGTTTGCGGCGGAAGCGAGCGACAGGAATATAAGGACGCTGGATCATCAGAAACAGGTCATTGCCAAGAAAGCCGAGAAAGAGAAGAGGAAAGCCGAAGAGACGCAGGAAAAACTGAAAGATTTCTCGTGCACCATATACCGGCGCAGCGGAGACCAGAATAAGCTTTTCGGGTCCGTTTCGTCGAAGGATATAGAAAAAGCGCTGGCGGATCAGGGGATCAGGATCGAACGCAAGGATATCGTAATAGAAGAGCCGATCCGCACGCTGGGTGATTATACAATCAAAGTAAAGCTGTATCACGGTATGACCGCAAGTGTTTCCCTGAAAGTAGCCGAAGAGCAGCAATGAAATGCCCGCCGTAAAGGATATCGATCCTTCGCTGTTGAAGCTGCCGCCGCAGAACCTGGAGGCGGAGCAATCCGTCCTCGGAGGCGTATTGCTGGACAACCAGGCGCTCAATACCGTGCTTGAGCTCCTGACCATTGATGATTTCTACAGCGAATCCCACCGGAAGATATTCGCGGCCGTCCTCGATCTCTCCGAAAGGAGGGAGCCTTGCGACCTGGTCACCCTCAGCGACGCCCTGAGAAACAGGAACCAGCTTGAACAGGCAGGAAACGCAGCGTACCTTGCCTCTCTGGTGGATTCAGTCCCCTCGGCGGCCAATATCACCTATTACTGCCGGATCGTCAAACAGAAGTCGATCCTGCGCAGGCTGATCGGCACCGCAACGGAGATCCTGAACAAAAGCTACAGCCCCGGCGCCGAAATAGATCAGGTCCTGGACGAAGCCGAGCAATCCATATTCGAAATCTCCCAGAACAAAATCCGGCCTTCATTCTATCCGATGAAGGAGATCATCAAGGAAAGCTTCAAGTCCATAGAGCGCCTTTTTGAAAGGAAAGACCTCATCACGGGAGTCCCGACCGGGTTCGAAAAGCTGGACGAGTTGACCTCGGGACTCCAGAACTCGGACCTGATCGTCATCGCGGGGCGGCCCAGCATGGGGAAGACGGCATTTGCGCTCAATATCGCGCAGCATGCGGCCATTCAGGACGGAACGCCCGTCGCCATCTTTTCCCTCGAAATGGCCAAGGAGCAGATAGCGCTCAGGATGCTTTCTTCCGAGGCGCGGGTGGATTCGCAGCGGATCCGGAAAGGATTCCTGGGCGAGACGGATTGGCCCAAACTGACCACTGCGGCCGGGAATCTTTCCGAGACGCGGATATTCATCGATGATACTCCGGCGATAAGCGTTCTGGAAATGAAAGCGAAATCGAGGCGTCTCAAGGCGGAATCCGGCCTCGGTCTGATTATTCTCGATTACCTGCAGCTGATGCGCGGAACCGACGGGCGGGAAAGCCGGGAGCAGGAGATCTCCGAAATCAGCCGCTCCCTCAAGGCTCTGGCCAAGGAGTTGAGCATTCCGGTCGTGGCGCTCTCTCAGCTGAACCGCAAGGTGGAAGACCGCACAAACCGGCGGCCCCAGATGGCCGACCTGCGAGAGTCCGGCGCCATCGAGCAGGACGCGGACGTTATCCTGTTTCTGTACCGGGACGAGGTCTACAATAAGTCGGAGGACAATCCGGAAAAGGGGATAGCCGAGGTGATTATCGGAAAGCAGAGGAACGGGCCCACCGGCACGGTCAAAGTCGCATTTCTGGAAAAATACACCCGGTTTGAGAATCTGGCCGTTCAGGGCGAACGCTATTGATAAGCTGAGTTGAGCTGAGATAAAGGACCGCAGGGCTCTTGTCGAAAGTGTCACAGGCGGTTCTCATAAATTCGAGACTCAGGCGAATTTAACGAGGGTTCAAATCCCTGGCCCCGCTGGCCCACAGCCAGGCGTACAAATGCAGAAAATATTTGAGGGGTGGCGCCATGAAACAGTGTAATGAAAGTATTTTAAAAGATTCCGGCAAGTGTATACCATACAAAAATTACACAACGTCTTCCGACGTCAGGTGGGCTACTTCATCTTCAGATCCCATGTCAATCGTTGAAATTGACCGAGTTGCCGTCGAATATACCGAACCTATTGTAATTACCGATCTCAACGAAGCTCAATAGAGAACACCTCAATTAAAAAAGGGAAGCGTTTCAGCCTCCCTTTTTTAAGGACTTTATTGAACCACTCGCCTCCTCTTCAGTACGTCCCGGCAACTCTGGATTCGGGACTTTTATTAAGAAGGAAGCAGTTTCGGTTCCGTCCCCCAGTATATTATTCCTTCCCTCATTTTCCGGAGCGCGTCTTTTTCTATCTGCCTTGCCCTTTCCCGGGTGATTTTGAACCTTTCTCCTATTTCCTGGAGCGTTTCCGGCTCATCCGCCATGACCCGGTTTATCACGATATACCGTTCCCGTTCGTTGAGCCGGCTGAGCGCCCCGGCAATGTTCATTCGGACCAGTTCGTTGTCCTGCTTGCGGATCAGGATATCCTCCTGGTTTTCACCCTGATACATCAGGTGGTCGAGGTACTTGGATTCACCCTCCTCATTTATGCTTGCATCAAGGGAAAGGTCCCGGTTCGTCATCCGCAGGTCCATTTCCTCGATTTCGGATTCCCGTACGTTCAGGGCCTCAGCGATCTCGGCGAACTCGGGGTTCCGGGAAGACATGTTCTTCAGCTTCTTCTTGGTCTGGTTCAGCTTGAAAAAAAGCCTTCTCTGGGCCTGGGTTGTCCCGATTTTGACCAGACTCCACGATTTGATAATGAAGTTCTGAATGTATGCACGAATCCACCATACGGCATATGAGATCAGGCGATAACCCTTATAGGGGTTGAACTTCTTCACCGCGTGCATCAGGCCGATATTGCCTTCCTGGATCAGATCGATCAGTTTGACCCCGTAATTCCGGTACTCGTGGGCTATTTTGACGACAAATCTCAGATTGGAAGTAACGAGTTTCTCTGCGGCTTCCAGGGAATGATTCTTCATGAACCGGACGGCCAGATCGAATTCCTCCTCGCTCGATAGAATCGGGATGGAATTGACGTGAGCCATGTAGACGTCGAGGGCGCTGGTAACTACAAGTTCGTTGTGTTTCATGCCTTCGAATTATAAGTTGTTTCCGGGCCAGGGTCAAGCGTGATTAAGGAAAACCCTTTTCTCAATGGGTATTTGCCTTTCTTGACAGTCGAAAGACCATGTTTAATTTATGTCCATCGGATCCATTTGCGTCCATAGCGTCTATTGGGTCCATTGGGTCCATTGGGTCTAACGAACGCCACAGATGCAAGAGACGCAAAGGACGCAAAGGACGCCACAGACGCAAAGAACGCGATAGACGCAAAGGACGCAAGTGACTCCGGATAAATTAAGCAGCATGATAATGGATTTTGCCTTCAATCTGGCTGAGGAGAGCCGGGCAAAGATCCTCCTTTATGCCGATGCGTTTCAGGACTTGTCGGCTGTCGGCAAGATAGAGTCAAGGGTCGAGATTATACTGGCTACAAGGTACGATACCGGGATCCCGGATGAACTTCTGAAAATGGGAACGGTACTGAAAATTCCCAATCTCAAGCTGACGAGAGCGGGCATGATCAAGATCGCCGTTACGAAGGCTATCGCCATGGGTATTCTGTCCAAGGGGGACACGGTAGTCTGCCTGACCGGCATTCCGAAATTCGGATACCTGGACAATATGGTGATGATAGACGTGGGCAAGGAGTTTGAAATCCTCACGTCCCAGAACATTACGGGAATTTTCGCGGGCATTCAGCCGGAGGTTTTCGAGGCGGTCCTGAATATCGCGCTGGAGCTGGGCGCACAGGGCAGGGAGGGCCGGTCCGTCGGAACGATATTCATTATCGGGGATCACGAAAAAGTGCTTCAGTACGCCCGGCAGATTATAATGAACCCGTTCGCCGGATATCCGGAGGAGGAAAGGAATATTCTCAATCCCTCCCTCAAGGAAACAATTCGAGAGTTTTCCGCGCTTGACGGGGCTTTCATCATAAAAGAAAACGGGGTCGTCGTTACCGCCGGAACTCATCTCAGCGCGGCGCTGGAGAGCAAGGATTTCCCCAAGGGCCTGGGCAGCCGTCACATAGCGGCGGCCGGAACCACGGCCGTGACGGATTCAGTCGCCATTGTAGTTTCGGAATCGACGGGAACCGTGCGCGTCTTCAGCAAGGGCAAAGTGTTTGTCAGCATCGAAAAGCCCGTTGAATAATGAGAGGTTAAAATGAGATTCGAAAAATTTACTTTAAAGGTTCAGGAAGCGCTGGGCGAGGGCCAGAAACTGGCTGAGTCGCTCGGACATCAGGGTATGGACGTGGAGCATGTCCTTATGGCGCTGTTGAGGCAGCCTGAAGGAATCGTGCCCGACATCCTGGAGAGGCTCGGGGCGGATTACCGTAGAATTGAACGGGAAGTGGAAAATGTCCTTCAGAGGCAGCCAAAGGTGTCCGGGATGCCTTCCGGGCAAACGTATATTACCCCGCGGCTGAAAAACGTCCTCGATTCGGCCGTTGCCGAGGCCGGCCGCCTCTCGGATGAATATGTAAGCGTGGAGCATATCCTGATCGCCATAGCAGATGAGAAGCTCGGCGCCGCGCCGCAGATTCTCAAATCGGCGGGCGTTACCAAAGACGCCGTTTTCAAGGTGCTGGTGGATATCAGGGGAAGCCAGCGCGTCACCGATCCTAATCCCGAAGAGAAGTACCAGGCCCTGAAGCGGTATGCGCGCGATTTTAACGAACTCGCGAAAAAGGGTTTTTTCGATCCGGTAATCGGGCGGAATGAGGAAATCAGGCGGATCATCCAGGTGCTTTCCCGCAGGACGAAAAACAATCCCGTTCTCATTGGCGAGCCCGGCGTGGGCAAAACGGCCATCGTCGAAGGTCTCGCCCAGCGGATCGTGAACGGCGACGTCCCGGAGAGCCTAAAAAACAAAAGGGTGGTCTCGCTGGATATGGGAGCTCTTATCGCCGGAGCGAAATACCGCGGCGAGTTCGAAGACAGGCTGAAGGCGGTCCTGAAGGAAGTGGTTGCCGCCCAGGGAGAGATTATCCTCTTCATCGATGAGATCCATACAGTCGTCGGGGCGGGTGCCGCCGAGGGGGCCGTGGATGCTTCCAACATGCTGAAGCCGGCCCTGGCGCGGGGCGATCTCCGCTGCGTCGGCGCCACCACCCTGAACGAGTACCGCAAATACATCGAAAAAGATGCAGCCCTGGAGCGCAGGTTCCAGCCGGTGATGGTAAAAGAGCCCACAGTGGAAGACACCATTGCGATCCTGCGCGGTTTGAAGGAGCGCTACGAAGTCCATCATGGAGTCCGGATTCTGGATTCCGCCATTATCGCCGCCGCGACCCTTTCAAACCGCTATATCAGCGACCGCTTCCTGCCCGACAAGGCCGTGGACCTTATCGACGAAGCGGCGTCGCGCCTGAGAATAGAGCTGGACAGCATGCCGGCCGAAATCGACGCCATCGACCGGAGGATCATCCAGCTGGAGATCGAGAAACAGTCGCTCAAAGACGATACCGACCGCACGTCACGGGAGCGGCTCGACAAGATCAATCAGGAGCTTGCCGAGCTGAAGGAGTCCAAAGACCGCATGATGCTGCACTGGTCCAACGAAAAGGAATCAATCCGGAAGATACAGGCGACCAAGAGCAGGATCGAGGAGCTTAAAACGGAGGAGATGAACGCCCAGAGGGACGGCAACCTGGCCAAAGCGGCGGAGATCCGGTACGGTAAGCTCGTGGAGCTGAACCGCGAACTGGAAGCGCAGCATGCAAAGCTCGCTGAAGTCCAGAAAGACCGGCGGATGTTGAAGGAAGAGGTCGATGCCGAGGACGTGGCGGAAGTCGTTGCCAAATGGACGGGCATTCCGGTTTCCCGCATGATGGAAAGCGACGTGGAGAAGCTGATCCGAATGGAGGACAGGCTCAAACAGCGGGTCATCGGCCAGGATGAGGCAATTGCGGCCGTATCGAATGCGCTGCGCAGGGCCCGTTCCGGCCTCCAGGATCCTAACCGGCCGATAGGGTCATTCATCTTCATGGGGCCGACAGGGGTCGGCAAGACCGAGCTGGCGAGGGCTCTGGCCGGGTTCATGTTCAATGACGAGCAGGCGATGATACGGATAGACATGTCCGAGTATATGGAAAAACATTCGGTGGCGCGGCTGATCGGGGCTCCCCCGGGATATGTCGGGTACGAGGAGGGCGGGTTTCTCACCGAATCAGTCAGAAGAAAACCCTACTCCGTTCTTCTCTTCGACGAAATAGAGAAAGCCCATCCCGACGTCTTCAATATCCTCCTGCAGATACTCGAAGACGGGAGGCTGACCGACGGGCACGGGAGGACGGTGAATTTCAAAAACACCATCGTGATCATGACCTCCAACATCGGCAGCGAATGGATCCAGAATTTCGCTATCGGAGAAGAGGAAAGACGCCTCCGGACGCTGGATGCCCTGAGGAGCACTTTCAGGCCCGAGTTTCTCAACAGGGTTGACGATATAATCATCTTCCGGTCGCTGACAATAAGCGATATCGACCGGATTATAAACATCCAGATCGGTTTGCTGCAGAAAAGGCTTTCAGAAAAGGGGATTACTCTTGAGTTGACAGAGAAGGCGAAGAACTATATCTCTAAAGTGGGATACAGTCCATCTTACGGGGCAAGGCCCCTCCGCCGGTCGCTGCAGAAGCTGGTCCAGGATAATCTTGCGATGAAGCTGCTCGAAGGTACGTTCGGGGACGGGGATCGCGTGATTGTGGATATCAACGACCGCGGCGAAGTCGAATTCCGGAAAGCGGCCTGAACAAGATAGAAGTTGAGAGGTTGAGAAGCTGAGAAACGGAAAAGATGGGCTCCAGGGTCTTAATGGAGTCCATCTTTTAATATTCATTATTTAGGACCGAGCAGGGGTAAAGTAAAACCCAAGGAATAAGTAATAAGTAGGCGTATTCACTTGCCTTTTCAGGATATTTTAAGTGTGAACTGTGAGCTGGAGACTGTGAACTTCAGGCCCCTTGAGTTTTTTTTGATTTCAGACGATAATTACATGATGGAGGATATATGAATACCGTAAAAACAGCCCTGCTTCTGGGCAGTCTTACCGGGCTCCTGATGCTGATCGGCGGTTATTTCGGAGGACAGCAAGGAGTCGTGATCGCCTTTTTCTTCGCGGCAATCATGAATTTCGCAAGCTACTGGTTTTCGGACAAAATAGTCCTCAAGATGTACGGCGCGACGGAAGTGTCCGAAAGTGAAAATCCGGAAATATATGGCATTGTCCGAAAGCTCGCGCTTAAGGCCGGATTGCCGGTGCCGAGAGTATATATAATTCAGTCGGACAGCCCCAATGCCTTCGCGACGGGAAGGAACGAAAAACATGCGGTTGTGGCGGTGACGGACAGCATCCTGCGCATACTCAACCGCGATGAGCTGGAAGGCGTGCTTGCGCACGAACTGGCCCATATAAAGGACAAGGATATTCTGATAAGCTCCATCGCGGCGACGCTGGCGGGGGCCGTGATGATGCTGGCTAGCATGGCCAAGTGGTCGGCGATTTTCGGAGTCGGCAGGGATGACGATGACCGGGGCGGGATGATCGGACTGATCGCGATGGCGATTCTGGCCCCGATCGCGGCGATGCTGGTCCAGATGGCGATCTCGCGCTCGCGGGAATATCTTGCTGACGAAGAAGGCGCCCGGGTTTCCGGAAAACCGTTCGGATTGGCCAGCGCACTGGAGAAGCTCTCCCGGGCATCCCAGATCGCTCCGATGGACGCCAGCCCCTCAACGGCTCATATGTTTATAGTTAATCCCCTGGCGGGGGTTTCTTTTTCCAGCCTGTTCAGTACGCACCCTCCCATAGAAGAGAGGGTTGCCAGGCTGAGAAGAATGACTCCCCGTTGACGGGGCGACAGGGGGGTCTTTGGCCCCTTTATTCGCATCTTCACGAAGGGACATTACAGTGGCCCGCAAGACGGTCTTGATCTCGATTCTGGTGGCTGTCCTTGCCGTACCGATCGCGGGGGAGTCCGTCTGTTATGCCGATATTTACCGTTACGTGGACGACAATGGAGTCATTCACCTGACGAATGTGCCGATGCACGGAAAATTCCGTCTTTGGCTCCGGGAGGTCAAACCCGGCCGGACCGCGAAGAACTCCTCCCGTTCCGCGCGCTCGAGCAGCGCCGAATTCAATACCCTCATCATGAAAGCGGCGGATATTCACGGCATCGATTCGGCTTTGATCAAGGCCGTGATAAAGGCTGAATCGGATTTCGATCACCTTGCCATATCCAGGGCGGGAGCCATGGGACTGATGCAGCTTATGCCGGGCACCGCAGACTCGTACCGCGTCGACGACACTTTTGACCCCTGGAGCAATATTGACGGGGGCGTGCGCTATCTCAAATATCTCCTGGACCAGTACCGGGGGAACCTTCCTCTTGCTCTTGCGGCCTACAATGCCGGTGAGGCGTCAGTATCCAAATACAACAACCGTATCCCACCCTATCAGGAAACACAGACTTATGTGCGCCGGGTTCTCAATTATCTGAAACATTACCGGAACCAGAACCGCAGTATTCAATTCGAATAGTCCTGAATTAAACTCCGGGAGGGCTCGTATGTCGGACGTAAAGAACGATAAGGGTTTTGTCGTAAAGGACAGGCGTCAATTCGATTCATCGGGGGCGATGAGGGAAGATGATGAATCCCGTGCCGGAAAGGAGCAGCCGCCGAGGGAGGAAAAAGCAGGCCGGAAGCCGGAAAGTAAAGAAAGCAGCATCGTTCCGGAAATCAACTTTTCAAATTTTATTCTCTCCCTGGGAACCTCGGTCGTTTTCCATTTCGGCGATATACCCGATCCGGTGACCAAAAAAGCGGAGAGAAACCTCGATGCGGCCAAGCAGTCGATAGACATCATAAGCATGCTTGAGGAAAAGACGAGGGGAAACCTTGACGAGAACGAAAAAAAATTGATGACGGAACTCCTTTATGAGCTGAGGATGCGGTACGTGCGGGAGAAGGAAAAGGGATGATAATCCGGAAATCCCCGGCAAAAATAAATCTGTACCTCGAAGTACTGGGAAAAAGGCGGGACGGATATCACGAGATCGCATCTCTCATGCAGGAAATCAGCCTCTGCGATGAGATGGTTTTCCTGCCGGGAGGACGGGACATAAGATTGAATTGCCCGGGCGGGATTCTGCCTGAAGACGGAAGGAACCTCGTATTCAAGGCGGCCTCCCTGCTGTTCTCCCATGTCGGCGCATCGCCGGGCATAGAAATCGAGATCAGGAAAAACATCCCGCTTGCCGCCGGTCTCGGCGGCGGCAGCTCCAACGCGGCTACCGCCCTTAAGGCTCTCAACGAGATATTCGACTTCGGTTTGGGGCCGGAAGACCTGGCGAAAATCGGGGTGAAAACCGGCGCGGACGTCCCCTTTTTCATCCTTGGAAAGGCGGCCTGGGCCCTCGGCATCGGGGAGAAGCTTCTGCCCGCCGAAGACGTTCCTCCGATGTGGCTTGTCCTGGTCAATCCGGGATTCGAAGTATCTACCAGGGAGGTCTACCAAGGGCTTAATTTGGGATTGACAAAAGATATTATCCAGTTTAGCATCCCCAAGTTTTTGACATTGCAAGATTTGGCGGGAGGACTCCGGAATGATCTCGAGCGGGTCACGTTGAGAAATCATCCGGAATTGCTCAATATCAAGAAGAGTTTAGTGCGGCACGGCGCCCTCGGGGCGCTGATGTCGGGGAGCGGTCCCACAGTTTTCGGCGTTTTCGCCGAAAAGGAGCAGGCGGAAGCAGCCGGAATTGCCATGAGATCGGAGGGGGCGTCGGTTTGGACCGTTCGCTCCACCTGATCCCGGAGTTCGGCAGAAAACAGGTTTCGTCGGAGGCATGAATCCTCCCGCCCCAGCCGACTTTCGACAGATCTACAGAGGATTTGAAGATGCTCGAGAGAATGAGGATTTTTTCCGGTAATTCCAATCCGGAACTGGCGAAGAAGATCTGCGATAAACTGGGCATAGCTTTGGGAAGAGCCAATGTGGCGACATTCAGCGACGGTGAGACCCGGGTGGAAATCAACGAAAACGTCCGGGGGATGGACGTGTTTATTGTCCAGTCCACCTGCCCGCCGGTGAACAACAACTGCATGGAACTGCTTATCCTCATGGATGCCATGAAGAGGGCCTCCGCGGACAGGATCACCGCAGTCATACCCTATTATGGTTACGCCAGGCAGGACAGGAAAGTGGCCCCCCGCGCGCCGATCACCGCAAAGCTCGTGGCCGATCTGATAACCACGGCGGGCGCCAACAGGGTCCTCGCCATGGACCTCCATGCCGGGCAGATACAGGGTTTTTTCAACATCCCCGTGGACAACCTCTTTGCGACGCCGGTCCTGCTCGATTATGTCAAGCGGGCCTATTCTTCCGAGAACATGGTCATCGTCTCGCCCGATACCGGCGGCGTCGAGCGCGCCAGGGCCTTCGCCAAAAGGGTGGGAGCTACCCTTGCCATTATCGACAAGAGGCGGGAGGGGCCGAATGAGTCCCAGGTCATGAACATCATCGGAAACGTGAAAGGGAAAAAGGTCATCATCCTTGACGACATGATCGATACGGCGGGAACAGTCGTCCAGGGCGCTGAAGCCCTGGCCCGCGATGGGGCTGTCGAAGTATCCGTTTGCGCCACGCACGCCGTCCTTTCCGGACCGGCTATTGACCGGATAAACTCATCCGAAGTAAAAGAGGTGATCGTAACGGATACGATCCCGCAGATGATTATAACGGAACAATGCAAGAAACTGAAAATACTCTCGGTCGCTGTGCATCTGAGCGAGGCGGTGAGAAGAATATACTACAATGATTCCGTAAGCTCGCTTTTTGTTTGAGAAAAAAAAGAGATACAGTCAGGAGGCCTTACATAATGGAAACCATGGAATTAAGTGCAAACATTCGGAAGGAGTCCGGAAAAGGACCCGCCCGGCGGCTGAGGGCCGGTGGAAGGGTGCCGGCGGTTTTCTACGGTTCCGGAACCGATTCGATAAGCATTTCCGTCAGCACGGAAGAGCTCCTGGATTTTCTGAAGGAGAGAAAAGAAAGCGTTTTCGTAAAACTCATGATCGAAGACGGGAAGAATCGCACTGAGAAGCTGGCCATGATCAAGGAACTGCAGACTTCTCCGGTGACGAGAAGCCCTTACCACGTCGATTTTTACGAAGTCCGCATGGACCATAAAATCACTCTCGGCATCCCCATTCATATCATCGGCACTCCGGCCGGGGTGGAAATGGGAGGTGAGCTGCACCATTTGAAAAGGGACCTCAATATTGCCGGACTCCCTTCTGTTATGCCGGAGTCCGTTGAAGTTGATGTGAGCGGTCTCGGAATAGGCGACACGGTCATGGTGGGCGACATAAAATTGCCGGAAGGGGTCGAAGCCCTCGATGCGCCGGACATAGCCGTCGCCACCGTATCCGCGACGCGGGTAACCGTGGAGGAAGCGCCTCCCGAAGAAGGAGAGGAACAGAAGGAGCCGGAGGTTATTACCGCGAAGGAAAAGGAAGAATAAATCAGACTTCCTTTACAAATTTTTATCACCAAGGGCCCCGGGCAGGGGCCTTTTTTTTGTCCTATTGGGGTCATGGGTCAGGGGTTATGGGTGATGGGGTTACAGACTGAGTATTACAATCCTCATCCAAATCAAATTCTCTTATCAGTTACCCATAACCCCTGACCTATGACCCATAACCCGTTTTATTACAGTTTTATATTGCAAATTACGATAACTACTGCTAATCAGCGCACAATCCACCAGCGAGGGAATGTTGTATATAATCATCGGGCTTGGCAATCCCGGAGGCCGCTACTGCCTGACCAGGCATAACCTGGGGTTCATGGTAGTGGACGAACTGGCGCGCAGGTATGCGATTCAGACCGCCAGGAAGAAGTTCCGGGCCGAGGTGGGCGAGGGTGCCATCGAGAGAGCCAAAGCCGTTCTCATCAAACCGCACACGTATATGAACCTGTGCGGCCTCTCCGTACGCGAAGCGGTGTCCTTTTTCAAGCCTGAGCCGGGCCGTCTTATCGTCATCCATGACGATCTGGACCTGGAACCGGGCCGGATTCAGATCAGGAAAAGAGGGGGCGCCGGAGGGCATAAGGGACTCGCATCAATAATCGAGCACCTCGGCACTCCCGATTTCATCCGCGTCAGGCTCGGGATAGGGAAGCCTGCGGTGAAGGAAATGGTCGAGGACTATGTACTGCAGCATTTCCCGCCGGACGAGCTGGAAGGAGTGGCCGGCCAGGTGTCCCGGGCAAGCGATGCGGTCGCGGCGATCATCTCCTCCGGGCTGCAGGAGGCCATGAACCGCTTCAATGTCAGGAAGCGCAGCGCCATGCAGGAAGAAACGAAGGATTGATGGAAGCTTCCGCGTATATCCTGCTCGGCTCGGGCGTCCTGGCCATGCTTCCCCTCATATCGGCTTTCGCCAGGGACGGCCGCGCGGCGATTCCCTGGAAAATCGCGGCAGGCGGCACGGGGGAGCCGCTTCTTTTCTCGGTCCTGATTTCGCTCTCTCTCTCTTTTTTCGATTTCGCGACCGCCGTTTCCTTTTTGTCAGGGGCTTTTATTTCCCTGTTGACGGCTCTGGCCTGCCGGCGGCTTCTGGTTTCCCAGACTCACGAAGAAAAAGAAAAGATCAAGGCGCCTCTTGCCGCATTCGCCCTTGCGTTCGGGCCGGCGCTGTCGACACTGGGAGCAGTGATCTTTGTTTCCGAAGGAAACGCGTGCGCAGCGGCGGGAGCCGCCGGCGGCTGGGCGGGCGCCCTTTATCTGAAATCGCGACTGGCTTTGCGAAAAAGGAAGACAGATCAATTACCGGAATCAGTCTTGAGGGTTGCCGATTCCACTCTTCACAGGTCCGCCGATGTGATGGTGATTGCCGCGGCGGCGGACGTGCTGGCAGTCGGGATGGAAAGCGGTGAGAGCGCCTGGATGATGCTTCCGGCGGCTTTGCTGGCGCCCGGGGTCCTTGCGGCAAACTCCGCTCTGCTCGTCCCGGGACTGGTGCAGTCGAGGAAAAAAAAGGGAGAGTGGGTAGTATGGTTCAACGGTATTGCCGTATGCGCCGCTGCTTATTTCATCTCGAAAATTCTGATAGCCGGGTTCAGATCAACCGACCTCTGGATGGCCGGCATAATGGACCGGACCGGGCCTTTCTGGGCCGTCGCCGTCGGGATTTTCATGCCTCTGCTTGCCCGGCAGGCTGTCCGGCACTACCGCCGGCATCCGGCCGCCGGCGGACACCTTTTCTTCAAAACAGAAAGAATACTGCTTCCGTCCTTTTTCATCTGCGCTGCCATCGGCTTCGCCTATATCTTTGCGGGGCTTTACGGGATCGCCCTGGCGGGAATCGGCTTTATTGCGGTTCCGGCGGCTTTTCCCGACGAAGAAGACAATGCGGCGCCGGTTGCGGGATCGCTCTTTTCTGCAGCAGCAGCTCTCGCCGCATGCGCGGCGCTGGCGGGGGTCCCTCTTTCTTCGTTCCTGATAAGCTTTCCGGAGTATTTTTTTACCATGATCCCCGCCGGAGCAGTGATGGTGCTCGTCGTCTGCGCGTTCAGAAAACGTTTTCCCTCCGATCGGAGGGAAGCCTATCCGTCTCTGTGCCTTCTGTCTCTTGCCCTGTACCTTGCCTCGATCGGCCTCGATACGGAGGCCCTCAGCGGGTTCTTCATCGGAATGGTCCTGACGGCTGTTCCGGCGGGCTTTCGGGTGACCGGTTCAGCTGATAAAATCCCGGATTTTCCCTTCCGGGCGGCGCTGGATTGCGGCAGTCTTCTCAGGGCCTCCGCCGCATTTGCCGCCACGCTTCTCCTGGTTGCGGCGGGCTGCGGCTGAGCGGCATCAAGCGCCCGGATAAATCGGCAGCAGAGGGATTTTTTCTGAACATGCCCTTCGCAGACTCTTGTCTTGAGCAGCGGTCCATTGAAAATACGGCAAAGAGCAAAACTGCCGGTCCGGAGGTGAAGAATGAAAGCCGCGGGTGAAGACGGGATCACTTACTTGAAATTGAACCAGCCGGATGAGGAGCAGACGGATCAGATCCGGGATCTCTACAAGGCCGCCGGATGGTGGTCGGAAGAGGACGAAGTTCCCGCCCTTGTCCCGCGGATCGTGGCCGGGAGCTACTGTTTCATTGTCGCAGTCGGTGAAGACGGGATCATCGGGATGGGCAGGGCCCTGTCAGACGGCGCAAGGGACGCATACGTTCACGACGTCACAGTAGCCGGGAAATACCGGAGGAGGGGAATCGGTTCCAGTATCATGGGCAGGATAATCGATTGCCTGCGCGCCGACGGCATAACCTGGATCAGCCTGATTGCGGAACCCCCTTCCGACCTGATGTACCGGAAAGCAGGATTCAAGGACCTCCAGCGCCGTGTGCCGATGCATCTGAAGATAAGCTGAAAGCAGTTGAGATTTTCCCCCGGCGAGGAAACGAACGAATGGACGAAAAACAGTTTTTAGATGCAATAGAAGGAAATCTATTCGAGGCGTGGAGATATCTTTCCGTCGCCCCGGAGGTGGACTACCAGGCTGAAGCGAAGATGATCCGGTTTATCAGCGGCATTGATTATCCCCTCTGCAACAGCATCATGCGAACCAATTTCTCCGCCGGAAGCCTGGACGAAGATATACGGAAAGCGATGGCGCCCTTCGTTTCCCGCCGGCTGCCGATGCTCTGGTGGGTGGGACCGGGGACAAGGCCGGCGGGTCTGGGAGGACGCCTGGGAAGGCACGGGTTGAAAGCAGAGGGATCCGTTCCTGGCATGGCGGCGGACCTGCATCTGATCGGGAGCGTCGATTCTGCTTTGCCGGGATTCGATTTCCGTGAGGTGAAGGACAAGGAGGGCCTGGGCGCATGGATAGATATCTTCCGGGATGTCTTTGAGGTGCCGTCACAGGCGTCCCGTTTTTTCAGCATCGCCATGGCCCGTGCGGGCTTCGGTCCCGGACGGCCGTACAGGCATTTTCTCGGCTGCCGGGGGGACAAGCCGGTCGCGTGCTCTTCCGTTTTCATGGGTGAAAGCGCCGCAGGCATTTACAATGTAGCGGTGGCGCCGGAGTTTCGCGGACGGGGGGTCGGTGCGGCCATGACCCTGAAACCGCTGGACAGCGCAAGGGAAGCGGGGTTGCGAACCGCTATCCTGCACTCGTCTGAAATGGGACTGCCGGTTTATAAAAAGCTTGGATTCCGGGAATATTGCCGGCTGGACGTTTATCTGTGGCAGCCGGAATAAAAAGAAAAATCGTAAGGTGTAAGGAGTAAGGCGTAAGGTGACCGGGAACCGCCGTGCAAACGGTTCTGTGCGCGCTTTACACCTGACGCTTTACGCCTTGCGCTTCACGTCATTTTGTGCCCGATGCCGCCGGTTCCAGCGCCTCAATTTGCGACAGGAGGACGAGAATCCGGTTCCTCTGCTCTTCCAGATTATCCGCGACTTTTATTCCGGCCCCTGCTATGTCGCGGCGGACGCTTTCCAGTTTGGCCGGATCCACCCCGATCGCGGCGGGATTCACGCGCGAGAGGCGTGCGGCCGATCCCTGCAAATGGGTGTTGGCCAGCCCGAAATTTCTCTGGTCCAGATCCATTGCCGTTCTGTACAGGTCAAGCCTGGCGGCGAGAAGGAGGCTCCTGTTTTCGGCGGCGGACGCCTGTTGCTGAAGCGTCTGCAGCTGTTTCTGGAATTCGGTCTGCCTGGCCTCCAGTTCCGCGCGTCCCTGTCTCAGACCGATAAAATAGGATAAGACAATCACGAGAGCAGCAGCCAGAACACCGATCAAAATCGCCTTCGTATTGCTCCTTTTCATGATGACCTCCTATTCCGCACCTTTTTGCACAATTACAGTAACTAATGGGAGAGATCGCAATAGGCTTTTCCCTGATCTTCTGATATCAGGACCTCATCCGAATAAATTATTATGAATCCGGGAGGGACTGACCTGGCATCTCGAATTCTCCATCCCGCTGGACATGCTCTGCCGGTACACGGGGCCGATCGGAAAGCCTGCAGGACGGTCTTGGCGCGCTAATTTATACAAGTGCGGCAGTAAAACCGCATCCTCGCAGCTTCGTTTTTTAGTCGATGCTCATCAGTGATTTCCAGCGCTCCTCCTCAGTGCCGCGGGGGAGACCTTTCGATTCCAGGAGCCTGATTATCCCCGGTCCGTTGAACCGCAGGTAGGGGTTCATCCGGAATTCGTCCTCCAAAGTGGAGAAGACATGGGCCGGATCGTATTTTTTCAGGAACTCGTCGATCGCCCTGTTCTGCGGCTCGAGGCGCCGGGCGAATTCCATCGAGGAACGGACGTAGTCGTGTCCTGCATAAATGCGCGTTTCCGGGGGAAATGACGCCAGCAGGCGAATGGACCGATAGAAGGCGTCAAGATCTCCCGTGAAGCAGTTGCCCACGGTGCCGTTAAACAGGGTGTCGCCCGTGATCAGATTGCAGCCGGCATGAAAACATACCGAGTCCAGGGTATGTCCCGGGGTCCTGTATACAGTTACGGCCATACCGTCCAGAGTTAAGGACCTGCGGTCCTGAAGGTCGCTGAACCGGAGCAGGGCGGCTCCCGTCTTCCTCATCAGCAGCCGGTTTCCTGCCGTGTGGTCGGGGTGTTCGTGGGTATTGGATATCCAGGAGAGTTTGAGTACGTGTGAATCGATGAAATCGATAATGGATTCGACGGCCCCGCCGTCAATTGCTGCGGCCGAATTTCCGCTGAATATTAAATATCCGAGATTGTCGGAGGAATAGCGGAACTGCCTGATCATCAGAGTTTCTGGATTCCGGTTTCCTGTTTCTGATTTCAAAACAAGTCCATTGCGTCATTGGGTCTATAGCGTCTATTGCGTCGTGAAGACTATAGCGACGCCGGCAGGTGCAGCGGATTCAACAGACGCAATGGACGCAAAGAACGCAACGGACCCAACGACCCGATGGACTCAATAGACGCAATGGACTCATTGCAGCAATTTTGCCGCAAGGAGAATGCCCAACGCTGTTTTCGCGTCCCGGATCTTACCTTCGCGGATAAGGGAGAGAGCCTCAGCGAATGGAATTCTCACCGTCTCAATGAATTCGTCCTCGTCGGCAGGCAAGGGGGATTCGGTCAGGTCTTCCGCGAGGAAAAAATACATGTACTCGTCAACGTAGCCGGGCGCGAGGTATCCCTCATATATTTTTGTGAGCGATCCGGCCCTGAAACCTGTCTCTTCTGCGAGTTCCCGCTGGACGCACTCTTCCGGGGATTCCCCTTCATCGAATGTCCCCGCGGGAATTTCCAGAAGAAAGTCTCTGACGGCGGACCTGTATTGCCGGATCAGAAGGATGCGACCGTCCGGATCGATCGGAACCGCGGAGACCGTGGGACGGTGCTCAATCCGGCTCTGCATAACATTTCTTCCGTCCGGCATCCTTACTTCTTCCTCGTACACTTCAAAAATGCGGCTTTTGTATACCGGAACGGATTTATTTTTTTCCGCTTTTGATTTTGAATTGCTCACAGATTCACCATGAATTTTGGATATTATTTGGAATTTGGTGCTTGTTATTTGGAATTTTCGATTATTCCCGTTTCACGCAGAAAATCGAGTACTATCTTTGTAAAGGCCTCCGGGTCCTCCGTTTGCACGGGATGCGCCGCGCCCGGGATTTCAGCGAATCTGCCGTTGGGAACCGCCCTGCTCATTTCCTCCGCGGCCTGCCTGCTCATGACCCGGCTGTTTTCTCCCCGGACGGCGAGAACGGGACAACTGATTCGGGGAAGGTCCGCGACCAGGTCGTATCCGTCGAAAGACCTCAGGACCTCTCTGTCGAAAAGGGGCCGGTAAAGCCCGTTTTCGGATCTCGCGAGGGCATGGGCGGCAAATTCAAGAAGAAGCTCTTTCTTTGCGCGGGGGCTATGGAGTCCGGCCCCCGATGCGTAATCCTCCGGACTCGTATAAGTTGCGGGCATCTCATCGTAAAGATTGAGGAGATATTTGCGGTTCCAGTCGGGAGGCCTGGGCTCGATATCGGCATGCACAAGAGCGGAGACGCGCTCCGGACGCAACATAGCGTACCTGGTTGCGTGGAGGGCTCCCATGGAGTGGCCGATCAGGACAAACCGGTCGAGTTTCAGATGTTCGACGGCGGCGCAGAGGTCGGAAACGTATTCGGATTCGGAATACGCCGGAGGAACCGCCCATTCGCTGAGGCCGTGCCCGCGCTGATCGAGGGCAATGATGCGGAGAAACGGAGAAGCAAGCCGCGCAAAAGAGTCCCAGATTCGGCCGTTATCGCCGATTCCGTGCAGGAGCAATGCCGCCGGCAGATCCGGTTTGCTCCATTCCACATAATGAAGCCTGAGAGCACTCGTTCCAATCCAGCCTTCTTCGGGTTCCACCATCTATACTTCCCTGCAGATTCGTAAAGCGTGAAGCGTAAGGTGTAAATGATTCAGGTAAGGCGTACTCTTATATTTCATTTGCATCCGCATGTACACAAACAATTATTTCAAACACCTTACTCCTCGCGCCTCACTCCTCACGGGTCAAACAAAGATGATATTTTTATTTACCACCCGGCAGCAGAAACAGCAAGTACGCGTTACGCCTCCGGTTTTGGTTGCTTTTTCCCGGCTTACATCCTATAAAAAAAGGGTTTATCGCAAGAAGCGCAGATCAGGCCCGGGGTGGAGAAGAGCAGGGGCCCTTTAACCCGGATTCGAAACCTCGGCCCCCTGAATCCTCGAACCTTCGGACCCTGGCTTATGCAGTTACGGTACGGTCTCGACGAGCGCCCGCCCCTTTCAGTTACCTTCATCTACGGATTGCAGTGGTTCGCAATCGCCATTCCCACGATCATCATCATCGGCAGGGTTACAGGCTCGCTCCAATCCGGCCCCGACATCAATCAGACGGCTTATCTCCAGAAAGTGGTTTTTATAATGGGGCTTACGCTCCTGGTGCAGCTTGTCTGGGGCCATCGGCTCCCCATTATCGCCGGACCTGCTACGGTTCTGCTCGTTGGAATCGTTTCGAGCGCGGGAATCGACCCTGCGGCGATTTCCTCGGCTATCATTGCGGGCGGGCTCATGCTCGCAATACTCGGGGTAACCGGTTCTTTCGAGCGGCTGAGGAGGCTTTTTGCGGGACGGATCATCGCCGTGGTGCTGATGCTTATTGCATTCACGCTCTCGCCGACGGTAATCCGCCTGATCGCTGCGGAGATCCCCGGCGCGCCCCACGGAAGCGGCCCGTATTTTGCGTTCGCGTTCATCGGAGCGATGGTATTACTTCAGTGCTTTCTGAGAGGAATGTGGAAATCTACGCTTATATTGTGGGGCATGATCTCGGGGACAATCGTCTATTATCTGGTATTCGCGGAAGGCATTACCTGGGGTTCAGCAGGCCGGATTGCTCCCGTATCAGGCCTTGCCGGAATATTTCCTGACCGTCTGGCATTCGATTTAGGCGTGATGCTCTCATTCCTGATATGCTACCTTGCCCTTTCCGTGAACGATTTGGGATCGATCCAATCTGTCAGCGAACTCCTATCCGCCGGGGAAGGGCAACGCAGGGTCTCCCGCGGGATCGCCCTGACCGGAGCTGCTAATCTGCTCTCGGGCATTTTCGGCGTGATCGGGCCCGTAAACTACTCCCTGAGTCCGGGCGTGATTGCCTCCACCGGCTGCGCTTCGCGTTATGCCCTTTTTCCGGCCGCCGTCCTTCTCCTTCTGCTGTCGTTTTCCCCCGCGGTTATTTACCTGGCTCAAGCCGTGCCTTCCGTCCTGATCGGAAGCATTCTTGCCTATATTCTCGGTTTTCAGGTCCTGGCCGGATATTCCGTCATTCCTGAATCGGATAAAAAAATCCGGACCGCGATAGTGGTGGCGGCGCCTGTTGCCCTGGGTACGATAACGGCATTCCTGCCTCCATCAGCGCTGGATCCGCTCCCGTCATCCCTGCGGCCCCTGGCGGGAAACGGTTTCGTGATCGGGGTGGCGGCGGCGATGGTGCTGGAAAAAGCGCTGTTCGGCAAAAAAGTGAAAAGCGAGAGTGAAAAGCCATAAACTGCCGGGAGAGCGCTTTCAGGAGTAGTGAAGAGAGAGGCCGAGGGGATTTCCCGAATATGAGTATTCGGTACAGATTCATGCGAAGCGGAGAAGAAGAACGGGTCTGCGCATTAATTGCAAATGTATTTAATGAATTAGTGGCCCCTGATTAAGGCCCGGACGGGATTAATGAGTTCTTCAGGTTTGCCAATCCCCAGGCGTTGAGTGCGTGTGCCGGCCCGGAACAGGTTGTGCTTGTCGCCGAGCAGGATTCCGACCTTGTCGGCGTTATCGAAATGCTGAATTGCGATCACATTGCGATGCTTTTTGTAAGCACCCGCCGGAAAGGGATTGCGAAGGAATTGATCCGTGGGGCGTTGGCGGAATGCCGCAGGAGGAGGCCGGGTGTAAATCGTATTACCGTCAATTCGTCTCCTTTTGCCGAACCTGTTTATTCCAGGATGGGCTTCAGGGCAACCGGGCCTTTACAGGAAAAAAACGGCATCATATTCGTGCCGATGGCTTGTGATCCGGAGCCATCAGACTGAAACCTGCCCACAATGTAGGCACATCCTAAAGATCATGGGAAAAAAACTTGAAAATTTACCCCTGATCATCCTATTTTTCCCCCGGCACATTCTTTGCTGTCCGAATGCTTGGGACGGTTGACGCGTCTGATCTTTCAGACGATTTCAGTGTGAAGAAGAGTCGGCATTCAGCCTGTTACAGATAAATTACCGGAGGTGCCTTGAGATGAAGAAATGCTTTCTTGCCGTTTTCGTGATGACTTTATTTATCATTCCGTACAGTTTTATCGGCAGCGGAGTTTCCTGTTCACATGCTTACGATGTCACAGTTAAAAACATCTCCCCCACTGAAACGATTATCGTCAGCGTACACTGCAGGAAGTCTGCTGCAGGCGAGGGTACAAGACAGTGCGGCATTGAGCACCTCCCGCCGTATGAATCACATGTATTTAAGATGCCTGGTTGCCTGGGGGCGCTTCGAGCCCAAGGTCTTTACCCCGGCATCTGGGTGGGATGCATGGGGGTAAAAAATGATTGCAACCAGACATGCTGCTGGGATACGAGATGGGAAGTTACCTGGGATGGCAGCAGTTACGTTTTCATCAAGAAATAGAATACCGGCCGGGGTTTCCCCTGCCCGGGAATATTTCAGGGAAAGTGCAAACAAAAAAGCCCCCGCTTGAAAGGGGGCTTTTTGTTGATTTATTTCAGCTTCGGCTTTTACTTTCTACCTTTCGATTTTGAGGCGGCCTGTTTTGGCGCTTTGGCTTTTCCCACGGATTTCGCCTTTGCCTTCACGGCGTTCGTCCTGACCGTCTTATTCGCCGCCGCGGCCCTGATGGTTTTCGGCTTTGCCGCTTTCTTTTCGGCCGGTTTAGCCGTCCCGGCCTTTCCCGTCTTTCCCGCCGCTTTTGCCTTTATCGTTTTCCTTGCCGCCGGGTTGGCTGTCCTGGACTTTCCCGCTTTTGCCTTTGCTGTTTTTTCCATGGCGGGATTGTCCATTCTTGCTTTTCGCGCGTTTCCCGCCGCTTTTGCCTTTACTGCCGGCCTGGCGGTCTTCTTAACTGCTTTCGTTTTCAAAACAGCTTTCTTCACCGATTTCGCCCTGGCTTTCACCGCGGGTTTAACTGTCTTTACTCTTCCCGCCTTTCCCGCCTCTTTTGCCTTTCCCGCCGTTTTTGCCTTTCCCGCGCCTTTAGCCTTTCCCGCCTTTCGCGCTTTTCCCGCCGGCTTATCATCTCCGCCCACCATCTGGATGAACTTGGCCATGGCCTTGTCGAGATTCTCCGGTTTGCTTCCTCCCGCCTGCGCCATGTCGGGCCGCCCGCCGCCGCTCCCGCTGACGATGGGCGCGATTTCCCGGACGATTTTGCCCGCGTCGTATTTGCTTATCAGGTCTTTAGTTACCAGACAGAGCAGCATCGCCTTTTCCCCCGCGCGGCTGCCGAGGAGGACGATGCCGGAGCGGATCTTGTCCCGGACCTTGTCGCCGAAATCCCGGAGCGTCTTCGCGTCGGGGGTTTCCACCAACGAGGCAAGCACTTTGATTCCGTTTACCTCCCGCACCTTGGCCAGAATATCCGCGGAATCCTTTGCTGCCAGTTTCGCCTTGAGCGTTTCTATCTCCCTTTCCAGATCTCTCTGGTGCCGCAGCGTTTTGTCGACTCTTTCCGAAACCTCCAGCGGGGAGGTCCTCAGCAGAGACGCCGTCTTTCTAATCTCGCCGTCAAGCTGCTGCATGTAGCCGAGGGCCGCTTTGCCGGTCAGCGCCTCGATTCTCCTTACGCCCGCCGCGACCGAGGACTCGCCGACGATCTTGATCAACCCGATTTCGCCGGTCCTGGTGACATGGGTCCCCCCGCAGAGCTCCTTGCTGAAATCTCCCATCTGGACGAGTCTCACCTCGGCGCCGTACTTCTCGTCGAACACGGCCTGCGCCCCGGTCTTCATGGCGTCTTCCCGCCCCAGGATCCTGGTGACGACCGGCTCATCCCTCAGAATGAACTGGTTGGCCGTTTCCTCGATTTTCCGGAGCTCCTCGTCGTCTATTTTCGAAAAATGGGTGAAGTCGAAACGGAGGCGGTCGGGAGTGACGAGAGATCCGGACTGCTTTATGTGATCTCCGAGAATCTTTCTGAGCGCCGCATTCAGGACGTGCGTTCCCGAATGGTGCGCTTCCGTGGCGCGCCGCACTTCGGGGTCAACGCGCAGAGTGACGGCGTCTCCCTTCTTTATGGATCCTTTTTTCAGCTTACCGATATGGCTGATCAGGTCCTCCAGGGGCCGCTGCGTATCCCATACCTCGAACAGGAATCCGTCCCCCTCGATAACTCCGGTATCCCCGATCTGGCCGCCGGTCTCGCCGTAGAACGGCGTGTGCTCGATGAACAATTCGGCGTTATCGCCCTCGGAGAGGGTATCCGTCTCGCGGTCCTGTTTCAGGATGGCCGCGACCGTTGACCTGGCTTCGGTCACTCCCTCGTAGCCTGCGAATACAGTGGAGACCCCCTTCAGGGACAGCTTCTGGTAGGTTTCCGCCACCGCCTGCTCGCCGCTGCCCTTCCATGATTCCCTGGCCTTCTCGCGCTGGGCTTCCATGGCTTTCTCGAATCCTTCCTGGTCGATGGTCAGATTGTCTTTCTTGACTATGTCGGCCGTGAGATCGACCGGAAACCCGAAAGTATCGTAGAGCTTGAAGACGACGTCGCCGGGGACGACCTTCCCGCCCGCCTTCTTGAGGGCGGCTACTTCCTCGCCCAGGATCCTGAGCCCGGTATCCAGCGTTTCGCTGAACCGCTGCTCCTCGTTGATGATAACCTTGCGGACATACGGTTCCTTGTCCGCTATGTCGTAATAGGCGTCCTTCATTTCACCGATCACGACCGGGACGAGCTCGTTCAAAAACGGCCGGTTGAGGCCGAGGAGCTTGCCGTGGCGCGCGGCGCGCCTCAGGATCCGCCTCAGGACATAGCCCCGGCCCTCATTGCCCGGCAGCACGCCGTCTCCGATCAGGAAGGTCACGGCGCGGCTGTGGTCGGCGATAACGCGGATCGAGATGTCGTTGTCCGCATCGGCTCCGTACGTTCTGCCGCTGATCTTCTCGATGGCCCGGATGATCGGGGTGAAGAGATCGGTGTCGTAATTCGTCGTCTTGTTCTGGACGACGGCGGCGAGCCGCTCGAGACCCATGCCCGTATCGATGTTCGGCTTGGGCAGGGGATTGAAATTTCCGTCCTTGTCCCTGTCGAATTGCGTGAACACGTGGTTCCAGATCTCAAGGTGCCGGTCGCAGTCGCAGAGCACGCTGCAGTCCGGGCGTTTGCATCCCACGCTCGGTCCCTGGTCATAGAGGATCTCCGAGCAGGGGCCGCACGGCCCGGTTTCCCCCATCATCCAGAAGTTGCTGTCCATCCCCATCCGCACGATCCGCTCGGTCGGGACGCCGATGATCTTGTTCCAGATTTCAAACGCTTCGTCGTCCTTCTCGTAAATTGTAATCCACAGCCGGTCCTTGGGAATCTGCATCCGATTGGTGAGGAAATCCCAGCCCCAGAAGATCGATTCCTTTTTGAAGTAGTCGCCGAAGGAGAAGTTTCCGAGCATTTCGAAAAATGTGTGATGGCGGGCCGTAAAGCCCACGTTTTCGAGATCGTTGTGCTTGCCTCCCGCCCGGACGCATTTCTGCGAGCTTGCCGCCCTGGTATAGCCCCTGTCCTCAAGGCCGAGGAACAGGTTCTTGAACTGCACCATCCCGGAGTTCGTAAAAAGGAGCGTCGGATCGTCCTTGGGAACAAGCGAGGAACTGGGGACGACCGTGTGTCCGTTTTCTTCGAAATACTTCAAGAATAGTTTCCTGATGTCACTCCCCTTCATGCTCAAAATCCTCCTCAGTCATTCCAAACACGTCATGGATCAGTCCGGTCCGGTATCCCTTTCCCGCCAGAAATCGGGCCAGACGTCTTTTCCCCGCGCGGTCGAGAGCCGAAGGCGGCCGGTCCCCGATTTTCTTTCGCACGAGGATCCCGATCCTTTTTTTCTCCCCCAGTTCCGCGCGGGTCCCTTCAACTGCCTCCGCGATCAACTCGCGGGAAAGTCCCTTTTCCCGGAGGCTCGCTTCTATCCGGATGTTTCCGTAAAGCCTGTTGACGGCGAGATGGCGCGCCCAGTTCGCGGCGAACGCCCCGTCGTCGATATACCCCAGCTCTTCCAGCCTGCCGATAACCGCGTTGACGGATTCCCCGCTGAAGCCGCTTTCGGCGAGGCGGCTTTGCATTTCATGGCGGCTGCGGGCCCTGAAGGCGAGAAGCCTCAGGGCCTTTCCCATGGCCTTCTCCCGCGTGTTTTCTCCGCCCCCGCTCATTCCCCGCTTGCAGCGGCAGGCAGGCCCAGCTTCGTCCGGACTTCCGTTTCGATGCGGTCAAGCATGTCGCGGTTGTCCCGGAGCAATGCCTTGGCGTTCTCCCGGCCCTGGCCGAGCCGCTCCCCTTTATAGGAGTACCAGGCCCCGCTCTTTTCCACGATGCCGTTTTCAACCGCGAGGTCGAGCATGTCTCCTTCCCGCGAGATCCCCTCTCCGAAGATGATGTCGAACTCCGCTTCGCGGAAGGGCGGGGCGACCTTGTTCTTCACGACCTTGACTCTCGTGCGGTAGCCCACCATGCTGTCTCCCTGCTTGATGGGTGTGATCTTGCGGATGTCGAGCCGCATCGAGGCATAGAACTTCAGGGCGTTTCCGCCGGTGGTCGTTTCCGGGCTCCCCATGAAGACGCCGATTTTCGACCTGAGCTGGTTGATGAAGATGACCGTGGTCTTCGACTTGCTGATCGAGCCGGTGAGCTTTCTCAGCGCCTGTGACATGAGCCGCGCCTGGAGTCCCATCTGGGCGTCTCCCATGTCCCCCTCGAGCTCGGACCTGGGGACAAGGGCGGCCACGGAATCGATGACGAGAATGTCAAGGGCGCCGCTCCGTACGAGCACCTCTGCGATCTCGAGCGCCTGTTCCCCCGTATCCGGCTGGGATACAAGCAGATCGTCCGTGTTTACGCCTATTTTTTTCGCATAGCCGACGTCCAGGGCGTGCTCGGCGTCGATAAAGGCGGCGAGACCGTTACTGTTCTGCGCCTGCGCGATGATATGCAGGGCCAGAGTGGTTTTCCCCCCGGATTCGGGGCCGTAGATCTCAACGACGCGGCCGCGGGGAACGCCCCCTACGCCGAGCGCATGATCGAGACTGAGCGATCCGGTCGAGATGACCGGAATATCGGCCGGCGTATCCGTTGTCCCCAGCCGCATGATCGAACCCTTGCCGAATTGCCTCTCGATCTGGCTGATGGCCAGGTCCACCGCTTTTTCCCTGTCATCTGCTGCCATCTTTTATCATCTCCTCCTTTGTTTTCCGGGGAAGCCGTAAGAAGCTGATTTCACTCTCCGCTATTCCCTCTTCACTTTTTATTCTTTACGCCCGTAAAGCCTCAGGAGATTCCGAATTCAAAATCCTGAATTTTCGTATAAACGGCCCCCGTCGGCCGCAACCGGCTTCGGAAGAGCGATATGCTGTTCACGGTAAAGCTCCCTGCAATGTGATTACCCGCGGAGACCGCCTCCTCCAGGCCGCGGACGGACGCGGCGTCCCTGATCCTGCCCAGGGTCAAATGAGGCCTGAACGCGCGGTTTTCCAAGGGGAATCCGGCACCGCCCAAGTCTTTTTCGATCTCCTCCCGGAGTGCGCACAGGGTCTCTGTCTCGCCGTTGATTCCGAGCCACAGCACCCGGGGACGGCGCAGTCCGGGAAATGTACCGAGAGAACCGACGTTTAACATAAAAGGCGCCGCGCCTTCCACGTTTTTTTTCGCAATTTCCGTGATCTTAGCTATTTCCGGGCCGGTAACGCTCCCGAAAAAATGGAGGGTCAGGTGGATTCCGTCCGGGGCCGTCCATCTGACTCCTTTCACCTGCGGTTTGAGCCGCTCCCGGATCCTGTCTATCCCTTCTTTGATCCCGGCAGGAAGATCCACGGCGAGAAATGTCCGGATCTTTTCCTCCATCCTATTCATCTCCTGTCAGCCTCCGGCGGAGCATTTCCAGCGACCAGTGCGCCGTGACTTCCTTGATGCGGCGCCTGTCCCACCGGAAAGCGAAGCGCCGGCACACGGGTTCGCCTCCTCCGGCGAGTGCGGCAAAGACGGTCCCGACCGGCTTTTCCGCCGACCCGCCGGACGGTCCCGCTATGCCGGTCGTGGCCAGGCCGAAGTCCGTACCGCCGAGCTTTCGCACCCCTTCCGCCATGAGCACGGCCGTTTCTGCGCTGACGGCGCCGTGGCTGCGGAGCACATCCTCCGGCACGCCGAGCAGGTCGGTCTTGCAGCGGTTGCTGTATGCGACGATTCCACGGTCGAGGAAAAGCGAACTCCCCGGAACGTCCGTGAGCCGGTCGGTGATAAGGCCTCCCGTGAGCGATTCCGCGACGGCGAGGGTGAGGCCCTTTTCGGTCAGGAGGGCGGCCACCGTCTTCTCGATCGTATTTTCATCGTAACCATAGATGTACTTGCTCAGCGCCGCGGTGATTCGCTCCTCAGCCGTCCGGAGATTGAGCTCGGCCTGTTCGAGAGATACATTGCAGGACGAGATCACGAGCTGGTTTTCCGGAAAACGCGGATAGAAGCCGATCCCGATCCCGGGCAGGTCGAGGTCTATCCCGGAAACCGCCTGATCAATTTTCGATTCCGAGATGCCGAAAAGCCTGATCGTCCGCGTGAGGACATGGTCCGAAGTCCCGCACAGCTCTTTCAGGAGCGGAATGACCCCCTCCGGGAAGATCATCCTGACTTCCGCGGGCACGCCGGGGATAACCGTAATCAGCCTGCCTTCCCATTCGAGAGCAAACCCCCACGCGGTCCCATAGGGGTTGAAGATAGTCCGGGCGCCTTCGGGGAACATGGCCTGTTTCGCGTTATTCGGCGTCCATTCGAAGCGGAACCGCTCGAAGCGGGACCGTATCTCCTTGAGGACCTCCTCGTCGGTGTAGAGGGGAAGCCTGAACGTCCTGGCAATCGCCTCGGTTGTTATGTCGTCGGCCGTAGGGCCGAGCCCTCCCGTGGCGACCACGGCGTTGGAGCGCGCGAGCAGGAAAGCCAAGGCATCCCTGATCGCCTCCTCACTGTCGCCGACCGAGAGCATCGACGAGATTTTCCATCCCTGGATCTTGATCTGCCGGGCGATATAGGATGAGTTGATATCCTGGATCGTTCCGGTCAGAAGTTCGTTGCCGATCGTCAATATTCCGATGTTCATTCGATCTCCCTTATTAAAAGCGTAAAGCGTGAAGCGTGAGGCGTGAAGCGTGAAGCGTGAATCGTGAAGTGTTACTGCTTTTATAAACACCTTACGCCTTACGGTTTACGCTTTACGCCTTAGATATAACTCTAAGAAAAACACCTTAC
>JAQTPK010000013.1:13260-23235 GCA_028712885.1 Syntrophales bacterium | reverse complement strand
AAACACCTTACGCCTTACGGTTTACGCTTTACGCCTTAGATATAACTCTAAGAAAAACACCTTACACTTCACGCTTTACGCCTTACGAATTATAGGACTATTTTCAGCAAAATCAACAACACGGCGTTTGCATATATCCCGGCGACGACGTCGTCCCCGACCACTCCCCAGCCGGCCGGCAGAATCTCGGCTCTGCGGGCGGGGAAGGGCTTCAGGATATCGAATAATCGAAACAACAAAAAACCCGCGGCAACAAGAGGCAGGGATGGATCGACCCAGAGCAGGGCGAACTGGAAACCGGCGATCTCGTCAATCACGATCGCGCCGGGGTCCTTCGCGCCGAATAGATGCTCGGCCCTGCCGGCGACATGGACGGCTGACAGGGCGATGGCGATAGCCGCCGCCAGATGAAGCGGCGAAGGAAGCCGGATCAAGGCCAGGTAAACGGGAATCCCGAGCAGCGTTCCGAAAGTCCCGGGCGCAAACGGCGCATAACCGATCCCCCCGCCGGTGGCGAGAGCGCGGATAATCTTTTCGGACAGAAACCACCTCCGATTTATAACGTAATTTCAAGATTTTTCGTTTATCATCGGGGGAAAGCCGATGCAAGGTAAACTCTTTCAACTTGACAATGGAACGCCCGTTCTACTAATATAATATTAACTCGACTTCCTCAAGCACAATCTCGCAAAAATCCGGGTAATGGGTCATAGGTAATGGGACAGATTGCTCTTCGCCCAAACCCAAATCCTAAAAATAATAAAGGGTAAACCGTAAAGCGTAAGGTGGTTTCTGTTCGGTGAGGATGGCCCAATACCCAATACCTAATACCCATGACCCCATTCACATTATATTCCTGGCCTTCCGCCATCCTCCACGTTGACGGAGATGCCTTTTTTGCCTCCTGCGAAGAGGTTATGCATCCGGAGCTCCGGGGGAAGCCCCTGATCACGGGCGGCGAGCGCGGAATCGTTGCGTGTCCGAGCTATGCCGCAAAGAAGCTGGGGATCCGGCGCGGCGTCACCCTGCGGGAGGCAAAGGCGATCTGCCCGGAGCTGATCATCCTGCCCTCCGATTACGAGACCTACAGCCTTTTTTCCCGGCGCATGTTCAACATTATCCGTCAGTTCACGCCGCAGGTGGAGGAGTATTCCATCGACGAGGCCTTTGCCGACCTTGCCGGGATGCGCCGGGCCCTGCGCTCTTCCTATGAAAAGATCGCCCTGAAAATCAAAAAGGAGATCGAAGCGGACCTGGGGCTGACCGTATCGGTGGGTCTCAGCGTTACGAAAGTCCTGGCCAAGGCGGCATCCAAATACCGGAAGCCGTCCGGTTTTACCGTGATTCCGGGAAGGGAGATACCCTTGTATATCCGCGACCTCCCCGTTGAGAATATCTGGGGGATCGGACCGGCCACAACGAGCTATCTTGGAAAGATGGGTATTCGCACGGCCCTCCAGTTCGCCAGGCTTCCCGAGGAGATAGTGAGAAAAAAATTCACCAAGCCGGGAGTAGAGATCTGGAGAGAGCTGCGCGGAGATTCGGTTTATCCGGTTTCGCCGGAAGAGAAGAGCGTTTACGCGTCCATCTGCAAGAGCAAGACGTTCGCGCCCGCCACGAACCGGCGCGAGTATATATTCGCGCAGTTGATGAGAAATTTCGAATCGGCCTGTCTGAAGGCGCGGCGGTACGACCTCGCCGCAAAAAAAATCGTGATCTTTCTCCGGAAGAACAATTTCGATACGGTGGGAGCGGAGGCTAAGCTCGTGCGCGCCTCGGCCTACCCCATGGAAATGACCGTCCTGGTGAGGGAGCTTTTCGATTCCCTCTTCGAGGAGAAGGTCCTCTATCGTTCAACGGGAACTGTCCTCCTCGACCTGATGCCCGATCGCTCGGTCCAGCGCACCCTTTTCGAATGTCCCGTGCGGGCCGAAAACGTCCGAAAACTATACGAAGCCGCTGATATTGTGAATGGGAAGTTCGGCAAACACACGCTCCATCTGGGCGGCGCCCACGCGATCGACCGCGAGGGGAAGGGCAGAAGGGGGGAGCCTACAGAGCGCGAGAAGACGCGGTATAAAGGGGAGGGGAAGAGGAAGCATCTGGGGCTGCCGATTCTTCATATCAAAGTATAGGTCACGGGTCATGGGTGCTGGGTTATGGGTTATGGGCATAGGGTCTGGGTCTTGGGTCTTAGGTGCCCTTTACGATTTTTGGGATTGGGTTTTGGGCGAAGAGCAATCTGTCCCATTACCTATAACCCATTACCCCCCTGCGATTCAGAATAGATTTGACAGTCCGGTATAAATCGTATAAACGTTGTACACGGCTCTGTAAAGAGCCCTCTGACTCACAGGGGACGGAGACCGGCCGCCCCAACTGCGGAAGGAGAGCTTTTTGCCCTGCCGTTTTTTATTGATCATGCGTCGTTTTGAATCCCATTCCCAACCCTGTCCTTCGCGGCAGGATGCTAAGAGAGTCAAAGGGTTCCGAAATGGGGAAAAGATACGTTCTTTGCTTAGGTCTTGTCCTTCTCCTTGTCACGTCTTTCTTTCAGGGCAACGCCTCGGCGGATGAGAAATACAGGGTCCGCAGGGGAGACACGCTCGCAAAGATCTCCAAGAAATTCGGCGTCAGCGTCAAGGAACTGAGGAGCGCAAACGGAATAAAAGGCAGCGCCCTCAGGAAGAACCAGATCCTCGTCATTCCGGAGCGGGACGGAAAACACCCCGCCGCAAAACGAGGCGGGAAAAGCCTTGCCGCCAAAGAAAAAAAGCGCACCGGCACCGGGATCTATATAGTGAAAAGGGGGGATACGCTCCGCTCTATCGCTGCCGACGCCGATATCTCCGTCCGCCAGTTGAAAAAAATGAACCGCCTCCGCACGGCTTCCCTCAGGAGGGGGCAGAGGCTGGTTGTGCCCAGGCGGGCGATCGAGGAGCCCCCCGCCGCTTCCGACGATGACGCCGAAGGCCCTTTGATCGATGACGATATGGAGTTGTTCGAGGAGAGACCGGACCCGAATCCGAAAATCGGAAAATGGAACGGCTCGGAGGAAAGGTCTCTGTTCATTCGCGTGGTAAAAACGTTTCTCGGTGTGCCGTATCGCTACGGAGGATCTTCGATCAGAGGCCTGGACTGCTCTTCTTTCGTGAAGAAGATATATGCCATTTTCAACGTTGACCTGCCGAGGACGGCCCGCGAACAGTCGCGGGTCGGTAAATGGGTCATGAAAGAGGACCTGGAAGAAGGGGACCTCGTTTTTTTCCGGACCAGGCGGGTGAGCGATCACGTGGGGATCTACATCGGCAACAATGAATTCGTGCACCTGTCGTCGAAAAACCGCGAGGCGAAGGTGGACCGGCTGAGCGAACCGTATTTTGAGAAGCGTTTCATCCGCGGCGTGCGCATCAAAGAATTGAGCCGGGAGGAAAATAACCAGGCCAAGCTGTAATGATCATCACATTTCCGCCGCGATGGGCCGGCCGCGTCCCGCCGCGCTTTCGCGAAAGGCCATTTCCAGCTCGTAAACGCCGGCGCTCGCCTTTTTCCGGATATCGAAACCCCCTTTTTCGAACACCCTGAGCATCGGCTTGTTTTCCACCAGGACCTCAGCGGTGAAGCCGAGGAGGCCGCGCCTTCTGGCCAGATAGGTCAGATAGGAGAGGAGCTCCGTCGCGATCCCCTGGTTCTGGAATCCGTCCCGGACCGCAAAGGCGACCTCCGCCGTGTGTGTGATTTCATCTATTCCGTACTGGCCGAGGCCCGCCACTATTTCCCGGTCCTCTTTCTCCACGACGGCCAGGATAACCATCTCTTTCGTGAAATCGATAACCACGAATTCCTGGAGCCGCTCGTGGGGCATATCCTTTCTGGATGAGATGAACCGCCGGTACATGCTGTTGTCCGAGAGCGAGTAAAAGAAATCCTTCAGCAGCGGCTCGTCGCTGATCTTCACGGGGCGGAACAGGATATCGAGCCCGGTGCGGGTCGTGCGATATGTCTCCAGGCCCTCCGGGTACATGCCGCGTTCCCCCGGGATGAAGGCCTGGTCCCGATAGATCCATCCCGCCTGCTTTGCTTCCTCGATGAGCCGCGGCCTGAACCTGGGGTGGGCGATGGCGATGAGCTCCATGGCTCGCTCCCTGATGTTTTTGCCGTGCAGGTAGGCGATCCCGTATTCGCTGACCACGTAATGGATGTCCCCCCGGATGAGGGTGGTGCCCGCTCCCTCTTTCAAATACGGCACTATCCGGGAAACCGTGTCGGCGGCCGCCGTGGACTGGACGGCGAGGATCGTTTTCCCGTTGCGCGCCATTACCGCTCCCCTCATGAAATCGGCCTGGCCGCCGATGCCGCTGTAAAAGACCTTCCCGATGGATTCCGCGCTCGCCTGCCCGCTCAGGTCGATTTCGAGTGCGCTGTTGATCGCGACCATGTTGTCGTGCCGGGCGATGATGACGGGGTTGTTCGTATAATCGATCGTCTTGAATTCTATGACCGGGTTGTCGTGGATGTATTCGTAGGTTTCTTTTCTGCCCATGCAGAACGTGGCCACGGTCTTGCCCCGGTCGATTGTTTTTCTCGAGTTGTCGACGACGCCCTTCTTCATCAGCTCGACAAGCCCGTCGCTCAGCAGCTCGGTATGCACCCCGAGGTTTTTTTTGCCGGACAGGTTGGCCATGATTGCGTTGGGAATGCTTCCGTATCCTACCTGGATCGTATCTCCGTCCTCCACGAGCCGGGCCACATATGTTCCGATCTTCTGGGCGATTTCCGTATCGGCCCCGGGGCTGTATTCCAGAAGCGGCTCGTTGTAGACGATGATGAAGTCCACGTCTTCCATGTGGATGAAAGTATCGCCGTGCACGCGCGGCATATGCGAGTTGACCTGGGCGACGACGATCGAAGCCGCTTCCGTGGCCGCCTTGACTATATCGACGCTGACCCCCAGGCTCATGTAGCCGTGCTCGTCGGGAGGGGAAGTCTGGATAAGGCAGACGTCCACCCGCGCCAGCCCCCTGCTGAAAAGCTCCGGGACCTGCGAGAGGAAAACGGGAGTGTAGTCGGCGAATCCCTCGTTCACTGCGTTCCGGGTGCTGTCGCCGATGAAAAAAGAATTATGCCGGAAATTCTGCCGGAATTTTTCGCTGGTATACGGGGCCACCCCCAGGGAGCGTATGTGCAGAACTTCGGCGTCGAAAAAGGCTTTCGGGTGCGACTGGACGAACTTGATGAGGGAATGGACCAGGTGCTGGGGCTCGGCGCATGCCGACCCGATGAAGATCGTGTCCCCCCGGTGAATATGGGAAAAAATCTCGGCTTCGAAAGTGAATTTTTGCGGGTAACTTTTTTTCCAGGATTCGAGCATGCTCATGGCCGCCTCGGCAGTCGGTTTCCGGCTTCAGGTCCCCGGTATCAGGTTCGGCGTTTCTTTTCCCCGGCCATATATCCGGTCAAATCCGGATTTCATCTTTCCGGAACGCCTGAAGCCTTACGCCCAAACTAATATAATCGTAATTTGGGCCGGTGGGGATGTCAAGAACGGCGGGAAGCGCCGGCATTCACTGACAGGTTGTTGAAATTCCGAACTCGTCGAAACGTGAGACGAGATCGGCGGCGCTGGAAATAACAAGATCGGCCCCCGCGCGGACAAGATCTTCCTTTTCGGAGTACCCGGTCAGCACGCCGACCGTAAAGGCGCCGATGCTGCGCCCCGCCCGAATATCCATGGGATGGTCGCCGACCATGATTGCGCCGGGAGCGGAAGTTTCCAGGGCCCGCAGCGCCGTCCGGAGGTGGTCGGGATGGGGCTTGACGCGTTCCGTGTCCTCCCTGGTGATGACGGCCCCGCAGTATTCGACAATGTCGGGGAAAATTGCTCCTACCGCGTCACGGCAGTTCCTGGTGACGACTCCTGTCTTGATGCCCCGGCGCTTCGTCTCGGCAAGCATCTCCTTTACCCCCTCGATAAGCACGCCTTCCTTTGCACCTTCCATTTCAAACCGCCGCACGATCCCGTACGCCATGGCCAGGTATTCGGACTCTCTGTTGCGCCCCAGGCGGCTGATTAATTCGCGGCCGGCTTCGATCATTTCCAGCGCAAACAGGTTGCCGATTCCATCGCTCTGTACGTTATACGAGACGATCAAGTCCAGGACCGCATCGCGCATGGCGGGAAAATCAACGTTCAGCTTTACCAGCGTTCCGTCGAAATCGAAGAGAACGGCTTTTATTTTCCGCGTTTCATTCATTTTTTCAAATTCCTGAGATAATTTTCCAGCCGGTCGAGGCCCTCGCGTATATTTTCCATGGAATTGGCGTAGGAGAGCCGGAGATATCCTTCTCCGTTCCGGCCGAAATCGATTCCGGGAGTGACGGCGACTCCCGCCCTGGACAGTATGTCAAGGGCCAGGCTGTACGAGTCGCGCGAGAAGTCCCGGCAGTTGCCCATGACGTAAAAAGCCCCCTTCGGCTCCACCGCTACTCCTATTCCCATACCGCGGAGCCGCCGGACCATGTACTTCCTTCTCTCGTTATATATATCCCGCATTTTCTTCACGTCTGCTTCGGCCTCGCGCAAGGCGGCTATGCCTGCCCACTGCACGAATGCGTTGGCGGAGATGAACAGGTTCTGCTGGACCTTCTGCATCGGCCTGATGAATTCGGCGGGGGCGATGACGTATCCGAGTCTCCAGCCGGTCATGGCGTACGTTTTCGAGAAGCCGTTGAGAACGAAGGCGTCGGGGGTAAATTCGAGGATCGTCCTTTCGCGGCCCTCATAAACCAGGCCGTGATAAATCTCGTCGGAGATGACGGGTATGCCGAGCGCCGCAATCTCCGACATTTTATCCGGTTCCATCAGCGTACCCGCCGGATTAGAGGGGGAGTTGATCAGAACCGCTTTAGTCCGGGCCGTTATCCCCGCCTTGACGGCCGCCGGATCGGGCTGGAAACCCTCCTCTTCCAGGGTATCGATCTTAACCGGGACGCCGTCGAAAAAGGAAATAAAATTGGGATAACAGGAATAATACGGGTCAGGGATAATGACCTCGTCGCCGCTCCCGATCAGGGCGGAGAACATGACCACCATTGCAGCCGAGGTTCCCGATGCCACGAAAACACGGTTCGGGGTGACGGTAATCCCGTATTTCCCGAAATAATGCTCGCAGACGGCTTCCCTCAATTCGAAAAGGCCCAGGCTGTGCGTGTAATGGGTCTTTCCCCCTTGGATCGCCCGGCAACCCGCCTCTTTGATGCACCGGGGTGTATCGAAATCCGGCTCGCCCAGTTCCAGGTGAATTATGCGCTCGCCCCGGCGCTCCATCTCCTGGGCTTTCTCCAGGATATCCATGGCGATGAACGGTGATAATTCCTTCATAGCCTAAAGCCTCAGCATTTTCTTCCAAATGTCATTTCGAGGAGCGAAGCGACGAGAAATCCTTTGTCCCGACCCCTTCGACTTGCTCAGGGTAAATTGCGGGAGGGATCTTTCAAGCTTGAAAGATTTCTCGCGGAGTTTACCCTGAGGCCTTCGAAAGATTTGCCGAAGCGCTCGAAATGACACAATCAAGCGGCCTCTCAGTTCTCACCATCTCACCTTCTATCTTTCCGCCGCCTATCCTCGCAGCTTCCCAGCCTCGCATCTTCCCAGCCTCGCATCTTCGTCTTTCTCACCCTCTCACCATCTTAACCTCTCAACTTCAGAGATCCAGCCGCCTAACATCTCATCTTCGCAACTTCGCATTTTCGTTCTTCTCCCCCGTAAGGTAACCCGGCCGGAGGACCTTCTTTAGAATTTTATCAGAATTCGGCCGCGGATCGAAATCGAAAGCGACTTTAAGGAATGTCATCACGATCTGGTATGTGGCCCCCCAGAGAAATTCCTCCGTCCCGTCGCTGTCCCGGTGAATGAAGCAGGGGAAAAGACTTGAATTCACCGGAACGCCGAAATCGTCCGTCGCCTCCACCCGGAAGAGGGCGTAATTGCCGTTTTCAAGAAGATTACGGACCGGAATTGCCACCACCTTTTCAACTTCCCAATTGGTCCGGGGGCGCCAGTTCTTCCGGATAAATCCGGCAACGGGGAAGATAGTCCGGGTGAACAGAATGAGGTTCCGGCAGGGCAGGGGACCCAGGTACCTGACTTGAAGCGGGTTGATCCCGACTTCTTCCCATGCCTCCCGGAGGGCGTTTGCGAGGAAAAGGGTTATATTCTTGAATCCGGTGCTGCCGCGCTCCCGCGCCAGAGAGAAAGCCTCCCCCCGCATCACCGGCAGTAAGCGGCTTGCCAACAGAAGCCTGAAGATGGGATCGATCCTCAAATCGAGCAGGCCTCCTGGACAGCTGAGATCTCCGCCCTGCGCGACGTCGCGGGACCGCTTGATCAGGTGCAGATGGATTTCATTGCCTCCGTATTCCGGGATGGAAAGAGGCAGCAGGACGCCTGCGGCCTTCCATTTATCGGCGGTGTTATTCCCCTCATGAATGAAATCTATTCTCTCGCAGAAATCTATCGGGGCCGCGCCGAGCGCTCGGATGATATGATCTATAAAGAGATCCTTTCGGGTAAGTATTTCCGTGTTCAATGCATTTCCTGTTTTCGCTATATTATCCTGAGCGTGTTGAGGTGAATCCATAACTCCTTAATTCTCACACGGAGACGCAAAGGCGCTGAATTTAATTCTCCGTGTCTCAGTGTGAAAAATATTTTTCGCACGCAGTTTCGCTCTTCTTAGATTTCATTTCGAGGAGCAAAGCGACGAGAAATCTTGCTTAAGGGAAGAGCCTGTCGAGCTTGAAAGATTTCTCGCGGAGTTTACCCTGAGCCCTTCGACAAACTCAGGAGCTTACCTTAAGGGCTCGAAATGACAAATAAGAAGCCTCTCAGGTTCTCACCATCTCAACTTCAGAGATCCAGTCGCCTACCCTCGCAGCTTCGCAACTTCGCATCTTCGTCTTTCTCACCCTCTCACCATCTCAACCTCTCAAGCTCAGAGATCCAGTCGCCTACCCTCGCAACCTCGCAACTTCGCATCTTCGTCCTTTACCCCGGCAGAGAGGCACTTATCATCCTGTCCGACCAGCTTCCGAACGGAAAAGGATCGAGGTAGCCGCAATGCCCGCCGTAGCGCTGGAGCGAGATCCGCAGCTTTTCGTTTCCGCGCAGGGCTTTAAAATCCGTCGCATCGATGATGGGGTCGTCTTCGGACATGACGATCAGGACAGGGACGGAGAGGTTTTGAAAGACGTCGCCGAGAAGAGTGTATGTGCGGAAATAATCGGTTGAATCCCGAAAGGGGCTGTACTTCGGAATCAGGCGTTCGGTAATCTCCATGCAGGAATCCATGCGGAAGAATTCCCCGAAATCGTACCGGGCGGGAAAAAGCTCCTGTTTGATTCTGAGGGATCTCTTCCATTTTTTCAGAAAATAGTTCCGGTAAACGGAGTATCTGGTGTCGATGGCAACGGTCGCTTTGAAGGGATCGAGAACGGGGTTGATCGCGATGACCTGTTTCAGCGCGGGGATGTCCGTATCCGCACAGCGCAAAGCGACCCGGAGGGCGAAGTTGCCGCCCAGCGAGAAACCCACGATGGAGAAAGATTTCTGTCCCGCAAGGGCCGCCGCCTCTCGAACCGCGTTGAAGACCTCTTCGATCCGGGCACTGTGAAAAAGCCCTTCATTCAGGCGATGACTCCCGCCGTGGTCCCTCAGGTTGAGGCGGAAAACGTCGAAGCCGGAATCGAACAGGCTCCTCCCCGTGCACAGGATGTACGTCGAGCCGGAGCTTCCCTCCCAACCGTGCAGGAGGAGCACGAGACCGCGGCTGTTTTCCTCATGGCGGGAGTAATACCCGAGCAGGCGCACTCCGCCGCCTGCATCGACAATAGTCTCCCTGGCGCAGTCGGCCATGGGATTATCGCCCCGTGCGCGCAGGCGAAGACTCGCGAAAATCGTCTGCAGATGGGAATTCC
>JAQTPK010000013.1:5842-13160 GCA_028712885.1 Syntrophales bacterium | reverse complement strand
ATCAGTCTCCCTTCTCCGCAGACACGCGGAGGGATGCCCTTGAATGAGGCGATGGCCAAGCGGGAATCGGTGCGGCATTTCTCCGGAGCGCCGCTCCAGCCGGAAGAAATATCGCAGATCATGTGGGCCGCGCAGGGGATCAGCCGGGGAAGAAGCGCGAGGACGGTCCCTTCCGCCGGGGCCCTCTATCCCCTGGAGCTGTATCTTGCGGCCGGCGACGGCGTCTATCACTATCTGCCGGCGGAAAACGGGCTTGAGCGCACCTCAGGAGATAATGTTCTGCTGTCGTTGAGCGCAGCCGCGCTCGGCCAGGCAGCGGTCCGCAAAGCGCCGGCCGTGGTGATCATCACGGCCGTATATGAACGGATAGGGAGAAAATACGGGGCGAGGGGAAACCGGTACGTGGAAATCGAGGCGGGGCACGCGGCGCAGAACGTCCTGCTCACGGCGGTATCGCTGGGGCTTGGAGCCGTGCCGATCGGCGCTTTTCAAGATGCGCGTGTTCAGGAAGTCCTGGGACTCCCCCCGGACCACCGGCCTCTCTATTTGATTCCGGTCGGCCATCCGGAGAAAAGACGAAGATGCGAGGTTGGGAAGTTGCGAGGATAGGCGGCTGGATATCTGAAGTTGAGATGGTGAGAACTGAGAGGCCGCTGGATTGTGTCATTTCGAGCGCTTCGGCAAATCTTTCGAAGGCCTCAGGGTAAAATCCGCGAGAAATCTTTCCTCAACAGGTACACTTCTTGATTTGATTTTTACTTATAACGGTAACTCGGGACTCTGAACTGGGAACTCGGGACTCGGGATTCCGAACTCCGGACTGCTTTCTTTTCGAAGGTTCCATTATCCCCCAGCAGGCGCTGGAAATCCGAATTCAGCCAGACCATTGCCCTGGCGTCTTTTTTCAGGTATCCGTCCCAGAACGCGAGGGAGGACGTCTTGATCAGCTCGTGGTGCAGCTCGTCTTTCGAGCCGTCGCCCCTGAACCTCCAATGGGAAAATGTAATATGATCTCCGTCCCGGAGCGTCAGGAGATACTGATCCGCCTTGCCGATCCGGTCGAACGGGACCCGGCGGTCTTTCGCGGCCGTCTCTCCGATGGGGCTGTCGTCGCGCGTGCCTGTCATGTGAAGACATGGAATTTCGATGCCGTCGAAATTCATGATTATACCGTCCTTCAGCGGCACGGGAGCGCTCATCGGCAGTGCGGCGCGAACCCTCCGGTCCGGCAACATGGCCTCATCGCCGTCTTTCTTAATGGCGAGCCCCGCGACGGCCAGGACCGAAAAAGCCCCGAAGGAGTGTCCCGCCGCGCCTATTCTTTCCGTATCGAGTTTTCCCCGGAAAAGAGGATCTTTCCTGTCCATCCTTTCCATCTCGTCGATGGCGAACCGGATGTCGAGAGGCCTGTTTATGCCGTTGGCAGGATCCCTGGCCGCGCTGTAGATTGCGCGCAGGGGGAAAATGCTGCTCAGCCAGATTTCCCTGTCGCTCCCCTGGTGTTGAATGTGTACGGATATGTAGCCGTGTTCCGCCCAGTAACTGCCGAGATACTTGTTCCCTTCACGCGATCCGCCCAGGCCGTGGGAAAAAATAATTATCGGCAGCCTGCCCGGGGCGTTTTCCGGGTAGTAGATTTTTGCCGGTATGCGGCGGTTGCGGTATTTGTCCAGCCAGGTATATCGGATTACCTTGACTTTGTAAGGCCCGGGACCTTCCTTGTAAAATGCGGGCTGGGGGTCTGCGTCTCCCTGCACTGCGGAGACCGACCATGCGACCCAGACGGCGGTTACCAGGACAGCGGCGGGAACGATTCTGTTCACGAAACCTTTAATTACTGCCAGATAATGTTGCATGGTTTTCCTGCATCAGCGTTCAGGCCCCGGAGTGTGCGGGCACCGATGGAATTTCAGAATGGAGCCTATATACCGGAGATAGCGTCTGTGTCAATATGGTTATATCTTTAATTATTCAGAGTAATTACCAATGCAAAAAAAAATGTTGCAAAAAAGGTCGGCAAAGTAGAAGCTTCCCTCTCGGACGTACGACGGGAGTCGGAGACTTGCGAGCACCCAGCCGTTTCGACAGACTCATCAAGAGCATTCCTTTCCTTTCCTGTCTCACAGAAGTGGAATTGCAGCGGATCGTTGTTGAAAAAAGGTTCAGGAAGAACCAGGTGATCCTGTACGAGGAAGACACGTCCAATTACATATATTTCATCTATTCAGGAAAGGTGAAAGTTGTCCAGGGGAACATCGAGGGGAAAGAGCGGATCCTGGCCATTCATAAAAAAGGAGATTCGTTCGGTGAGATGGCGATCCTCGATGGAAAATCCGCCCCGGCCACGGTAATCGCGATGGAAGATTCCGAGATTGCGTTCATTTCAAAAGAAGATTTCCAGTGGCATCTGATGAAGAACGAACAGATATTAAAGGAAATCATCGCCATGCTCTGCGGCAAATTGCGGGAATCATGGATGATGCTTAAAGTCCTGAGCTTCTCCGACGCGGAGCACCGCATCCGCGCGGTCCTGAAGAACCTTTCCGACCAGTTCGGCGTGCAGGACCAGCGGGGGACGATCATAAATCTCAAAATCACCCACAAGGACCTCGCACATTACGCCTCTATATCCCGCGAGACGGCGAGCCGCCTCATCAGCTCGTTTGCGAAAGCGGGGGAAATCGAATTCCTCGATAAGAAATACATTATCCTCAAGCCCGCTTTTCTGGAAAAGGCGCACCGGCTCTAAAAAAAAGTTCCGAGTCCCGAGTCCAGAGTTCTGAGGCAGTCCCGAGTTCAGAGTCCAGAGTTCCGAGTCCCGAGTTACCTTCTCACCTTATCATTTCGAGGAGCGGAGCGACGGAAAGCTTACCCGCCTACCCCCATCTTTAAAAAGTAGGGACACTCCCCATATTATTTCCTGTAATCATGTAGCATGCTTGATAATAAGTGAAGTGCGGGGAAGCGCCGCAATTTTCTGTATTCTGCAATAATATGGCTTGCTGATGAATATGGGGAGTGTCCCTGATTTTTTGGAAAAACTTGAATCAAGCAGCCCCTCAGTTCTCAGCTTCTCAGCCCCTGTAGTGAGCTTGTCATGGTTCGACCCTTCGACTCGGCTCAGGGCTAACAGCTCACCATGACAAGCCACCTATCCTCGCAACTTCCCAACCTCGCATCTCTCGCCTTGTCGCCATCTGCGTTTACACTGCCTGTCCCCGCATCTTTGCAACTACGTTTTTCATAAATCTCAAATAGATGTACGACATCCTCCATCTTGCCCCCGGAAAATTTTGAGACCCCTCCGCATAACACTTTTTCCTGTGATGTAGATCACTCTGCAAGCCCCGGAAATAGGCGATAAATCTTTCAAAGGCAGAAGCCATTCCGGAATGCGGAATGGGAAGAGAAAACAGATCAAAACAGCCTCCCCGGAGGAGCTGACATGCTTGAATGGCTGATCCGAAAGACCTTCAAGATGGTATTCATGGTTCTACTGGCGGCGGGCATTTATAATTTTCTGAAAACGCCGGGGGATGTCACGGTGAAGATGGCGGGAGCCTTCATAAAAACGGGAATACAGGCGGCCGAAATAATCCGGGAGGGCCGGGTGGCGGTGAGCGAATCCGTCTCCCGGCATATGTCGGCCATTGCGGAGAAGAGAAAACCCGCGCCCGAAAGGAAACCGGAGAATATAGCCCTGACGTTTTCTGCGCGAAATTAAGCGTGCAGTCCGGGAGATTGCGGATGGAAAAGATCTGCATCGTAAAGAGAAGAAAATCGGAGGAAGATTTTTGCCAGGGGGGGCGTGGAACGGCCGATGTCCCTTCGAAAGCGCACGCGAGGGATATTTTCGTTCCGGAGGAAATCAAGCCGGGAGAGGACCGGATCATATCCGTCCGATTCAATACGATCCGGGAAGGGACAGTTTCTCACGGGCCTCTGAGGGCTGTCCCGGACGCCTCTCCCGGCACTTCCTTCGTCTTCAACTTTCATTTCAAGACGGTCCCGGCGGATGCGGCCCGGATGCTCAAACCCGAAGAGGTGAGGCATATGCTGCAGATAAGCTCAAGCCGCCTCTCCGGGCTGCTCAGGTCGGGAGAACTGCGTAGTTTTCGGATAGGGAGATTGAGGCGGTTTGCCCTTGCGGACATCCTGAACTTCCTGACGAGGGCGGACGGACCGCCGGAAAACGTCGGCTCCCGGAATATTGAGGAGTAGAAAAATGTATTACGAATATTGGGGATTGCAGAAGCCTCCGTTCGACAACGTCCCCGATCCGGCCATGTACGTTGATTGCCATGCTTCGCTGGAGAACGCCATTGCGGAAACGCTCTTCGCCGTCGAGGAGGGCAACGAGTGCATCGCCGTGATTCTCGGGGATGCGGGGCTGGGAAAGACGCTTTCGCTGAGGATCCTGATCGATTCTCTGGACCAGGAAAAATACCGTATTGCGCTGGTCACCAATCCGGGAATTTCCTTTGTACAGTTGATGCGGGAAATAATCGGACAGCTGACGGGCGAGATATGCGAAGAAGGGAAAAAAGCGGGGGTCCTGGAGATATTCAATAGCCTGATCTTTGAAGCGGAGAGGCAGGGGAAGAAAGTGCTGATTCTCATCGATGAAGCGAATGCCGTAACACCGGCCAACCTGGAGAGCCTCCGTCTGCTGACGAACATGCAGAACGACCGGAGGAACCTGTTCACGGTCGTCCTTTCCGGCCAGTTGGACCTGGCCCGGCGGCTGGAGCATCCGAAGCGGGCGAATCTCTTCCAGAGGATCGGCACGTACAACCGGATCGGCAAAATACCTTCCCCCGAGACAGTCAGGACCTATATCGAGACCCGCCTCAAGCTCGCCGGCGCCGGCCACCCGATTTTCACGGAAGATGCGTATCCTGTTTTCTGGGAATATTCGGAGCAGGGAATCCCGCGCCTGATAAACAAGATTGCGAAGCTCTGCCTCAAAGCCGGCGAAACGAACCGGATGGAGCGGATTGAGGGCGAACTCGTCCGCCAGGTGGGGGAAAGGTTCCGAAGCATTTTCGGCCCCGCCGCGCCGAAGCGACGGCCGAGACCCCGTGTTCCCGCAGGAAGTGAGAAGGTGGAGACAGCCAGCGCCGCTCCCGGGGAAGCATCAGTCCCCGTGCCTGGCGGGCATACTCAGTTCCCGCCTTTTTCCGGGGAGACCCTTCACGCGGAAACGGCGGAGGACGGGGTAACGGAAGAAATCGAGTTCGGCGAAATAAGGCTCCGCATAAAGATCCCCGCCGACAGCTTCGCGGAAGCGAGGTCGTCGGACGGGAAATGCCTCAAGCTGGCCGGGACGATCGCGGCGCGCGTGATGAAAGAGAACCCGGACTTGGCGAACGGGGCGTCAACCGATCCGATCGCGATCTGGAGCTCCATCCGGAATATCCTGGCCGGCCGGCTCCGGAGGAATCCCATGCCTCCTCCGGAACCGGCCGTTTCGGCATTGTAGGATACGCGTCATGGCGGATTCAGAAAGAGCGCGTGAAGCAAAAGAATGGTTCCTCCGCGGCTGCAGATTTGAAAGCGACGGGGCGGAACCCGGATTGCCGGCCGAGGCGTATCGCCGCAGCATCGGCGTCGATTCGGATTTCGCCGGCGCATACGTCAATCTCGGATTCATCCACATCCGGCTCAAAGAATACGGGGAGGCCCTGAAATGCTTCGCCAGGGTAGCCGAGCTTGAGCCGCATAATCCCGAGTCTTTCAACAATCTGGGATACGCGTACGAATGCATGGAGAGGCTGGGATCGGCCCGGACGTCCTATGAACAGGCGCTCAGGGTGGATCCCGGCAATATCGAAGCAGTGATTAATCTGGCCCATATCGCCGAGCTGCAGGGGAACTATCACGGGGCCGTCGGAAAGTACCGCCGGGCGATCGAAATGGACTCAGGCTGCACCAGCGCCCGTTTCTGCCTCGGGGTCCTCTACGACCGCTATGACATGTTCGATGAAGCGGAAGAATCGTACGCCGGCGTCCTGGAGAGGGACCCCGGCCATCTCAAGGCTATGCTCAACCTCGCCAATATCCGCATGCAACTCGGAGACGATGATGGTGCGGAAGACCTGCTCCGGCGTATTCTGGAGACCCATGCGGCAAAGGGATCCGGTAAGCCTTCCGCCGAGGCGGACCCGGATCCCCTGCTGGAAGACGTACAGGTAAACCTGGCGAGGGTCCAGCTGCTTCGCAGCCGCGCGGGCCCCGGCGGGCCGGGCCGGGAAGATGCCCTGCGCAGGCTTCGTTCCATTTTGAACCTGAATCCCCGAAATGTCAGAGCCGGTAACATGCTGAGGGAATTTGAAAATTATGCTGGATAAAAAAAGGGCGATACAGGATGCGGAAAAATTATTTTCCCTCGGGAATGAACTTTTCATGAAAGGACGCCATGCCGAAGCAGCCGCACACTTCTCCAAGACCATAGCCCTGGACCCGAAGCGGTCCGGAGCTTATACGGCGCGGGGCCTCATCTATTGCCTCTACTTTACGGAAAAATACGATTCGGCTTTGTCCGATTTCAACCAGGCGATCGCGCTGGACCCGCGGGACGCGCTGGCTTTTCACGGCCGGGGAATGATATTTCATGCGCGCGGATTCAGCGATCTTGCGTTGAAGGACTTTTCCCGGGTAATCGAATTGCATCCCCGCTGGGGAGCGGGAATATACCGGGCAAGGGGACAGATTTATCACGATCAGGAGCTTTATGATGAAGCCGTTGCCGACTTCACGGCAGCCATAGAGTTGAACCCGGAGTATGCCGCCGCTCATTACAACCGGGCGCTGTCCCGATTTTATCAGGGAGATTACAGAATGGCCTGGGAAGACGCGTGCAAAGCGCAGTACCTGGGTTACCAGATCGAGCCGGGCCTGATCAGCGCCCTTATAGATAATGTGCATAAGGATAAAATGGGAACGGAGGCCGCGGGGCAAAGGATTCAATAAGGGTATCAGGAAACAGGTTATGGGTTATGGGTCATAGGTAAAAAATATCAAAACCCAAAACCCAAAACCCAATACCCAATACCCAATACCCAATACCCAATACCCAATACCCAATACCGATGACCCATTTCCCCCATATGGATTGTATGTCACGCAAATTCTGCCTGTGCCTCAAATGCCGGATCCTGCGCCCTTTCCCCGGCATCATGTCAATGGGATTCCGGCTGCGGAGGATCGGGATAAGGGCGTCGTTCCTGTCCGTATCTGCTGAGGGCGTTCTCGTTATATCCGCGGAGATTGTCAGTATCGTTTCGTCGTCGCATCGTGAGCTCGGATCGGACGCCCG
>JAQTPK010000013.1:0-5742 GCA_028712885.1 Syntrophales bacterium | reverse complement strand
CTATTGTCTCATAAACCTGTCATCTCCGGAAGCGGCCCTGATCGCCCTCAGCGCGCTTGCCTCCTTGTCTTTGATCTCCAGCATCACATCGAAGTCAGCCGGGCGGGTCTCTTCAAGAAACCTCTTGAATTTCCGAATGTCCATAGTGGCGGCATGGCTGCCGCGCGGCCCCGTTTGCGATCCCTGGCTGTAATCAATGATCGGCAGGCCGTTCCTGCCGCCCCATGCGGCGGAGGCGAGAAGCAGGGCCTCCCTGTCGGAAAGGCCGCAGGGATTGACTTTGTTGTGCAGGTTGTCGAACACCACCGGGATGCCGGACTCATTGCTGATGCAAAGGCAATCCTCGACAGTCCAGCTCCGGTCGTCGTTCTCTATTACCAGTCTCTTTTTGATCTCGTTGGGCAGATCCGAGTACCTGTCAAGGAACCTCCGCATGCTCCCTGCCTTATCACCATATACCCCCCCTACGTGGATCTGGACCTTCGCCGATTCGTCAAGACCGAAGAGGTCCAGCGCGGCCGCGTGGTACTCGAGCTCCCGCAGGCTGTTGAGGAACACGCGCTTATCCGGCGTGTTTATAAGGATAAACTGGTCGGGGTGCATCGAGATTCGCATCCCTCTTTCACGCATCAACCCGCCGATTGCTGCAAATTTTTCCCGGAAAAAGACCTGCCATCTGAAACGGCAGACCGGGTGCGATGCGAAGGGGATCAGACCGGAGCAGATCCGGAAAAACAGAATGCCGTGCCTGGCGTTGAAATCCAGCATACGGCCAAGGCAGTCCAGGTTTCCGCGCACGGTTTCCGCAAATCGTTCATCCGAATACGAACGCAGGCGGAATGTTCTCCCGGAGGAGCAGCCGATCGAATTGTTTACGCACGGATATCCTATTTTCATAAAGCGATCCTGCTAAAAGCTTGATGGCAAATTATAGCCCGTATGCGGTTTTTGTCTCAAAAAACCAGGGACACTCCCCATATTTCTCCGCCAGCCACAAAAATCAGGGACACCTCCCATATTTATCAGCCAGCTATATTATTGCAGAACATAAAAAATTGCGCCGCCTTTCTGCACATCCATTGTTATCAACCCAGCCACATGATTACAGAAAATAATATGGGGAGTGTCCCTACTTTTTCAAAGATGCGGTGTAGGCGGGTAAGTTTTCCGTCGCTCCGCTCCTTTGAACCTATCACCTCAATTGGTCACATTGACAGACCCACGGGAGATGCATATCCTTGAACATATGAAACGGACAATAAGACTTGCAGCAGGTTGGATTTTCATCGTCCTCGGGGTGCTGGGACTGTTCCTTCCCTTCCTCCAGGGTATCCTGTTCCTTTTCATTGGAATGCTCCTGCTGGCGCCCGATGTTCCCCTGTTCCGCCGCATCCTGGAAAAACTTAAGGAGAAGCACCCCGGTTTCTTCAGGAAAGCACATGATTTGATCCATCGGTTTCATAAAAGGTAATGGATGATGGGTAATGGGTAATGGGTAATAGGTGTATAGATCTGATTGGTGATTGTCGCTATATAGCGTACAGAAAAAAGTGCCAAAACACCGTAAAGTTTTTTGAAAATGGTCATTCCGGCGCAAGCCGGAATCCAGACACCGTCCCGTGAAACCTGTACCCGAAATGCTTGATCGGAGAGCGGGAAGCCACGACAATAATACTGGATTCCGTGTCAAGCACGGAATGACAGAAGAGGGCAAAGACGACTTTAGATAAGCCTGATAATTGGGATGTCCATGATGTCCTGGCGTTTACCTGTTATGATTTTACGATGGTTAACCTTTGACCCGGAATACCCCATTCAAAGAGAAATCGGGAAAGGCCCCCCTCCTCGGCGCGCACATGTCCGCGGCCGGCGGGCTCGAGAGGGCCATCCTGAAGGGCGCAGAACTCGGCTGCACGACCGTGCAGCTCTTCACCAAGAGCCCGAACCGCTGGCAGGAAAGAACCCTGAAGGCTTCGGAAATAGAGATGTTCAGGTTGGCCCGCAGGGATGCCGGCATCTCCCCCCTGATCGCCCACGGAGGATATCTCGCCAATCTCTCATCCCCTGACAGCGTCATACGGCGGAAATCGGTCCTCTCCGTCTGCCGGGAAATGGAAAGGTGCGGCCTCCTGGGAATAGATTACCTCGTCATTCACCCGGGCTGCTTCATGGATTCGGACGAGAGCCGCGGTCTCGCAAGGGCGGCGGCCTCGATCGGCCGGGTCCTCCGCGAATCGGGCGGCGGCGGGCCGCAGCTCGTGGTCGAGACGACCGCGGGGCAGGGCACGTGCCTGGGCCGCGATCCGGGCCGGATCGCGAGGCTTTTTTCCCTGCTGCCGGAATGGAATATCGGATTATGCATCGATTCCTGCCACGTCTTTGCCGCGGGAAACGATATCCGCACCGCAGCGGGGTACCGCGCCTTTTTCGAACTCGTCGACGGCACGACCGGCCTCACCCGCCTCAAGCTCTTCCACTTGAACGATTCCCGGAGGGAATGCGGCTCCAGGATAGACCGTCACGCTCACATCGGCAAAGGCATGATCGGCGGAGAATTCTTCCGCAGGATAATGAACGATCCCCGCTTCCGGGAAATTCCGAAGATCATTGAAACGCCGAAAGAGGGGGACATGGACCGCAGGAATCTTGCGCTCCTGAGGCGGCTGTATGCCGGGCGGGAGGAGGACTGCCCCCGATGAAATCGTTTGAATTATAAATAATTCCGTGTTAAAGGTGCACGCACCGCGTTTGATTGAAGTAGCCTGCGTAATATGCCTCAAGTAGTTGAATGAGGGCTTTCTACACAGCCTTTATAAGGAGTGCCTGATGAAAAGGATCCTGTCTCTTCTGGTTTGTGGACTGTTCGTCATCCTGTCGGCAGCCGCCATGGCCGCCCCGGTGAAGAAAGTCGCCGTGCTTCCCTTCGCCATGAACAGTGCGGAAAATATCGAGTATATAAGGGAAGGGGTCTGGGACATGCTTGCTTCCCGCATTTCCGTGGACGGGAAGATCGAGGTAATGAGCAGATCCGACGTTGCTGAGGCCCTGGGGAAAGCCAAAAGGAAGGGGATCAGCATGGCGGAGGCGTACGGGATCGGCAAGCGGCTGAAAGCCGATTACGTCGTCTTCGGGAGCATCACCAAGATCGGCAGCAGCATCAGCATCGACGGGAAGCTTGCCGATGTGGCCGCCAAAAAGACGGCGGTTTCCGTATTCGCCCAGACCAAGGGAATGGACGAGGTCGTCCCCAAGATCAACGATTTCGCCAAGCGGGTAGATTACCATATCCTGGGAGAAGTCCCCTCCACGTTCGGGGACCTGCCGTCCCCGGCAGCCGCCCTGCCGCCCGCCGCCGCCCCCGCCGCAGCGGCGTACGCGGCCGGACAGGCCGGAAGGGCGCCGATAGCGGAACAGGCGCTGCGGTCCAGGCAGGGAACCTATACCTCGATCATCAACCCCGACTTTATCATGGCCCCCCAGGCGCTGACGCGCAAGGGGTTCTGGATGAGCGCGAGGCAGGACGAGGAATTCCGGGGGATGGACATCGGCGACGTGGACGGCGACGGCCGGAACGAGATCGTGACGATCACCTTTACGGATATAATGATTTACCGGAAAGAGGGCAAGACCCTGAAGAAGATCCACACGATTCCCGGCAAATCGTACGTTCAGCTCCTGTCCGTGGACGTTGCGGATATAAACGGCAATGGAATCCCGGAAATCATCATTTCGGCGGTGAGCCAGGGGATTGCCGGCTCATTCGCGCTTGAACACAAAAACGGGAAATACGAGAGGATCGCCTCCGATATGAGAATGTTCCTGCGGGTCCTGCGCGCATCCGGCGCGCCGATGCTGATCGGCCAGCAGATGGGGACGATCGAGCCGTTCCAGAGCCCGATCTACAGAATGGTGTGGGACGGAAAGAAATACCGTCAGGACTCCCGGATCAGGGCGCCCCTTGGTCTTTCCGTTTTCGATTTCATTTTGGACAAGCTCGATCCGTCCGGGCCGGAAGTCGTGGTCGCGATCGACGACCTGGATTACCTGCGCGTGTATGAAAAGACCGAGCTTTCGATCGAGAAAATCCACACGGTGATGGGAAGCAAGGAACTGCTCTGGAAGAGCGACGACCAGTACGGCGGCACGACAAACTACTTCGACCTCCCGTCGGGAATGAAGTACTCGAACGTCACCAACGAAAAGATCGAAAAGCCGGCGGTCAACATACGGCTTACGAGCTATGACGTGGACAAAGACGGAAGGAAAGACCTGATCCTCATCAAGAACATCTCTTCGACGGGCCGGGTATTCAAAAACCTGAAGGCGTTCACGGCGTGCGAGATATACGCCTTTGAATGGGGCGGGCTCGGCATTGCCGAGAAGTGGCGAACCAAGAAGATCCAGGGCTACGTTTCCGATATCCAGATCGCCGATATCGACAACGACGGCAAGAAAGAGGTCGTACTGACCCTGATCGTGAATCCGAACATACCGATCAACATGAAAAGCGTGATCGTCGCCTATTCGCTGGACCCGGAAAACGTAAAGCCGTAAGGGGAAGAATTGACATTTACGGAGAAATCCGTTAAAAATCGGATATAAACGAACATGAGGCGGTGTAGCTCAGCCGGTTAGAGCATGCGGCTCATATCCGCAGTGTCCGGGGTTCAAGTCCCTGCACCGCCACCAGAAGACAATCCAATAAGGTCCAATATAGTACGAAACCCGCTGGAAACAGCGGGTTTTTTATTGCCATTCGTCCGGTAATGTGCTATGCGGTTTATCGAAATCCTGTGCTTCTGGGGGTATATTTGGGTCGATATACCCCCGGGAAAAATCCCGTACCCCCGGAATTATTTTTGCGAGAATGAATATGCCAAAAAGAATCCCTCCACTGTCCGATTCTCAAATAGAAAACGTAAGCCATGGCGATAAGCCTTTCAGGTTGTATGATGGGCAAGGGCTTTTCCTTGAGGTAATGCCGAACGGAAGCAAGCTGTGGCGTTATAAATATCGGTTCGGTGGAAAGGCAAAAATTCTTTCATTCGGTGCCTACCCAGCGGTGCATTTATCGGATGCAAGATTGCAGCGCAGCGAAGCACAGCTTCTTAGAAAACAAGGAATTGACCCTTCTGCGGTTAGAAAGTTGTCCAAGTCGCGGGAGGATGCGGAAAAAATGTTGAAGGATCAAGATAGACCTTCCGTTCGAGCGGTAATCGACGGAACTTTCGAAATATGGAAGGGGCGTTCCGTTCTTCGATTCACAAGTGAAGAGGCCCAATTCGTAAGAGATCTTTTGAATAAACTGCTTTAGAGAGGTGGCTCATGGCATTGACAGATATAAAAATTCGCAACACAAAGCCCGCATCGAAGCAAATAAAAATGTTTGACTTTGATGGCTTATTCTTACTCGTGCTACCGCCTGGTAGAAAGAGACCCAATGGAAGCAAGCTGTGGCGTTTCAAATATCGTTTTGGGGGAAAGGAAAAGCTTCTTGCCCTTGGAACTTATCCGGAGATAGGTCTTGCCGATGCCAGGCAAAGGCGTGATGAAGCCCGGCGGCAGATCGCCCATGGAGTCGATCCGGGTGCCGTCAGGAAGGCTCAGAAGCAGGCCCAAACGGAAGAGAAAGAAACCTTCGAGCTGATCGCCCGCGAATGGCATGAGAAGTTCAAGGCATCATGGTCTTCAAGCCATGCACACGTAACAATCACCCGCCTTGAACGGGACATTTTTCCCTGG
>JAQTPK010000060.1 GCA_028712885.1 Syntrophales bacterium | reverse complement strand
ACATCCTTCATGAACACCTCCCGATTATTGGTGCTCATGGTTTAGACGGCTACTATTCGATTTTCAAAGAACAATGTCTACGATGTCTTGGCACTTATTTTTGTCTACGATGTCGTGGCATTTACCAGCTAAGGGCTAAGGGCTCAAGGCACAAGGCTCAAGGCTGAGGACAGAGGTGTAATCCGATCTCTAAGAACCTCTAGCCTTATGCCTTTTGCCTTTAGCCTGTTTTATTTAAACCAGTCAAAAAATCCGTTTCTGCTGTGCTTTTCTGTGGATTCGGGCAGATTGGATTCCCGGTCGAGGGCCCTGTTCCAGTCCACCCAGGCATCCCGGTCTTCCGATTCCGTGAACGATTCCGGTTTCTGCGGTATTCCGTCTCCTCCGATGCGTATCTGCTGCATCGATTTCACGATATAGATCCATTCTTCCATCGAAACCGGTTTCGGTCCCGGCACGGATACCGGTCCGGACACCCTGTCGGGGGGTCCTTCCACTCCGGTCGGCTCCGCCCCTTTCGGCGCGCCGGATACGCTCACTTCGCCTTCATAGACCCGGACGAGGACCGACTGGTTATCCTCCACATCCATCCGGTACAGCGTCCCTCTGACGCCGCAGACGGCGTTTCGGGACGAGATTTCATAATTCGGCTTTGCCCCCAGGCTTTTGGCGATATTCGCCCAGGTCTTCCCCATGACCATGTTGACCGAAGCAGTCCTGGAGCCGGACCCGTCACTGACATCGATTTTCGAAATTCGGAAACGGGTGTTTTCCGCAAAACGCATGACCGACCGGTCGGCAAGACGGATCTCCATCCTTGACCTCGCCTCCACGCTGACCTGATCCCCGCCTTTGAGCGCCGCGCCCGTTCTCAATTGCTGCCAGGCGGTTTTGCCGTCCGGCAGAATCCCTGCCGCGCCTTCAAGGACCGTCACCCTCGCCTCATCCCTGCCGATCTTGATCTGCATCGGCGGCCGCGCGTCCGCAGTTGCGGCAAGGGCGGCGGCGATAATCAGAACCGCCAGGGCGATGCGGACTGCGGGCCTGGATTCGGCTTTCATTTTCCACCGCCACATTTCTCAGAACATATCCCAGAACCGGCCTTTTTTCTTGGGCATGTCGGCCACGAATTCCGGCCCCTCCGGAAATTTGATAAAGGCTTTTTCCACTATGTCGCGCACGATACCCTCATAGTCGTGCAGTGTTGCCAGCTCCGATTCCCGCTTGAACATCTCAAAATTCCGCCTGGCGGCTCTTTCCTCGACTGTCCAGATCCTCTCTCCCGTCCGGGTATTCCTGAGCTCAAACTGCACGACGGCCGTGCTTTTTGAATACGCCAGGAAGGATGAGTGCTTCCATTCGAGCAGGGTACAGTACAGGGCCGCGTCCGCTCCCAGCGCTTCGCCGGCGACGGACGGAGGGGCCTTAGTGCCCTCGGGACAGATTCCGGACAGCTTGCGATCGGTCTCCTGGCTTGACAGGCGGCGATAGCCCTTGAAACGGACTTCCTCGATCACTTTTTCCCGGAGCATCCGCGCCGCGTTTACTTCATTCGTCTTATTGATGACGGGAAGGACGGCGATCGTCCTGATCGCGTTCTGCTCGGCTTCGGGCGGATTCGGAACGACGGCTTTTTTTCCGCATCCCCACAGGAAAGCAATCAGGGCAAGAAAAAAAATGGGCAGCAGCCAGACGTTTCTTCCCGTCCGCGATTTTTTTTTCATGACTGCTCCGTTTTGTCCTCGTCCTCGGACTTGAGTTTTTCGATCTCTTCGCGGATGATTCTCTCGGCTATCCCGGGGACCATCTCCCGGGCGACCCGCTCCGCGATTTCCGCCACCACTTTCTGGATGACGTCATTGAGCTCCGCCGCCCGGAGCGGCGGAGAACACTCTTCCAGTATTTCCGTCAGCTCGAAAATCTTTTCTCCGGCGGCGGGGGATGCGGCCTGCTCGCCGTCGGCATCCGCTTCCGCGGCCGCTTCCCGGGCCGGAAGATTTCCATTCCGGGCATTTCGCACAGGATCCTGGACATCAACAAGATCCTTGAATCTGACTTTATCGCTCATGGCCATCTGTCTCCATCCGCCGCCGTTATTTCCATCCGGCGGCAGGTTTTCCGACTACCACATATATCCCCGCTGTTTCAAGCAAATTCCCCGTCCCGAAAAACGAAGCTGGGAACATACAAGATGAGAAGATAGGCGGCAGTTTATCTTAAAGATCAGGCTCGCCTATCCTCGCAACTTCTCAGCTTCTCAGCTTCGATTCTCTTTTTTTAAAATAAAGGAATACACTTGCTTCTTAGGGAGGCCGGTCCGGCGGGAGATAATCCCGGCGATATCCCTGGTGCTGAGTGACGGATCTTTGCGGAGACGGAGATAGAGATCCGCCAGTCCTTCTTCGGAAATTTCGGGGGCGCCTCTTTCCTTCCCTCCGACAATGAGCGTAACCTCGCCCCGGATTTCCCGGACCGCAATCCGGTCGAGGACTTCCGCGATCGTACCCCGTATTGTTTCCTCGTGCATTTTGGTGAGCTCGCGCGCAACGACCGCCGGCCTGTCTCCGAAAATCCCGGCCATCATGCGCAGCGTCTCTTCCAGGCGCCGGGGAGACTCGTAAAAAACCATTGTCTTTTCCTCGTCCCGGATCGACTCGAGGAATTTCCGTTTCTTCCCCTCCCTGGCGGGAAGGAAAGCGAAGAATACGTAACTGTCCATGGGGAGTCCGGCGATGCTGAGGGCGGCCACCGCCGCGGTCACACCCGGAACAGGCACCACCGTATAGCCGCCGGCCAGGGCCTCCCTGACCAGAACGAATCCTGGATCGGACACTCCCGGGGTTCCCGCATCCGTCACGTAGGCGACGTCCTCTCCTTCTTCAAGGCGGGAGAGGACATATTCCGTTTTCCGGGACTCATTCCATTCATGAAGGCTTGTCAGGGGCGTTTCGACGGCGAAAGCGGCGGTGAGCTTGGCGGTCCGGCGTGTATCTTCCGCGGCAATCAACCGGACCTCTTTCAACACCCGCAGCGCGCGGAGGGTTATGTCCTCCAGGTTCCCGATCGGGGTTGATACGATATAGAGAATTCCTCTGCGGATGTTCTTTTTTCCGGTATTCATCTTTACACAGCCGCCTGAGTTAAAACCCTGAATTCGAGTTCAGGATTTAGTGCTTCGGATTTCGGATTTAATTCATTACTGCCATACGGCCAGATCAAAAGCGTTCCGCACCAGTTCGAATTTCGGACCGCCGGAACCCAAGCGAATCCCCAGGACATCGAACCGGGCGGGAACATCGTCAAGCCGCTTCTCTTTCAAAAACCAGAGGGCGATCAGGGAAATTTTTCTCTGCTTGGACGGATTGACCGATTCCTGGGGCGTTCCGAAGCGGGCCGTCCTCCGGCTCTTGACTTCCACAAAGACCAGAACCGGCCCGTCCCTTGCCACGATATCTATTTCCCCCAGCGCGCACCGGTAATTTCTTTCCAGGATTTTGTACCCGATCCGCTTCAGGTAAGCGGACGCCAGATCCTCCGCATCCTTTCCCCGGGGATTAACGGCCATAAATCACCTTCGAGCGTAAAGCGTAAAGCGTCAGGAGTAAGGTGTTTTGAGTCCGGAGTCCGGACTTCTCATTACGCTTTACGATGTTATTACTCGGTGTCGTCCAGCAGGCTTATGGACAGCGCTTCCCGTACGGGTTTGAAGCTCATCCGGTGAAGCTTGCAGCAGCCGTGAATCTTGATCGCCCTGCGATGCTCTTCCGTGCCGTAGCCTTTGTTGTTGATGAAATTGTATTGAGGATACTGGCGGTGATAAATCTCCATGATCCTGTCGCGGGAGACCTTTGCGATAATGGATGCAGCCGCGACGGAAATGCTGTGGCTTTCTCCGTCAATGATGGTCTGCTGGGGAATGGGAAGATCGATGCCCTGATTGCCGTCAATAAGGAGGAAATCTATGCCGGATGAAAGATTCATTACCGCTTCCTTCATGGCCAGGAGGGACGCCCGGAGGATATTCATCTGGTCGATGACGGAAGACTCGACGACTCCCAATCCGAAGGAAACCGCCTCATTGATAAGAATCCCATACATCTCGTCGCGTTTTTTGGATGAAAGCTGTTTCGAATCCCTGATTTCGCTGTTCCGGTAATCGGCGGGAAGTACGACCGCAGCCGCCACTACCGGTCCCGCCAGAGGCCCCCTGCCGGCCTCGTCTACTCCGGCTACGAGATTGAAGCCGCTTCGGCGGGCGCGTGATTCGAATTCATACATGCGGAATTCTTTTTACACAGGAGAGAAATGGGTCCGGGAAGTGAGGCTATCTGCGAGAAGCATCCTTGATCTTCGCTTCTTTGCCTTTACGGCCCCTGAGATAATAAAGCCTGGAACGCCTTACTTTACCTCTCGAAACCACCTCGATCCTGTCGATGACTGGGGAATGGAGGGGGAATGTCCTTTCTACGCCGACACCGTAAGAGATCTTCCGGACCGTGAACATGGCCCTGCTGTTTCCTCTGGTCTTCCGGATGACTGCTCCCTCGAACACCTGGATTCTCTCTTTCTGCCCCTCGACGATCTTCACGTAAACTTTCACGGTATCTCCCGATTTGAAAGCGGGAAGATCTCCCCTCATCTGCTCTCGCTCAATCATTTCAATCAGGTCCATTGTTTCCTCCGCACCTTAACCTTCGGCTTTGAAATTTTTTCTTATAAATGCTGGAATCGTAATTGTCAATCAAAAAGATCCGAGAAGCCGGTCCAGAACAACCGCTGCCGCCGAGCGGACTGAGAGATGATTGTACCCGGAAGGACCGCAGACCGGTTCCAGCCGGAAGTCGGAAGCGTCGATCAGCGACTTCCCGATCCCCCATCCCGTCCCGAACAGGATGAGAAAGTTATCGTCGCTTCCGGAAATGATTTTCCTGAGTTCCGCAAAAGAGGATACGTTTTCATGAAGGCCTGCGCCCGTAGCCACAATCCGGGTTTCAGCAGGTCGCACCGAGCGCATGTCGCCGAGCACATCCTCAAGCCCTTCCTTGATCTCCGCAGTGGATAGCGCTTCCCGCCTTGCCGGATTATACGTTGATCCATAGCCGGACATCCAGTGCCCGATTATCCTGCCCGCCAGCTCGCGCTGCTTCTCGATCGGCGTCACGATATAGAAGCGCCTGACGGCGTAAGTCCTGGAGAGCCGGCACAGGTCGTGGATATCGGCATTGGCGATCGCGGCCGTGACCACATCGCCGGAGCGGTTGTAAACGGGGTAATGGATCAGGGCGGTGAAGATGTTTGACATGATAGTCCCGGGTTCAGAGTCCCGAGTCCCGAGTCCCGAGTTAAAACCTCAGTCCAAACCGGCCTTCCCGTCCTCTTCCTGGGAACTCGTAACTCGGGACTCGGGACTCTGAACTGTTTTTCCCTCGGCCTCTATTTCCTTCAACAGAATTTTATCTTCTTCCGAGAGCCGGGACCGGGCGAGCAGGTCGGGACGCCGGCGCAGGGTTCGGCGCAGCGATTCCTTGCGCCGCCATCGCTCGATCCGGGCGTGATTGCCGGACAGGAGGACTTCCGGGACTACCCATTCCCCGAACACGGCGGGACGGGTATATTGCGGATATTCGAGAAGACCCTCAGAAAAGCTGTCGCTGGCGGCCGACTCTTCGTTTCCCAAGACGCCGGGAATGTATCGGGACACCGCGTCCACGACCACCATGGCCGCCAACTCTCCTCCTGTCAGCACATAATCTCCGATGGATATTTCGCTGTCAATCAGGTGTTCCCTGATACGCTCGTCGACTCCCTCGTAATGGCCGCAAACCAGGACAAGGCGCCGGCGCCGGGACAGCTCGCGCGCTTTTTCCTGGGAAAATAATTCCCCTTGCGGCGTAAGGAGCACGCGCAGGACGCCGTCTGCAGATTCGAGGGGACCGATGGATTCCAGGGCCTTTGCGATCGGCTCGACCTTCATGACCATGCCGCCGCCACCGCCGTACGGATAATCGTCGGCCATGCGGTGCTTATCCGCGGCAAACGCACGAATATCGTGGATATGGATCTCGACGAGATTCTTTTCTCTTGCTTTTTGCAGCAGGCTGGATTGGAAGGGGGACTCGAACATTCCGGGAAAGAGGGTCAGGATATCGAACCGGATCATTGCCGCTCACAATTCCCTGGGCAGCCGGACCACCATTCTCCTCTTGCCGATATCGATTTCTCTGATGACATCCGAAATGGCCGGCAGTAGAATCTCTTTTTCGCCTCTGCACACGTAAACGTCGTTGCTTCCCGTCGGGAAAATGGACGCGATCGCGCCCAACCTTTCCCCCTCTTCCGTAAACACGTCGAGGCCGATCAGATCCCGCCAGTAATATTCGTCTTCCGGAAGCCGATCCAGGCAGTCCGCTCCGGCATATACATCCCGTCCGACCAATGCCGCGGCTGAATCGGCATCTTCGATTCCCTCCACTTCCATGAGGAAGATGCGGCCCCCCGGACGGATTGTCTTTACGCGGTATTCATCGAGCGATTCTCTTTCCCGCCCGATCCACACCTTCTTCACCTTCCGCAGGACCTTTTCCGATTCAAGATAGGATCTTACTCTCATGGCCCCTTTCAGGCCGTGAGCTTTCGTTACCTTTCCTATTTCCAACAGATCCGTCATCCTACTCGATAATTTCGAGGACGGCTCTTTTTTTGACCTTGGCCGAGGCTGCGCTGAGAATGGTCCTCATGGCCTTGGCTGTTTTCCCCTGCTTTCCGATAACCTTGCCGAGGTCCTCCTTCGAGACCCTCAACTCGATCACTGAAGTCTGCTCGCCCAGCACTTCCGATACGTCGACCTGCTCCGGATGATCCACTAATGCCTGCGCAATGTACTTGATGAGATCTTTCATCGCAAGGACCTCCGCACTTTATTTAGAACAGTCGAACTACGATGCTGTGGTCGCCGCCTGCTGCTTCGTACGGATTCCTTTTCTTTCGAGCAGGTTTGAAACGGTCAGGGTCGGCGACGCCCCCTTGGCCAGCCAGTCGAGAACGCGGTCTGCCTTGACATTGATTTCCGCCGGATCTTTCTTCGGGTCGTAATTTCCGATTATCTCGATAAACCTTCCGTCCCGGGGGGACTCCGATGCGGAAACGACGATCCTGTAATACGGCTTTTTCTTCGTGCCCATGCGGGCCAAACGTATTTTTAAAGCCATCCTCTTCGTCCAACCTCCTGAAATTTAATGAGAAATAAAAAAACTGCAGCACCGGTTCCTCGCAAAATCCGGCGTATTTTAAAAAGTTAACATAAGTAATATGTCATGAAAAGGGGAATTTACCCCTGCGAAACGATTTCATTCCGTCGCGGGATAATTTTTTCATCATCTTTCTCATCTCCGCGTAGCTCTTCAGCAGACGGTTGACATCCTGCACTTCGGTGCCGCTTCCGCGGGCGATCCTCTTCCTGCGGCGGCCGTCGATGATAAGATAATTGCGCCTTTCACCAGGGGTCATGGAATCGATAATCGCCACTGTCTTAACCAGCTCCTTCTCGTCCGGCTCCATTTCCTTGTACCCCTTTATGCGGTTTACGCCCGGGATCATGCCGATCAGCTCCTTGAGGGAGCCCATTTTCCGAACCTGGAGAAGCTGGTCGCGGAAATCTTCCAGGGTGAATTCGTCTTTGCGGATTTTCCTCTCGAGCTCCCGGGCCTTCTTTTCGTCGAAAGTAGCCTGGGCCTTTTCGACCAGGCTGAGGACGTCCCCCATGCCCAGGATGCGCGACGCCATGCGTTCGGGATGGAAAGGCTCCAGCGCTTCCAATTTTTCCCCGGTACCGACAAATTTAATCGGTTTTCCGGTGACCTCCCGCAGGGAAAGGGCCGCCCCGCCCCGTGCGTCGCCATCCATTTTCGTCAGGATCACACTGTCGATGCCAAGGAGCTCATTAAATTTTTCCGCGACGTTGACCGCATCCTGACCGGTCATGGCATCCGCCGTGAGGATGATTTCCGAAGGTTGGACCGCGCTTTTAATGCCCTGCAGCTCATCCATCATTTCCCGGTCTATATGTAGCCGCCCCGCCGTATCAATGATAACCGTATCGTATCCCCCCGAAGCGGCTTCTTTCAGGGCCGCTTCACAGATCTCGACCGGTTTTGCGGCCGGAGATGAATCGAACACGCCTGCGCCGATCTGCCCGGCGAGCACTTTCAACTGATCCATGGCCGCGGGGCGGTAGACGTCCACCGACACCATGAAAACGCGGCGGTTCGCCTCCATCAGAAACCTGGCGAGCTTCGCGGCCGTGGTGGTCTTCCCGCACCCCTGGAGACCCACGAGCATCACGGGCGCCGGGAAACGTCCGGAGAGTTTGAGCTGGACGCCTCCTCCTCCCATCAGCTCGACGAGCCGGTCGTGGACTATTTTGACTACCTGCTGGCCGGGGCTGATGCTGTCCATAATTTCCCGGCCGACCGCCCTCGTCCTGATTTCCTCGATAAACTTCTTCACTACCTTGAAGTTTACGTCGGCCTCCAGGAGGGCCATACGGATGTCTTTCAGTGCCGCACTGATATTCTCCTCATCGAGCTTTCCCTTGCTCCTGAGCTTTTTGAAAATACCGTCAAGTTTTTCCGTTAAAGTTTCGAACATGGCAAATACGGGTATTGGGTATTGGGTTATGCGTCATAGGCAAACTTAAGAGCAACCTTTTTACCGATTACCCATGACTATTACCCATCACCCTTTCACTTCAGATACCAGCCCCTTCAGCCCGGTCTTTTGCTGAAGCTGGGCCGCCGTTTTTTCCGCCTCTTCTCTTGTTTCAAAACCGGTGAGCTTCACCCGGCAGACTTTCCCTCCGGATGACTCCGCTTTCTCCACTTCGCAACGGTAACCCAGAGCGGCTATCTTGCTGCGCAACGTCTCCGCCTTCCCCTCGTCTTTAAGGGAAGCTATCTGGATCAGATATTTGCCCGCACCCGCTTCCGGGGGAGCCGTATTCTGTTGTTCCGGCTGGACATGGACCTCTCCTCCGGGCGGTTTTGGAGCGTCTTCCTTTCCGGTCAGGACACCGTAAAAAGTATAGTCTTCCTTCGCCGCTCCCGGCTCGATCTCTTTTCCCTCGATCGGCGGAACGCCGCCGGAAGAGGGAATCCGGACTATCTTATGCCGGATAACTTCGGGCAGGCTCTCCGCGAAACGGTCCGGATAGCTCTCGATATTTTTGCCCACGATGATGCCCGCGATAAAAGCCAGGAACACCAGAAAGGAGGTCCCCACTACGAAAGCAATCAGGCCAAGCCTGCTCAGCTTGAGTTCAAAGTTCCTGATTCCGAATCGCTGCATACCTGCTCACATTTTTTCGGGAGCGCTGACCCCCAGCAGCCCCAAGGCATTCCTGATGACAATCCCGACGGCGATAACAAGCACGAGGCGGGCCCGGCTCATATCCGGATCGTCTGAAATCACGCGGTTTTTATTATAGTAGCTATGGAAAATAGAGGCAAGGTCGTTCAGGTAAAACGTGAGCCGGTGCGGCTCGAGCGACCTCGCACCGCCCTCCACTATCTCCGGATAACGCGTGATTGCTTTTATCAGCGCAATTTCTTCCGGGATCCTGAGTTGTAAAGGATCGATCTCCCCGAATCCGGGAATTTTCATTCCCCGCTCGCGGGCCGTCCGGATGATGCTTTCGATCCGGGCGTGAGCGTATTGAACGTAATAAACAGGATTCTCGTTCGACTGCTTCTTAGCCAGTTCAAGGTCGAAATCGAGATGGCTGTCGGACCGCCGCATGAGGAAATTGTACCTCGCCGCATCTTTTCCGACTTCGTCCACCACTTCCCGGAGGGTAACGAATTCGCCGGCTCTGGTGGACATCGGGACGGGTTTTCCCTCCCGCGACAGGCTGACAAGCTGGACCAGAATGATCCGCAGCGTCTCCGGGTCGATGCCCATGGCCTGGACCGCGGCTTTCACCCGCGGGATGTATCCGTGGTGGTCCGCGCCCCAGATATCGATTACATTATCGAAGCCGCGCTCGTACTTGTTCTTATGGTAAGCGATATCAGCCGCGAAATAAGTAGGCTCGCCGGTTTCCCTCACCACAACCCTGTCTTTTTCGTCCCCGAAAGCCGTCGACCGGAACCAGAGAGTATCTCCTTCGCGATAAATGAACCCGTTCTTTTCCAGCTTTTCCAGCAGGCGGTCGACTCCCCTTTCTTTATAGAGCTCACGCTCGCTGAAGTAATTGTCAAAAAGGACCCCGAACGCCTTCAGGTCCTCCCGGATTCCGTTCATGATCGATTCGGCCGCGTAGGAGGTGAAAAAAGGGATTTCCTCTTCCTCGGTTTTCTCCAGATGCGTTTTCCCGTCCTTGTCGAGTATCTCCCCGGCAAGTTCGTATATATAGCGGCCCTGGTAATGGTCTTCCGGAAAATCGATCCGGTCTCCCGCAAGCTCCCGGTAGCGCAGGTAGACGGAACGGCCCAGCCTGTTCATCTGGTTTCCGACGTCGTTTATATAGTATTCCTTGAAGACGTTGCAGCCCGAAGCCTTCAGAATATTCGCCACCACATCCCCGATCACGGCCCCCCTGGCATGACCGACATGGAGCGGCCCGGTGGGATTGGCGCTGACGAATTCAACCTGGACGCGCCTGTTTTTCCCGTTTTCCGACTTGCCGTAGCCGGATCCAAGCCTCAGGACATTTTCGAGATAACCTGCCCAGACAGCGTCCCGGACAAAGAAATTGATGAAGCCCGGCCCCGCTATTTCGACCTTTTCCAGCACGCCGTCACAGTCGTCGAGATTTTTGACAAGCTGGCCGGCGATTTTCCGCGGATTGTCCCGCAGCACGGACGCAAGCACCATTGCCAGATTGGATGCATAATCGCCGAAAGCCGGATCGCGGGTGAATTCCATTTCTACCGGGCCTTTGAATTCTCCCGGCTTCAACGCCCCTTTTTCCCAGCACGCCTTCAGCGAGTCTTCCAGAAGCTTAATCAGTCTGTCCCTGACCACTTTCCACTCCAGGGGGTCAGACATTAGACTTTAGACGTCAGACTTCAGGGGTCAGGCCCATTGTCTTACGTCTAATGTCTAACGTCTAATTCCTAACGTCCGATTTAATAAATAAGAGCCGATCTCCCGAGTATATGAGAGCGGCTCCGCACCGATCAAAAAAAAGTTGGCTGATGAGCCAACTTGATCTGTTTGCCGAAACACACCGAGGGTTCGACGCGACTTACTTTCTTTCCAAGTCCTTGTCCTTGATGCTCAGATCCCTGGAGTAATCCGGACAATGCACGTTGCCTACGGAGTCGGATTTTACGCTGAAGCGTTTCACGCAGTTCTCTCTCCAGGCGCATATGGAACACGTTTTTGTACTCATGTCAATTCTCCGGCTTCAAGTGGCCCATTTGCGACTTTCAATATCCTCAAAACATCATGAAGTCAAGACTTTTTGGAGGGTTCGAGGATTCAAGGGGTCGAGGGTTCAAGGGGAAAAACCCGATCAGCATAAAAAAGGTCCAAGTGAACTGGCTAGTCACTCGGACCCTTGACCCCTTGAACCCTTGAACCCTTATTTTATTGCAGTCGCTTGTCCTTCCAGTAAAGCATATTCGTCCGGTTGGCGACGCTCGGGGGAGTGATTGCTGCGCGTGTCGTGCTGGCGCTCATGGCGGCGCCGCCGCTCACTGTTATGTAAAGGTCGGGCGTACCGCCGCCGGTAGGTTTCATGGAAATGACCGGCGCGGACGCTATCCCCACCCCGACATCCATGCTGCGGCTGCCCGAGATCGTTCCGCCTCCGGTGCGATAGTCCACCCCGTAGAGCTTCGCGGTCCCCGCCTGAGAGCAGGGATCGCTGCCGGACGGCGGCACGTAGGTGGTAAAGTATATAACTCCGCCGAAGACGACGGAATCCGACAGGACCTTCTCCCCGGAACCTGCGAAGTTTATATACCACCCGGCATTAGTCGAGGTGTCCGGATCGAAAACCCCGGAAGTAATGTTTTCCAGGTTGCTGAGCGAATACGCCGTGGTCCGGTCGTTGTCCCTGATTCCGAAAAATTTTTCCTGGGCGTTCGAAGCGGTCGGGTCCACCTTGTCTCCGGTTCCCCAGTATACCCACAGGCTGCCGGCCCCGTCCCTCGCGACGGAGGGGGTCGTGTAAATGGGCCTGATCACGCCGCTTGACGAACCGAAGAGCTTGCCCCCGCTCCAGCTTGCGGTGCCGCACAACTCACCGTCCTCGGCCCGGCAGAACTTCAGCCTCCAGACATTGCCCCCGAGATCGCCGACATAGGCGGTGTCGATGAACCCGTCGTTGTCGGTATCGACGATCGCGCTTGATGCCGCGAGGCTGTAATCCATGTCGCCGTTGCCGGCATGGGTATAAGACCAGAGGATGCTCCCATTGCTGAGGTCCACAACCAGGAATCCCTTGCCGCGGGTATCGCAGGTCCCCCCGCCCGAGCAGTCGGCCGCGTTATAGCCGCCGCCGACAAAACCCACCCATTTTTCATCGCCGCCCGCCTTGACCCTGCCGATCATCACTTTTCCCCACGGCTCGCCCACATATGGTGCGTCCGTCGCGCCCGGACCCAGACGCCACATGTAAGCGGGACTCTGGGAGTTCGTCAGGTCCAAGGCGTAATACCCGCAGTAATAGGCATACGTCGTCGAATAGGTGGCGTTCAGGCCGGTATCGCAGGAAGTCGACGAGCTCCAGAGGTAACCCGTGCCGCCTCTGCCCTCGCCAAAAATCATGAACGTCTTCCAGTCCGTAGAATTCTTGGCCGTGCCCGATCCGGACCCGAGCCACACGTCCGCAACCGTCACCGGTCCGTCTACGAAATACTGGTGCGTGAGGCCGGTCGGATGTGCGGAATGGGAGATGTTCTTGAGCTTGGGTAAAAGGTTCGGCGGGATGAAGCTCCATGATTCCACCCCGGAGCTTGTCAGGAACGCATGCATCTGTCCGTCGTTTGCTCCCGCCAGGATCAGCCGCTGGCCGTTGGCGGAGGTTCTGGGATGGGCCGTCCTGTGAGCGGCAAAAGCGGCGTTCTCGTCCCGGGAATCGTAAAAAAAGGCCGAAGGCGTCCCCACAGTGATCGGCGTGGAGCGGAATACGTCTCCCAGCTTCCAGTTTTCAATGTTGTACGTCGAATCTCCCCGGAAGAAACCCACGATGGCGTCGCGTTCGCCGTCCGTTGAGACTCCCAAGTCGGCGGCCGTGATGTAAGATGTCGAAAAATCGGTCAGCGCGCCGCCCTTATATGTCTTTATTGTACGGCTGGAAGCCGCCGTGGACTGGAGGATCGAGCCGGCGTCCCATACTTCGGACCCGACCGACCCGTCCGTACTGATATTGTATTTTTTGAGGTGGCCGAGCCAGAAAGGCTCATTATTCACCGGCTGAAAGGATCCCTCGTAAAGATAGTTCTCATCCGTAGTGCGTGAAGACTGAACGGACGCCTGGGAAAAAGAATAATTGGCCTGGCGGATGATATTGATCGTCGCCTTCAGGGCGTCCGAGAGCTGCTGCGCGCTCGAGGCGAGGAAAGCATACCCGGACAGGGCGGTATTGCCGGGATCGTTGGAGGCGGCGTAGCACTGGGGGCATATCCCGGAGGTAGCGGCCGCCGCACAGCTCGTCACGGCCGACGGATCGTAGCCGCCGGTGCTCCCCGAATTGGCGGCCAGGGGATTGTCGGTCCCGCCGTGGTAGGCCATCCAGTTGAGGGTTTTTTCAAGGTAGTCGGGCATGGCGGCCCCGAACCCGACCACGAATACCTTGTATCCCGCGTCCGCCAGGGCCTTCGCCCTGGCCACAGATTCGCGGCGGCGCTTGTACTGATCGTCCTGGGTTTCGGTTCCGTCTCCGCTGCACGCGTACGTGTCCGACCCGTCGGAAATGACGATGACGAATTTCTGCCGGCAGGCCCCGGCCGTATCGGCCCCCTTGCTGGCATCCATGTAAAGCTTGGCCTCGTGCAGAGATGATGCGAGGGGCGTGCCGCTGTCGGGCGACCCGCCGCTTATACTGCCGGAAGCCGAAGAGGTTATCGTACAGCTGGTGGCGTCGTTGCAGTAGATCCGGCTGTATCTCGAGCCTATCTCCCAGGATAGTTTGATGTTCCCATCGGAATAAACTCCGGATGTGTCGTTTCCGCCCCGGAATCTCATGTAGCCGACCCGGA
>JAQTPK010000059.1 GCA_028712885.1 Syntrophales bacterium | reverse complement strand
CCGTCATCCGCAGGAGCGCCATAAACAGGAACAGCGTCCCGCCGAGATGCAGCAGCACGTTCGTCCAGTGATAGCCCCCCGCCGCCCGGCCGTAAAACTCGGCGTCAAGCATCAGCGACAGCCACGTAAGCGGCTGCCAGAATCCCGCCTCCAGCGCGCCGAACGCCCAGACTACGCCCTCCCGCGTTATCCCCGACAGGACCCGCGCATTCTCCGTAACGTATGCCTGGTCGTCGTAGTCTACGAATTCCGCGTGGCGGAGGCCCGCGAACACTGCCAGAACGGCGCCTGCAAGGAGAATCGACGCCAATATTGCGGACCGGCGGAAATTGATCCGGAGCGACCCTGTCATCCCTTCTTCTCCGTCTCCAGCTTCTTCAGCCGCTCCGCCGCTTCAGGATTCCCCGGTTCTGTTTTCACTGCTTCGCGGAAGTGATGGGCGGCGCCGCTTAAATCGCCCGTCCGCTCCAGGGCGTCGCCAAGACTGTAGTGCGCCTCGAAATTTTCCGGGGATATCCGGAGTGCTTCCCGGAAATAAGGCACGGAGTCGGCGGTCCGACCCTGCTCGCGGAGAATTCTCCCGAAGCGGTTCCAGGCATCCGGATCGAAAGGCCGCACGCGCAGGGCTTTCCGCATGAGATCCTCAGCCGTTCCGGGGTCGCCGCGCCGCAGGGAAATCATGGCAAGGTGATAATAAGCCTTCGCATTGTCCGGCTGGATCTCGAGAACCTTTTTCATTTCTTTCTCGGCCCGCCGGTCGTGCCCCAATTCCACCAGGGCGATACCGTAATTGAACCGGATATCGGCCCGCGCGGGCATTGACGCAACGAACGATAACAGCGCGATCGACCGCTCAAACCGGGCCAGCGATTCCTCGCCCCTGCCCATCTGAAAGAGAACGCTACCGAGGGCGTTATAGGCTTCCGCGGATTCCGGATTGACCCGGATGGCCTCTTCGAGGACGGCTACGGCGCGCGCGCCCTCTCCGGCGAGGTAGAGGGCCATACCCATGTTGACCCGGGCCGGCTCAAAATCGCCGCGGATTTTCAGGGACTCCGAAAATTCCCGGAGCGCGCCCGGGAAATCGCCGGCCTTCTGCAGGGAATACCCGTGCAGGTTGTGGACAAAATAATTACCGGGCACGCTTTTCTCGGCATGGACGAAAAGCGTGAAGCAGTCCCTCCACTTCTCCGCATAGCTCCAGCTCGCGAACGCCAGCGCGGCCAGGCAGAGCGCGGCCCCCGCCGCGGCGATCCTGACGTTTTTCCCGCCTTTCGCGCTCTCTGCCACATCCCCCAGCCCCCAGGCAAAGGCAATGAAGATCCCGACGAGCGGGATATACGTGTAGCGGTCCGCCATGGCGTGCGAGCCGATCTGGATGACGCCGATGGCCGGCACCAGCGTCCCCAGGAACCAGAACCAGCCGACAGGAACATACGGGAAACGCCTCCGGTATTTTACCGCCAGGAAGCTCACGCCCAGGAGAAACGCCCCCGCGAGCAGGGCCTGCCATAACGGCCAGCTCCCCGGATGCGGATAGAAGACCGCCAGGTCCGCGGGCCATACCGTCTTCCCCAGATACCTCACATACGAGATCAGCGCGTTGGCCGCGCGTTCCCCATACGGATATGCTTCAGCGGTCTTGACCGCTCCCGCCTTCTGCTCGGCGATAATGGTCAGAACGGTTATCGGGACCGCGGCCGGCAGGAGGGGAACTTTCTCCATAACGATCCGGAGAGGGCCGGGCCCTCCCTCCCTGCCGAACCGGCTCAACGGCCAGTAATCCAGCAGCAGGAGCGCAAACGGCAGCGTCACCCCCATCGGCTTCGCCATCAGCGAGCAGGCGAAGGCGCCGAAGACCGCGCCGTAGCGCTTCGCCGAGGGGCGCTCCGCATACCAGGCGTACGCGTAAAGCGTGAGCATCCAGAAAAATCCGCTCAGGACGTCCTTGCGCTCCGCCACCCACGCCACCGACTCCACGTGCAGCGGGTGCAGCGCAAAGAGCGCCGCCGCCAGCGCGCTCCGCCACAGCGCCCCCGTCATCCGCAGGAGCGCCAGAAACAGAAAGAGCGTCCCGCCGAGGTGCAGCAGCACGTTCGTCCAGTGATAGCCCCCCGCCGCCCGGCCGTAGAACTCGGCATCCAGCATCAGCGACAGCCACGTAAGCGGCTGCCAGAATCCCGCCTCCAGCGCGCCGAAGGCCCAGACTGCGCCCTCCCGCGTTATCCCCGACAGGACCCGCGCGTTCTCCGTAACGTATGCCTGGTCGTCGAAATAAAGGAAATCCGCCTTCTGCAGGTTCCAGAAGACTCCCGCGACGGCGACGATCAGGGCAAGCGCAACCAGCTTCGGCATCAACATGCGCGCCTGCGCGGGAGCGCGCCGCCCGCCCGTATCAATGCGCAAATCCATCTTTCTCCACGGCTTGCCAGCAGGGGCCGGTTTATGCTACAAAGGTCCGCGTCCGGCCAAAGCCGTCGCGGCGGTACTTGTTTTGATGAACAGCAGACCGATCCACGAAAATCCCTTCATCCATCTCGCGGTCCTCCTGGCACTCACCCTTATAATGTTCGGCGACGTCCTGTTCTCGCCCGACGTTGTCGTCTCCATGTTCGGCGCGGACCTTTCGCACCAGTTCGTCCACTGGCGCGAGTTCGGATTCAGGGAATTGAAAAACGGCAATTTTCCCCTCTGGAATCCGCACATTTTTTCCGGCGCCCCGTACTTCTCCGGTTTCCAGTCGGCCATGCTGTACCTGCCGAACTACATCCATCTTGTACTGCCCCTCGCCGCCGCCGTTAATTTCCTCGTCGCGCTCCATGTCTTCATGATGGGGGCGTTCATGTACGCCTGGGCGTACAGAACGGGGCTCCACGCCGCCGCCTGCCTCTTCAGCGCGGTGGCCATGATGTTCTCCGGCGCGTTCTTTCTTCATATCATGCCGGGCCACCTGTCCAACCTTTCGGCCATGGTCTGGGCCCCGCTGATATTTCTCGCCATCGACGGTATAATCGAGAATCCCTCCCGGGGATGGCTCCTCCTCGGCGTCTTTGCGGCCGCGATGCAGATCTTCGCCGGCCACCCCCAGTATGTATTCTATACGGCGACGGCCGCCGCCATTTATGCCGGGATCAAGCTTGTCCGCCGTCCGCAACGCTTGCGCGCGGCCGGGGAACTCGCGCTTGTCGCCGCCGGAGCGTTCGGGATCAGCGCCGTCCAGCTCATCAGCGGGATGGACGCGCTCGCGGAAGGCATACGCGGCCAGGGCCTCAGCTTCGCCTTCGCCTCTTCCTATTCGCTCCCGCCCGAGAACTTCCTGCTCCTCGTCTCACCTTTTCTTTTCGGCAACATGACCCTTTTCCCGTACTGGGGACAGCTTTATTTCTGGGAAATGTGTCCCTTCATCGGCGCCGCGGGCCTGGCGCTCGCCGCATTCGGCGCGGTGCACGGAAAGACGGACGTGAAGAAGGTCTGCATCGTTATGATCGCAGTATTGTCGATACTTGCTCTCGGCGCCCATACGCCCCTGTTTTCCCTCCTTTATCACTGGGTCCCCGGATTTGACAAGTTCCGGGGCATGTCGAAATTCATTTTCCCGGCCACCCTGTTTCTTGTACTGCTAGCGGGCGCCGGCCTGGACGGGCTGGTCCGTTCCGGCGCCGCTCCCGGCAGATTCGCCAACTCCGTGCTGGCCGCCGGCGTTATTCTGGGAGGGGCGGCCCTGGCGCTTTTTCTGGTGCCCCCCGAAAAAATCGGCGTCTGGAATCATCTGGCCGCCTTTCTGCGGGACCATCGGATCTCCCAGGCGGGGCTGCTGATCGAAGATCCGCTTCTCATGCAGCGGGCCGCCGTTTTTGCATCCGGATGGCTGTCCGCGGCGGCCGTCGTACTGGCGCTTTTCTATCTCTTTCTCCGCCTGCTTCCTTCGCGAAAGGTGGCCGTTTATGGCCTCGTTGCGCTTGCCGCCGTCGAGGTCTTCATTGTGATGAGAATCTCGCGGCCTGTTTTCGATATCCGCATGACAGCCCACCCCCAACTGGAAAGAATCCGCTCCGGGCGCCCCGGCGACTACCGGATGCTCAACCTCATCGATCCCAATGCGGCCATGTCGGCGGGGATGAGGGATATCTGGGGATACGATCCCGGCGTTCAGGGACGTTACGGCCGGATGCTGTTCTTTTCCCAGGGACTTGACCCGGACGCCGCTACGCAAAATCTGCATTTTTCCCGTTTTCATCCTATTCTTTCCATGCTGCGCTGCCGATATTATATTTTTGGAAGCGGCGGCAAAATTACGATTGCCGAACGGCCCGCGACGGCGGAACACATTCAGGCGGTCGGTACCTGGAAAACGATCCCCGGAAGGGATGCGGTCTTCGCCCGCATGGACGGGACCGGTTTCGATCCCCGGAAAACGGTTTTCCTGGAGACCGATCCTTTCCCCGGGAGCGGAATAAAGCCGATGTCGAGAGGAAAGTGCTCCATAATCGAAAATTCTACCGACCATTTTGTGATCGAGGCGGATACGGACGGCCATTCCATCCTGCTGATAACCGACTCCTACAGCAGGCACTGGAAGGCCCGCCCGCTGCCCGGCTCGGCGCAGGACAGGTACCAGGTTCAGCCGGCGAACTACGCGCTCATGGGAATACCCATGAATCCCGGCAAACACCGGATCCGGCTCGAATACTCCCCCGATTCTTTTCATGCGGGGAAGTGGATATCCCTGTTCTCCCTGGCCGTCTTCGGGTATTTTGCCGCCTCCCACATGATCACCCGGAGACGGGGAAGACGGCATGAAGCCTGATACCATCCGCATCATAGATTTCTGGATCGGCAAGCCCGCCTGCGCCGCGCTGACTTTCCTGCGGCGCCTCGGTCCGGCAGAGCGGAGCGCAGCCCTGCCCCCGCCGCGGAAGATCATGTTCATCAAGCTCATCGAGCAGGGCGCCACCGTGCTCGCCTACGGCGCCATCCTCCGCGCCATACAGAAAGTCGGCCGGAACAACGTCTATTTCTGCGTCTTCGAGGACAATCAGGAAATACTGCGCGTCCTTGACGCCATTCCATCCGAGAACATCCTTATCGTCCGCAACCGCGGTTTCATGCTTTTCCTCCGCGACATCCTGGCTCTGCTTGGAAAAACCAGGAAGCTGGGGATAGACACGACGATCGACATGGAATTTTTCACCCGGGCCCCGGCCATCCTGGCTTTCCTTTCCGGCGCGAAGAGGAGAATAGGCTATCACCGGTTCAACAGCGAGGTCCCGTACCGCGGCGACCTCATGACGCACCGCGTTCAGTACAGTCCTTATCTGCATGCGGCCGTATCCTACCGCCTGCTCGTCGAGGCGGCCGACCTGGATCCCGAGGAGCTGCCCCAGCCGAAAATACAGCCCGGCCCGGACTGGATCGTGCGCCCGAAATTCAATCCGGACAAGGACAACCTCGACCGGGTGCGGAATATTGTATCTGCAGCGGCCGGCTCGTTCCCCTCCGGTCCGATCGTAATTCTCAACCCGAACGCCGGGGATATGCTCCCGATCCGGAAGTGGCCGGAAGCGCGCTTCATCGAGCTCGGGAAAAGAATTCTGGAAAAATTTCCCGAGGCCTCGATCGCCGTCACCGGAAGCCCGTCCGAGCGCGCCGCCGCGGAAGAAATCTGCGCCGCCATCGCGTCTCCCCGGGCCTTTTCCCTCGCAGGCAAGACAAAGCTGAGGGACCTCTTCGAGCTTTACACCCTTTCGCATATCCTGATCACGAACGACAGCGGCCCGGCCCATTTCTCCTCGATGACGGATATCAATTCCATCGTCCTCTACGGCCCGGAGACCCCCCTGCTCTTCGGCCCGATCAGCGAGAGAGGGCATGCCGTGTTCAAGGGCCTCGGCTGCAGTCCCTGCGTCAGCGTCTTCAACCACCGCTTCACCCCCTGCAAGGTCAACCGGTGCATGCTTGCCATCACCGTTGACGAAGTATTCGCATTAGTCGAAGACAGGCTCAAGGCGTTGAGCAAGAGGCAAATGGCTAAGGGCTGAAGGCGAAAGGGAAAGACCTCCTTGCCATGCCCTATGCCCTTTGCCCTCACCTTTTGCCTTAAAAAAAAAGGGGCAGGAATCCAGACCCCGCCCCCTTTCCGTCAAGAAGAAAGTTACATTACGGTGTAATGTTGCCTGATGCGTCTACCGTATAGGTAACATCGCCGCTGTTGTGCTTGGATGTAATCGACAGAGCGGACTGCGTTCCGCCGCCGCTAACCTGCATTTCGTTGCTGGCCTTAAATCCGTAATTGGAAAGAATTGCCGTTGTTGCCGTACCTGCCGGCGTATCGGCAAAGTAAGCCTGCGCGGCGGTATAGGCGTTCTTCGCATCGGCTTTCGCCGTTGCGTTGTAGCCCCTGACACGGTAAGCGGTGAACTGCGGGATGGCGATCGCCGCGAGGATACCGATGATGGCGATGACGATCATCAACTCAACGAGTGTAAAACCTTTCTGCCCTCTCTTGAACCTTCTCAACATCTGCAAATCCTCCTTTCATAGGGAAAAAACCTTTACCTATCATCCTTTCAGGAACCGTGCGTTCCAGCTTATTAAGGACAGGTATTTATACGCCTTGAGTATTAGCAATCCATATGCCAAACCGGGCGGGAGCAGCCTCTCTCTTTTTATTTACGATAAATTACATATGGATAAGAAAATTGTGTTCCGCCGGCGGCTTCGCCTGCCCTGAGCGGAATGAACATATTGCCCTGGTTCGTGTGTGGATTTCACGGCCTCTCGGGTCATCTTCACACAACATAATTCAGGGCGGGGTTATGGGTTATGGGTGATGGGGCAGCGGGAAGAGCGGGAAAGGCGCGAAAAGCGGGAAATGCGTCCGTTGCGTTCATTGGATCCGAACAGGCTGAAAAGGCGCTCCAAATGTCATTTCGAGGAGCGGAGTGACGAGAAATCTTGCATGAGGAAGGGCCTATCGGGATGGAAAGATATCTCGCGGAGTTTACCCTGAGGCCCTCGACAGATTTGCCGAAGGGCTCGATATGACACGATCAAGCGGCATCTCGGTTCTCACCCTCTCACCTTTCTTTCGGGGCGGGAAAGGATGTGGGGTGGGGGGCATGGGTAATGGGCCATAGGTTATAGGTCAGGCAAGACCTTGCCCCCGTGAGGTGTGATGAGTAAGGCGTAAAGTGTTTTTCCCCAGGTTTTTTTACTTCACTCTTTATCAATCAGTCCAAAAGATTTCTCATCCGCTGTGGCGGATTCGAAATGACATTTAAGGCGCGCTCAGGATGGTGCTTTTTTAAAACACTTTACGCCTCACTCCTTACGCCTTGCGCTTCACTCCTCACGTTTTTTGTATTTCGGATTTTGGATTTGTTTGGGTAATCCTGAGCCAGTCGAAGGATACTGCTTGGGATTTAGGATTTTAACGCTTGTGCCTCAAATAATCCCCAGCTTCTCGATCCGGTAATTCAGCGAATCACGGCTGATGCCGAGCAGATCGGCCGCCCTGGTTTTGGAGCCGTTCGCTTTTTCCAGGGCCTTCCGGATCAGGCTTTTTTCTATCTCCGCCATCTCCCTGTTCAGCATGATGCCTGCATCGGGGATTTCGATGTCCGCCGGGACTCGCGGCTTGTTCTCCGTCTCCCCGGAAATGGCGATGTTTTCAGGAAGGATAATGCTGGACGTTTCCAGGGCCACGCTTCGCTCGATGATGTTCTCAAGCTCGCGGACATTGCCCGGGAAGGGGTACTTCAGCAGCAGCTCCATTGCGTATGCGGAAATTTTCCTGATTTCTTTTCCGAATTCCCGCGAATACTTATCGATAAAGAAACGGGTCAGGATCTGGATGTCCTCTTTGCGTTCCCGCAGGGGAGGAATCCGGATGGGAATGACGTTAAGCCGGAAGAAAAGGTCTTCGCGGAAGAGGCCCTCCCTCACCCTTTTTTCCAGGTCCTGGTTCGTCGCGGAGATGATGCGGACATCTACCTTGATGTCCTCGGTCCCCCCTACCCTCCGGAAAGTTTTTTCCTGCACGACCCTCAGCAGTTTCACCTGCAGCAGGGGCGGAAGCTCCGAGATCTCGTCGAGAAAAATCGTCCCTTTGTGCGCCGCCTCGAACAGCCCGTGCTTGTCCGCATATGCCCCGGTGAAAGCGCCTTTCATGTACCCGAAGAACTCGCTTTCCAGCAGGTTTTCCGGAATGCCGCCGCAATTTACGACGACAAACGGCATATTCCGGCGGGAGCTGTTGTTATGAATGGCGCCTGCCACGAGTTCCTTGCCTGTGCCGCTTTCGCCGAGGATCATGACGCTCGCCGGGGTATCGGCGATCTTCTTTATGACGGCGTACACCTGCTGCATTTCCCGGCTTTTCCCGATGATATTCCCGAAGCGCACCTCGTCCTCGATGCTCGCGGCGGCATCCTCCTTGCGGATTCCCCTTTTCTTCAGCGCATCGCGAACTATTTCCTTGAGTTCTTCTATGTCGAAGCTCTTTTCGACATAGTCGTAAACCCCTTCCTTCATGGCCGCCAGCGCGGTCTCTCCGGAAGCATAGGCCGTGATGAGGATTGTGATTGTTTCCGGGGAAATTTCCCTGACTTCCTTGATAAGGCCGATTCCGTCCATGCCGGGCATCTTGAGGTCGGTCAGCATGAGATCGATCTGCCGTTTCCGGCAGCAGTCCAAGGCCTCTTTCGCCCCCGCGGCGCAGAATACCTCGTAACCCTCGCCGGTCAGCATTATTTCGAGAAACTCGCGGATCCCCTTGTCGTCGTCTACGATCAGAATTCTGGCCATGATGGGTCCATTGCGTCCATTGGGTCCATTGGGTCTGTTGCGTCCATTGCGTCTGTTGCGTTTGGGCGTTGGGCATTGGGCGTTGGGTCAGCGGGAAAGCACGCCTTACTCCTTACGCCTTACTCCTTACGCCTTACTCCTTACGCCCTCAGCCTTTATCCTCCAGCCTTTAACCCTGTGCCCTCAGAGAGTTCATACGCCGGAATCCGGATTGTGCACCTGGTACCCCGTCCCGGCTCGCTCTCGATCGTGACTCGGCCCGCGTGGCTTTCAACTATCCGGCTTACGATCGCCAGTCCGAGTCCTGTTCCTCTTTCCTTGGTCGTATAGAACGGTTCGAATATCCTGTCCATATTTTCTTTTTCTATGCCCGGGCCCGTATCCTCGATCCTGATCATCGCCTGCGCGCCTTCAATGCCGGTATCTATCGTCAGGCGCCCGGCGCTGTTCATGGCCTGAAAAGAATTCAGGATCACGTTCAGAAATACCTGCTGAAGCTCGGAGCGGTTTCCGAAAACAACCAGCTCCCCGTTCATCTTTTTGACAACCTCAACGTCTTCCGTCCAGTCCGGCCCGAAACGGATGGACTCCAGCACGTCTTCGATCATTTCATTGATCTGCACGGGCTCGGGAGCTTCATGCGCCGGTTTCGACAGGAGCAGAAAGTCCCGCAAAAAGGCCTCGAGCTGCTCTTTCCCGCGCAGGATGATCCTCATCAGCCGCTCGCCTGTTCCGCTGCCTGCGCCTTCCCGGCTCAAAAGCCGGATCGAGCCCCCGATCGCCGCAAGGGGGTTCCTCATTTCATGCGCCAGCCCGGCAGCCATCTCGCCGATCAGCGCCAGCCTGCGGTTGCGCTCGACCTGTTTTTCCATTTCCCGCACTGCGGTCACGTCCTGAAATATCAGTATCTCTCCTATTTTTTCGGAACGGCCGTCCACGAGCGGAGAAACGGAAAATCCCAGGATGATCTTCCCGGATTTCCCGGTGACGGGCAGCTCGCGCCTCCTCCCGCCGGGGTACGGCGGCCTGCCGGCCCCTATCTGGGATGAATACTGGAATTCCGGAAAGATCTGTCCGATGTGCCTGTTCAGAACTTCCGCAGACGAATATCCCGTTATGTCGCAGGCGGCCCTGTTGAAGGACTTGATCCTGCCGGACGGATCCAGCGTGAGGATGCCCGCATCGATCGATTCGATAATGCTCCGATGCAGCAGGTCGAGCTGGTCGAAAGCGCTCTCTTTTGCAGCAAGCAGGGTCCGGAGTTTCTTCTCCTGCTCGGCGACGAAGCTGGTAAGGAAGGCGATCACGTACAGCGAGAAAAACTGGACTATGATCTTGATGTATACCTCGGCCGCCCCCGGCTGGCGCTCCGGCGCCCCCGCCGGGGTTATTATCCCGTTTAAATCCAGGACGAGCAGCGTCCCGTAGAGAAAGCCGCTCCAGGTTGCTACCGCGACGCCGCCTTTCCAGGAAAGGAAGAGGACGGCGTAGATCACGATCAGAGGATATATTGCGGAATAGTAGCTGGCGATCCCTCCCGTGATGTAAACAAGGACGGTGACCAGGATTGCATCTCCCGCCGCCTGGATGCGGATGTTCGCGGGACCGCCCGAGTACTGGTTGAGCACCATTATATAAAGGATGGAAAACAGATACGGCGCGGCAAAAAAATAGAAGACGCGCGCCGCCGAGGCCCCGTCGGCAAGGACGGGATTCAGGTATTCTATAAGGAAAGCGACGGACAGCAGAAAAGTCGCGATTGCCAGCCGGGCGAAAATCAGCCAGCGGATTTTTTTAATCCAGTCCTGCTCTGTTTCAACTCCGCTCATTCCATGTTCCCGCGGTGAACTCATAAAAGATTATCGTTTCACCGGAACGGATACTTTAACCCGCGCCCCCCCGGACGGGGAAACGCCCCGATTGCAGGAGTCCCCTGCGCGCCAGCCAGTATTCAGCCGCGGTCCTGATGCAGCCCATGCCGTACTTGACGCTCCGCCGGAAATTGATTGAAGACGCCTCGGGAAAGTATTTCGTGGGACAGCTGATTTCGGCGATCGTGTATCCGAACCAGAGGACCTGAGCAAGCATCTGGTTGTCGAATACAAAATCGTCGTCATTTTCGTCGAGCGGAAGACGGGAAAGGAGGTCCCTCGCAAAGGCCCGATAGCCGGTGTGATACTCGGACAGTTTCGCACCGAGCAGGATGTTTTCTATAAGAGTGAGCCCACGGTTGGAGATGTACTTCCATGCCGGCATCCCGCCGTCCAGGGCGTAGCCGCCCAGAATCCTGGAGCCGAGGACGCATTTATACAAACCGTTGCCGATCAGCGATGCCATTGCCGGGATGAGCATCGGGGTGTACTGGTAATCCGGATGCACCATGATGATTATGTCCCCCGAAGATTCCAGCGCGAGCCGGTAGCACGTCTTCTGATTTGCTCCGTATCCCATATTCCGCTCATGCCGGTACACGAGCGTATTGCCGAGGCCGCCCGCTACGGCGGCCGTATTGTCCCGGCTCGCGTCGTCCACGACGATGACGAGATCCACGATCTCCTGCGCCATCACCTCTTCGTACGTCTTTTTCAGCGTCTTTTCGGCATTGTATGCCGGCATTATCACGACGACCTTACTGCCTTTGTACATTCGGCCCGCTCCCGGTTTGAAGAGTGAACGGCGAAATTATAATATCGCCCGTTTTATCAAACACTTCTCTCTTCTCCCTCCCTGGTTTTGCCGCTCGGCTGTAAATATTCAGTAGGAGACCCATGAATTATCTTCTTCCCCTCCTTGCCTCGATCCTTGCCGCCGGCACAGGGCTGGGTTTCTTTTTCGATCCGCCCGCAATACCCCTTTATATTCTCGTCGCCGCATTTACGGCGGTTCTCGCATTTGCCGTTCAAAAGAAATGGAAGAAAGCCCAGATTGCCGCTCTTTCCCTGCTGACCCTGGTTTTCGGCGTTCTGAATGCAAACCTTGCATTCCGGGACAATCCGCCTCCCGGCGATATCCGCTTTTTCCGTCCCCCTGTCGCCGTCGGCCTCGAAGCAACCGTCTCCGAGCCGCCGAAATTTTTCCCGGACCGGACCGATCTGGTCGTCGAGGCGTCATCCGTAATCCACCGCGGACTGCGGCTTCCCGTCACCGGCAGAATCCTCCTGTCAGCCCCGACCTCCGAAGATGCGCCCCGCTACGGGGACATGATCCGGACCAGGGCCGTCTTCCATGATCCGAGGACATTTCAAAATCCGGGGGCGTTCGATTACAGGGAATATCTCCGGCGCAAAGGCATTCATACCCGCGCCCGGATAAAAGACGCCGCACAGATCGTCACGATCCGCGGCGGACGGATGAATCCGGCCAGGCGCATGATCGAGAATTACCGGGATGGAATCAGGGAGATGATCCGCAGGAAAACGCCCGACCCGCAGGGAGCGGTCCTGCGCGCCATGGTATTGGGAGAGCAGTGGGGAATACAGAGAGATATCCTCGATCATTTCAGCAGGACCGGGGTTTCCCACTTGCTTGCCATATCGGGCTTCAACGTCAGCATTGTTTTTTTTGCCTTTTTTTTCCTTATCAGGTCGCTTTTGAAATGTTCCGAATTCCTGCTGCTGCGTTTTTCGATCGCCCGCATCGCGGTCCTGCTCGCGGCCCCACCCGTCATACTTTACGCGTATATCGCAGGTCTGGGGTCTTCCGTGATTCGGGCCGCACTGATGATTATCACCCTGGCTGCGGCCGTCTCGATCGGAAGAGAGCGGGATATCTGGAACACCCTCGCAATTTCCGCGCTGCTGATGATCGCTATTTACCCGCCGGCCGTCCTGGACGTCGCCTTCCAGCTCTCGTTCGCCGCGGTCTGGGCTATCCTGCTCATCGTGCCCGGGCTGAACGCATGGTATGAAAAAATCACGAGGCGGGATCCCCTTGACGCCCCGCGGCCCTGCCACAAGCTCTACCGGACCCTTTTTCTTTTCGTCGGCGCAACCCTGAGCGCGACTCTCGGCACCCTGCCTCTGGTGGCCTGTTATTTCAACAACTTCTCCATTATCGTGGTCGCCGCCAATATCCTGCTGGTACCGCTGCTCGGATACGGTGTCACTTTCCTCAGCATGGCTATCATAGTTTTCGCGCCCCTATCAAGCGTAATTTCCGGAATCATTATGGAATTTTCAGTATTGATCATAGCTGCCGCCCTGCGGGCGACCTCCTGGCTCTCATCCCTTCCATACGCTTCCATTTCAGTTCCTGCTCCCGCATGGCCCGAGATCGCCGCCTATTACGCCCTCCTGGCGGCCTCAGCCGTTTATCTTTCGCCGGATGCGGGGGAAAAAGCAGAACTGCGCAGGACAGCCAGCGCTCTGACATTCATTCTCCTGGCGATATTTTTCGTGGCGGATACGGTCTTCTGGAGTGAAAAAGCAAAGAGCGAGGGCCGGATGGAAGTCTTCTTCCTCGACGTAGGACAGGGGAGCTCCGCGTTTATCCGCTTTCCCGGCGGGAAAACAATGCTTGTGGACGGGGGCGGAGCGCCCGACGGCTCTTTCGATATCGGCCGGCATGCGGTGGCCCCCTTCCTCTGGAGGGAGCGCGTCCAAAAACTCGACGTGGTGGTCCTCACCCATCCTCACCCCGATCACCTCAACGGCCTTCTTTTCATCCTGGACCGTTTCTGCGTGGGAGAGGTCTGGTCCAACGGCGGCACGTCCGATTCCGAGCCGTATCTCCGCTTTGCCGCCCTGATACGGAGCAAAGGAATCGTTCATCGGGTACTCCATTCCGGCGCGCCCGCGGCGGACCTCGGCGGCGCCCGTATCGAGGTTTTCCATCCCGCCCGGAAGGCCCTGAAAAATTACGACCCGAAAGAGGAGAACGACCGGTCGCTTGTGCTGAAATTTTCGTATAAAGAAGCCTCCTTTCTCCTGCCCGCCGACATATCCGAACGGGTCGAGCGCGAGCTGGTGAAAAAAGGCGCGCGCCTGAAAAGCTCCATTCTCCTGGCCCCGCATCACGGGAGCCGGTTTTCGAACAGCCTGCCTTTCATTCGCAATGCCTCTCCCCAGGCAGTCGTCTTCAGCTGCGGACCGGATATCCACAGGAAACTGCCCGACCCCCTCGTACTGGAAAGATACAGGAAATCCGGCTCGCGCATATTCCGGACCGACCGGGACGGGGCGGTCACATTCGCGACGGACGGGAAAGAGTTGGCATGGAGCACTTTTATCAGAGAGGGTGAGAGGTTGAGGTGAGAAAAGACGAAGATGGGAAGTTGCGAAGATGCGGGGATAGGAGGCTGGGGGACTGAGTTGAGAGGGTGAGAACCGACGATGCGAGGTTGCGAAGTTGCGAAGATAGGCGGCTTGTCATGGTGAGCTTGTCGAACCACGAGCAGCGGAGCGCCCGTAACGCACCCTGAGGCCGGCCAACCACCACGGCTTTCTCACCGTGCTTCGATTCCGGACGAATGTGCGTTACAGCGGAGCGAGA
>JAQTPK010000058.1:12664-14297 GCA_028712885.1 Syntrophales bacterium | reverse complement strand
TCTGTACGTGAAAAATCGACGGCAGGATATATCGGCCTTTGGTTTGTCTCTACCCGGATGCAGGGGGGTGAATTACTTGATACTGGGGGGTGAAATGAGATGATACTGAACCCCTTTAGGGGGGTGAATTATCATGATACTCGACACGTATCTCCAATATTATAATTAATAAAGCCTACTTCGAATTGATAGACCAATCGATTCTGAATGAGGATAAGGAGATTAAGTTCGACGTTCGATATGGGATTCACCTCCATTTTATAGAAGACACGAAGACACTTATAATTTCGGTGAGCGTAAAAATTCCTAGTAAGGTAAAGAATGTGCCTTTTAAGGCCCTTGTAGAAGGTACTGCCCAATTTGTATTCAAAAACTTACCTGCCGATGTTCAGAGATTTGGTCGAATAAATTGCGCAGCAATCATATTTCCTTTCATACGCGAGTCTGTTGCCGAATTATCCAGAAAAGCTGGGATGAACCCACCGATCTTATTGCCTCCTGTAAATTTTCAGAAAATTTATGAAGATGAACAAAAAAAGGGACAGGAGAAAGAGCGATCCAAAAGAAAGAGTGCTAATTAAATCAATTGGTAAGCATTCCTGAAATCCTCATGATGAGAGAGATCCTTTAACTGTTCATCGGTTTAGGCACCTAAAAATCTCTTCATTCCTTTCGATTTTTTTATGGGTTCTATCGAAAAAATTGATAAGACCCTTGAACCATCGGCCCCTTGAATCCTTGTACCCTTTCAAGGCGCTTCCGTCAGCTGTCCCGCCGTAAAGGCCTCAAGCACTGAGGAGATTCTTCCGGAGGCGCCCAGGTAAATCCGAATCCCGGCTTCCCTGAGTATCTTCGATGCCTTTCTCCCGATAGTCCCCGTAATGACGGCATCCACCTGATGCCCGGCAACCAGGTTACCGGTCGCCGTACCCCGGGTTGTTCAGGCCATCCCGGCTTTGTTCTCCACCGGCAAAGCGTCGTTCTTCTCAGTATCGACAATCAGGTAATACCGGCAGCGCCCGAAACGGGGATCAAGGAGATCCTCCAAATCCGGTCCGGTCGAAGAAAAAGCAATCTTCATATTGCCTCCTTCTCTGGGGGTAATGGGTTATCGGTTATGGGTTTTGGGTCTTTACCCAATACCTAATACCCATAACCGATTACCTCATTTATTACCCCTGTCTTTTACCTTTTTCGGAATGCCCCTGGTACGGATTGCATAATCCCTGAGGGCCCGGTGCAGCGTTAATGCCGCATGGAAGGCGCAATGCGCATGATCCTTCGGCAGGCCTTCCAGGTATTCCATAATCGAACTCTGGTTGATTCTCAAGCAATCACTTATTTTCTTCCCTTCGGCCATCCCCGCCGCGGCGGAAGCGGCGGCGATCGTAAAAAGACATCCGTCGGTGTGAAAGCGCGCCCTTTCAATCCGGCCGTTCCCGATTTCAAGAAATATCTCCAGGGTCTCTCCGCAATCATTTACATGTTTAGCGTATCCGTCCGGCTTGTCCATCAATCCGAAATTTCCCGGGTGGATGCCGTGGGAAATAACCTTCTCAGAGTAGACTTGCGCCGCCTTTTCGCGCACCATGCCCAGCATAATTTCCGTTATCCTGTCGTCTTCTTCACTCAT
>JAQTPK010000058.1:0-12564 GCA_028712885.1 Syntrophales bacterium | reverse complement strand
GTCTTGGCGGTGACTTCCGCTTTAACCCGGTTTACCGCCTCGATCAGGGCGGCAAAGACATTTTCCCTGAAATCCCCCCCGATGGCAACCGCCATGATATCGTCTCCGGGATAAAGCACGCCCTCCGCTATTTCCGCCTCCACCGCAATTATCCCGGTCATTTTGCCGATATCCCGGATTATTTCAGCGAGCTTTCGCCGATCCGCCCGGACGGCGATCTCCGTCACGCCTTCTCCGCTTCCGGACGTGCTTCTAACCACGCCGTTATGGCAGAGGATCATTCCAATTCTTCCGAATTCCGGATGGTTTCTGATTTTTTCAATCAGGCGGTTCACATCCAGTCTCGACGGCGCCCGTTCTTTTACAGTCTTTTTCATTCCCTTGTTCCTTCCCGCCCCCGATTATGGTAAGTTCCCGCGCAGAAGGTTCCTGCCGTGAACAGATACAACAGAAAACGCGCACGCTCTTCTCCCACCGGTATCGGAGATGTGCTCAGGCTGACACTGAAAAAATACAAGCTCCCCGTCCATATGACGGACCGGGGACTCGCCGAGGCATGGAGCGAAGCTGTCGGAGCCCTGATATCGTCCTATACTGCGGTTGAAAATCTTAAAAACAAAACTCTTTATGTGAAAGTCGCCGATTCCGTGTGGCTGCAGCAGCTTCAGTTTATGAAACCGGAAATCGGCGAGCGCCTCAACCGGATTCTGGGAGACGGCTCGGTCAATCGCCTTCATCTTTCCATCGGTCCCCCGCAGCGCCGCGCCGCTCGAGAGACTTCAGCCGCACCGAATCCGCTGATGAAATATTCACTTTCCGAACGGGACAGGAGAATGATCGAATTCTGCTCATCTTCCGTCCGCGACTCCGACCTGGGCGCTCTTCTGCGGCGAATTATGACCAAAGAGGTCGTCAGGAGACGGAGGATGGAGAACAAATCTCGTCGAAAATAAGCCTGGCCTCGTCGGTATAACCGCCATCCCGGCCGTAAAGAAAAAGCGGCGGCAGGATACTCAATTCCTCCCCTGCCCCCTTCATCCCTTCCATAAGGATGAATTCGCCCCCGCTCCCGGTCTCCGAATGAACCATTCTCATCCGTTTGGGTTCGATTCCGTGCTTCCTCATACTGACGATAAGCTCGGGAAGCCTCGACGCCGTGTAGATTGCAAATACACGCCCCCCGCTCCGGAGAAGACGTGAGGATGCTTCCAGGAAACAGCTCAGCCCGCCCATGATCTCGTGCCGGGCGACCGCCTTCTGGCGATTCACGCTGATCCTCCCGGCGCCCGGTTTCCTGTAAGGGGGGTTCAAGACCGCCGCATCAAAAGAGCGCTCGCCGAAAATATCCGCAGCCCGCCGTGCGTCCCCATCGACGATGCCTACGCGGTGGTCCAGCGAATTTAAAACCGCACTCCTCCGGGCCATGTCACTCAGTTCTTCCTGAATCTCGAGACCCGTTATGGATGATTCTTCGAAACGGCTGGCCAGGATGATCGCAAGGACGCCGCTTCCCGTCCCCAGGTCTATAACTTTGTCCCCCTTTTCCAACCGGACGAAATGCGCCAGGAGAATGGAATCAACCGAAAAGCGATATCCCTTCTTTTTCTGAATGATCTTCAGTTTGCCTTTAAGAAGCTCATCGAGGGTTTCGTCATCATAAACAGTCATAGTTTCAAGTCTCGGGTCTCAGGTTAAAGAGCACTCTAATTATGGAGAAGAAAAATTATACCCTCATTTCAAAAATAACTTGAGACTTGAGACTATTCAAGTACGTGAATAAAAATCCCGCTCCTCAGTTTGGGCTCGAACCAGGTCGATTTCGGAGGCATGATCTTTCCTTCATCCGCCACGCGCAGCATCTGCTCGAGGGCAGGCGGATAGATGGAGAAGGCCACGGCAAAAGCCCCCGAATCCACCATTCTCTCCAGCTCATCCATTCCCCGCGCGCCTCCGACAAAACGGATCCGCTTATCGCTCGCCGGATCCTGTATCCGCAGAACGGGACTCAACAGGTTCTTTTGCAGGATGGAAACATCGAGCGAATCGACGGCATCCGAAGGGGCGTAAGTCCCTTTCCGGGCCTTCAGCCTGTACCACTCCCCTTCCAGGTACATCCCGAACTCGTGGATGCGAGACGGGCTTCTCCTCCGGAAATCGGCGCCGACCAGGAATTTTTTTCGCACGCGGTCGATAAACTTATCTTTGCTCAATCCGCCCAGGTCGCGGACCGCACGGTTATAATCCATAATCCTGAGCTGGTTGTGCGGGAAAAGGACCGCCATTACGCCGTTATACTCCTCGCTCCCGCGGACGGCGCCCGCTTCCTCCCCCCTCTTTCTTGCCACGGCCACCGCCGCCGCCGCCCGGTGATGTCCGTCAGCGATATAAAGCCGATCGACTCCTCCGAAAGCCCTTCTTATTTCTTCCACTACGGGCCGCTCGCAGACAGCCCAGACCTTATGGGAAATTCCGTCGTCAGCGGTAAAATCGTATTCCGGGGAACCTTTACTTATCCGTTCTACAATCGCATCGATATCCGGCCGCGCCGAGTACGTCATGAAAATAGGCCCTGTCTGGGCATTCACGGCCTCGATGTGCATGGTGCGGTCTTCGACCTTGTGCGGGAGGGTCCTTTCGTGGTCCTTGACCTTTCCCCCATCGAATTCCGAAACCTGCACGCAGGTTACAAGTCCCGTCTGCGTATGATCGCCCATCCGCAGTGAATACAGATAAAGAGATGGTTTTTCATCCTGGACGAAAATTCCTTTAGCGCGGAATTCCTCGAGGACGGCCCTCGCCCGCTCGTAGATGCGCCGGTCCGCCGCTCCCTGGGGGAACTCGATCTCCGGTTTCGAGATGCGAAGGAAGCTGAGGGGATTCGCTTCGGCAACCGCACGCGCCTCTTCGGAACTGATTACGTCGTAAGGTGGAGCAGCCACCTCCCGGACGAATCGCTTCTGCGGTCTCAAGGCTCGGAACGGCGAGATAGAAGTCATGCACTGCCTCCCCTGCAATGTGAAAAGTTGCTTTAACACAGGGAGTTTACCAAATCAATACCGCCTATTGCAAAAGCGGCGGAAAAGTGGCATCAATCCCTCCGAACGGGTAATAGGTCCTGGGTAATGGGTTATGGGTTATACCCATTACCTCTAACCCGGGAAGAAAGGGCAAGAATGGAACAAAGTCGGACACCTTTAAGGGTTTTTATTCACGGGCTGGAGAGCAGCAGCTCGGGAAACAAGGCGGTATTTTTCAAAGCCCGATATCCGGGAATGCTGATCGAGGATTACCGGGGAGACCTCCGGGAGAGGATGGAGAAACTGGAAAAACTCCTCGAAAACAGGAAAGATCTTATCCTGGTGGGATCAAGCTTCGGCGGCCTCATGGCCGCTATTTACGCCTGCCGGCACCCGGAAAAAGTGCGCAGGCTTATACTTCTGGCGCCGGCCCTGGATCTGGACGACTTTGCCCCCTGCTCTTCCGTACCGATAGAGGTGCCGACATTTCTGTTCCATGGCGGCGGGGACGATGTAGTGCCTCCCGAACCCGTCCGTGAAATCGCCGCCAGGGTTTTCCGGAAGCTTGTCTACCGCCGGGTGGATGACGATCACCCGCTCCGGGCCACTTTCGAAACTTACGACTGGGACGGCATGCTGGAGAAAGAATAATGCCTTTTCTAAAAACCGGTGATGGAGCAAAGCTGTACTATGAATCGCACGGCAGGGGGGAGCCCGTTGTCTTCCTGAACGGCATCATGATGAACACCGTGAGCTGGACGGATTACGTGCCGAGACTGGCGGAACTTTTCCGCCTTGTCGTCTTCGATTTCCGGGATCAGGGAAAGTCGTCGCCTATGGACAAAGAGTACGGCATCGACCGGCAAGTCGCGGACGTTCTCTCCCTCCTCGACCACCTGGAGATCGACAGGGCGCATGTTATGGGGCTGTCCTATGGAGGAGAGGTTGCGCTCAAATTCGCCGTCGCCCGCGGTGACCGGCTGAAGTCGCTGATCCTTGCCAATACTGTAACCTCGATCAGCGCCCATCTCGGGGCGATAGGCAGGATATGGGAAACGGCCGCAGGATTGAACAATGGAGACGTTTTTTTTCAGCTTTCCATGCCCTGGGTCTACTCCCGCCACTTTTACGAGAGCTTCCCGGAATGGCTGACCCAGAGGCAGGAGCTGTTTCGAAAACATCTCACGAGAACATGGTTCGAGTGCTTCATGCGGCTTTCCCGCTCCCAGATAGGTTTCCGGGTAAGTCCCGAGGAAATGCGGACCATCGCCGTTCCCACCCTCCTCATCGGGTCGGACGAGGATTTTATCACCCCCGCGGACGGCATGGAGATTCTCCATGACAACATCAAGGGGTCCGAATTTTTCGTCCTGAAGAAGGCCGGCCATGGGGCGTTTCAGGAAAAAATGGAGGAATTTCTCACGCTGATCATGGGCTTTATTCTGAAACAGAGTTCCAGGCGGGATCCGACCGGGTGAAGAGCCGGCTTCTTTTCTTGACTTAGGGTAAAAGTATATTTAGACTCCAACGATTATGGACGCCAAAGAATTATTCACCAAAAAGGTCGTGATCCGCTATCCCGCCGACATCGTGGACCAGCCCATCGTATACCGGCTGGTAAAGGATTTCGATCTCATGTTCAACATATTGAAGGCCAGGATCTCCCCCCGGCGCGAAGGCCTGCTGGTGCTTGAGCTCTTCGGGACAAGCGAAAATTTCGAACGGGGGATCCGGTTCCTGAAAGAGAAGGGACTGAAAGTCGAGCCGCTCTCGAAAAGCGTGACGCAGGATCTGGAAAAATGCGTCCACTGCGGTGCTTGCCTGGCATTCTGTCCGGCATCGGCGGTCAGCATCGACCCGGTAACGGCCAAGGTCATCTTCGATCCCGAGAAATGCAGCGGCTGCGAAATCTGCGTTACGGCTTGCCCCTCCCGGGCGATGGTTGTCGATCTATTTTAACAGGCTGTCCATAAACGCCCATCCCCGCTTTCGCGGGGACGGAGTCTGCGGAGCCTGCCCTGAGCTTGTCGAAGGGCGCGCCTTGCATCTGGGCATTTCTGAACAGCCTGTTGTGTTTTTAATACACGCTGCTCGGTTTGACTCAGAGCCAAACGCCTTTATTCGTTTTCTTGAATTCCTTTTTGCTTTTTCCGCTCAAGCCCTTTTTCACTCTTCGGCGTTCCTGTTCATGCCTTCGGAGAACTTCTTCCCCTTTTCGACAATAAAATCTTTGCTCTTTTCCGCTGCTCCCCTGGCCTGCGATTTCGTTTTTTCAATGGCGCTTTTCATGCGGGTATCGAATTTCCCGCTGGACGAGAAGTAATGCCATGCGGTGAACGCAATAATGAGAATAACCGCCGAAACAATCGCCAGCCGGAAGAAAGTCTTCAATAAAAACAGGAACCCTATCAGCACGATTATTCCGATAATTATCGCAATAACCGGATGAGCGGAAAGATAGCCGATGATTTCGTCCATGTCTGCTTAGTAACATAAACACTCATATAAATCCAGATTGTTGCTTTGCCTTGACAACGTCCGCCTGGAAGTCTATTGATAATATTTGAATTCCCGGGATTGATCGGTTGAATATGGACAGGGCGAAAACAGCGGCGATCGTCACCTTCGGCTGCAAAGTGAACCAGTGCGAATCGGATACAATCCGTCTCAGTCTGGAGGAGCTCGGATTCAGGATCGTCTCCGCGAGGGAGCCGGCGGACGTTTACATCGTCAATACCTGTACCGTCACGGCCGCAACCGATTATCAGTCCCGGCAGGCTGTCAGGAGGGCCTCCAGGACGAATCCGCATGGGAAAATAGTCGTTACCGGGTGCTATGCGGACCTGTCCGCGTCCGCCGTCGCCGACCTGCCCGGCGTCGCGCATGTTTCCGGCAATGCCGGGAAGGGATGCCTCCCGGAGCTGATCCGCCGACTGCTGGACGGCAAGCTTCCGTCCTCGAAAGATGCTGACGTCTTTGCCTGGCGGCAGCCGTCGGGGAAGCCCGATCGGACGCGCGCATTCCTGAAAATTCAGGACGGGTGCGAAGCTTTCTGTTCCTACTGCATAATCCCTCTCGCGAGGGGGAAATACCGTTCTCTGCCGGCCGGCAGCGTCGAGGAGAGGATTTCTCTTCTGCGGCATTCCGGTTTCCGTGAAATCGTCCTCACGGGCATACATCTCGGCATGTACGGGAGGGATCTCCAGCCGCATGCCGGTTTGCCCGAACTCCTGGAGCGGATCGGGTCAGGAGCAAGCGGCTTCCGCATAAGGCTCAGCTCCATCGAGCCGCAGGAGATTTCCGAAAGGCTTATATCCGTGGTCGGAGACTCCGGCGTCGTCTGCCCGCACTTTCATATTCCGCTCCAGAGCGGGTCGGACGGCGTATTGAAACGCATGGGCCGGCCGTACGATTCCGCTTTCTACCTCCGCCTTCTGGAAAAAATAACCGCTCGGCTTCCCGATGCAGCTGTCGGCGCCGACGTCATGGCCGGATTCCCCGGGGAATCCGAGGATGATTTCCGGAAGACGGCCGACCTGCTCCGACAGGCCCCGATCGCGTATCTGCACGTCTTTCCCTTTTCGAAGCGCCCCGGCGCGGCCGCCGCCGATTTCCCGGACCAGGTGCCGGAGCGCGTGAAGAAGGAAAGGGCCGCCGTTCTGCGCAGTATAGGCCGGGAAAAGCGGAACCGGTTCGCCTCCCGCTTTGTCGGCCGTGAACTGTCGGTGCTGGTGGAAAGCAAGCGGGACCGCGAAACGGGAAAGTGGAAAGGGTTCTCGGAAAATTACATTCCCGTTCTGCTCGATGCGGACGCCCGGGCGAACGAGATGGTCCGGGTGCTGGGCGAGACTGCATCGGATGAACGTCTTTTCGGGAGGATCGCGTGATGGATGACCACAGAGAGCGTGTTCATGAATTCGAAACAACCCTCGGCTACGCCTTCGAACATATAGAGCTGCTTTATCAGGCTCTGACGCACCGGTCGTATCTGAACGAGAATCCCGATCCCGAGAAAGAGGACAATGAAAGGCTCGAGTTCCTGGGAGACGCGGTGCTTGATCTCTGCATCAGCGATATACTGATGAGGAATTTTCCGGATTATTCCGAAGGGCATCTTTCCAAGATGAGGGCTGCGATCGTGAACGAGCAGCATCTCGCCGAGGTCGCCAGGCACGCGAGGATCGGGGAGTTCATCATGCTGGGCAGAGGCGAGGAGATGTCGGGAGGAAGGGCGAAAAATTCCATCCTCTCGAATTCCCTCGAAGCGGTCGTGGGCGCCATTTACATGGACAGGGGATTCGATCCGGCGCTGGACTACATCCGCCGGACATTCGAGCCGTTCATGGACAGGTGGGTGCGCCATCCCGTGTACAAGGACTACAAGACCTATCTCCAGGAATTCAGCCAGAACCGCTACAAGACCATGCCGAAGTACACCCTCGTTCACGAACACGGTCCGGATCATGAAAAGATATTCCATATCCGCCTGACGATTTCCGATGTCCTGACCGCCATCGGGGTCGGCAAGAGCAAGAAAGAGGCGGAACAGAGGGCCGCCAAGATGGCCTTCGAAGAACTGAGGGAATCAGGGCTCATCCCCGAAAAGGCGGAATCCCGGGAACCGGAGGGGCAATGACCCCCAGGATCATTCCTTTCTTCCTCTCCAATGCGGACTGCCCGAATCAGTGCGTCTTCTGCAACAGGGGAATAACGGCGGGCGCCTCGCCGGCCGGCATAACTCCCGAGTACTTCGGCGCCGTCCTTGAGCGCTCCGGAGGCGGCGAAGCGGCGCAGGTGGCTTTTTACGGAGGGGATTTTACGGGGCTTGACGCCGCGGAACAGGAACGCCTCCTTTCACTGGCAGGTTCCGCCGTAGCCTCCGGGAAAGCGGGCTCGATCCGTATTTCGTGCAGACCCGATACGCTCGCGCCGTCACTCGGCCTGATCTCCCGCTATCCCGTAAGGACGATCGAAATCGGGGCGCAATCGATGTCGGATGAGGTGCTCCTCCGCTCGAAGCGGGGCCATACGGCCCGCGATGTGCGCAATGCACTGATCCTCGTCAAGGAAAAAGGATTCGAATCTGGAATTCACATCATGGCCGGGCTTCCCGGAGATACGCCCGAGGGTTTCCGCCGCACCGCGGATGAGATTGCGGACATGCGCCCGGACATGGTCCGGATCCACCCCGCGATCGTCCTTGCCGGCACGGAGCTCGCTGAAATGCTGCGGAGGGGGGAGTACAGCCCGCTTGGGATGGAGGAGGCGGTCGAATGCTGCCGCTATGCCCTGCTGCGGTTCGAAGCCGGGAATATCTCCGTCATCCGCATCGGACTGCAGACAACGCCGGAAATGGAGCGCCCGGGCGCAATTATCGGAGGCCCTTTCCATCCGGCCTTCCGGAGCCTGGTGACGGGTTCTGTATTACTGGAAATGGCCCTGGAGCTCCTTGAATACATAAACGGGCGCGCAGATCCGGATGTGGAATTCGTCGTCTCGCCGGCGGATGTTTCCGATTTTCACGGAATCAGAAATTGTAATCTCAATTACCTGAGGGAACGTCATTCAGACGTTCGGATATCAATACGGACGGACCCCGAAATCAGGCGCGGGACTCTTCTTCTCCGCGCCGGAGAAATGCGGCGGGCCATTTCCCGAACCGAATATCTCAGCATGAACAGGGCGAAGCGTTCGGCCGGCGCGCCATATTCCTTTTTCAATGTATTCATCTGATTCGAACATGTTCAAATCCGGCTTTATCGGCATCATCGGACGCCCTAACGTGGGCAAGTCGACGCTCCTCAACCGGCTGATCGGGGAGAAGATCGCCATCACGGCCCGCAAACCGCAGACGACCCGCAACCGGATCATGGGGATACGGAACACTGAAAATGCACAGCTCATTTTCCTGGATACGCCGGGGATACACCGGGCGAAAGATCCCCTGAATCGCTACATGGTCGATCTGGCTGTCGGTACGCTTGCCGGCGTGGACGTGGCCATTTTCATGACGGAAGCTTCGGAACGTCCTCACCCGGACGACGCCGCCGTTCTCGGCAAGCTCGGGAATTTCCGCCATCCGGTCATCCTCGCGATCAATAAGGTGGATGCCGCGGCAAAGGAAGTTCTTCTTCCTCAAATCGACGCATACCGCACCATGTACGACTTTCGGGAAATCGTGCCCATTTCCGCCCTCGAAGGCGCGAATGTCGCCCTTCTGACTGAGCTGATCACAGGAATGCTTCCCGAGGGCCCGCGCTATTTTCCGGACGATCAGATTACGGATCTTCCGGAGAGGTTTCTCGCCGCGGAGATGATCCGGGAAAAAATCATCGTCCTTACCCGGGAAGAAGTTCCCTATTCCAGCGCCGTAACGATAGACTCCTTCACGGAAGACGAACAGCGCAACCTGCTGCGGATTCGGGCGGTGATACACGTGGAGAAAGATTCCCAGAAAGGCATCCTGATCGGAAAGAAGGGATCCATGCTGAAAGAGATCGGCAGGCAGGCCCGGCTGGAGATGGAAAAGTTCTTTGCCGCCAGGGTTTTCCTCGAACTGTTCGTCAAAGTCGAAAAGAACTGGACGCAACACGCCGGGAAGCTGAGAGAGTTAGGGTATGAATAAATAATATGAAACCTATCGTAGCCATCATAGGCCGCCCCAACGTCGGAAAGTCCACGCTCTTCAACAGAATTGCGGAGCGCAAGAAGGCGATCGTCATCGACGAACCGGGAGCCACCCGCGACAGGAACTACGCCGAGGCGTCCTGGGACGGCCGGAGCTTCATCGTCGTGGATACCGGCGGATTCGAACCGGTCTCCACCGACCGCATGCTGGTGCAGATGCGCGAGCAGACGAACCTCGCCATCGAGGAGGCGGACATTATCCTGTTCATCATGGACGGACGCGAAGGCCTCGTGCCGTCGGACCAGGAAATTGCAGGCATCCTGCGCCGCACCGGAAAAAGGGTTTATTACGTGGTGAATAAAATTGACGGGCCCCGCCACGAGGCCCTGACGGGGGAATTTTACCGCCTGGGTGTGGACAGGATTTTTTCCATTTCCGCCGAGCATGGGCTCGGGATAGGCGAGCTGATGTCCGAGGCCGCCGAAGGCATAGCGGCCGTTGAGGAGAAAGGTGAGGAGGCGGAAGAGGAGAGGATCAGGATAGCCGTCATCGGAAGGCCCAATACCGGAAAATCCTCTCTCGTCAACAGGATCCTCGGTATCGAGAGGGCGATCGTGAACCCGGCTCCGGGGACGACCAGGGACCCTGTCGACACCCCGTTCGAGTTCAACGGGAAACCTTATCTCCTGATTGACACCGCGGGAATACGCCGGAAAAGCCGCATCAGTCTCAAGCTGGAAAAATACAGCATCATGGAGGCGCTTCGCACCCTTTCGCGCAGCGACGTGGCGCTCATCCTGATCGATGCCGAAGAAGGCATAACCGAGCAGGACGCAAAAATCGCGGGACTTGCTTTCGAGAGGGGCGTCATCTGCATCGTTCTGGTCAACAAATGGGACCTGGTGGAGAAGGATAATTCCACGCTGGGAATCTTCGTTAAAAAGATCAAAGACGATCTCAAATTCCTCGATTTCGCCCCGATCCTCTTCATCTCCGCCCTGACCGGGCAAAGGGTGATGAATATCTTCAAGACCGTGGAGGACGCATACGCCCAGTATACAAAGAGGATACCTACTGCGGAGATAAACCGCCGCGTCGCGGAATTCACGGAATCAAACCCGCCGCCCAGGCACCGCAACAGGGTAAATTCGATTCAGTACGCGACCCAGACCTCGGTGAAGCCCCCGACATTTGTCCTGTTCGCCCGCGCTCCTTCGGCCCTTCACTTTTCGTATCGCAGGTATCTCACGAACCGGATCCGCGAATCATTCGGATTCGATCTGGTGCCGATTCGCTTACTTTTCCGGAAAAGGCATTGACCGACTGATTATAAACGCCCATCTGCGGCGCCTGCCCCGAGCGTAGTCGAAGGGTTGCGCTCCGGGCGTGGTTCGACAGGCTCACCATGACACCCGGGAGCCTGCCCTGAGCTTGTCGAAAGGCGCGCCTTGCATCTGATATTTATATCAGCCTGTCCGGTCTGCTCTTTCGGGCCGGAGTTTGTTATGAGCGAAGTGAAGAAGGGGCCTTTTTACTCTTTACTTGGTTAAGCGCCTTCGCCAGATTCTCCGATGCGGTACGGTATTCCGGGTCCAGTTTGACGGCTTTGGCGAATTCCTCCGCGGCCTCCTGTATTCTTCCCGACTTGGCCAGCAGCGTCCCGTACGTGTTGTGCGCACGGGCGAGCCCCGGGTCTATCCGAAGCGCCTCGCGTATGTGTATTCCGGCTTCCCCGTCGCGATCCTTCAGCATCAGCACGATCGCCAGGTTATTTCTGGCGCGGGGCAGATCCGGGTTCAGTTGCACCGCCCGGCGGTAATGGAATTCCGCCTTCTCCAGATCCTTTTTCCGTAGATTGTAATCGCCGAGACCGTGGTGCGCTGTGGGAGTATCTCCCGTTGCGCTGATTGAATTCTCGAACAGCCGGACGGAATCCGACCAGTATGATACCTGGACAAATGAGAGCACCGCCAGCACCGATACCATTATTGCGGCCCCCGCCGCGGCGATCCTGACGTTTTTCCCGCCTTTCGCGCTCTCTGCCACATCCCCCAGCCCCCAGGCAAAGGCAATGAAGATCCCGACGAGCGGGATATACGTGTAGCGGTCCGCCATGGCGTGCGAGCCGATCTGGATGACGCCGATGGCCGGCACCAGCGTCCCCAGGAACCAGAACCAGCCGACAGGAACATACGGGAAACGCCTCCGGTATTTTACCGCCAGGAAGCTCACGCCCAGGAGAAACGCCCCCGCGAGCAGGGCCTGCCATAACGGCCAGCTCCCCGGATGCGGATAGAAGACCGCCAGGTCCGCGGGCCATACCGTCTTCCCCAGATACCTCACATACGAGATCAGCGCGTTGGCCGCGCGTTCCCCATACGGATATGCTTCAGCGGTCTTGACCGCTCCCGCCTTCTGCTCGGCGATAATGGTCAGAACGGTTATCGGGACCGCGGCCGGCAGGAGGGGAACTTTCTCCATAACGATCCGGAGAGGGCCGGGCCCTCCCTCCCTGCCGAACCGGCTCAACGGCCAGTAATCCAGCAGCAGGAGCGCAAACGGCAGCGTCACCCCCATCGGCTTCGCCATCAGCGAGCAGGCGAAGGCGCCGAAGACCGCGCCGTAGCGCTTCGCCGAGGGGCGCTCCGCGTACCAGGCGTACGCGTAAAGCGTGAGCATCCAGAAAAACCCGCTCAGGACGTCCTTACGCTCCGCCACCCACGCCACCGACTCCACGTGCAGCGGGTGCAGCGCAAAGAGCGCCGCCGCAAAAGCACTCCGCCACAGCGCCCCCGTCATCCGCAGGAGCGCCATAAACAGGAACAGCGTCCCGCCGAGATGCAGCAGCACGTTCGTCCAGTGATAGCCCCCCGCCGCCCGGCCGTAAAACTCGGCGTCAAGCATCAGCGACAGCCACGT